>NZ_JBIDCI010000013.1:0-261865 GCF_043204535.1 Streptomyces sp. NPDC047853 | reverse complement strand
GCCTCGATCGCCGCGAACACGTACTTGGGCTGGAAGTGGATGTCCGCGATCACCGGGATCTGCGACTTCTTCGCGATCACCGGCAACGCGTCCGCGTCGTCCTGGGTGGGACAGGCCACCCGCACGATCTGACAGCCCGACGCCGTCAGCTCCGCGATCTGCTGCAACGTCGCACCGATGTCCGACGTACGGGTCGTGGTCATGGACTGGACCGACACGGGGGCGTCGCCGCCCACCGCCACGGTCCCGACCTGGATCTGCCGGCTCTTGCGGCGCTCCGCGAGCCTGGTCGGAACGTCCGGCATGCCGAGAGAAATCGCAGTCATCTGCTGTGCAACCCCAAGTCGTGGATCAAGGTCCGGCCCCGTTCAGCGGCGGGCTCCGGCCTTCGAGATTACGGCACCGACGTGAACGCCCGGCACGCGGCGTACGCGAGATACACCCTTTGGCGCCCTTCTGCCGGGCGACCGGCGTGAAGCCCGACCCGGAAGGACATGCTCCAGGATCGGGCTCCTCACCGGACCGCTTGAATGGTCCGGATCACCCGGAACATCCTTGGATCAGCTGATACGTACCGGATTGACGACGTCCGCCACCAGCACCAGCAGGGTGAAGCAGACGAAGATGCCCGCCACCACGTAGGCCACCGGCATCAGCTTCGCCACGTCGAACGGGCCCGGGTCCGGGCGGCGCAGCACCTTGGCCGCGTTGCGGCGCAGCGACTCCCACAGCGCGCCCGCGATGTGGCCGCCGTCGAGCGGCAGCAGCGGGAGCATGTTGAACAGGAACAGGGAGAGGTTGAAGCCGGCCACCAGCATCACGAACATGGCCAGCTGCTGGGTGGGCGGGATGTCGAGGGTGGCGATCTCGCCGCCGACGCGGGCCGCGCCGACCACGCCCATCGGGGAGTCGGCCTCGCGGGGCCCGTCGCCGAAGGCCGCGTCCCACAGGGCGGGGATCTTGGCGGGCAGGGCGGCGAGGGAGTCGACGGCGTCGCCGATCCGGTCGCCCATCCAGGTCACGGACTGGCCGAAGTCCTGTTTCACCACGCCGGTGGCGGCGCTGAAGCCGAGGAAGCCGGCGGTGACGTACTCCCCCTCGACGATCTGCCCGTTCGCGTCCTTCTTGGCGACCTGGTTGGTGGCGATGGTCGCCTGGAGGGTGACCTCCTGGCCCCCGCGCTCGACGACGACCGGCACCCTGTCGCCGGGGTTGGCGCGGATCAGGTTGGACAGCTGATCCCAGTCGTCGGTCCGCACGCCGTCGAAGGAGACGATCTTGTCGCCCGCCTTGAGGCCGGCCGCGGCGGCCGGGGAGGCCGGGTCCGACCTGGTGCAGTCGTCGCGGTTCTCGGTCTGGGAGATGACGCACTGGGAGACGGAGCTGACGGTGGTGGTCTGCTGCGAGATACCGAAGCCCATCAGGACGATGAGGAACAGCACCACCGCGAGGATCAGGTTCATGAACGGGCCCGCGAACATCACGATGACCCGTTTCCAGGGCTTGCGCGTGTAGAACAGGCGCTTCTCGTCACCCGGCTGGAGTTCCTCGAAGGCGGCCGAGCGGGCGTCCTCGATCATGCCGCGCCAGGGCGAGGTGGAACGGGCCTCCACCCGGCCGTCGGCGCCCGGCGGGAACATGCCGATCATGCGGATGTAGCCGCCGAACGGGATGGCCTTGACGCCGTACTCGGTCTCGCCCCTCTTCCGCGAGAAGAGCGTCGGCCCGAACCCGACCATGTACTGGGGCACACGGATGCCGAAGAGCTTGGCCGTCGACAGGTGCCCCAGCTCGTGCCAGGCGATGGAGAACAGCAGGCCGACCGCGAAGAGGACTATGCCGAGGATGAACATCAGGGTCGTCATGCACGGGCCTCCGCCGTCTGTGCCGCCAGTTCCCGGGCCCGGGTACGCGCCCAGGTCTCCGCTTCGAGGACGTCCGCGACGGTGAGCGAGGTTCCCGTACGGGGGGTGCCGTGCTCCTCGACCACCCGCGTGACGGTCTCCATGATCCCGAGATACGGCAGCACGCCGCGGCGGAACGCCTCGACGCACTCCTCGTTGGCGGCATTGAACACCGCCGGGGCCGTGCCCGCGAGCTCCCCGACGTGCCGGGCGAGGTTCACCGAGGGGAAGGCCTCGTTGTCCAGCGGGAAGAACTCCCAGGTCGAGGCCTTGCTCCAGTCGAAGGTCGGGGCGGCGTCCGGGACGCGCTCGGGCCAGCCGAGGCCGATGGCGATGGGCCCCCGCATGTCGGGGGGCGTCGCCTGGGCCAGGGTCGATCCGTCCGTGAACTCCACCATCGAGTGGACATACGACTGCGGGTGCACGACCACCTCAATGCGGTCGAAGGGAATGTCGTACAGGAGGTGGGCCTCGATCACCTCCAGGCCCTTGTTGACGAGGGTCGCGGAGTTGATCGTGATCACCGGGCCCATGGCCCAGGTGGGGTGGGCGAGGGCGTCCTCGACGGTGACGCCCGCCAGCTGCTCCCTGGTCCGGCCCCGGAACGGGCCGCCGGAGGCGGTGACGACCAGCTTGCGCACGTCGGCGCGGGTGCCGGCGGCCAGGGCCTGGAAGAGGGCGGCGTGCTCGGAGTCGACCGGGATGATCTGCCCGGGCTTGGCGAGGGCCTTGACCAGCGGGCCGCCGACGATGAGCGACTCCTTGTTGGCGAGCGCCAGCGTGCGGCCCGCCTCCAGGGCGGCCAGGGTCGGGGCGAGCCCGATGGAGCCGGTGATGCCGTTGAGGACGGTGTGGCAGTCGGAGGCGGCGACCCGGGTGGCCGCGTCGGGTCCGGCGAGGATCTCGGGGAGCGGCTCCCCACTGCCGTACCGGGCGCCCAGTGCCTCGCGCAGCGCGGGGACGACGTCCTCGCGCGCGACGGCGACGGTCCGCGCCCCCAGCCGGTGCGCCTGCTCGGCGAGGAGGGCGACCCGGCCGCCGTTGGCGGACAGGGCGGTGACCCGGAAGCGGTCCGGGTTGCGCAGCACGAGGTCGATGGCCTGGGTCCCGATCGACCCGGTGGACCCGAGGATCACCACGTCCTTCGGGCCGTCGCCCGCCACCGGGTCGTACACGAGGTGGGGGTCGGCGAGTGGGGCTGGACTGTCGCTCATCCCCCCATTGTTGCCGCAACCGCCCGCCGCGAGGACAGCGCGTCCCTCGCACGGGTGTCACGAGGCCCCGCGGGTGGACCGCGGAGGCGTCCCGGGCCGGGCGCACCGGCGTCCCCGCCGGGGCGCACCGGCGTCCCCACCCGGGCACACCGGCGCTCCGGGCCGGACGCGGTGGTGTTCCCGGCCGGACGCGGTCGTGCTCCCCGGACACACCGCACCCCCTGGGCGGGCGGGGGTGCGGTGTGTCCGGGGCCGCGCGGCCGGGCGGGGTTCACCTGACGGGGCGGTGCACGTTCGCCCGCTGCGAGGCGCCCGGGGAGGCGTCGGCGATCCACGGACCGTCGCCGGACGGGTCGACGATCCCCTGCTCCAGCCACTCGTAGGCGCCGCCCAGCACACCCTTGACGACCTTGCGGTCGAGATCGTCGGTGTTGGTCCACAGGCGGCCGAAGAGTTCCTCGACGCGGATGCGGGCCTGGCGGCAGAAGGCGTCGGCGAGCTGGTAGGACTCGCGGCCGTGCTCGCCCCGGGTGCGCAGGTGCTCGGCGCGGACACAGGCGGCGCTCATCGCGAACAGCTCCGCGCCGATGTCGACGATCCGGCCGAGGAAGCCCTGCTTGGTCTCCATCCGGCCCTGCCAGCGGGACATGGCGTAGAAGGTGGAGCGGGCGAGCTTGCGGGCGGTGCGCTCGACGTAGCGCAGGTGCCCGGAGAGGTCGGGATGGCCCGACGGGTGGAAGTCGGCGTAGGCGCGCGGGAGCTGGCCGGGACCGGCGACGAGTTTCGGCAGCCACTTGGCGTAGAAGACGCCCGCCTGCGCGCCCGCGCGTGCCTTGTCCGACAGCGTCTTCTCGGGGTCGATCAGGTCGCCCGCGACCGAGAGGTGGGCGTCGACGGCCTCCCGCGCGATCAGCAGGTGCATGATCTCGGTGGAACCCTCGAAGATCCGGTTGATGCGCAGGTCGCGCAGGATCTGCTCGGCCGGCACCGCGCGCTCGCCGCGGGCTTCGAGCGAGGCGGCCGTCTCGAAGCCGCGTCCTCCGCGGATCTGGACCAGGTGGTCGGCCATCAGGCAGGCCATCTCGGAGCCGTAGAGCTTGGCGAGGGCGGCCTCGATGCGGATGTCGTTGCGGTCCTCGTCGGCCATCTGGGAGGAGAGGTCCAGCACGGCCTCCAGGGCGAAGGTCGTCGCCGCGATGAAGGCGATCTTCGAGCCGACCGCCTCGTGCAGCGCGACCGGCTTGCCCCACTGCTCGCGCACCGCCGACCATTCGCGGGCGATCTTCAGGCACCACTTGCCGGCGCCCACGCACATCGCGGGGAGCGAGAGGCGACCGGTGTTCAGGGTGGTCAGGGCGATCTTCAGCCCGGCACCCTCGGCGCCGATGCGGTGCGCGGCCGGGACGCGCACCCGGTGGAAGCGGGTGACGCCGTTCTCCAGACCGCGCAGGCCCATGAAGGCGTTGCGGTTCTCGACGGTGACGCCCTCGGACGCGGCCTCCACGACGAAGGCGGTGATGCCGCCCTTGTGGCTCTCGGACTTCGGGACGCGGGCCATGACGACGAGCAGGTCGGCGACGACGCCGTTGGTCGTCCACAGCTTCACCCCGTCGAGGACGTAGTCGTCCCCGTCGGGCACGGCGGTGGTCGCCAGGCGGGCCGGGTCCGAGCCGACGTCCGGCTCGGTCAGGAGGAACGCCGAGATGTCGGTGCGGGCGCAGCGCGGCAGGAACGTGTCCTTCTGCTCCTGGGTGCCGAACATCTTCAGGGGCTGCGGCACGCCGATCGACTGGTGGGCGGAGAGCAGCGCGCCGATCGCGGGATTCGCCGACCCGACCAGGGCGAGGGCCTTGTTGTAGTAGACCTGGGTGAGGCCGAGGCCGCCGTACTTGGTGTCGATCTTCATGCCGAGGGCGCCGAGCTCCTTCAGCCCGGTGATCACCTCGTCCGGGATGCGCGCGTCACGCTCGATCACGGACCCGTCGATCTTCGTCTCGCAGAAGTCGCGCAGTTTGGCGAGGAACTCCTCGCCGCGCTGGACGTCCTCGTCGGCGGGGAGCGGGTGGGGGTGGAGCAGGTCGAGGCGGAAGCGACCGAGGAACAGCTCCTTGGCGAAGCTGGGCTTGCGCCAGTCCTGTTCCCGGGCCGCCTCGGCGACCTGTCGGGCCTCGCGTTCGGTGACGGTGGGTCGGGAGGAGGGGGTGGTGGGGGCGGACATGAGTCTCACCTCGCCGCGAATCGGCATCGGGGGGAAGCACGTCCACCAAGATCGCCTCAGGCGTGCCGCGCGACCTTGCGGACGTACGTGACTTACCGGTCGGTGCTACCCGATCGTATTTACCCGAGAGCGGGCGGCCCCACCACCCTTCGTGCGGCCGTTCGGCCGAAGCCCCGCGGGGAGCGTCCTGGGAGCAACGGCTGTCGAAGCGCTTCGACTCCCTATGGACACTCGACCCGCGCGGGCGCTACTGTCGGACCGCCCTCACTCGTCTCCGCATCTCGCGCGCTGTCGAAGCGCTTCACATCACTGGGAGAGCTGGATGGTCACCCTCGCCGAGGTCGCCCAGCACGCCGGAGTCTCGGCCAGCACGGTGAGCTATGTCCTCAGCGGCAAGCGGTCCATCTCCACCACCACCCGGCAGCGGGTCGAGGAGAGCATCCGCACGCTCGGCTACCATCCGAACGCCGGCGCCCGCGCCCTGGCCAGCAGCAGGTCCAACATCATCGCGCTGATGATCCCCCTGCGCACGGACATGTACGTGCCGGTGATGATGGAGATCGCCATCGCGGTCGCCACCAGCGCGCGGACCCACGGGTACGACATCCTCTTGCTCACCGGCGAGGAGGGCCCCGACGCCGTGCGCCGCGTCACCGGCAGCGGGCTCGCCGACGCGATGATCCTGATGGACGTCGAACTGGACGACGAGCGTCTCCCTCTGCTGCGGGGCACGAACCAGCCGTCCGTCCTGATCGGGCTGCCCGCCGACACCGAGGGACTCACCTGCGTCGACCTGGACTTCCGGGCGACCGGCGCGCTGTGCGTGGAGCACCTGGCGGGGCTGGGGCACCACGACATCGCCGTCATCGGCGAGGCTCCCGCGGTCTACGAACGGCACACCGGCTTCGCCGAGCGCACCCTCGACGGGCTGCGCACCCGCGCGCGGGAGCTGGGACTGCGGCTGCTGCACCGCCCCTGCGAGGGCGGGTACGACGCGATGGCCTCGACTCTCGCCCGGATCTTCGACGAGCGTCCGGGCACCACCGGCTTCGTCGTCCAGAACGAGGCGGCGGTCGAGCCGCTGCTCGCCCTGCTGCGCCAGCAGGGCCGTGCGGTGCCCGAGGACGTGTCGGTGGTGGCGGTCTGCCCGGAGCAGGTCGCCACCCAGGCCTCGGTGCGGCTCACCTCGGTCGCCGTACCCGCGCAGGACATGGGCCGGCACGCGGTGGAGCAGCTGCTCGCCAAGCTCGGCGGGCGCGGGAGCGACGAGGTCGTGCTGCTCGCGCCGGAGCTGACCGTCCGGGCCAGCTCCGGCCCGGCGCCCGTACGGCCGTAGCGCCCCCGGTCCCCAGCCCCGCGGACACGGGCCGGGACCCGCGGCGGAGTGGAGGGGCCGGTCCCGGGCGGGACCGGCCCCTCGCCGCGCGCCGGGTCAGCCGCCGCTGACCGTCAGGTTGTTGGTGCGGAAGTCCAGGCCGCCGGCGGACGAGGTGATCTCGTAGCCGAACTGCACGTCGCCGATGGTCTCGTTGCCCATCCAGCCCTTGGTGTCCTTGATCCACTTCAGGACGGGGAGGATGTTCACCGTGCCGGAGTTCGAGTCCGAGGTGCGCAGGAACGAGAAGACCTCGTTGGCCCCGTTGTTCCCCTTGTAGACGTTCCAGGTGTGGCCGCCGAGGGTGGCCGTCCCCTGTGGGCTGCCGAGCGGGCCCACGGCGCCGTTGTGGTTGACCCAGAGCATGATCTCGTAGTCGTAGTCCGTGTCCCAGATGTCGTACGACGTGTTGTAGGCGCCGGACGACGGGACCGTGACGTTGTAGCTGCTGGTGAGCGAGGTGATGGAGGTGATCGGCTTGTTGATCACCTTCTTGGAGTTCGGGTAGGACTTGATGCCGCCGGTGTTCGGGTGGTCGGCCCAGACGCCCCAGTTGGTGCCGGAGTTGGCCCAGACGCACTGGGCGCCGGCGCCGGAGCCCCAGATGTTGTTGTAGAGGGTGTAGCCGTTCAGGTTCGTGTTGCCCCACTGGTCGCAGGAGTTCCAGACCGCGGCCTGGGCGGGGGCGGCGGCGAGGCCGACGGTGGCGCCGAGCGCGAGGGCGGGGGCGAGCAGCGCGGTCAGGGTGCGGGTGCGTGGTGCCATGGGGGTTCCTTCCATGGGTGGGGGGAGGTGCAGGGCTACCGCGCCGCGGCACGCGTGCCGGCGATGCCGAGGGCGCGGTCCTCTCCGGCGACCAGGTCGAGCGGTTCGGCGCCGGAGGAGGTCCGGAGTTCGACGCGGACGGTGCGGCCGGGGCGCAGGAGCGCTCGCGCCGTCCCGTCGGGCGTCCAGGCGAGGTCGAGTTCGGCTCCGAAACGGGTGCGTACGCCTCGGATCTCGCCCCGCGGCAAGGACGCGGGGAGGGCGGGCAGCAGGACCAGCCGGCTCGGCGTGGACTGCACGAGCATCTCGATGAGCACGGCCGGGAGCGCGTGCGCGGCGTCCGCGTTGTAGACGTCGCGGTGGGGGTAGTGCGCGCTCATCAGGGAGGGGTGGAAGTAGTCGCCGTCGAGCACGCGGGCGAGGCAGTGGGCGACCCGTCCGGCGTCCCGGAGGCGGGCCGCGACCAGGGCGTGGTGGAGGTGCCCGTGGGCGGAGTCGTTCTCGACGCCGCGCAGTTCGAGGGCGCGGCGGGCGGCCCCGGCGAGACGGGGGGTGTCGTACGGGTTGATCTCGTCGAGCGGCCACACGCCGTAGAGGTGGCTCAGGTGGCGGTGGTCGTAGGTGTCCTCCAGGCCGGGCCGCGCCCATTCGGCGAGGGCTCCGTCGGCGTTGACCCGGTGGGGCGGGAGACGGTCGGCCAGGGTCCGCCAGCGGTCGGCGTGCTCGGGGTGGTGGTCGGCGGCGGTCAGCAGGGCGTGCCGGGCGGCGGAGAGGTCCATGGCCGCGTCGAGGGTGCCCCAGCCGGCGTTGGCGGGGCGGTTCTCGGGCGAGTAGGAGGGGACGACCGCCAGCCGGCCGCTCTCGTCCGTGCGGGTGAGGAAGTCCTCGTAGAAGAGGGCGACTTCGGCGAGGGCGGCGGTGGTGCGCGGGTCGCGGGCGCCGCGGGTCTCGTCGTGGTCCACGAGCGGTTTGAGCAGCCAGTCGGCGCCCGCCGTCCACAGGTGGAGCGGGTACTCGCGGCTGAAGTGGTACGTGTGCCCGGACTCGCCGTCGGTGTGCGAGGGCGCCACCACGCCCCGGGCGCCGAAGATCGCCCGGGCGTTGTCGCGCCAGTCGGGGAGCTGGCGGTGGACCAGGGCCGCGTGGGCCTCGGTGACCTCGGGCAGGGCGCCCGCCGCGGCGGACGCGGTCTGGAGGTTGAGGTTGGCGTTGGTGGTGAACGCCCCGGACCAGGCGGTGTTCCAGTCGCCGGTCCACAGGCCGGTCAGCCGGGGCGGGAGCAGGCCGCTGGCGGAGAGCAGGTGGTAGCGGCCGGCGGCGAAGAGGCGCTCCAGCAGGGCCGGGCCGCCGGCGTGCTCCAGGAGGGCCGATCCCGGCAGGGCGCGCTCGGCGGGGTCGGCGGCGAGATCGAGGGTGACGCGGTCGTAGGCGGTGCGGTGCAGGGCGAGGTGGCGGTCGAGGAGTCCGTCGTACGACGCCGCGTCCGGCAGCTCGCGCAGGGCGCGGCCCTCGGCGGCCACGTCCAGCTCGCCGGTGTGGCGGCGCACCCGGGTGAGGAGGAGGACCTCCGTGGCGCCCTCGACCAGGACGCCCGGCGGGACCAGCCGGGTGGTGCCGCCGGTGACGGCGACCAGGGTGACGCCGGTGTAGGCGAGGTCGCTGCCGGGGTAGTGGGCCCGCAGGCTGAGCAGGGCGCCCTCCGGGGTGCGGACTGCGCCCTGGCCGACGGCGAGCCCGGCGGGGGCGCCGGGGAGGCGGTGGTCGAGGGAGAGGTCGAGGGTGACGTGCGGGGCGGTGACGCGCTGGACGATCACGTCGTCGGCGCGGGAGACGAAGACGCGGCTGGTCCAGGTGGAGTGCGTGGCGGTGGCCTCGCCGGTGGTGAAGTCGACGGAGCGGCGGTAGGCGGCGCGGGCGTCGCCGGGCGGTCGGTTCAGGCGCAGCTGGAAGGCCGGGTGGAAGCGGCGCACCCAGCGCAGCGGACGGCCGTCGGTGAAGTCCTCGGCGGCGGTGGCGTCCCCGGCGAGCAGGCGGTCCTGGAGGGCGGGCAGGTCGGCGGCGAGCCGGGGTGGGCGGCGGAGCGCGTCGTCGCCGTCCGGACGGACGAGGGTGTGGTGGGTGACGACGACCCGGTCGGCGTCCGGATCGCCGAACACGAGGGCGCCGTGGTGGCCGTTGCCACTGAGGAAGGCGTCCTCCCAGCGGGTGGCGGGCTCGGGCTCCCAGGTGCCGTGCACGGGCCCGTCGGCGGGGCGCGTGCCGGTCATGAGGCGGACTCCGCGAGGACCGCGGCGCCGTACCGGCCGAGGGTGACGCGGTCGGTGACGGTCGTGTCGGTCAGCAGGTCGCGGTGGGTGCCCGGGACGTCGACGGTGACCGGCTCGCGGCCGTGGTGGAGGAGGAAGAGCAGGTCACCGCGGCGCACGGCTTCGACATGCGCGGGGAGGCCGTCGAGCACGGGACGGACGCCCGCGTCGGCGGCGGCCCGGGTGAGCAGCCCGCGCAGCGCCCGGGGCTCCGGCAGCGTCGACAGGTACCAGGCCCTGCCCTTGCGCAGCACGGCCGGCATGCCGTCCAGCTCGCCGCCCCGGTAGGGGACGGTTTCGGTGGCGGTGCCGTCGGGTTCGATCTCCTCGGACCACAGGGTGCCGCGGAAGCCGTCGCAGGCGGCCGGTTCGTCGGTCTCCAGGGGCCACCACTCGTGCAGGGTGCGGATGCCGAAGAGGGCGCGCAGCCGGGCGTCCATGCCGCCGGGTCTGATCCGGTCGTCCTCGTCGGCGACGCCGGTGAGGAAGCCGCAGACGAGGGTGCCGCCGTCGCGGACGTAGGTGAGGAGGTTGTCGATCGCCGCGTCGGTGAGGGCGTAGAGCTGGGGCACGACGACCGCCTTGTACGGGCTCAGGTCGTGCTCCGGGTGAGCGAAGTCGGTGGTGAGGTGGGCCTCCCAGAGGGCCCGGTGCCAGGCGTGGAGGACGTCGGGGTAGTCGAAGCGGGTGGAGGGCCGGGCGTCCTGGGCGCCGGCCCACCAGGCGTGCCAGTCGTGCAGGACGGCGATGCCGGCGGTGACGCGGGTGTCCGCGGTGTGCGGGCCGAGCCGGGCGAGGTCGGCGCCGAGCTGCTTGACCTCCTGGTACGTGCGTCCCTGCGGGCCCGCGTGGCCGAGCATCCCGGAGTGGAACTTCTCCGCGCCCTGCCGGGACTGGCGCCACTGGAAGTAGCAGACGGCGTCGGCGCCGCGGGCCACGGCCTGCAGGGACCACAGGCGGTTGAGGCCGCGCGGCTTGGGGTGGTTCACCCCGCGCCAGTTGACGGGTCCGGCGGCCTGCTCCATGAGCATCCACGGCCCCCGTGCCTGGGAGCGGGTCATGTCCTGGACCAGGGCGCCGTGCTGCGCGCCGAGCGGGTCGCGCGGGTCGGGGTAGAGGTCGACGGAGACCACGTCCTCCTCCTCGGCCCAGCGCCAGGCGTCCTGGCCGAACCACAGCGGCATGAAGTTGGTGGTCACCGGCAGGTGCGGGGTGTGGCGGCGGACGATGTCGCGTTCGGCGACGAAGCACTCCAGGAGCATGTCCGAGGTGAAGCGCCGGAAGTCGAGCAGCTGGGTGGGGTTCTTCAGGTAGTGGGCGCGACGGGGCGGCGCGACCTCCTCCCAGTCGCCGTAGCCCTGGCTCCAGAAGGCGGTGCCCCAGGCGGTGTTGAGGGCGTCGAGGGTGCCGTACCGGTCGCGGAGCCAGCGGCGGAAGCGGGTGGCGGCCTCCTCCCCGTGGTCGGAGGTGCAGTACTCGTTGTTGATGTGCCACATCGTGAGCGCGGGGTGGCCCGCGTACCGGGCGGCCAGGGCCTCGGTGACGGCCGCCGCGTGCCGGCGGTAGGTGGTGCTGGAGTGGGAGAAGTGCTGGCGGCCGCCCCACCACTCGGTGCGGCCGTCCTCGTCGCGGGGCAGGGTGTCCGGGTGGAGGTGGCCCAGCCAGGGTGGGGGCGAGGCGGTGGGGGTGGCGAGGACGACCCCGACGTCGTGGGCGTGCAGCAGGTCCATCAGACGGTCCAGCCAGCCGAACTCGTAGGTCCCCGGGCGTGGTTCGAGCTGCGACCAGGAGAAGACGCCGAGGGTGACGGAGTTGACGCCGGCGTCCCGCATCAGGCGGACGTCCTCGTGCCAGGTCTCCTCGGGCCATTGCTCGGGGTTGTAGTCGCCGCCGTAGAGGATGCGGTGGCGGGTGGTGTCCGACAGGTTCGGCATCGGCTGGGCTCTCTGCTTGCGGGGGGGCAGGGTGGTCGGAAGGTGTCAGCCCTTGACGGCCCCCGTGAGCATCCCCTTCTTGAAGTGGCGCTGGACGAAGGGCGAGAGCACGGCCACCGGCAGCAGCGCCATGACCATCACGGCCATCTGCACGGCGAGGCCCGACAGTTCCCCGGTCTTGATCGCCTGGCCGAGGCCGACCGGTGCCTCCTGCTTCTGCACGAGCTGGATCATGACGTTCTGCAGCGGCATCATGTCCTGGTCGTTCAGGTACAGGGAGGCGTTGAACCAGGCGCTCCAGTAGCCGACGGCGTAGAACAGCGTGATCACGGCGAGGACGGCGCGGGACAGCGGCATGACGATCCGCCACAGGATGCGGAAGTCCCCGGCGCCGTCGATGCGGGCGCTGTCGATCAGCTCCTGGGAGATGCCCATGAAGAAGCCGCGCAGGACCAGGATGTTGAAGACACTGATCGCGCTCGGCAGGATCAGCGCGAGATAGCTGTCCGTCAGCCCCAGCGACTGCACCAGCAGGTAGGTGGGGATGAGGCCGGCGCTGAAGAACATGGTGGCCAGCAGGAGCATCAGGATCCAGCGGTGGCCCAGGGAGCCGGTGCGGGACAGGCCGTAGGCGCACAGCACGGACACCGTCATCGAGAAGAGGGTGCCGACGAGGGTGATGCCGATACTGACGAGCGCGGCGCGGGTGACCTGGCCGCCGCTGAGCAGTTCCTGGTAGGCGACGAAGGTGATGTCCTTGGGGATCATCACCAGTCCGCCGGCCTCGTCGATGGTCCTGCGCGAGGACAGGCTGGTGACGATGACGATCCACAGCGGGAAGACGATCGCCAGACAGGCCAGGCCCAGCACCAGGCCCTTGCCGGCGACGCCGGCCGTGCTGGGCTTCTCCTCCCACACCGGCCGGGGCGGGGCCGCCCAGCGGCCCGGCTTCCGCGAAGGCTGCCGGACGTCCTTGTCGATGACGGCGGTCACTTCTTGTACACCCCCTGCTCGCCCATCAGATGGGCCACCTTGTTCGCGGCGAGGACCAGGCCCAGGCTGATGACGCCCTTGACGAGGCCGGCGGCGGCCGCGTAGCCGAAGTCCTGGTTGCGCACGCCGTTCCACCACACGAAGGTGTCGAGGACCTCGGCCGCGCCGGGTCCGACGTAGTCCCGTTGCAGCAGGATCTGCTCGAAGCCGACGGTGAGGGCGTCACCGACGCGCAGCACCAGCAGCAGGGCTATCACCGGGCGCAGCGCCGGCAGGGTGACGTGCCACATGCGGCGCCGGCGGCCCGCGCCGTCCATCGCGGCGGCCTCGTACAGGTCGGGGTTGACCGAGGCGAGCGCGGCGAGGAAGACGATGATCCCCCAGCCGGCGTCCTTCCACACGCTCTGCGCGGTGATCAGGAAGGCGAAGGTGTCCGGGTTGGTCATGATGTCCAGACCGTCGTACCCGTTCTCCCGCAACAGCTGGGAGAGGATGCCGGCGCCGCCGAAGAGCTGCTGGAAGACGGCGACGACCAGCACCCAGGAGAAGAAGTGCGGCAGGTACAGGATCGCCTGCGACACGGCCCGCACCCGGGGCCTGACCACGCTGTTGATGAGCAGCGCGAGCAGGATCGGGACCGGGAAGTAGAGGACGAGCTGGAGGACGAAGAGGACCAGGGTGTTCTGGACCGCGTTCCAGAAGGCCGAGTCCTCGAAGATCCGCTGGAAGTTCTCCAGGCCGACCCAGGGGCTGTTCAGGATGGAGACGATCCCGTTGTCACTGAGGTAGGGGTCGTACTCCTGGAAGGCGACGACATTGCCCAGGATCGGCAGGTAGTTGAAGAGCAGGACCAGCAGCACGGCGGGCAGCGTCATCAGCAGCAGCATGCGGTCGCGTCTGAGTCTGAGCCCGAGCTTCAGCTTCCCGGACGGCGGTTTCCTCCTCCGGGGGCCGGTGGCGCCGTCGGACGCCACCGGGGTCTTCTCCGTCGTATCGGCCTCGGCCCTGCTCCGAGGCACCGTGCTGTGCGACACGGCCGTTCTCCTCGCCTCGTCCGCGCCGGTCAGCTCGCCGCCGAGCCGTTCTCGTCGAGCAGCTTCTGGTACCAGTCGCGGAGCTTGTCGCCGCCCTTGCTGCGCCACTCGGAGACGGCCTGCTGGACGTCGCTCATCTTCTTGCGGCCGCGGACGAAGTCGTCCTCGAGCTGCTCGAAGTCGTTGGAGAGGTTGGTGTAGCGGGCGGGCTCGGTGATCTGCATGCCGTAGAACGCGGACTTCCTGGTGAAGGCGCCCATCCGCTGCTGCCACTCGACCTGGCCCTTGCCGACCTCGGGGAAGTCGGGGTGGGCCATGGTCGCGGCGGGGCTCGCGATCATCACGTAGGCGTTCATCACGTCGATGTTGCCCTGGTCGGTCTTGGTGGGGACGCCGTCCTTGACCGTGTAGTGGGTGCCCTCCACGCCGTAGTTGGTCGCCATGTACTCCTTGGTGCCGTACGGCGCCGCGGTGACGTTGGCGACGGCCAGCACGTCGCGGATCACCGACTCCGACGCCTTCTTGTTGACGAAGGCGAAGATGCTCGCCGGGTTCTTGGCCCACAGCGTCGGGGCGCCGCCGTCGTGGCCGAAGATGTCCATGCCCCAGATCTTGAATGCGGGGTTCTGCGCGGCCTGTTCGGCGGTGCGGCTCCACCACTGCGAGATGTCCTGGTTGTAGACGAGGAACTCGCCGGCGGCGAACTTGGGCCCGGGGTCCTGGGCGCTGCTCTTGCCCAGTTCGGCGTCCGGGTGGACGACACCGGCGGCGAACAGCTTCCGGGTCCACTCCAGCGCCTCGAGGTACTCGTCGGTCTCGATGCGGTAGACCAGCTTGCCGTCGACCTCGTTCCAGCCGAGGGACTTCTCCTCGCCGGAGAGCACACCGAAGGAGTAGAAGGCGGTCCACTTCATGTCCAGGCAGGCCCAGCGCCTGGCCTTGGCGTTGGTGGCCTCCTTGGCCAGCGCCAGGAACTCGTCGGCGGAGGTGGGGACTTCGTACCCCTCCTTCTCGAAGATGTCCTGGCGGTAGAGGGGCACGTTGTTGGGCACGTACGAGGACGGCATCGGCAGGCCGCGCAGCTTGCCGCCGAAGATGCACCGCTGCCAGGCGTCGGTGGGGATCGCGGCGAGGTTGGGGAAGTCCTTGACCGCGTCACCGGAGAGGTACGGGCCGAGGTCGGCGAACTTGCCGATGATGGCGCTGGGTATCTTGCCGGTCATGTTCCAGCCGGGCACGACCACCACGTCGGGCACCTCGCTGGAGGCGAGCACCGCGCCCAGCTTCTGGTCGTAGGTGTTGCCGTCCTGGTTCTGCCAGGCCACGTCGACGCCGATGAGGTCGTTCATCGCCTTGTAGTACGCGTTGCCGTCCTTCGGCGGGGACCCCCAGAACGGCGACATGACGGTGACCCGGCCGCCCTTGCCGAGCTTCTCGGGCACCGACGTCTTCAGGTCCGCGAGGTCCAGCTTGCTGGTGAACCCGACCGCGGAACCGTTCTTGCTCGGGATGTCGGGGGCGACCACGTTGCTGGCCACGTACGCCGGCAGCAGCTTCTTCGCGTCCTTGGCGGACGTGGTGCCGTCGCGCGAGCCGCCGTCGGATCCGCCGCAGGCGGAGAGCAGCGGCATGCCTCCGGCCACCGCTGCGGTGGCGACCGCCGTGGAGGCGAGGAACTTTCTCCGGCTGGGGCCGGAGGCGGCGTTCGGCGTCATTGCGTCAACCCTTCGTGGCGCACCAGGACACCCGGCGGTGGCCGTCGGCTGCGGTGTCTCGAGTGGAACTGGCTGAGCCGAAGCGGTCGTCGGAGGTGTGCCCGGTCTCCGTCGCACCTCACGGCACGTGCGGGAGTGCGAGCCCGGCGTCGAAGCGCTTCGATGTTGCAGCGAGGTTAAGTGAACGCCTGAGGGTGCACAAGAGTCGTTGCCGGAATTCCTCGGAGGTGTGCGCGGGACGAGTCAGTGCTAACTGGCTCATTTTGCACGCCGCTTGGGGCGATAAGTCGGAGGCGGTGCCGGGCGATGTCTTGACACCCGGCCCCGCGACGACTGAGCATCGAAGCGCTTCGAAAGCGTCCGGCCGCTCCACCGCAAAGGGATCCCCACGTGACCGCATCCACGCCGCCCGCGCCTCCGTTCCGCGATCCGCGCCTGCCGTTCGCGAAGCGCGTCGACGATCTGCTGGCGCGGCTCACGCTCGACGAGAAGACCGCGTTCCTGCACCAGTTCGCGCCCGCCGTCGAGCGGCTCGGTGTCGCCGCGTTCCGCACCGGTCAGGAGGCGCTGCACGGCGTCGCCTGGATGGGTCCGGCGACCGTCTTCCCGCAGGCCGTGGGGCTCGGCGCGACCTGGAACGAGGACCTGGTGCGCCGGGTCGGCGAGGCGGTGTCCCGCGAGGCCAGGGCGATGCGCGCCCGCGACGAACGCGTCGGCCTCAACGTCTGGTCCCCGACGGTGAACCTGCTGCGCCACCCCCTGTGGGGCCGCAACGAGGAGGGCTACTCCGAGGACCCGAGGCTCACCTCCGCCATCGCCACCGCCTACACCCGCGGTCTGCGCGGCGGACATCCGACGTACTGGCGCACCGCGCCCGTCCTCAAGCACTGGCTCGCGCACAACAACGAGACCGACCGGGACACGTCCTCGGCGTCCGTCCGCCCGCGCGTCCTGCACGAGTACGACCTGCGCGCCTTCCGCGCGACGGTCGAGGCGGGCGCGGTGGCCGGGGTGATGCCGGCCTACAACCTGGTCAACGGCCGCCCCAACCACCTCTCCCCGCACCTCGGCCGGCAGCTGCGCACCTGGACCGAGGAGGATCTGCTGGTCTGCTCGGACGCGGGCGCCCCCTCCAACCTGGTCGACTCCGAGCACTACTTCGACACCCACGAGGAGGCGACGGCCGCCGCGCTGCGGGCCGGGGTCGACAGCTTCACCGACCACGGCACGGACTCCTCGCGGATCGTCGCGCGGGTCCGGGGCGCCCTGGAGCAGGGCCTGCTGACCGAGGCCGACGTCGACACGGCCGTGCGCCGCCAGCTGTCGGTCCGGTTCCGGCTGGGCGAGTTCGACCCGGAGCACGACCCGCACGCCCCCGCCACCGCCGAGGACGTCACTGCCGCCATCGACACGCCGGCCCACCAGGAGCTGGCGCGGGAGGCGGCGGAGCAGGCTGTGGTCCTGCTGAAGAACGACGGTGTGCTGCCGCTGGCCCCCGACGCCCGGATCGCCGTCGTCGGCCTGCTCGCCGACGAGTGCAAGCTCGACTGGTACAGCGGTACGCTCATCCACCGCTCCACCCCGCTGGAGGGCGTGTACGAGCGGTTCGGCGCCGAGCGCGTGAGCTTCGCGGAGGGTGTGGACCGGGTCCGGCTGAGGACCGCCGCCGGTACGTTCCTGCACGTCCTCCCGTCGGACGGTGCCGCGGACCGGGCGGCCGGCACCGAGGGCGCGCTCGACCCGGCCCTGCTGGCCGGCCGCACCGACCTGCCGCCGCTGACCACCGACGCCACCGGCACCGAACTCGCCCTCGTCGACTGGGGGGAGGGTCTGCTCACCCTGCGCGCCCCCGACGGCCGGTACCTGTCCGTCGCCGAGGACGGCTTCGTGCGCGCCTCCGCCGACCAGCCCGGCGGCTGGGTCGTGCAGGAGACCTTCCGTCTGGAACCCCACGGGGACGGACACCTCCTGCGGCACACGGGAACGGGTGGTCACGTCCGTGTCGCCGCCGACGGCGTGAAGGTTGCCGCGCCGGACGCCTCCTCCGCCGCCTCCGCCGCCGCCGACGCCCCGGAGGTCTTCGGGCTGGTCGTCACCGAGCGCGGCGAGGACGCAGTGGCGCGGGCCGCCGCCGGGGCGGACGTGGTCGTGGTGGTGGCGGGCAACGACCCGCACATCAACGGGCGGGAGACCGAGGACCGTACGACGCTGCGGCTCCCCGCCCACCAGGAGCGGCTGCTGCGCGCGGCCCGCGCCGCCAACCCGGCGACGGTGCTGGCGCTGACCTCCGCCTACCCGTACGCGCTGGACGCGGAGGCGCTCCCCGCGGTGCTGTGGACCGCGCACGGCGGCCAGGCGGCCGGCACCGCGCTGGCCCGGGTGCTGGCCGGAGACGTCTCCCCGGCCGGGCGGCTGCCGCAGACCTGGTACGCGGACGACGCCGACCTGCCCGGTCTCCTCGACTACGACGTGATCGGCAGCCGCCAGACCTACCTGTACTTCGAGGGCACCCCGCTGTTCCCCTTCGGGCACGGCCTGTCGTACGCCTCCTTCGCGTACGCGGACCTGTCGGCGCGGGCGGAGGCCGGGCGGGTGTCCGTGTCCTTCACCGTCACCAACACCGGGGACGTCACCGCCGACGAGGTGCCCCAGCTCTACGTCCGCGCCGAGGACCCGTCGGTCCCCCGCCCGCGCCGCGAGCTGCTGGCCCACCGCCGGATCACCCTCGCCCCGGGCGCGACGGCGGACGTGTCCTTCGACGTCCCGTCGTCCGCGCTCGCGTTCTGGGACGTGGCGCTGGACCGGTGGCGGCTGGAGCCGGGACCGTACGCCCTGCTGGTGGGCGCCTCCTGCGAGGACGTGCGCCTCTCGGCGACCGTGACCCTGGACGGCGAGCCCACCGCGCCGCGCCCGGTGCGCGAACGGGGGCTGGCGGCGGCCGGCTTCGACGAGCAGAGCGGCACGGAGATCGTCGACCTGACGAAGACCGCGGGCGACGCGGTCACGCCCGTGGCCGGACGCACGGGCGAACTGCTCTACCGGGCCTGCGACTTCGGCGCCGGGGTCGACGGGGTGACCGTGAGCGTGGCGGGCGAGGGCACCGTGGAGATCGCCCTCGACGGCGGCCCGGCACCGGTGGTGCTGTCCGCGGACACTCCCGCCTCGGGCCCGTACGCCTACACGGAGCTGCGCTCCGCGCTGGCCGCCGCGGGCGTGCACGACCTCCGCATCGGACTGCGCGGCTCTCTGCGGCTCGCGCACGTCGGCTTCTCCGGTCGAGGGTCCGGAGCAGGCCGGCACGAGGGGGCCGGGCACCGGCACTGACCGGCGCCCTGCCCCGACTCGTCATCCGGGACCCCGGATCGGCCCGCGGCGGACGGGCGACGGCCCGAGCCCCCGCACAGTGGGCTCGGGCCGTCGGGCCGCTCGGGGTGGGTCAGAGGGCGAGGCCCGTCAGGACCAGCACCCGCTCGTAGGTGTAGTCGTCCATCGCGAACTTCACGCCCTCGCGGCCCACGCCGGACTGCTTGGCACCGCCGTACGGCATCTGGTCCGCGCGGTAGGACGGGACGTCGCCGATGACGACGCCGCCGACCTCCAGGGCGCGGTGGGCGCGGAAGGCGGCCTGGAGGTCGTGGGTGAAGACACCCGCCTGGAGGCCGTACTTGGAGTCGTTGACCGCGTCGAACGCCTCGGCCTCGCCGTTCACCTTCTGCACGCTGAGGACGGGTCCGAAGACCTCCTCGCAGGCGAGGGTGGTGTCCGCCGGGAGGTCGGTGAGGACGGTCGGCGCGTAGGAGGCACCGTCGCGCTTGCCGCCGGTGTGCAGGGTGGCGCCGGCCTCGACGGCCTCCCGCACCCACGCCTCCACGCGCTCGGCGGCGGCCTCGCTGACCAGCGGGCCGACGTCCGTGGCGTCGTCGTTCGGGTCGCCGGTGACCTGGGCCTCGACGGCGGCGACGATGCGCGGCAGCAGCCGGTCGTGGACGGCGGCGTCGGCGATCACGCGCTGCACCGAGATGCAGGACTGGCCGCCCTGGTAGTTGGAGAAGGTCGCGATGCGGGTCGCGGCCCATTCCAGGTCCTCGTCGCTCGCCCAGTCGCCCAGGACGACGGCCGCGCCGTTGCCGCCCAGCTCCAGGGTGCAGTGCTTGCGGGGCACCGAGTCCATGATCGCGTAACCGACCGTCTCGGAGCCGGTGAAGGAGATGACCGGCAGGCGCTCGTCCTGGACGAGGGCGGGCATCTTGTCGTTGGGCACCGGCAGGATGCTCCAGGAGCCGGCGGGCAGTTCGGTCTCGGCGAGCAGCTCGCCGAGGACCAGGCCGGACAGGGGGGTGGCGGGCGCCGGCTTGAGGATGATGGGCGCGCCGGCGGCGATCGCGGGGGCGATCTTGTGCGCGCACAGGTTGAGCGGGAAGTTGAACGGCGCGATGCCGAGGACGACGCCCTTGGGGAAGCGGCGGGTGAGGGCGAGCCGCCCCTGGCCGCCGGCGTCGGTGTCCAGGCGCTGGGCCTCGCCGCCGTTGAAGCGGCGGGCCTCCTCGGCCGCGAAGCGGAAGACGGACACCGCGCGGCCCACCTCGCCGCGGGCCCACTTGATCGGCTTGCCGTTCTCGGCGGAGATCAGGCGGGCGATCTCCTCGGTGCGCTCGACCAGGCGCCGGCTGACGTGGTCCAGGGCGGCGGCGCGGACGTGGGCGGGGGTGGCGGCGAACTCGTCCCGTACGGCGTACGCGGCGGCCACGGCCTCCTCGACCTGGGCGTCGGTCGGCAGGCTCACCGTGCCCACCTGGCTGCCGTCCCAGGGGGACGTGACGTCGAAGCCGGACTCGCCGGTGGCCTGGCGGCCGGCGAGCCAGAAGGCGTGGGTGGAAGTCATGTCGAGTCCCGGCCCTTCCGCGTTGGGGTGTGTGTACGTGACGGGGGTGCGGGGTCCACCGTAGGGCGGGACGCGGTGGGGCGCGTTTGTCCGGGGTGTAGTGGTGGGGAGGGGGTGTTCGACGCTGCGGCCAGGTGGGGCACGGGGTGGGGCGGAGGGTCGGGGGCGCGGTGGGGTCTCGTCCCGGTCACCCCGTACCGTCTGGGGCCGCCGAAGCGGGCCCGCCGCGGCCCCGGACGGCCCGTCCTCACCCGCCGGACGGGCTGTTCTCCGTCGACGTCGCCTTCAGGGCCAGCCACAGCTCCATCCGTACGTCCGGGTCGTCCAGGGAGCGGCCGAGGATCTCCTCGACGCGGCGCATGCGGTAGCGCAGGGTGTGGCGGTGGACGCCGAGGTCGGCCGCGGCCGCGTCCCACTGGCCGTGGCGGGAGAGCCAGGCGCGCAGGGAGGCCACCAGGTCGCCCCGGCCGGTGGCGTCGTGGTCCCGCAGGGCGCGCAGCAGGCCGTCGGCGAAGGCGCGGACCGCGTCGTCGGCGAGGAGCGGCAGGACCG
Source organism: Streptomyces sp. NPDC047853 (assembly GCF_043204535.1). Taxonomy (NCBI): domain Bacteria; kingdom Bacillati; phylum Actinomycetota; class Actinomycetes; order Kitasatosporales; family Streptomycetaceae; genus Streptomyces; species Streptomyces sp. NPDC047853. The sequence continues at coordinate 240,973 of NZ_JBIDCI010000013.1, read as the reverse complement.
ATCCGGCGGCCAGGTGCTCGTGTTCCACGCAGACCCGGCCGCGCCGCCGGGCCACCGACAGGGCCTGCTCGGCCTGCTTGTAGGCGGCGGAGGCGGCGATCGGCCCGGAGGGCGCCGACAGGCCGACGACCAGGCCCTCCTCGTCACCGCCCGCCCTCGGCTCGGGCGCCGGGCGGGCGGTCTCCAGCGCCGCGGCGTACTCGGTGCAGGCGGCGACGGCCGCGCCCCCGTCCACGGCGAGCACCACCAGGCGCTCGCCCTCGGGGACGACGAGCACCGCCTCGCCGGACCGGGCCGCCGCCGACTCCACGACCTCGGCGAGCGCGCCGAGCGGGTCGCCGTCGGTGTCGGCGGCGGCCAGCGCGGCGGCCGAGGGCTTGACCGGGGCGGCCGGCACGCGCGCGTGCGGGCCGGCGTGCGCCCGCGCGGCGGACGCGGACGCCGACTCGGCGACGACGATCCGGAAGGGCGCGTCCAGCAGACCGCCGTACAGGTCCCCGGCGACCGTGCGCGCGTGGTCCGGTTCGCCGGCCAGCAGCATGCGCAGGACGGCCTCGTCGATGCGCTGTTCGGCCTCGTGCAGGGAGCGCGAGCGCTCCGTGGTGAGGGTCAGCAGGGCGATGGCGGAGTGGACGGCGTAGCGCTCGGCGGTGCCGAGGGCGGCGGCGGTGCCGACGGCGAGGGCCGAGCGGGGGCGGCGGGAGGTGCCGAGGGAGTGGAGCTCGACCCGGTCGGCGTTCTCGGGGTGCTCGGCGCCCTCGGCGCCGCCGACGACCGAGGAGGCCGGGGCGGGGCGCTCACGCAGCCGCTGGACGTCCCCGGTGAGCCGCGCGGCCCTGCGCCCCGCCCACTCGGGAGCCGCGGCGACCACGGCGCCCGAGGCGTCGTACAGCGCCGCCCAGCCGTCGACCTGCGTGGCGAGCGCGGCCAGCAGCCCTTCGGGTCCACCGGACAGGGCCTGCCTGGTCAGCTCTCGCTGGGCCGCGAAGCCCGCGGTGACCGCCCGGTACTGGTCGGCGGCGATCGCGGCGGACACGGCCTTGCTGATGGCGAGGAACGGGGTGCGGCGCGGCACCTCCAGCAGCGGCAGCCCCTCCTGCCGGGCCGCCTCGACCAGCGGCTCGGGGATGTCGTCGTAGTTGACCCCGACGGCGAACCCGAGTCCCACCACGCCGGCGCCGGCCAGGCGCTTCACGTACCGGTGCATCACCGCGGGGTCCTCGGCGTCCAGCTTCAAGGCGGTGATCAGCAGCAGTTCGCCGCCCTCCATGTAGGGCACGGGGTCGGCGAGTTCGCTGACGTGTGCCCAGCGCACCGGCACGTCGAGGCGGTCCTCCCCCGCGCGCACGGTCAGCTTGAGCGCGGAGTGGTGGACGAGCGAGGCGAGCGTGGGGGGCATGGGGCCTGGGCCTTCGGATCTGCGTGCGGTGCGGAAGGTACCTGCGGCGTGAGACAACCGTGATCTTTTGGCCGCCACGTATGAACGACCTGTGTCGATTCTGCCTCACTGTACGGTCCGAGGCGTCGGCTCCGGACAGATCATCCGCGGCGGATCACCCGCGCAGGTCCACCAGGAGCGGCGGCGCGTGCTCCCCCTTGACGGAGGTCAGCGACAGCACGGCGTGCCCCGCGGGCACGGCGTGCGCCAGCTCCGACGCGGACCAGCGCTCCCGCTCGACCTGCCGCACGGTCACCGCCCGCGCGGTGGGCGCCTTCCCGGTGATCACCCGGCGCAGCATGTGCACGGCCTTGCCCGCCGGCGTCTCGGCGATGATCTGCCGGTCGGTGACGTCCGTGGCGTCGGTCCACTCCTTGCCCCACACCGCGGCGAAGTCCTGCCCGTCCCAGGGGGTGAGGCCGGCCAGTGCCATCCGGCACCCGACGGACCCGAGCAGCGGCCCGCGCAACGGGCGCGGCACGTCGTCCAGCGTGCGCAGGGTCAGGACGACCCCGGCGCCCGCGGAGCGCAGCCGCTGAACGCCCCGCACCGCCTCGGGCGTGATCACGCCGCTCGCGTCGTCCAGCACCAGGCAGGCGAAGAGCGACCGGTCCTCGCGCACGGGGACGCTCGCCGTGAACTGGGCGAGGATCAGGCGCGCCAGGATGCGGGAGGCGTCGGCGTGCCCGCGTTCGGGCAGGTCGATGCGGACCCGTACGGGATGGTCGAGCGCCTTGAGCGAGAACGGCCGGGTCTGACCCGAGGTGTCGAAGAAGGGGGCGAAGGCGGGCCGGTCCAGCAGGGCCACCCGGTCGGCGAGCACGCCGCCCACGTCCCCGGGGTGCGCCATCTGCCGCTCGCGCGCGTCCAGCTCGCGCAGCAGGGACGCGTGCCCGGCCGCCCGCAGCCCCTCACGCAGGGCTGCCAGCGGGCCGGGCGTGCCGTCGAGCAGCTGCCGCAGCTCCGGTACGCCGGGGAAGCGCCCGTGCACCGCGTGGAAGGGGCCCAGGAGCTGGGCGAGGACCGTGGTGGAGCGGCGGGTGTCGCCGCCCGCGTGTGCGTCGGTGAGGTCCCCGACCAGGGCTTCCGCGAGCACGGCCGCGGCCTCGTCCGGGTCGGTGGTGCCGCCGTACAGGTCGAGGTCGTACACCGAGTCCGGGTGGCCGATCCGTACGACGACGTCGTAGGCGTCGGCCGGACCGAGGGGGGCGCCCGCGGCGCCGACCACGACGACGGCGGCCCGTGCGGCCAGCGCGTGCAGGCACAGCGACTCGGTGAGCGGGCGCACGACGCTGCCGGTCTTGCCGGAACCCGCCGGTCCGACGGCGAGCAGGGAGGTGCCGAGCAGGTCGGGGTCGAGGGCCAGGCCGGTGCCCCGGTAGGCGTAGGGGTTGCGGGCGTCGTCGGCGGCCGTCCCGAGCCGTACCTGTCCGGTGACCAGGTCGTGCCGGGCCTGCCGGAGGGGCAGGTCGCGGGCGCCGGAGGGGTGCGGGCAGGCGCCGGCGCCGTGGCCGAGCACCGCGCCGGTGAAGGAGGCGAGGCTGTGCCGGCCGCCGAGGACGCCCTGCCACGCGCGGCTGATGCGGGCGTGGTCGACGTCGCGCATGAGCCCCTGGCGCGCCTCGGCGGCGAGCCGCTCGGCGGCGTCGTGGGCGCCGGCCGCGCGCAGTGCGGGCCAGTCGGCGGGGTCCTCGGCGGACGGGGGCTGCGGCTCCCGCGCCTCGGGGCGCCGCAGCCGGGGCTTCACGAAACGGCGCCAGACCTCGTCCCAGCGGCCCAGCCGCCCGACCCCGACCATGATCGCGAGCACGACGAGCAGGGTGTAGCCGTCCCAGACGACGAGGTTGACGACCTGGCTGTCGCTGGTGCGCCAGGAGTCCGGGGTGAGCAGTTCCAGGGGGAGGATCCACCAGCCGCCCAGGTAGCCGTTGGCCAGGAGCGACCAGATGAGCCACCCGACGAGGAACGCGATCAGGGCGCCGGTCAGCAACTGCCTGCTGGGCATCTGCTCCGGCTCCTGCGCCGACCGGGGCCGGTGCCCGAACCGCCACACGCCGGGCAGCGCCTCGGGGCGGGGGGTCCGCAGCCACGCCACGAAGGCCGAGCCGTCCGGCAGGGGCGGGGCCCCCGGCGGCGCCGGGGGGCGCGGCGGCACCGACGGCACCTCGGGAGGCCCCGCCGGACGCGGCACAGGATTCGCATGCGTACCCCGCGCGTCCCGCATCCCGTCGCTGTCCATCGCCCTTGCCCCCTGACCAGCCGCTCCGTCCACCATCAGCGAGCCAATCTAACGCCCTCCCAGGGGGAGTTCACCGCTTACGCGGCCGGGCCCGTGCGGACGTGTCCGGATGCCGCCGCGCGGACCACCTGTCCACCACGGACAACCGGCACTCCGGGACACGCCCCCATGGAGCATGCCCGCTCCCCCGTCCCGGTCCTAGCCTGCGGGAAAAGAAGGCAAGCGTCCGTCACCTCCGCAAGACCCAGGAGCCCCCCATGACCGCACTTCCGCAGGAGCGCCGCGTCGTCACCGCCATCCCCGGCCCGAAGTCGCAGGAGCTGCAGGCCCGGCGTGCGGCCGTGGTCGCGCAGGGTGTGGGCTCCGTCCTGCCCGTCTTCACCGCGCGCGCGGGCGGCGGCATCATCGAGGACGTCGACGGCAACCGCCTGATCGACTTCGGTTCCGGCATCGCCGTGACCTCCGTCGGCGCCTCCGCCGAGGCCGTGGTGCGCAAGGCGTCCGCGCAGCTCGCCGACTTCACCCACACCTGCTTCATGGTGACGCCGTACGAGGGCTACGTCGCCGTCGCCGAGGCGCTCGCCGAGCTGACCCCGGGCGACCACGAGAAGAAGTCGGCCCTGTTCAACAGCGGCGCCGAGGCCGTCGAGAACGCGGTGAAGATCGCCCGCGCCTACACCAAGCGCCAGGCGGTCGTCGTCTTCGACCACGGCTACCACGGCCGCACCAACCTGACGATGGCGCTGACCGCGAAGAACATGCCGTACAAGCACGGCTTCGGTCCGTTCGCGCCCGAGGTGTACCGCGTGCCGGTCGCCTACGGCTACCGCTGGCCGACCGGCCCGGAGAACGCCGGTCCGGAGGCCGCCGCCCAGGCGATCGACCAGATCAGCAAGCAGGTCGGTGCCGAGAACGTGGCCGCGATCATCATCGAGCCGGTGCTCGGCGAGGGCGGCTTCATCGAGCCGGCCAAGGGCTTCCTGCCCGCCATCAGCGAGTTCGCCCGGGACAAGGGCATCGTCTTCGTCGCCGACGAGATCCAGTCCGGCTTCTGCCGCACCGGCCAGTGGTTCGCCTGCGAGGACGAGGGCATCGTCCCGGACCTGATCACGACGGCCAAGGGCATCGCGGGCGGGCTGCCGCTCGCCGCCGTCACCGGCCGCGCCGAGATCATGGACGCCGCGCACTCCGGCGGCCTCGGCGGCACCTACGGCGGCAACCCGGTCGCCTGCGCGGGCGCGCTCGGTGCCATCGAGACGATGAAGGAGCTGGACCTCAACGCCAGGGCGAAGAACATCGAGGCGCTCATGAAGTCCCGCCTCACCGCCATGGCCGAGAAGTTCGACATCATCGGCGACGTCCGGGGCCGCGGCGCGATGATCGCCGTCGAACTGGTCAAGGACCGCGCCACCAAGGAGCCGAACCCGGAGGCCACCGCCGCGCTCGCCAAGGCCTGCCACGCCGAGGGCCTGCTGGTCCTGACCTGTGGCACCTACGGCAACGTGCTGCGCTTCCTGCCCCCGCTGGTCATCGGCGAGGACCTGCTGAACGAGGGCCTCGACATCATCGAGCAGGGCTTCGCCCGCGTCTGAGCGAGACCGCGCAGACGCGCGAGCGGGCCCCTGAGCGAGACCGCGGAGGACGCGCGAGCGGACAGGTGAGCGAGACCGCGGAGGGCGCGCCAGCGGGCAGGTGAGCGAGCGTCCGAACGCGCATCTGAGCTGCGTTTCGCACGCCTGACGGGGCGAACCGCAGAGCGTGTGAAGAACGTGTGCGAGGTGGATGGCAGGACGCCGAGGGCCCTGTCCTGAGCCCTCCCCCTGTCGTAGGTTCTACGCAGATGAGAGATACACCCCGCCCGCAGGGGACTGCGGGCGGGATCTCAGGCCGAGGCCTCCCCAGCTTCGACCTGGTCGTGCCTCGCGCACACGACCGGAATCCACGGGTTCCGGATCTCCTCACGATCGGACGGTCGCCCGCCCCACACCCCCCGGGGCGCGCGGCGTTCCGGTCAGGACGGCCGCCCCGGCACCCGGGACGGCGGTTCACCGAAGGGCCGGCACACTCCCCCCCTTGCGCCGGCCCTTCGGTGTTCCCTCGGACCGCGGGCCGGGAGCCCCCGGCCCGCACACGCCGCACGGGCGGTGGGACCAGGTGCGGGCGGGCCTGCGAAGCTGGGCGTCATGCCGGTCTCCCCGTCCCCGCGCGCTCCCCGTGCTCGTCTCTCCCGCCCCCGCGCGCTGGCCGCCCTCGTCGGCGTGCCCGTCCTCCTGTTCGCGTTGATCACCTGGCAGGTCGTCGCCGACGGCCCGCTGGTCGGCGTGGACGAACGGCTGAGCAGGACGCTCGTCCACCCCGACCGGTTCTCCGAGCTGCTGGCCGACCTCGGCAACGTGCAGGTGGCGTTGCCCGTCCTCGCCCTCGCGCTGGCGTACGCCGCGTGGCGCGGGCGGGCCGCGGGTCTGGACCGCTGGTGGCTGCCGCCCCTGGCCGGGGCCCTGGCGATGGCCCTGGTGCCGGCTGTGGTCGCCCCGCTGAAGGAGTGGACCGACCGCCCCGGGACCCCGGCCGTGCCGCCGGCCGTCGGCTACTACCCCTCCGGGCACACCGCCACCGCGGTCGTCGGGTACGGCGCGGCGACGCTGCTCGTCCTCGGGCTGCTGCGTTCGCCGGCCGTCCGCCGCGCGCTGGTCGTGCTCTGCGCGCTCCTCGTGCTCGGTGCCTCCTACGGACTGGTGCGCCGGGGCTACCACTGGCCGCTGGACGTGCTGGCCAGCTGGTGCCTGGGGGCGGTGCTGCTGGCCGGGGTCCGGCTGGTGGTCCGCCGGACCCCGCCGGGCGTCAGCCGAAGTACGCGTCGAAGTTCTTCTGGAACTCCCAGTTCGCGTACCGGTCCCAGTTGATCGACCACGTCATCAGGCCCCGCAGGGCGGGCCAGGTGCCGTGGGTCGCGTACGAGCCGCAGTCGGTCTTCTTCGTCAGGCAGTTGAGGGCCTTGGTGACCTCGGCCGGGGAGACGTGGCCGTTGCCCGCGTTGGTGGAGGCCGGCATGCCGATCGCGACCTGGTCGGGGCGCAGCGGCGGGAAGACCTGGCCGGCGTCGCCCGCGACCGGGAAGCCGGTGAGCAGCATGTCGGTCATCGCGATGTGGAAGTCGGCGCCGCCCATGGAGTGGTACTGGTTGTCGAGGCCCATGATCGGGCCCGAATTGTAGTCCTGGACGTGCAGCAGGGTCAGGTCGTCGCGCAGGGCGTGGATGACCGGCAGGTAGGCCCCGGCCCGCGGGTCCTGACCGCCCCACTTGCCCGTGCCGTAGTACTGGTGGCCGAGCTGGACGAAGAAGGTCTCCGGGGCCATCGTCAGGACGAAGTCGTCGCCGTACCTGGCCTTGAGGGTCTTCAGCGCGGAGATCAGGTGGACGATCACCGGGGTCCTCGGGTTCCGGAAGTCGGTGTCGTCGGCGTCCAGGGAGAGGGAGTGGCCCTCGAAGTCGATGTCGAGGCCGTCGAGGCCGTACTCGTCGATGATCTTCGAGACGGAGGAGACGAAGGTGTCGCGGGCCCCGGCGGTGGTGAGCCGCACCTGGCCGTTCTGGCCGCCGATGGAGATCAGCACCTTCTTGCCGCCCGCCTGCTTCGCTTTGATCGCGGCTTTGAACTCGGCGTCGCTCTCCACGTTGGGGCATTCCGCGACCGGGCAGCGCTCGAAGCGGATGTCGCCGGAGGTGACCGAGGTCGGCTCGCCGAAGGCCAGGTCGATGACGTCCCAGCTGTCGGGCACGTCGGCCATGCGCGTGTAGCCGGAGCCGTTGGCGAAGCTCGCGTGGAGGTAGCCGACCAGGGCGTGGGCCGGAAGGTCGGGTCCGCCGCCGCCCGGGCCCTCCGCGGTGGTCGCCGTGACCGTGGCCGACCGCGCGGACTCGCCCGCGTCGTTGACCGCGGCGACCTGGAAGGCGTAGGCGGTCGAGGGGCTCAGGCCGGTGAGGGTGGTGGAGGTGCCGGTGACGGTGCGGACCCGGGCGCCGTCGCGGTAGACGGCGTAGCCGGTGGCGCCCGGGACGGGTGACCAGGACAGGTCGACGCTGGAGGAGGTGACCGAGCCGGCCGTCAGACCGCCGGGCACCGCCGGGGGCTGCCCCGCCTCCCCGCCGGGGCCGGTCAGGGAGATGTCGTCGGCGTGGTAGGCGCCGGTGCCGTACCAGCCGTGGGTGTAGATCGTGACCTTCGTGGTGGTCGGGCCGGTGCGGAAGGTGGTCGTCAGCCGCTGCCAGTCGGGGGCGGACTGGGTCCAGGCGGAGACGTCGGTGGTGCCGGTGCCGCTCGCGCCGAGGTACACGTAGGCGCCGCGGACGTGGCCGGTCAGCGTGTACGGGGAGTCCGGCTTCACGGTCACCGTCTGCGCGCAGCGGGCGTGGTCGGCGCCGGCCGGGGTGGCCTTGAGGGCGGCGGTGCCGCTGCGCACGGGTGAGGTCACGGTCGCGCCCGCCGTGCAGGTCCAGCCGTCCAGGCCGGTCTCGAAACCGCCGTTCCTGGCGAGGTCCGCGTCGGCCGCACGGGCGGCCGACGAGAGCGCGGTCGTACCGGACGCGGCGAGTGCCACGGCGGTGAGCAGCGTGACGAGGGTGCGACGGGCGCGAGGTCTGGAGCGTTCCACAAGTGCCTCCGGACATGGGGGAGATGGGGAGGGTGGAGCGCGCCCAACTTGGTCCAGACCAATTGGCTTGTCAACCCTCGCCGTCGGTCACCCTCCGCCCTCCTCCCCCGCCAGAGCCGCCGCCGCCTCGTGCATCGCCAGTTCGAGGAGCGCGGGATCGGTGAGGGTGCCCGCCCCGTCCGGGGGGACGAGCCAGCGGGTTCCGCCGGAGGACAGCCCTCCCGGGTAGGGCACCACGATCCAGGTGCCGAGCCCGGCCGACCGGACACCGGTGCCCACCCAGCGGGCGGCCGTGCCGGCCGGCACGAAGAAGCCCGTGCGCGCGTCGCCGAAGTCGGCGAGGACCGGGCCGGGCCGGTCCAGGACGCGGGTGAGCACGTCGAGGGTCGGATAGCCGAGCCTGCTCGGCAGGATGAGCACGTCCCAGGCCTTGCCGGCGGGCAGCAGCGCGACCCCCAGGGGGTTGCGCTCCCATTCCCGCCGACAGGACTCCGGATCCGGTGCGACGGATGCCAGCCAGGCGACGGCCGTCTTCGCACCAGGCATGTGAGGACCTCCCTCTCGCTCGTGGACGCGGGTGCGTCACGAGGGAGAGGGAGGTCCCCCGGCGGGCATTACGCGGGTCCGGGCGACCCGTTCAGGTGAACCGGGTCACACGCCGGCGCGGGGGGTCTAGCTGTCGAAGCCGAGTCCCAGCCTGTCCATGGTCCGCAGCCAGAGGTTGCGCCGTCCCTCGGACGCGTCCGCGCGGGCCAGCGACCACTTGGTGAGCGCGATGCCGGTCCAGGCGAAGGGCTCGGGCGGGAACGGCAGCGGCTTCCTGCGGACCATCTCCAGTTCGGTGCGCTCGGTGCGCTCGCCCGCGAGCAGGTCCAGCATCACCTCGGCGCCGAAGCGGGTGGCCCCGACGCCGAGGCCGGTGTACCCGGCCGCGTAGGCCACCTTGCCCTGGTGGGCGGTGCCGAAGAACGCCGAGAAGCGCGAGCAGGTGTCGATCGCGCCGCCCCAGGCGTGCGTGAAGCGGACGCCCTCCAGCTGCGGGAAGCAGGTGAAGAAGTGCCCGGCGAGCTTGGCGTAGGTCTCCGGGCGGTCGTCGTACTCGGCGCGCACCCGGCCGCCGTACGGGTAGATCGCGTCGTAGCCGCCCCACAGGATGCGGTTGTCGGCGGAGAGGCGGAAGTAGTGGAACTGGTTGGCGCTGTCGCCGAGGCCCTGCCGGTTCTTCCAGCCGATCGAGGCCAGTTGCCCGGCGGTCAGCGGCTCGGTCATCAGGGCGTAGTCGTAGACCGGCACGGTGTACGAGCGCACGCGCTTGACCAGGTTCGGGAAGATGTTGGTGCCGAGCGCGACCGTGCGGGCGCGGACCCCGCCGTAGGGGGTGCGCACGGCCATACCGGCGCCGAGGGGCCTGAGGGTGAGCGCCGGGCTGTTCTCGTAGACGCGTACGCCCAGTGCGAGGCAGGCGCGCTTGAGGCCCCAGACGAGCTTGGCCGGGTGAAGCATGGCCACGCCGCGGCGGTCGTACAGGCCCGCCCGGAAGGTCGGCGAGTCGACCTGTTCCCGCACGGCCTCGGCGTCCAGGTACTCGACGCCGTCGGCAAGGCCCTTGGCGCTGATCTCCCCGTACCAGTCCTTCAGCTCCCGGGCCTGGTACTCCTCGGTCGCGACGTCGATCTCGCCGGTGCGTTCGAAGTCGCAGTCGAGGGAGTGGCGGGCGACCGCGGCCTCGATCGCGTCGAGGTTGCGGGCGCCCAGTTCCTCCAGCCGGTGGATCTCGTCCGGCCAGCGGGTGAGGCCGTTGGACAGGCCGTGGGTGAGGGAGGCGGCGCAGAACCCGCCGTTGCGGCCCGAGGCGGCCCAGCCCACCTCGCGGCTCTCCAGCAGCACCACGTCCCGCCCCGGATCGCGCTCCTTGGCGATCAGCGCGGTCCACAGTCCGCTGTAGCCGCCGCCCACGACCAGCAGGTCGCAGCTCTCGGGGCCGGTGAGGGCGGCCTCGGGGCGGGGTCGGCCGGGGTCGTCCAGCCAGTACGGGACCGGCTGGGCGTCGGCGAGGGATTTCGTCCAGTCGTTGCTGCGGCTCATGGCGCTCGGGGCCATGATTTCAACTCCCTACGAATGCGGTGCTCGGTGCCTTACGCCGTGCGGCGCTTTCGGCGGCTGCCGATGACCATGGAGGCCAGGACGAACAGTACGGCGATGACGAACATGGCCGTACCGACGACGTTGATCTGAACGGGCGTGCCGCGCTGGGCCGATCCCCAGACGAACATGGGAAAGGTGACGGTGGAACCCGCGTTGAAATTGGTGATGATGAAATCGTCGAAGGAGAGCGCGAAGGCCAGCAGCGCGCCGGCGGCGATTCCCGGGGCGGCGATGGGCAGCGTGACCCGCACGAAGGTCTGCACGGGCCCGGCGTAGAGGTCCTGCGCCGCCTGTTCCAGCCTCGGGTCCATCGACAGCACGCGCGCCTTGACGGCTGTCACGACGAAGCTGAGGCAGAACATGATGTGGGCGATCAGGACCGTCCAGAACCCGAGCTGAGCACCCATGTTGAGGAACAGGGTGAGCAGCGAGGCGGCCATCACGACCTCGGGCATCGCCATCGGCAGGAAGATCAGCGAGTTGACGGCGCCGCGCGCGCGGAAGCGGTAGCGGACCAGCGCGAAGGCGATCGCGGTGCCGAGCGCGGTGGCGCCGAGCGTCGCCCAGAAGGCGATCTGGAGGCTCAGCGACAGGGACCCGCACAGTCCCGCGACGCCGCACGGGTCTTTCCAGGCGTCCGTGGAGAACTGCTGCCACTCGTAGTTGAAACGCCCGTTCGGCTTGTTGAAGGAGAAGACCGTGACGATGAGGTTGGGCAACAGGAGATAAGCGAGCGTGAAAAGGCCCGCGACGACGACCAGATTGCGCTTGAACCAGTTGACGAAGGCCATTCAGACCAGATCCTCCGTGCCGGACTTTCGAATGTAGACGGTCACCATGGCGAGGATCGCGGCCATCAGGATGAAGGAGAGCGCCGCCGCCGTCGGATAGTCCAGCACCCGCAGGAACTGGGACTGGATCACGTTGCCGATCATGCCGGTGTCGGCCGAGCCCAGCAGCGAGGCGTTGACGTAGTCACCCGTCGCCGGGATGAAGGTGAGCAGCGTCCCGGAGACCACACCGGGCATCGACAGCGGGAAGGTGACCTTGCGGAACACCGTCGACGGCTTCGCGTACAGGTCCCCCGCCGCCTCGTGCAGCCGGCCGTCGATGCGCTCCAGCGACGTGTACAGCGGCAGGATCATGAAGGGGAGGAAGTTGTACGTCAGACCGCAGACCACCGCGAGCGGTGTGGCCAGCACGCGGTCGCCGGCCGTCCAGCCGAGCCAACTGGTGACGTCCAGGACGTGCAGGGTGTTCAGGACGCCGACGACCGGGCCGCCGTCCGCGAGGATCGTCTTCCAGGCCAGGGTGCGGATCAGGAAGCTGGTGAAGAACGGCGCGATCACCAGGATCATGATCAGGTTCCGCCAGCGGCCCGCCCGGAAGGCGATCAGATAGGCCAGCGGGTAGCCCAGCAGCAGGCAGAGCACGGTGGCGGAGGCCGCGTAGGCGACCGAGCGCAGGAACTGGGGCCAGTACTCGGACAGCGCCTCCCAGTAGGTCAGGAAGTGCCAGGTGACCTTGTAGCCCTCCTCCAGCGAGCCCGTCTGCACGGACGTGGAGGCCTGGTAGATCATCGGCGCCGCGAAGAACACGACGAGCCACAGGATGCCGGGCAGCAGCAGCCAGTACGGCGTCCAACGGCCCCGCCTGCGCCGGGGCTTCCCCTCCGGTGCGGGCGGGGAGAGCGGGGGTGGCGCCTCGGTGAGGGTGGACATCAGGCGCCCTCGCCCTCGGTCACGCCCGCCTCGATGTCCTGCGACGCGTCCAGGCCGAAGGTGTGCGCCGGGTTCCAGTGCAGGACGACCTCCGCGCCGGGCACCAGCCGGGCGTCGCGGTCGATGTTCTGGGCGTAGACCTCGAACTCGGGGCAGGCCGCGCAGTCGACCACGTACTGCGTGGAGACGCCGATGAAGCTGGTGCTGCTGATCCTCCCGGTGATCCGGTTGCGTCCCCCGGGTATGGACCCGGCCTCGTCGGCGTGGGTGAGGCTGATCTTCTCCGGACGCACGCCCACCAGGACCCTGCCGCCGGCCTTGGCCGGCGCGGAACAGCGGGCGCCGGGCAGGACCAGCTTGTCGCCGGCCGCCCGCACCACGACGTCGTCGCCGCTGCGGCTGTCGACCTCGGCCTCGACGAGGTTGGAGGTGCCGAGGAAGTTGGCCACGAAGGTGGTCCGCGGGTTCTCGTAGAGGTCGGCGGGGGCACCGAGCTGCTCGACCCGGCCGCCGTTCATCACGGCGACCTGGTCGGCCATGGTCATGGCCTCCTCCTGGTCGTGCGTGACGTGCACGAAGGTGATGCCCACCTCGGTCTGGATGCGCTTGAGCTCCAGCTGCATCTGGCGGCGCAGCTTGAGGTCGAGGGCGCCGAGCGGTTCGTCCAGGAGCAGCACCTTGGGGTGGTTGATCAGCGCGCGGGCGACCGCGACGCGCTGCTGCTGGCCGCCGGAGAGCTGGTGCGGCTTCTTGCGGGCCTGCTCGCCGAGCTGGACGAGGTCGAGCATCTCGCCGACCTGCTTCTTCACGCTCTTGATGCCGCGCCGGCGCAGGCCGAAGGCGACGTTCTCGAAGATGTCGAGGTGCGGGAAGAGGGCGTAGGACTGGAAGACCGTGTTCACCGGCCGCTTGTACGGCGGCAGCGCGGTCACGTCCTGGTCGCCGAGGTGGACGGTGCCGGCGCTCGGCTCCTCCAGTCCGGCGATCATGCGCAGGGTGGTGGTCTTGCCGCAGCCGGAGGCGCCGAGCAGGGCGAAGAAGGAGCCCTGCGGCACGGTCAGGTCGAGCGGGTGCACGGCGGTGAAGGAGCCGTAGGTCTTGCTGATGCCGGAGAGGCGGACGTCCCCGCCGTGCTCCGTCGCGTCTGTCTGCGTCTTCATCGTCGTCATCACGCCCCAGTGAGCTTCGCGAACTTCTCTTCGTAGGCCGTCTCTTCCTTCGGGCTCAGGGAGCGGAAGGCACGGGACTTGGCCTGCATGGCCTTGTCGGGGAGGATCAGCGGGTTGTTCGCCGCGTCCTCGTCGATCTTCGCGAGCTCGTCCTTCACGCCGTCCACGGGACAGACGTAGTTGATGTAGGCGGCGAGCTGCGCGGCCGGTCCCGGCTCGTAGTAGTAGTCCATGAGCCGCTCGGCGTTGGTCTTGTGCCGGGCCTTGTTGGGGACCAGCATGTTGTCGCTGGACGTGATGTATCCGCTGTCCGGGATGAGGAAGTCGACGTCCGGGTTGTCCGCCTTGAGCTGGACGACGTCGCCGGCCCAGGCCAGGCAGGCCGCGAAGTCGCCCTTGCTGATGTCGGACGTGTAGTCGTTGCCGGTGAAGCGCCGGATCTGGCCGCGGTCGACGCCCTTCTGGAGGCGGGCGATGGCGGCGTCGTAGTCGTCGTCGGTGAAGCGCCCCGGGTCCTTGCCCATGTCGAGCAGCACCATCCCGACGGTGTCGCGCATCTCGGTGAGGAAGCCGACGCGGCCCTTGAGCTTCGGGTGGTCGAGGAGGTCGGAGACCGTCCTCACCTCGACGCCGTCCAGCGCCTTCCTGTTGTAGGCGATGACGGTCGAGATGCCCTGCCAGGGGTACGAGTAGGCGCGGCCCGGGTCCCAGTCGGGATTGCGGAACTGCGGGGACAGGTTCGCGAAGGCGTGCGGCAGGTGGGACGGGTCCAGCTTCTGGACCCAGCCGAGGCGGATCAGGCGGGCGGCCAGCCAGTCGGTGACGACGATGATGTCGCGGCCGGTCTCCTGGCCCGCCGCCAGCTGCGGCTGGATCTTGCCGAAGAACTCGTTGTTGTCGTTGATGTCCTCGGTGTACTTGACCCTGACGCCGGTCCGCCGGGTAAACGCGTCCAGCGTCGGGTGCCGGCCGCCGCTGTCGTCGACGTCCATGTACTCGGTCCAGTTGGAGAAGGAGACCTCCTTCTCCTCCTGGGACCGGTCCTCGGAGGAGACCCCGCCCTCGCTCTTGCCCGCCGGGGGGATGCCGCAGGCGCTCAGCGCCCCGAGGCCACCGACCGCCAGCGCGCCGCCCGTGGAGGCGCGCAGCAGCGAGCGGCGGGTGAGGGAGGCCCTGCCGTGGGTGAAACTGCGCCGCATGGCGGCCACTCGGGCCGGGGACAGGCGGTCGGGCTCGTACTGCTCCATGCGCGTGTGTGGCCTTTCGGGTGGGTCGGCCGTGGTCGGCGGCCTGGGGTGCTGGCTATCGGTCCCCGAAGACGGTGCGGTGCCAGTCCTTGGCCGCCACCGCGGTGTTGTCGAACATGACGTGCTTGACCTGCGTGTACTCCTCGAAGGAGTAGGCGGACATGTCCTTGCCGAAGCCGGACGCCTTGTATCCGCCGTGCGGCATCTCGCTGATGATCGGGATGTGGTCGTTGACCCAGACACAGCCCGCCTTGATCTCGCGGGTGGCGCGGCCCGCCCGGTACACGTCCCGGCTCCAGGCGGAGGCGGCCAGCCCGTACGGGGTGTCGTTGGCCAGCCGGATGCCCTCGTCGTCGGTGTCGAAGGGCAGCACGACCAGGACCGGCCCGAAGATCTCGGACTGGACGGCCTCGCTGTCCTGGGCCGCGTCGGCGATGAGGGTGGGCCGGTAGTAGGCGCCGTCCTTCAGTTCCTCCTGCGGTGCCTCGCCGCCGCACACCACGCGCGCGTAGGAGCGGGCCCGGTCGACGAAGCCGGCGACGCGGTCCCGCTGGACGTGGCTGACCAGCGGGCCGAGGTCGGTGCCCGAGGCGAAGGGGTCGCCGACGCGGACGGTGTCCATGAGGGCGGCGGTCTTCTCGACGAACGCCTCGTACAGGGGCCGCTGCACGTACGCGCGGGTGACGGCCGTGCAGTCCTGGCCGGTGTTGATGAGGGCGCCCGCGACCGCCCCGTGCACCGCGGCGTCCAGGTCGGCGTCGTCGAAGACCAGGAAGGGGGCCTTGCCGCCCAGCTCCAGGTGCAGGCGCTTGACGGTGGCGGTGGCGACCTCGGCGACCCGCTTGCCGACGGCGGTGGAGCCGGTGAAGGAGGTCATCGCGACGTCCGGGTGTCCGACGAGGTGTTCACCGGCCTCCAGACCGGTGCCGGTGACGATGTTGATCACCCCGTCGGGGATGCCCGCCTCGGTGGCGGCCTGGGCGAACATCAGGGAGGTCAGCGGGGTGATCTCGGCGGGCTTCAGCACGACGGTGTTGCCCGCGGCGATCGCCGGGAGGATCTTCCAGGCGGCCATCTGGAGGGGGTAGTTCCAGGGTGCGATGGAGCCGACGACACCGATCGGCTCGCGGCGCACGTACGAGGTGTGGTCGCCCGAGTACTCCCCCGCCGACTGGCCCTGGAGGTGCCGGGCGGCGCCGGCGAAGAAGGCCGCGTTGTCGATCGTGCCCGGCACGTCGAACTCGCGGGTCAGCTTCAGCGGCTTCCCGCACTGGAGGGACTCCGCGCGGGCGAACTCCTCGGCGCGCTCGGCGAGCACCGCCGAGAACCGGTGCAGGGCGTCGGAACGCTCGCCCGGGGTGGCGCCGGCCCAGCCGGGGAACGCCTCCCGCGCGGCGGCGACGGCCGCGTCGACGTCCGCGGGACCGGCCAGGTCGTAGGTCAGGACGTCCTCGCCGGTCGCCGGGTCGACGACGGTGTGGGTGCGTCCGGAGGTGCCCTTCGTCAGACGGCCCGCGATGTACTGGGCCCCGTCCGCGAAGCGGTCCTGGGCCGGGAATCCGTCCTGGGTGGCGTTGCCCGGGTTGTGCATGTCGGCTCTCCTCGGTCTCCCCTGTGACGGGGGCCGGCGTGGCTCAGGCTCGATGTGAGTGCCGATCCTGACAGAGCACTAGGCCTCCAACAAGTGATTCCGTTGTTGCCATTTGGTTACGCGACGGAATCTGTCGACCAGGTGTCGAGTCGCCACGGAAAAGGGCGGACGGACTGTCAGTGGCGCGTGCCAGACTCGCGTGTATGGAGGAGACCACGGGGGCGGGGGGCCGCGGCGCGGTGGAGATCATCGACAGCAGGGAAGCGCTGCTCAGGCGGGTCCGGGCGGGCGAGAGGACCGGGTACCTGTGCTTCTGGGGGCACCGGCCGCGACCGGACGGCCGGATCGGGACGAGCTGTCTGAGCCAGTGGTGGCCGTCGCCGTTCACCGTGGCCGGGGTCGCGTACGCGACGGCCGAGCACTGGATGATGGCGGGCAAGGCCCGGCTCTTCGAGGACGCGGAGGCCGAGCGCCGGGCGGTGGCCGCGGGGCATCCCGCCGAGGCCAAGAAGGCCGGGCGGCTGGTGCGCGGCTTCGACGAGGCGGTGTGGGAGCGGGAGCGGCTGCGGATCGTCGTCGAGGGCAGCGTGCACAAGTTCGCCTCGGACCCGGCGCTGCGCGCGTTCCTGCTGGACACGGGCGACCGCGTGCTGGTGGAGGCCAGCCCCGTGGACCGGGTGTGGGGCATCGGCCTGGCCGCGGACGACGAGGCGGCGACCGACCCGGAGCGGTGGCGGGGAGCGAATCTGCTGGGGTTCGCGCTGATGGCGGCACGGGAGCGGCTGCGCGGGACCGGCTGACGCCGGGGGAGCGAGCGGGAGTGTGGAGACGGCTCCTGAGGAACCGACCGGCGCCCGTGAGGTCGGCTCACGTCCGTGGCGACCCGGTCGGCGCCCGCGTGATCCGCGGCGCGGGCGCCGGCGTCGTCAGCCCTGGGGCAGCGCCGCCACGGAGACCGCCGCCGGGCGCGGGGCGCCGTAGTACGGGTCCTCGTACTCCGAGTCGTCGTTGATCGCGGCGACGATCGCGACGGCGATCACGGCCATCACGGCGATGCCGAGGACGATGCCGATGATCCCCATGATGAAGCCGGCCTGGGCCTGCCCGTGGTTGTTGGCCTCGCCGCGCTCGGCCCTGCGGCGCCCCTTGACCCCGAAGACCACGGCGAGGATGCCGAGCACCAGCGAGACCACGCCGTACGCGCAGAACATGCAGCAGGCCAGGATGCCCAGCACCATCGCGGCGGTGCCCATGCCGTTCTGCGGCGGCAGCGGAGCCCCGGGCCAGCCGTAGCCCTGGGGGTAGGCCGGGTAGCCGTACCCCCCTTGGTACCCCGGACCGCCCGGCGCGACGGGCGGAGGCGGCACCGCGCCGTCGGGCGGGGGGAAGCCGGCGGCGGGCATCGAGGCCACCGTGGCCTGGTCGTGCACGGACGGCGGCGGCTGCCAGGCCGGTGTGCCTCCGACGGCGGGCGCGGGCTGCTGCGGCGGTGCCGTCGCGGCGTCCCGGCCCTTGTCCAGCGACGGCCCGCTCTCCGGGGGTGCCCAAGGGTCACGGGCACCGTTCGTGTCCCCGCCCGGCTGTGTCGCGTCGCTCATCTCGTGTCCCCCTGGGTCGATCGTGCCCGTCATGCTACGGTCCCGGGCCGCACGGCGTGAGACCGGCCTACGATGATCCCCGCACCACCGATCAGCCGATCACCCGCGTCCCGCCACCGCCCCGCGCGGCCGGGACGCCGTCGTGGGGAGGAACCCTTGACCGAGCACCTCGTGGACCCCGCCGTCCCGCGCGACCTGCACGCCTTCGTCGCCGGACTGCCCAAGGCCGAACTGCACGTGCACCACGTCGGCTCCGCCTCCCCGCGGATCGTCTCCGAACTCGCCGCGCGCCACCCCGACTCCAAGGTCCCCACCGACCCCGAGGCGCTGGTCGACTACTTCCAGTTCACGGACTTCGCGCACTTCATCGACGTGTACCTGTCCGTCGTCGACCTGATCCGCACCCCGGAGGACGTACGGCTGCTGACGTACGAGGTGGCCCGGGACCTGGCCCGGCAGCAGGTGCGGTACGCCGAGCTGACCATCACCCCGTACTCCTCCACCCGGCGCGGCATCGACGAGGGCGCCTTCATGGACGCGATCGAGGACGCCCGCAAGGCCGCCGAGGCCGAGTTCGGGACCGTGCTGCGCTGGTGCTTCGACATTCCCGGCGAGGCCGGGCTGGAGGCGGCGGAGGAGACGACGCGGCTCGCCACCGACGACCGGGTGCGGCCGGAGGGCCTGGTCTCCTTCGGGCTGGGCGGACCGGAGATCGGCGTCGAACGGCCGCAGTTCAAGCCGTACTTCGACCGGGCGATCGCCGCCGGGCTGCACTCGGTGCCGCACGCCGGCGAGACCACCGGCCCGCAGACCGTGTGGGACGCCCTGACCGAGCTGCGCGCCGAGCGCATCGGGCACGGCACCAGCTCCGCGCAGGACCCGAAGCTGCTTGCCCACCTCGCCGAACACCGCATCCCGCTGGAGGTGTGCCCGACCTCGAACATCGCCACCCGCGCGGTGCGCACCCTGGACGAGCACCCCCTCGCCGAGTTCGTGCGCGCCGGTGTCCTGGTGACCATCAACTCCGACGACCCACCGATGTTCGGCACGGACCTCGACAACGAGTACGCCGTCGCCGCCCGGCTCCTGGACCTCGACGAGCGGGGCGTCGCCGGCCTGGCGAAGAACGCGGTCGAGGCGTCGTTCCTGGACGCGCCGGGCAAGGCCCGGATCAGGGACGAGATCGACACGTACACCGCCGCCTGGCTCTCCTCCTGAGAGGTGACGCAGTCATGAAGCCCCCGCGCGGCGTGACCGCCGTGGCCCACCGCGGCGACCCGTACCGGCACCGCGAGAACACGATCGGCTCGCTGCGCTCGGCGTTCGACCGCGGCGCCGACGCCGTCGAGACCGACGTACGCCTCACCCGGAACGGCGTGCCCGTGCTGCTGCACGACGAGACGTTGAAACGGCTGTGGCGGCACGACCGGCCGCTGCGCTCGCTGTCCGCCGAGGAGGTACGGGGACTGACGGCGGGCGGGGTGCCGACGCTCGCGGAGGCGCTCGCCGCGACCGGGGACGGCCGGCTGATGCTCGACCTGCCGGGCGGGCCGGACGAACGGGCGGTGCGGCGCATCGTGGACGTCGTCCGCGCGTGCGGGGCCGAGGACCGCGTGTACTACACCGCGGGCCCCGCGGCCATGCTCGCCGTGCGCGCCGCCGACCCCGCCGCCGAGATCGCCATGACCTGGACGACGGCGGTGCCGCCTCGGCCCGCACTGCTCGCGGCGGTGCGGCCGCGGTGGCTCAACTACCGGTGGGGGCTGGTGGACCGGGCGCTGGCCGAGCGCGTCCACGGCGACGGCTGCCTGCTGTCCGTGTGGACCCCCGACACCCGCCGTTCCCTGCGCCGGTTGATCGCCCTGGGCGTCGACTCGATCACCACGAACCGCATCGACGTACTGTGCGCCCTGCGCGACCGGCACCCCGCCGCCACCGGCCCGCGCCCCTGAGGGAATCTCCGCTCAGTCCCTCTCACCGGTCACACGCCCACGATCCCGTTCCACCGCTTCGCGAACTCCGTCCGCTCCCCCGCCGCGATGTCCCGCGCGATCGCGAGGCGTCGGCGCATCGCGTCGTCCGGGAAGATCAGCGGGTGCTCCGCCAGGGCGGCGGTCTCCTCGTCGCCCGAGGAGGCAAGCACGTCCCGGGCGGCCGGGACCGGGCAGACGTAGGCGACCCAGGCGGCCAGCTCGGCGGCGGCCTCGGGCCGTAGTAGTGGTCGATGAGCCGCTCGGCGTTGGCCTTGTGACCGGCCAGGTTGGGGATCATCAGGGACTCCGCCCACAGCTCCGCGCCCTCCTCCGGGACGACGAACTCGATGTCCGGGTCGTCCGCCTGGAGCTGGATCACGTCGCCGGAGTAGGCCTGGCAGGCCAGGACGTCACCGCCGGAGAGGTCCTTGATGTAGTCGTTGCCGGTGAAGCGCCGGATCTGGCCCCGGGCGACCTGCCGCTCCACCCGGTCGCACATCCGGTGGAAGTCGTCCGCCCTCCAGTCGGTGACGTCCACGCCGTCGCCCAGCATCAGCAGCGCGAACGCCTCGTCCAGGCCGGAGAGCAGGGTGACCCGGCCCTTGAGGTCGTCCGCCCACAGGTCGGACACGTGCCGGATCTCCCGGCCGAGCCGGCGGCGGTTGTAGGCGATGCCGGTGATGCCCGACTGCCAGGGCACGGTGTACTTCCGGCCCGGGTCGAAGGCGGGCGAGCGCAGCAGCGGGTCCAGGTGCGCGGTCACGTTCGGCCGGCGGGAGCGGTCCATCTCCTGCACCCAGCCGAGCCGGACGAACCGCCCGCACATCCAGTCGCTGATGACGATCAGGTCGCGGTCGGTCGGCTGGTGGTTCATCAGCGACGGGCTGATCTTGCCGAAGAACTCGTCGTTGTCGTTGATCTCCTCGATGTACTCGACGGAGATGCCCGACCGCTTCTCGAACGCCGCCAGGGTGGGCCGCCGGCTCGGGTGCTCGTCGTCGGTGTCGATGTAGAGCGGCCAGTTCGCCCAGGTCAGCCGTGGTTGGCTAGCGGACCGGTCGGTCGCGGCGCGGTCACCCGGCGCGACATAGGCGGCCGGCACACCGCAGCCGGCCGACGCGCCGAGGGCCGCGGAGCCGCCCAGGCCGCGCAGCAGGGTCCGGCGGGAGATCGGGGACGTCTTCGTCAGCGGGGGCATGGCCGCAGGATTCCGTGCCCGCGCCCACCGGGACGATCGACGCTGCGTCGAGCACGCCCGGCCAGGCCCGACACCCTGTCGACCGGGGGCGGTTCACGGTGCCCCACGCGCCGCGGCCCCGGACGGGAACCTCCGTCCGGGGCCGCGCGCACGACAGCCGGTCAGGCGTCCAGCGACGTCATCACGTGCTTGATCCGCGTGTAGTCGTCGAAGCCGTACGACGACAGGTCCTTGCCGTAGCCGGACTTCTTGAAGCCGCCGTGCGGCATCTCGGCGACCAGCGGGATGTGGGTGTTGATCCACACGCAGCCGAAGTCCAGCTTCTTCGACATCCGCATGGCGCGGCCGTGGTCCTTGGTCCACACCGAGGAGGCCAGCGCGTACTCGACGCCGTTGGCCCACTCCACCGCCTGGTCCTCGTCGCGGAAGGCCTGGACGGTGATGACCGGGCCGAAGACCTCGTTCTGCACGATCTCGTCGTCCTGCTTGAGGCCCGAGACGACGGTCGGGGCGTAGAAGTAGCCCTTGTCGCCGACCCGGTGGCCGCCCGCCTCGACCTTGGCGTGGGCGGGGAGCCGCTCGATGAACCCGGAGACCTGCTTGAGCTGGTTGGGGTTGTTGAGCGGGCCGTACAGCACGTCCTCGTCGTCCGGCTGCCCGGTCCTGATGTCGGACGCGGCCTTGGCGAGGGCGCTCACGAACTCGTCGTGGATCGACTCGTGGACCAGCACGCGGGTGGCCGCGGTGCAGTCCTGGCCGGCGTTGAAGTAGCCCGCCTCCGAGATGCCCCCGACGGCCTTGGCGATGTCGGTGTCCTCGAAGACCACGACCGGGGCCTTGCCGCCCAGCTCCAGGTGGACCCGCTTGAGGTCCTTGGAGGCGGACTCGGCGACCGACATGCCGGCCCGCACGGAGCCGGTGATGGAGGCCATCGCCGGGGTCTCGTGCTCGACCATGAGGCGGCCGGTGTCGCGGTCGCCGCAGACGACGTTGAAGACGCCCTTGGGGACGATCGAGCCGATGATGTCGGCCATCAGGGCCGTCGAGGCGGGGGTCGTGTCCGAGGGCTTCAGGACGACCGTGTTGCCCGCGGCGAGCGCCGGGGCGAACTTCCACACGGCCATCATCATCGGGTAGTTCCACGGCGCGACCTGGGCGCAGACGCCGATCGGCTCGCGGCGGACCATGGAGGTCAGGCCCTCCATGTACTCGCCGGCCGAGCGGCCCTCCAGCATCCGCGCCGCGCCCGCGAAGAAGCGGATCTGGTCGACCATCGGCGGGATCTCCTCGGAGCGGGTGAGCCCGATCGGCTTGCCCGTGTTCTCCACCTCGGCCGCGATCAGCTCCTCGGCGCGGTCCTCGAACGCGTCGGCGATCTTCAGCAGGGCCTTCTGGCGCTCGGCGGGGGTGGTGTCGCGCCAGGCCGGGAAGGCGGCCGCGGCGGCGGCCATGGCGGCGTCCACGTCCGCCTGCCCCGACAGGGGGGCGGTCGCGTAGGCCTCGCCCGTGGCGGGGTTGACCACCTCCGTGGTCCGTCCGTCGGCGGCGTCCCGGAACTCACCGTCGATGTAATTGCGCAGACGACGCAGCTCGGTGCTCACTGCCGGCCCTCCAAGGTTGGGTGTCCAATCACTGAGACACCCACCCTAATCCGTATACCGACGTTTTCAACACCCCCGATCGCCTCCAGATTGCGAAATCCGCAGACTGGAACGACCTGGACAACGAATTTCATCGATCCCGCCTTGCGAAACTGTCGATACGTCGTGCACAGTGAAGCCGTGGCCAGTCGAAGCGCAGACCAGAGGGACTCCCGCGAGTCCAGGAACGGCGGTCCCCAGTTGGACGCCGTCTCCCTCGCCATCATCGAGCAGCTCCAGGAGGACGGCCGCCGGCCGTACGCCGCCATCGGCAAGGCCGTGGGCCTCTCCGAGGCGGCCGTGCGCCAGCGCGTCCAGAAGCTGCTCGACCAGGGCGTGATGCAGATCGTCGCCGTGACGGACCCGCTCACCGTGGGCTTCCGCCGCCAGGCGATGGTCGGGGTGAACGTCGAGGGCGACGTGGAGTCCGTGGCCGACGCGCTGACGGCCCTGTCCGAATGCGAGTACGTGGTGATGACCGCGGGCTCCTTCGACCTCATGGTGGAGGTCGTCTGCGAGGACGACGACCACCTCCTGGAGGTCATCAACCGCCGCATACGGGCCGTGCCCGGCGTGCGCTCCACCGAGAGCTTCGTCTACATGAAGCTCAAGAAGCAGACCTACATGTGGGGAACCCGATAATCGTGAGCACCGACAGCCCCAAGGACCTCAGCAGGACCGCGTACGACCACCTGTGGATGCACTTCACCCGCATGTCGTCGTACGAGAACGCCCCCGTCCCCACCATCGTCCGCGGTGAGGGCACCCACATCTACGACGACAAGGGCAGGCGCTACCTCGACGGTCTCGCCGGCCTGTTCGTGGTCCAGGCCGGACACGGCCGCCAGGAGCTGGCGGAGACCGCCGCCAAGCAGGCGCAGGAGCTGGCCTTCTTCCCGGTGTGGTCCTACGCCCACCCCAAGGCCGTCGAGCTGGCCGAGCGCCTCGCGAACGAGGCCCCCGGCGACCTCAACAAGGTCTTCTTCACCACCGGCGGCGGTGAGGCGGTCGAGACCGCCTGGAAGCTCGCCAAGCAGTACTTCAAGCTGACCGGCAAGCCGACCAAGTACAAGGTCATCTCCCGCGCGGTCGCCTACCACGGCACCCCGCAGGGCGCCCTGTCCATCACCGGCCTGCCGGCCCTCAAGGCCCCCTTCGAGCCGCTCGTCCCGGGCGCGCACAAGGTGCCGAACACCAACATCTACCGCGCCCCGATCCACGGCGACGACCCCGAGGCCTACGGCCGCTGGGCCGCCGACCAGATCGAGCAGCAGATCCTCTTCGAGGGCCCGGAGACGGTCGCGGCCGTCTTCCTGGAGCCGGTGCAGAACGCCGGCGGCTGCTTCCCGCCCCCGCCCGGCTACTTCCGGCGGGTGCGCGAGATCTGCGACCAGTACGACGTGCTGCTCGTCTCGGACGAGGTCATCTGCGCCTTCGGCCGCCTGGGCACGACCTTCGCCTGCGACAAGTTCGGCTACGTGCCGGACATGATCACCTGCGCCAAGGGCATGACCTCGGGCTACTCCCCGATCGGCGCCTGCATCATCTCCGACCGCCTGGCCGAGCCGTTCTACAAGGGCGACAACACCTTCCTGCACGGCTACACCTTCGGCGGCCACCCGGTCTCCGCCGCGGTCGGCATCGCCAACCTCGACCTGTTCGAGCGCGAGGGCCTCAACCAGCACGTGCTGGACAACGAGGGCAACTTCCGAGCGACCCTGGAGAAGCTCCTCGACCTGCCGATCGTCGGCGACGTCCGCGGCAACGGCTTCTTCTACGGCATCGAGCTGGTCAAGGACAAGGCCACCAAGGAGTCGTTCAACGACGAGGAGACCGAGCGGATCCTCTACGGCTTCCTGTCGAAGGCGCTCTTCGAGAACGGCCTGTACTGCCGTGCCGACGACCGCGGCGACCCGGTCATCCAGCTCGCCCCGCCGCTGATCTCCGACCAGGAGACCTTCGACGAGATCGAGCAGATCCTGCGCGCCACGCTGACGGAGGCGTGGACCAAGCTCTGATCCCCCTCTCGGACGATCATCCCCTCGGATGATCGCCCCGGCCCCGGTGTCGCCCGATCGAGTGAGAAACGGCGGCCCGGGGCCGCGTGCTGTCCGGCCTCCTCCCACCGACTGCCTACGGTGCCCAGTGACCGATCGGCCCCGCCCCTCGCGTCCCCCGGACGGGGGAAGCGACCGGGGGAAACGGATCAGAACCGAGGTGTACGCCCATGGAGGCCCCGCCGGACAACGACGTGCTCTGGGCCCGCGCCCTGCACTTCCAGCACCACGACGGCTCCCCCGCGCTCCAAGGCGTGTCGCTCGGTGTCCGCGAGGGCGAGATCCTCGCCGTGAGCGGCCCGCGCGGCAGCGGCAAGACCACGCTGCTGCGCTGCCTGTCCGGACTGGTCCGGCCGCAGGACGGCGAGGTGTGGTTCGACAGCGTGCCGGTGCACAGACTGGGGCCGCTCAGGCGCGAGCGACTGCGCCGCGACCGGTTCGGCTGGATCGACCCCGCCCCGGCGCTCGTCCCGGAGCTGAGCGTCTGGGAGAACACCGCCCTCCCCCTCATGCTGCGCGGCACCGGGCGGCGCCGGGCCAGGACCTGCGCCCTGGAGTGGCTGGAGCGCCTCGACGTCGGCGCGAAGGCCCGTCGGCGCCCGCACCAGCTCCAGCAGGCCGAACGGCAGCGCGTCTGCATCGCCCGCGCGCTCGCCGTCGCCCCCGCGGTCCTCTTCGCCGACGAGCCGACCGCCCCCCTGCACCGGGCCGACCGCGCGCACGTCCTGCGCACGCTCACCACGGCGGCCCGCTCGCACGGCATCACCGTCCTCCTCGCCACGCACGACGCGCAGACCGCCGCCCTGGCGGACCGCACGGTCGCGCTGCTGGACGGACGGCGGGTGCGGACCGTGCACCTGCCGCCGGTCGCCGAGACGACGGTGGCCACGGGAGCCACCGGGTCCGCCGGGTCCGCCGGGTCCGCCGGCTCGTCCGGCCCCTCCGGAACGGAAGGCCTGGCGGCGTGCTCGCTCTCCGCCTGACCCGCGCCGCCCACCTCGCCGTCCACCTGCGCCGCCTGCTGGTCGCGGTGGCCTCGGCGGGCACGGGCTTCCTGCTGCTGAGCGCCCTCGGTCACGCGCTGTCCCACCCGGACACCCCGGGCGCCTCCGCACTCCGCCTGGCCTGGTGCACGGCGCCGCTGGCCGCCACGGCGTACCTCGCCGTCGCGGTGGCGCGCACCGACCCCGGCACCCGGCCCCGCCCCGGACTGTCCGCGATCGGCCTGGGCGCCGGCCGGCTGATGGCCGTCTCGGCGACGACCACGGCCCTGTCCGCCGGGCTCGGCTCGGTCTCGGCCCTCCTCTGCTTCCTCCAGCTGCGCGGCGACCTGGCGGGCGCCCCCTTCCGCGGCGACGTGTCCGACGCCCTGGCCGTCGGTCAGTCCCTCCCCCTCCCGGCCGCCCTGACGCTGCTGGCCCTGGTGCCGGCCACGGCGTCGGCCGCCGTCGCGATGACGCTGCGCCCGCGCGAGCCCCGCCCCGCCCCTGCCTCCGGCTCCCGCCGCTACGGCCGTTTCGGCGCGTACGGCTGGGGCGTGGCCCGCGAGACCTTCGGCACCTACGGCCGTTTCGGCGCCCGCTGGGCACCGGCGGCGGCAGCCGCGGGAGCCGGCGCGACGGCCCCGGCACAGCCCGCGGGCAGCCCCGAGACTGGGGTGGCGCTGCTGGACGCCGGCGGTCCCCCCTCCGGTGCGGGCCCGCAGGCACCGGCCGGCGTCGCGGACCTCGCCGACGCGGTGGACGGCCGCCGCACGGCAGCGGCGGACGGCCCGCGGCCGGCGCCGGACGCCCCGCCCGCGCCCCGCCCCGAGAGCACCACCGCCCTCCCCTGGGGCATCGCCGTGCTGACCGCGGGCCTCGCGGTGGAGACCTATGCCGGCGACACGGCCGCCGTCACGGCGGACGCCGCCCCTTCCGCCGGCGTCCTCGTGGGCTGGGTCCTCACCGCCCTGGGCCTCGCCCTGGCCGGCCCCGGCCTCACCCACCTGTGCGGCCGGCTGCTCCAGGCGGTCCGGCCCGGCGCCCTGCGCCTGCTGGCCGGCCGGGTCCTCATGGAGGAGGCGCACCGCATCGGCCGCCCGCTCGGCGTCGTCTGCGCCGTGCTCTCCGCGGCCTGGGCGGCGGCCACGCTGTACGACGCGGACGGCCCGGCCTTCGGCCCCCTGAGCACCCTCGGCGCCCTGCTCGTGGCCGGCTGCACCGTGGCCACCCTCCTGACCGCGGCCGTCGAGGCCAAGCACGCCCGTGCCGACACCACGGACGCCCTGCTGCGGCTGGGCGCGCCCCCGGCGACCCTGCGCGCCGCGGCCGCCGTACGGGCCGGCGCCCTGCTCGCCCTGTTCGGTCCACTGACCCTGGTCGTCGCACAGTTGGCGTCCCTGCCGCTGAGCCGCTGACCCGCCGACCCGCCGAAAAACTTCTCGAAGAAAATCGCGCATCGGCGATGAGTTCCGGGCGCCTCTCGCGTCTAACCCTTCGAACAGCACGACAGCAGCAGGACACCGACGGGAGAGGCCCCCATGTACCAGCAGATGATCTTCGTGAACCTGGCCACCAACGACCTCGACGCCTCGAAGAAGTTCTTCACCGGGCTCGGTTACGAGATCAACGCCCAGTTCAGCGACGACAGCACCGCTTCGATCCCGCTCAGCGAGACGATCGTCGTGATGGTCCACACCCCGGAGAAGTACCGCCAGTTCACCAAGAAGGACATCGTGGACTCGGCGAAGAGCAGCGAGGTGCTGCTCGCGCTGAGCGCCGAGAGCCGCGAGAAGGTCGACGAGCTGGTGGAGAAGGCGGTCGCGGCCGGCGGCTCGGTCTCCGGCGAGACCCAGGACCACGGGTTCATGTACGGCCGTGCCTTCGACGACGTCGACGGCCACACCTTCGAGGTCGTGTGGATGGACCCGGCGGCGGTCGAGGGCTGAGCGGACCGCACGCCTAGCATGGGCGGGTGGATCCGACGACACCCGCCCAGCCCCAGTCCCACCACGCCTCGCACGACCGGGAGATCGAGAGCCTCGCCGAGTTCGACCGGGTCGTCTCGGCGCACGGCACGCTCGCCCATTACCGCGTCCAGGCCGTCGACCTGACGGCCCGTACGGACGCCCTGATGTCCGCGGACCCCACGGGCGCCGTCTTCCTCGGCTGCGCGATGGACCCCGGGGCCGCCGCCCGGGTGCGTGCCGCGGGCGCCCTGGTCTTCCCGCCCATACCGGGCCTGCCCT
This sequence comes from Streptomyces sp. NPDC047853, assembly GCF_043204535.1. Taxonomy (NCBI): domain Bacteria; kingdom Bacillati; phylum Actinomycetota; class Actinomycetes; order Kitasatosporales; family Streptomycetaceae; genus Streptomyces; species Streptomyces sp. NPDC047853. The sequence goes on along the minus strand of NZ_JBIDCI010000013.1, from coordinate 213,075 downwards.
TCGATCCGTACCGGGCGCGCGTCTACTCCCCCGAGGAGCTGTACGCCCGGCTCGACGAGGGCTACGGGGCCACCCCGGACGCCCTCGCCTACGACTGGTTCCAGCAGACCAGGTCCGACGGCGACGTCTTCGCCTCCATGCTGCGCGCCATCCACGACGACGCCGTCACCGACGCGGTCGACGAACTCCTCGCCGACGCCCGGGTGGTGGGTGTCATGGGCGGCCACGCCATGGCGCGCGGCACCAGGCCGTACGCGGGCGCCGCGCGCCTGGGCCGGGAGCTGACCCGCGCCGGGTTCACCGTGGCGACCGGCGGCGGCCCGGGCGCGATGGAGGCGGCCAACCTCGGCGCGTACGCGGCCCCGTTCGCCGACGGGATGCTGGACGACGCCCTGCTGCTCCTGGCCAAGGTCGCGTCGTTCACGCCGTCGATCACCGACTGGGCGCGCTCCGCCTTCGAGATCCGCGACCGCTGGCCCGGCGGCGGTGCCTCGGTCGGCATCCCGACCTGGTTCTACGGCCACGAGCCGCCCAACGCCTTCGCCGCGCACATCGCCAAGTACTTCGCCAACGCCACCCGCGAGGACGGCCTGCTGGCCCGCTCGAACGCGGGCGTGGTCTTCCTGCCGGGCGCCGCCGGCACCGTACAGGAGATCTTCGACAACGCCACGCCGAACTACTACGAGTCGCGGGGCGAGCCCACGCCCATGGTGCTCGTGGACCGGGCGCACTGGACGGAGCGGCTGCCGGCGTGGCCCCTGCTCACGTCCCTCGCCTCGGGGCGGAGGATGGAGTCCCGGATCGCGCTGGTCGACCGGATCGAGGAAGCTCCGGAGGCGCTGAAACGTCTGGGCGGTTAATAAGACGGTAAAGCCAAGTCCCTTGACGGGCATATGCGTTGACACTGCTTATGCACCGCTTATAGACCAGTGAGGCTCGTGGGTGTGCTGATGCCGCGACAACGGTGTCGGCACCCTCTCCACCCCCCGCATCCGCGCTCCCGTAAAGGACCAACGTGGCAGTCCTGTCCATAATCAGCCGCACGGCATCACGCCGTAGCGTCCGCGCCCTCGGTGTCGCCTCCGCCTCGGTGGCCCTGGCCGTCGGCGCCGCCGGCACCGCCCTGGCCTGCGACATCAGTGAGTTCTCCGCCGCCGCCAAGTGCGAGGGCGGCAAGGGTGTCATCACGGTCACCGACGTGGACCCGGCCGGCATCCCCGCCACCGTCACCGTCCACCTGCAGAACAACGGCGCCGACATCGAGAAGATCGGCGAGCAGGTGGTCAAGGGCTCGCGCGAGGGCACCACCATCACCTTCGCCGCCGACTGGAAGCCGAACGCCGAGTACCGCATCCACGTCAAGGCCGACAAGTACGTCGACGAGGACATCAAGCCGAACCTCGTGACGCCGTCGACCCCGTGCACGACGGAGGGGACGCCGACCCCGACGCCGTCGGAGAGCTCCTCCACCCCGGCCGAGGAGACGGAGACGCCGGCCCCGGCTCCGTCCACGTCCGCCCCGGCGCCGGCGGAGAGCGAGAGCACCGCGCCGGCGACCGTGCCGAGCAACGCGCCGTCCCCGGCGGCCGGTGACTCCAACCTCGCCGAGACCGGTGCCAACTCCAACACCGGCTTGATCGCCGGTATCGCGGCGGCCCTCGTCGCGATCGGTGGCGGCGCGGTCTTCTTCGGCCTGCGCCGTCGCGGGGCCAACGGCGACCGCTGACGCCGCCCGCCCGTCGCGGCACTGGTGGTCCGTCCCCGGCCCGGGGGCGGGCCACCGTCGCGTCGCGGCGGCTCAGCCGAACGTCGCCCGGTCCAGCCAGAGGTCCAGCAGGCCGCGGTCACCGAGCACCTGGAGCCCGGGGGCGTCCGGCGGGAGCCTGCGGTAGAAGGCCAGCAGCACGTCCGTGAGCGGCCCGCGCAGCGCCACGGTCGCCTTCTCGTGGCCACGGCGCCAGGTCACACCCTCCTCACCCAGTTCGATGAGCCATTCGGCGTTCGAACCGGCGCCGGCATCGGTGGCGTGCAGGTGGATGCTCCGGCCCGGGGCCCGCAGCTCCTTCGTCGGCCCGTCCGGGAGGACCCGCTGCACGAACCGCACGATCTCCAGCCACTCGTCGATCGCGTCGGCGGCCACGTCGGCCGCGACCGCCTCGACCGGCCGGCCCGCCGCGAGGGACGCGTCCACCCCGTGGACGAGGAGTTCATGCGTCATACGGCGGGCCCAGAAGCCCGCGGTGTGGTCCCCGAACCACGACCACGCCCGCCCGTCCGGTCCGGCCTCGCGCAGCGCGTGCACGGCCTTCGCACCGGACTCCGCCAGCCACTCGTCCAGTGCGGCGGCGTCCCCGCGCGTCGCGGGCCCTGCGGACCCGGGCACCCGGTCGACCGGGACCTCCTCCTCGGCGCGGGTACGGACGATCAGCTCCACCCAGCGCAGGGCACGGCCGACATGCCGTACGAGGTCCTCCAGGGACCAGTCCGGGCAGGTCGGCACGGTGGCCGACAGGTCGGCGCCGGACCCGACGACGGCCCGCAACTGCCGTACCTGGAGGGCGGTTTCATCGCAGTAGCGCTCATGAGTGAGGAGTGTCATGCCCGTGACCCTACGGCCGGGCGATCATCCGAGCACGACGATTTCCGCTCCGTCGAACTCCACCCCGACCGCGTCCCCCACCTCCGGCGCCGCCCGCAGCGCGCACGCCGCCTCCAGGCGCGGCGCGTCCTCGGGCTGGAGGTGGACGGCGACGTGGGTGCCCCGGAAGGTGCGGGCGGTGACGGTGCAGCGCAGGCCGGCGTCGGCGGACACCAGGCGGACCCCGGAGGGTCGGACCAGCAGGTCCCGCACCCCCTGCGGGGCGTCCTCGGGCACCGGCACCTTGCCCCACGGAGTGTCGCCGCTCTGCCCGGTGACCGTCGCCTCCACGACGTTGTCGAAGCCGAGGAAACGGGCCACGAACGCGTCGGCCGGCCGCTGCCACACCTCCAGCGGCGTCCCCGACTGGGCGATCCGCCCGTCCCGCATCACCACCACCCGGTCGGCGAGCGCGAAGGCCTCGCCCTGGTCGTGCGTCACGGCGAGCACGGTCGTGCCCAGTCGGCCGAACAGCTCCCGCAGCTCGACCACGAGACGCTCCCGCAGCGAGCGGTCGAGCTGGCCGAGCGGCTCGTCCAGCATCAGCAGCCGGGGCCGGGGCGCCAGCGCGCGGGCCAGCGCCACCCGCTGCTGCTCACCGCCGGAGAGCGCGGCGACGGACCTGCGGGCGGCGTCCGGCAGACCGACCAGGTCCAGCAACTCCCCCACCCTGACCCGCTGTTCGTCGCGCGAGGCGCCGCGCATCCGGGGTCCGAAGGCGATGTTCCCCGCCACGTCCCGCTGCGGGAAGAGCTGGTGGTCCTGGAACATCAACCCCACCTCGCGCCGGTGTGCGGGCACCGCGGCCTGGTCCCGCCCGTCGAGCACCACCCGACCGGCGTCCAGCGGCTGGAGCCCGGCGACCGCGCGCAGCAGCGTCGACTTGCCGCTGCCGCTGGGCCCGAGCACACACACCACCTGGTGCTCGGCGACCTCCAGGTCGACGGAGTCGAGCACCGCCCGCCCACCGAAGCGGACGGTCGCGCCCTCAAGGCTCAGCAGCATCCCTAGAACTCCCCGCTCCGGTCGGTCCGCAGCCGCTCCAGCGCCACCAGGGCCACGGCGCACACCAGCATCAGAATCGTCGAAAGGGCCATGGCCTGGCCGTAGTTCATGTCCCCGGGCCGTCCCAGCAGCCGGGCCACGGCGACCGGCAGTGTCGGGCTGTCGGGCCTCGCGATGAAGACGGTGGCCCCGAACTCCCCGAGCGACACCGCGAAGGCGAACCCGGCCGCCACCAGCAGGGCGCGGCGCACCATCGGCAGGTCCACCTCACGCCAGACCCGCCAGGGCGAGGCCCCGAGCACGGACGCCGCCTCCCTCAGCCGTACGTCCACCGCCCGCAGCACCGGCAGCATCGTGCGCACGACGAAGGGGACGCCGACCAGCGCCTGCGCGAGCGGTACCAGGATCCAGGTGGATCGGAGGTCCAGCGGGGGTTCGTCCAGCGCGATCAGGAAGCCGAAGCCGACCGTGACGGCGGACACCCCGAGCGGCAGCATCAGCAGGGCGTCGAACCCGCGCACGAAACGTCCCGCGTCACGCCGGGTGAGCGCGGTGGCGGCCAGCGCGCCGATCACCACGGCGATGACGGTCGCGGCGAGGGCGTACCGGAGGGAGTTGCCGATCGCCTCGATCGGCGGGACGAGGAAGGCACCGCCGTCCGCGCGGGTCAGCGCCCGGTAGTAGCCGAAGCCGGACGCGCCGAGCGAGCGCTGCACCAGCACCGCCAGCGGCAGCAGGACGAGTCCGGCGACGGTGAGCAGCACTCCGGCCAGCAGCGCCCACTGCCCGGCCCCGCGCGGGCGGTGCGCCGTCCGGGCGGCGTCCACCAGGCGCAGGGCCGTCTCCCGCCGCCGTACCGTCCAGGCGTGCACGGCGAGGACGGCGGCGACCGCCGCGAACTGGATCATGGTGAGCACGGCGGCCGTGGACAGGTCGAAGACCTGCGAGGTCTGCCGGTAGATCTCCACTTCCAGGGTGGAGAAGGTGGGCCCGCCGAGGATCTGGACGACGCCGAACGAGGTGAAGGTGAACAGGAACACCATGAGCGCCGCGGCGGCCACGGGGGGCCCGAGCGCGGGCAGCGTGACCGTCCGCCAGGCGGTGAGGCGGGATGCGCCGAGCATCCGCGCGGCCTCCTCCTGCCGGGGGTCGAGCTGCGCCCAGAGGCCGCCGACGGTGCGCACGACGACCGCGTAGTTGAAGAACACGTGCGCGAGCAGGATCGCCCACACCGTGGTGTCCAGCCTGAGGCCCCACAGCTCGTCGAGCAGGCCGCCGCGTCCGACCAGCGCCAGGAACGCCGTACCGACGACGACCGTCGGCAGGACGAACGGCACGGTCACCACGGCCCGCAGGAACTGCTTGCCGGGGAAGTCGAAACGGGCGAAGACGTACGCGCCGGGCAGGGCGATCAGCAGGGTGAGCGCGGTGGAGGCCAGGGCCTGCCAGGTGGTGAACCACAGCACGTGCCGGATGTCGGACTGGGCCAGCACGTCCGCGATCCGCCCGAACTGCCAGACCCCGTCGACCTTCAGCCCGCGCGCGACGATCGCGGCGACGGGGTAGGCGAAGAACACCGCGAAGAACGCGACGGGCACGGCCATCAGGCCGAGCCGCGCCACGCTCCCGCGCGCGGTGCTCCGGCGTTTCACTTCAGGACGAGCGAGGTCCACGACTTGACCCACTGGTCGCGGTGGTCGGCGATCTTCGCCGGGTCCATGGTCTGCGGGTCCTCGGCCTGCGGCCCGAACTTCCGGAACGCCTCGGGGATCTGCGCGCCCTCACGCACCGGGTAGACGAACATGTTCAGCGGCATGTCGTCCTGGAACTCCTTGCTGATCAGGAAGTCGAGGAGCGCCTTGCCCCCCTCGGGGTTCGCGGCGTTCTCCAGCAGTCCCGCGTACTCGACCTGGCGGAAGCAGGTGCCCTGGGCCACGCCCGTCGGCGCGGTGGCCGGCTGCGGGTCGGCGTAGATGACCTCGGCGGGCGGGGAGGAGGCGTAGGAGACGACGAGCGGACGGTCGCCGCCGGCCTTCCTGCCGCCGGACGAACCGGAGAACTCCTCGTTGTACGCCTGCTCCCAGCTGTCGACGACCTTGACGCCGTTCGCCTTCAGCTTCTTCCAGTAGCCCTGCCATCCTCCCCCGCTCTCGGCTTCGCTCGAGCGGGAGGTGCCCCCGTCCCCGTACTTCGCGGCGGTGCCCAGCAGGAAGCCGAGGCCGGGCGAGGAGCTGCCGGCGTTCTCGGTGACGAGCAGGTCCTTGTACCGGGGGTCGGCCAGGTCGTCGAGGGAGTCCGGCGGGGTCAGCCCGTGCTCGTCGAAGTACGCCTTGTCGTAATTGACGCAGACGTCCCCGGTGTCGACGGGCGTGACCCGGTGCTTGTCCTGGTCGGCCCGGTACTCGGGGAGGACCAGGTCGGAGCCCTTCGCCTCGTACGGCTGGAAGATCCCGTTGTCGAGGGCGCGGGACAGCAGCGTGTTGTCGACGCCGAAGAAGACGTCCCCCTGGGGGTTGTCCTTGGTGAGGATGGCCTTGTTGACGGCCTGACCGGCGTCGCCGTCCTCCAGGACCCTGACCTTGTAGCCGGAGCGCTTCTCGAAGGCGGCGACGACGTCCTTCGACGCGGCCCACGAGTCATGGCTGACCAGGGTCACGGTCTTGGGGTCGCCGGACCCCTGACCGTCCTCCGACGACGATCCGCAGGCGGCCAGCGTGCCGACCATGCCGAGTCCGAGGGCCAGGACACTGACCTTCTTGGTGATGCTCACTGAATTCCTCCTGGGTGACCAGGAGAAGACGCGGCCCCGCCCGGGACCCCTGGCGAGGGACCCGGGCAGGGCGCAACAGCTCGAGTGGTGACCGATCTCCCTACCCAGAATGACCTGGGCCAGGTTCGGAGGGTCTGCGGCCGGTGCCGCACTCTCAGCGCTGTGGCGCTCCCCTGTCGGAATATGAAGATGTACTTGTACTGACCTGAGATGACGTACGCGTGATACTGACGCCGGTCAGGTTACCGCTCGCTCGCGGCGAGCTGACCACACGCCCCGTCGATCTCCTGGCCACGGGTGTCCCGGATCGTCACCGGCACACCGTGCGCCGCGATCGCCTCCACGAACGCCTTCTCGTCCTCGGGCCGCGAGGCGGTCCACTTCGAGCCGGGCGTCGGGTTGAGCGGGATGAGGTTGACGTGCACGGGCCTGCCCTTGAGCAGCCGCCCGAGCCGGTCACCGCGCCACGCCTGGTCGTTGATGTCGCGGATCAGCGCGTACTCGATCGACAGCCGGCGCCCCGACCGCTCCGCGTACTCGAACCCGGCGTCCAGCACCTCGCGCACCTTCCACCGCGTGTTGACCGGGACGAGGGTGTCGCGCAGCTCGTCGTCGGGCGCGTGCAGCGAGATGGCGAGGCGGCACTTGAAGCCCTCGTCGGCGAACCGGTGGATCGCCGGCACGAGGCCGACGGTGGAGACGGTGATGCCGCGCTGGGAGAGCCCCAGCCCGTCGGGCTCGGGGTCGGTGAGCCGGCGGATGGAACCGACGACGCGCTTGTAGTTGGCGAGGGGCTCGCCCATGCCCATGAACACGATGTTGCTGAGCCGGGCCGGACCACCGGGGACCTCCCCGTCGCGCAGCGCCCGCATCCCGTCCACGATCTGGTGCACGATCTCGGCGGTGGACAGGTTCCGGTCCAGGCCGGCCTGCCCCGTGGCGCAGAACGGGCAGTTCATGCCGCAGCCCGCCTGGGAGCTGATGCACATGGTCACCCGGTCCGGGTAGCGCATCAGGACGGACTCGACGAGCGTCCCGTCGAACAGCTTCCACAGCGTCTTGCGCGTGGTGCCCTGATCGGTCGACAGGTGCCGGACGACCGACATCAGCTCGGGCAGCAACGCCTCCCGCAGCCCCTGCCGCGAGCCGGCCGGGATGTCCGTCCACTGCTCGGGGTCGTGCGCGTACCGCGCGAAGTAGTGCTGCGAGAGCTGCTTCGCACGGAACGGCTTCTCGCCGATGGCGGCGACGGCCTCCTTGCGCTCGGCAGGCGTGAGATCGGCGAGGTGCCGCGGCGGCTTCTTGACTCCGCGCGGGGCGACGAATGTGAGTTCTCCGGGCTTAGGCATGACGTTCCCAGTGTCGCAGATCCACTCGGGTGACCCGCGACCGTCGCCCGCTCCGGCGGTCGTCGGCGGTTTCCCCAGGTCACCCGCCGGGTGACCGCGGAACGGCGCACGGCGCGACCTCGTACGGATCGCACGCGTCGAGGCGGATGAAGCGAACGGGGCGCACCGGGAGGCGGCCGCCCGCCTCGGGGCGCCGGCGCCTCCCCCGCGGCGGACGCCGGGGGAACGGCGTCGTGCCCCGACCGCGGGCGCCGCGGCCGCGAGCCCGACCGCAGGGCGTTGCCGTCGACGCCGGTAAGGGGTGGTGGTGCCGCCCCGGAACGCACCGCGCCCCTCCCGCGAGGGCGGCCCGGTCGTGCGGCCGCGGGTGCGGAAGGGGCGGGGAGGCGGCCGGTACGACCAGCAGCGGTGGACCCGTGCGTCGGCCGGCCGGGACGGTCCGAGGGTCAGCCCGATCCGACGAAGATCACCAGCAGGAGCCACACCACCGGCGCCGTCGGCAGCAGGGAGTCCAGGCGGTCCATGATGCCGCCGTGGCCCGGGAGCAGCGTGCCCATGTCCTTGATGCCGAGGTCTCGCTTGATCATGGACTCACCGAGGTCGCCCAGCGTGGCGCTGACGGCGACCGCGAGGCCGAGCAGCAGACCCTGCCACCAGGTGCCGTCGTCGATCAGGAACTGCATGCACGGGGCGCCCGCCGCCATCGCGAAGCCCACCGCTCCGAGCAGGCCCTCGCGGGTCTTGCCGGGGCTGATGCGCGGAGCGAGCTTGGTCCTGCCGAACCGCCAGCCCACCGCGTAGGCGCCGGTGTCGCTGACGACCGTCAGCGCCAGGAAGACCAGCACGCGCCAGGCGCCGTCGTCCGCCATGAGCATCATCGTGACGAACGTGGCCAGGAAGGGCACGTAGAACGCCGCGAACAGGCCCGCCGTGACGTCTCTGAGGTAGCCCTCCGGCGGCTCGGTCATCCGCCACACGAGGACCGCGAGCGCCGTGAGCGCCATGGCGACCCACGCGCCCTCGGAGCCGCGCACGTACCCGGCGACCACCATCGCGGCGCCGCCGATCGCGAGCGGTACGAGGGGCGCCTTGATTCCCTTGCGCTCCTCCAGCCGCGTGGTCAGCTCCCACAGGCCCACGACGACGGCGATCGCGACCACACCGACGAAGACGGCCTTGACGACGAACAGCGACGCGATGATCACCGCGCCGAGCCCGACACCCACCCCTATCGCGGCACCCAGGTCACGCCCCGCGGTCTTCTTCGGCTGCGGCCGGTGCTGCGCCGGCTGCGGGGCGTCGGGCATGGGCTCCGGATTCTGCGGCACCGCCGCATACGGCTGCGCCGACGGGTTCTCGTCGCGGTGTGTGCTGTCGCGATGTGTGCGGTCGCGGTGTGCGTCGCGATACGGCTCATCGCGGAACGCCTCGTCCCGGGACAGGGGGCCGCTCGGCCGAGCGGCCCCCTGGTCGCCGTCCTGGGCACCGCCGTGTTCGGGTACGTCGGGCACGATGGGCATGGGGCGAGTCTGCTGCGCGTAGTGCGCATCGTACGCGGGACCCGCCGGGGCAGCGCCCTGGACAGGTCCCTGGTCGGACGGCCCCCAGTACCCGGCTTGTGGCGGCGCTCCCCAGGAAGAGTCGTTCATCAGACCTCGAGCAGCTCCGCTTCCTTGTGCTTCAGGAGCTCGTCCACCTGGGCGACGTACTTGGCGGTGGTGTCGTCGAGCTCCTTCTCCGCACGACGGCCCTCGTCCTCGCCGACCTCGCCGTCCTTGACCATCTTGTCGATGGTGTCCTTGGCCTTGCGGCGCACGGAGCGGATCGAGACCTTGGCGTCCTCGCCCTTGCTCTTGGCGACCTTGATGTAGTCGCGGCGGCGCTCCTCCGTCAGCTCGGGGAACACCACCCGGATGATGTTGCCGTCGTTGCTGGGGTTGACGCCCAGGTCGGAGTCGCGGATCGCCTGTTCGATGTTGCGCAGGGCGCTCTTGTCGAAGGGGGTCACCACGGCCATGCGCGGCTCGGGCACGGAGAACGAGGCCAGCTGGTTGATCGGCGTCGGCGCGCCGTAGTAGTCGGCCACGATCTTGTTGAACATCGCCGGGTGCGCACGGCCGGTGCGGATCGCGGCGAAGTCCTCCTTGGCGACCACGACGGCCTTCTCCATCTTCTCCTCGGCCTCGAGGAGGGTCTCTTCGATCACCACTTGCTCCTGCGTGTCTTGAGTAGGCCCGGACGCGGTTCCCTGTCGGGACGGCGGCCGGCTGCGTCGCGTTCTTCCTGCACGGTTCCCGACCGGTGGGACATTGTCCATCCCCCGGCCCGGTCCCGTCCCGTCCGTCCCCCGGACAGGTGGCGTCCGCGGACAGGGGGTGGTCTCCGGGTCAGTCCCGGCTGCCTTGGTCACCCACAAGCGTGCCGATCTTCTCACCCTTGACGGCGCGGGCGATATTGCCCTCCTTCAGGAGCTCGAAGACCACGATCGGAAGGCTGTTGTCACGGCAGAGCGTGACGGCCGTGGCGTCGGCGACCTTCAGGTCCCGGGTGATGACGTCGCCGTAGCCGAGCGCGTCGAACTTCACGGCGTCCGGGTTGGTCTTGGGGTCGGAGTCGTAGACCCCGTCCACGCCGTTCTTGCCCATGAGCAGGGCCTCGGCGTCGATCTCGAGGGCGCGCTGGGCGGCCGTGGTGTCGGTGGAGAAGTAGGGCATGCCCATACCGGCGCCGAAGATGACCACGCGGCCCTTCTCCAGGTGGCGCACGGCGCGCAGCGGGATGTAGGGCTCGGCGACCTGGCCCATGGTGATGGCGGTCTGCACGCGGCAGTCGACGCCCTCCTTCTCCAGGAAGTCCTGGAGGGCCAGGCAGTTCATCACGGTGCCGAGCATGCCCATGTAGTCGGAGCGGGCGCGGTCCATGCCGCGCACCTGCAGCTCGGCGCCACGGAAGAAGTTGCCGCCGCCGATGACGATCGCGATCTCGGCGCCGTCCCGGACGACGGCCGCGATCTCGCGGGCGATGGCGTGCACCACGTCGGGGTCGACGCCCAGGCCCCCACCGCCGGAGAACGCCTCTCCGGACAGCTTCAGCATGAAGCGGCCGCGTACTTTGCCGTCGTCGCTCTTCTCGGCCTTGGTGGTCATGGAGATCTCGCCTCTTTTACGTGGGTCACACACACGAAGGAGGCCACTGCCGGTGGGGGCGTGATTCGCATCCCGTACGCGGCAATGGCCTCCTCGTCAGATCTGCTGTCGTCCGCCGCCACGCGCGCGTGCGCCAGGGCATGCGCGAACGGCGCCGACGACTGCTGTCGACCCTACCGGGGTCGAGCGTCCGTCGCGGTACGGACTCAGATGCCGACCTTGATGCGCGAGAAGCGCTTCAGGGTGACACCGGCCTCGTCCAGCACCTTCTGGACCGACTTCTTGTTGTCCAGGGCGTAGGGCTGGCCGAGCAGGGTGGCGTCCTTGAAGAAGCCGTTGAGGCGACCCTCGACGATCTTCGGCAGGGCGGCCTCGGGCTTGCCCTCGGCGCGGGTGGTCTCCTCGGCGACGCGGCGCTCGGACTCGACGACCTCGGCCGGCACGTCCTCCTTGGAGAGGTACTTCGGCGCGAAGGCGGCGATGTGCTGGGCGATGCCCTTGGCGATCTCGGCGTTCGGCTTGTCCAGCTCGACGAGGACACCGATCTGCGGGGGCAGGTCGGGCATCGTGCGGTGCATGTACGCGGTCACGAAGCCGCCGGAGAACTGCGCGAAGCGGTCCAGGACGATCTTCTCGCCGAGGTTGGCGTTGGCCTCGTCCACGTACGCCTGGACGGTCTTGCCGGGCTCGATCTCGGAGGCGAGCAGCGCCTCGAGGTCGGCCGGGGCGGCCTTGGCGACGTGCTCGGCGATGGTCTTCGCGACGTTCTGGAACTTGTCGCCCTTGGCGACGAAGTCCGTCTCGCACTTCAGCTCGACGAGGACACCCGAGGTGTTGTCGTCGGCGATGATCGAGACGACGGCACCGTTCTCGGCAGAGCGGCCCTCGCGCTTGGCGACGCCCTTCTGGCCCTTGATACGGAGCGCCTCGACGGCCTTCTCGACGTTGCCCTCGGCCTCGTCCAGCGCCTTCTTGCAGTCCATCATGCCGGCGCCGGTGAGCTCGCGGAGCTTCTTGACGTCAGCGGCGGTGTAGTTCGCCATGATTCCGGAATCTCTCTCGAAGTCTGAAGATCTACGGGCCGGACGGCGGGGGCTTCGTGGGCCCCCGCCGTCCAGAACCCGAAGGTGGTGAGGGGTCAGGCCTGCTCGGCGTCCGCGGCCGGGGCCTCGGCGGCGGGAGCCTCGGCGGGCTTCTCGGCGTCGGCGGCGGGGGCCTCGGCGTCGGCCGCCGGGGTCTCGGCGTCGGCGGCGGGGGCCTCGGCGGGCTTCTCGGCGTCGGCGGCCGGAGCCTCGTCGGCCTTCTTCTCGCCCTCGAGCAGGTCGCGCTCCCACGCGGCGAGCGGCTCGCCCGCGGCCTTGTCACCCTCGGCGCCCTTGCCGGCACCGGAACGGGCGATGAGGCCCTCGGCGACGGCGTCGGCGATCACGCGGGTGAGCAGGGTGACGGAGCGGATCGCGTCGTCGTTGCCCGGGATCTTGTAGTCGACCTCGTCGGGGTCGCAGTTGGTGTCGAGGATGGCGACGACCGGGATGTTGAGCTTCCGGGCCTCGCCGACCGCGATGTGCTCCTTCTTGGTGTCCACGATCCAGACGGCGCTGGGCACCTTGGACATCTCGCGGATACCGCCGAGGGTCTTCTCCAGCTTGGCCTTCTCGCGGGAGAGGACCAGCAGCTCCTTCTTGGTGAGGCCGGAGGCGGCCACGTCCTCGAAGTCGATCTGCTCGAGCTCCTTCAGGCGCTGCAGGCGCTTGTAGACGGTCGAGAAGTTGGTGAGCATGCCGCCCAGCCAGCGCTGGTTGACGAAGGGCATGCCGACGCGGGTGGCCTGCTCGGCGATGGCCTCCTGCGCCTGCTTCTTCGTGCCGACGAACATGACCGTGCCGCCGTGGGCGACGGTCTCCTTGACGAACTCGTAGGCGCGGTCGATGTACGACAGCGACTGGAGCAGGTCGATGATGTAGATGCCGTTGCGCTCCGTGAAGATGAAGCGCTTCATCTTCGGGTTCCAACGACGGGTCTGGTGACCGAAGTGGACGCCGCTCTCCAGCAGCTCCCGCATCGTGACGACGGCCATGGCCGTATCTCCTTGATTTTCTCGGTTGTGCCGCGCGAGCCGGACGGCTCCCGCGCCTGACGCCCGCGATGCGCCTGCCGCAAGGGACCGAGGGGCGCTGACACGAGCCTTTGCGGGCCTCGTGTCGGGGCGTGCGAAGTCGACCCGGTGACCCGGATCGCCATCAGAAGTGTACGGGACCCACGGGGCACCGGGTGACGCGGCTGTCCACAACCGCGGGGCGGTCCACAGGGCGGGGCGACGAGGGCCCCGGGTGCGGCACGGTTTCCCGCATGCGAGTGAGGCGATGGGTGTGCGCGGGGCGAGGGGCGGGACTGTGGGCGGTCGTGTGGCTGCTGCCGTTCGTGGCGGTCCCGGGGCCGCCGCGGACGGCGGCGGTGGTGACGGCCGGGGCTGCCGGAGCACTTCCGGACCCGTCCGTTCCGGCTGTGGCCCACGTATGGCCGGTCGGCGCCCGTCCCCCCGTCCTACGGGGCTGGGAGGCCCCGGCGACTCCCTACGGCCCGGGCCACCGCGGCGTCGACCTCGCCGCGGCCGCCGGGGCCCCGGTGCGGTCGGTGGCGGCGGGGAGGGTGTCGTTCGCGGGCCGGGTGGCGGGGAGGGGCGTCGTCTCGGTGGAGCTGACCGGGACGGGCGACCCTCCCCTGCGGACGACGTACGAGCCGGTCGAGGCCTTCGTGGCGCGGGGCGACGAGGTCGCGGCCGGCGAGGCGCTCGGCACGGTCGAGCCCACCGGCTCGCACTGCGCGGGCTGCCTGCACTGGGGCCTGCTGCGCGGCGAGGTCTACCTGGATCCGCTGTCCCTGCTGCCGCCGTGGCTGCTCGACGGAGGTCCGTCGAGGCTCCTGCCGGTGCTGGGGGTCCCACTGCCGCACACCTCGGGCAACCGTGCGGCCGGGGCGGGGCGGTCCGGCGCGGAGGTCGCTCCGTGACGCCGGACGAAGGCGCCGGTCGCCGTGGCCGTCGGGAGACGCGGGTACCCGGACCCCTGCCCGTCGGCCGGCCCGGCCGCGCCCTCACCGGACGGCCCTCCCCGACGCCGGACGAAGGCATCGGACACACCTGAACACCCGGTCACCCGGTCACCCGGTCACCCGCATGCCGGTGTGCCCGGCCGCGCCCGGCCGGTCAGCCCCGTACGCCTCGCAAGGCCATGGAGACAGCGGCCTCGGTGATGGCCGTCGGTTCCTCCGCGGCACCCAGCTCGATCCTCCGCACGGCCGCGTCCACGACCCCCTGCAGCAGCATCGCCGCGAGCCGCGGCTGCTCGTGCCCCATCTCGCCCAGCGCCTCGACGATCATCGCGATCAGCCCGCCGTGCGCCGCCCGGATCTTCTCCCTCGCGCCGGCGTCCAGCTCGCTCGCGGAGATGGCCACGACGGCCCGGTGCCGCCGGTCCCCGACCAGGTCGAGCTGGGTGCGCACGTACGCCTCGACCTTGGCCTCTGCGGACGCCTCACGCTCCATCGCCGCCTCGACCTCCGCGGCCCAGACCGGGAAGTCGACGGCGCACAGCTCCTCGACGACCGCCGCCCGCGAGCGGAAGTACTCGTAGACGGAAGAGCGCGCGAGGCCCGTCCGTTCGGCGAGGGCGGGGAAGGTCAGCGCCTCCGTTCCGCCGTCGGACAGCAGGGAGCGTGCCGCGTCCAGCAGGGCGGCACGCTGCATCGACCGGTGCTCGGCCACGGAGGCCGCTCGAATCCTTGGCACGCCCCCACTTTACGGACGCGCCACCCCGTACGGGAGTCACTCGTCCGGCCACGCGACCGGCCACGGAACCACCGGCAACGCCATCGGCCGCACATCACCGCAGGTCAGCGGCCGAATCCCGCCAGCTTCCCGCGCAGCTGCAACACCGACTTGGTGTGGATCTGGCTGACTCGGCTCTCCGTCACACCGAGCACGTTCCCGATCTCGGCGAGCGTGAGCCCCTCGTAGTAGTAGAGCGTGACGACGGTCTTCTCCCGCTCGGGCAGCGTGTTGATCGCCCGCGCCAGGAGCCGTCGCAACTCGCGGTCCTCGGCGACCTCCACCGGGTTGTCGGCGGCGGTGTCCTCCAGGGTGTCCATGAGGCTCAGCCGACCCCCGCCCTCCCCACCGGCGTGCAGCAACTCCTCCAGCGCCACCACGTTGGCCAGCGACAGCTGGCTGAAGACCGCGTGGAGATCCTCCACCGCGATCCCCAACTCGACGGCCACCTCACTCTCCGACGGGGTGCGGCGCAGTCGCGCCTCGAGCGTCGCGTAGGCGCGTTCCACGTTCCGCGCCTTCTGGCGGACCGACCGCGGGATCCAGTCAAGGGCCCGCAGTTCGTCGATCATCGCGCCACGGATCCGGGTGATCGCGTACGTCTCGAACTTGATCTCCCGGTCGACGTCGAACTTCTCGATCGCGTCGATCAGCCCGAAGACCCCCGAGGAGACGAAGTCCGCCTGCTCGACGTTGGGCGGCAGCCCCACGCTCACCCGGCCTGCCACGTATTTGACCAGGGGCGAGTAGTGCAGGATCAGCTGTTCCCGCAGCCGCTCGTCCCCCGTCGCCTTGTACGACCGCCACAACTCGTCGAGCGTCGAGGGGGCGGGCGGTCGCACGCTGCCACCGTCACGGGCGGCTGGGGGGATCGCCGCCCGTTCGGGCCCGGAGGTGTGCTGGGGCATTCGTCGCCTTGTGCCGTTCTGCCGTGGTGCGGGTGCCTGGTGGGGTCGCCGGTCTGCTGTCTGGTTGTCGCCTGCTGTCGGACGTCTGCGTGGGGGTCTTCGTGAGCGTAGCGTGACTGGACTGTCGCGGTGCGCGAAGAACGATGGGAGGGCCGTACGCAGATACGTTCCGCTGAACGCTCTACAGGGGGGATGATGATCGCTCTACGTGATCACTCGAACACCCCAACTGCCCGGATTCCCAAGGGCGTCGGGGTTCCCCCGGACGGCCGAACACGCTGCGTCAGGACGGGCTCCGGCCACCGCGGACCGAGATCATCGGCTGGCGTGTCAACTTCCAGCCGTCGCCGTGTCGTTCGACGTAACCAAGTGCTCGAAGCTCGTACAGTCTCGCGATCGCGTCGTCCTCCGTGGTCTGCGCCCGGCGTGCCACCTCGGCGGCCGTGGCCGCTCCGCGCCCGGGGAGCCCGGCGAGCACCTGGCGGGCCCGGGGATCCAGCAGGTCGGTGGGGAGCACCGGTCCGCGCCGGTCGGGAGCCAGCTCGCCCATGTCGCCGACCAGCTCCACGACCTCGGCGGCGTCGCTGACGAGCACCGCGTCGCCGCGCAGCAACTCGTGCACCCCGGCGGAGAGCGCGCTGGTGGCCGGGCCGGGCACGCCCATCGTGTGCCGGCCGAGGCGTTCGGCGGCACGTGCCGTGACCAGCGAACCACTGCGGTAGGCGGCTTCCACCACCACGGTGCCCCGAGTCAGCGCGGCGATCACCCGGTTGCGCAGGATGAATCTGCTCGGCGTCGGGTGATCGCCCGGGGGCAGCTCACCGACGACCAGCCCCTGTTCCGCGATCCTGGTAATCAGCCCCGTGTGTCCGGGCGGGTAGGGACGGTCGACTCCGCAGGCCAGGACGGCGGCGGTCGCTCCGCCCGCGCCGAGGGCACCCCGGTGGGCCGCGCCGTCGACCCCGTAGGCACCGCCGGACACCACGACCCAGCCGCGCTCGGCGAGGCCCGCGGCGAGGGTGGCCGCCATGTGGGCGCCGTACTCGGTGCAGGCGCGGGCACCCACGACGGCCACCGACCTCAGCGCCCACATGCGCAGGCTCGGCCGGCCGCGCACCCACAACCCGAGGGGCCGGGCGTCCCCCAGGTCGTCGAGCTGCCCGGGCCACTCGGCGGACCCGGGCGCGACGAACCGCACGCCTGCCGCCCGGGCGACGGCCACGTCCCTGCGGGGGTCGGCCCGGTCGGCCCTGGCACGGAGCCCGGCCCACCGTTTCTCACTCACCCCCGGCAGGGGACGCCCGCCCTCACGCAGGCGTCGCACCACGTCAGCGACGCCCCGCTCGCGCACCCAGCGCCCACCGGTCTCGTCGCCGGGCTCGAGGACCCGGGTGAGGAAGACCCTGCCGAGCAGCTCGCCGTCCACCTCACCGGGAGGGCGCTCTCCATGTCCCCGCACCACATCATCCGGGGCGTCGGCAGCGCCCTCACCGGCATCATCGGCCCGGGAGACCCGGCCCCTGGCCCGGTGGTCGCGCCCCGGCACGATCCCCTCCCCCGCCTGATCCCCGGCCCCGGCGACCGCCGCGCCCTCCGGCACGGTCCCGCCCCCGGTCATGTCAGCGCCCCCAGAGCCATGGGGACGCCCCGCGGGACTCCCGTGCGCAGTTGCAGCGCGAGGGCGACATCCCTCGCGTCGGGCCGGTCGTGGCCGACGAGGTCGGCGACGGTCCAGGCGACGCGCACGACGCGGTCGAGGCCCCGGGCGGTGAGCACGCCCCGCTCCAGGCTGCGCTCCGCCTCCTCCAGCGCACCGGGCGCCGCGTGCCAGCGGCTGCGCAGCTCGCGTCCCGGCACCTCGCTGTTGGATCGCCAGGGCGTCCCCGCCAGTCGTGCCGCCGCCCGGTCCCTGGCTGCTCGCACCCGGTCGGCGACCTCGGCGGTGGTGTCCCCCCGGGTGCCGTCGCCGGCCAGCTGGGCGCGGGTGATCCGGTCCACCTCGACCCGCAGGTCGACCCGGTCGAGCAGCGGGCCGGAGAGCCTCGCCTGGTAGCGGCGGATCGCCGACGGCGGGCACTCGCAGAGGTCCTCGTTCCGCGAGAACCGCCCGCACGGGCACGGGTTGGCGGCGAGGTTATGGGGGTCCTTCAGTTCTGTCCGTTGTCCGCACGGACCGCTATCTCCGCATCGGGCCACCACGCTGCATCTGGAAGTGCAAGCTGGTGCGCGTAATCGAGAAGGAGCGTGGGCGAATGGCTGCTGACGACACAGACCCCTTGCAGATCCTGGCTGACAAGCCGCGTGAGATGAGCGCTTTCGCTGCGCTGCTCGAAGCCATGAGGAACGAAGGACATCAGGCTGAACTTCTGGGCAGTCCTGAGCGCCAAAACGATCTCTATCCCTTCACCCCGCCCATCCCCGTGGATGCCGAGGTGACCGTGAACGGGGTGGCTGGCTTCGTCGATCACACTGTGCTGCCCGCTCCGCAGGAGGACCAGCGCCGGGTGGCGACGCAGCGTGCCGTTGCGGAGCGTCTGATTGGGCTGCTGACCCACCTCGCGGCGGACGCTCCCGGCGGTGGTTTGATCATCAACCTGGCCGCCAGACCGTGGATGGGCGTGTCGAGAAAGGCGGGCGACCGGTTGTATGCCCAGGTCGTCGACATGGCCAGCAAAGCGATCAAGCGGGGCAAGCCGTTCGTCGATATGCGGCAGCTGCCCCGGGGGCCCTTCCCTGTGCCCACGATCGGATTCTGGCCTTGCCCTGACAACCATCGGGTGATCATCTCCTTCGTGGACGTCACTTCCGGCTGGTCAGGACGCATCGCTTCCGACGGGCGTTGGCGGTTCAGCATCAGCGAGATTCGTCCCAGCATCGGACGTGCCATCGAAAGCAAGCTGCGAAAGCAGCTGGCGGGAGTCCGTGCCGTGGCGGCCAACAGACCGATCGGGTTGCTCATCGACAGTCGACCCATGCTCAGCCAGGGCAAGAAGAAGCCTGAGCCGGTCTTCGACCTGCCGCCGCTAGTGGTCGGAGAACTGATCCGCGAGATCGCAGAGGAATGGCCCGGTGTGCTGAGTAAAGCGTGGTTGGTGTCCCCCTTGTCTGGCGTGACGCCGGTGTATGGCAAGGGGGACGATCTCAGCTGGTGAACGGCCCAGTGGCAGGATCGTTTGATGCGGCTGCTTGCTGGCGGCGGCGCTCGTCGAGGCTGGTGATCCCGGCAAGGTTCTGGACCTGGTCCTCCAAGGCGGCCTTGTCCAGCGTTAGCTGGCGGATGGCCTCGGCATAGATCCTCAGCTGTTTGCGTAGGTCGGTGTTCTCTCGGCGGAGCCGTGCAAGGTCGTCTTCTCGCTTCGTGGTGTCCTGGGCGGTGGTCGTCGCTTGGCGCCGGGCATCGAGCTCAGACTTGAACCACTCGATTAGGTCGGGGTAGTTCCGATAGAACGTCGCGTGCATGATGCCGAGCTGCTTCTCGACGCGGCTCACCGTGGCCCGCCGACCGAGGGCCTGGCTTTCGTCGAGTTCGGCCTCCATCGCAGTGCGGACCTGCTCGTCCGTAGGCAGCTGGTGGTTCACGATGCCTCCTGGTCGGGGCGGTCGCTCGTGCCGACGACGGCGGCGAGGAAGTCGACGATCTCTTGACGTCGGGCGTTCAGGCGGTGGCGGATCAAGGGGGCAAGGTGCTCGCCTCGCGCGAGCTTCTGGTCGTAGGCGGCCAGGACCTCCCTCATGCGGGTGATGTTGCCGCTCGTGAGTGTGACGTTGCGGCAGCGCAAGGGCTGACAGTCAGGCAGCGAGGGGCCTTCCGCGCCGTCGCTTCGACGGCAGAGAGCTCGGTCGGGGTTGTGAACGCAGGTGACGTATTCACCGGGATAGATGTGCGGGTCGTGGCGATTCATATGCCGCCGGAGCCGCTTGTCGTCGTTGAAGACTTTGCCGTGAAATTGAACGTTCCGCTCGAACTCGGCGAGCCGGCTCTCGGCCTCGGCGGCGGCCGGTCCGCGCAAGCTGTGGAACTCGTGGCTGACGATCAGATCACCGAGCTTCTCGCCGCGGACGATGGCATCCTCGGCCTCAACCTCGTCTCGGAACCCTGAGTCGGAGGTCCCCGCATAGCCTTCGAACATTTGAACGCGGAGATGCCGGAATTGCAGAGCTCCAGCGATCACGCCGCCGGGGCGGCGGGCGATGAACCAGGCCAAAGTCCGGCGAAACTGGCTCGTGGTGATCTTCCAGTACTGCCCGTTGACCAGCGGCACGGTCTCGTCTCGGCCGGTCTCACGGCAGTAGGCGTTGATCCACTTCCTGAAGGCAATCATGTCCGCGTTCGTAGCGCTCGTCGTGCGCGCTTCGTTCTTCTCACCCTGCGCGATATAGCCGCGGGAGGGCGGCAACAGGGCGAAGAGGTAGGGCCGCCGGGCGGGCTGGAGCCGTTCGAGGACCTCGACGGCCCGTTGCGCCGAGGCATTGATGATCCAGGTCGCTTCCACTCCCGTCTCCTCGCCTTCGCCCTTGAACGCCAGGCTGGTCAGACGCCGGCGGACGATGTGACCGTCCTCGTCACGCCAGACGGAGACACAGCCACGCTTGATGTGTTTGACCTCGCCGTCACGCATGCCGGAGAGGAAAGCGATCACGATGTAGCAGGCGGTCTGCAACATGCGGGTCAGGGGATCGACTTCGGTGTACTCGATCGGCCCGCGCCAAGGCTTGCCGTCCAGTAGCCCCCGGACCGGCACCCGTAGGTAGGTCGCGTCGGCAATGCCGAGTTCGGCGGCGGCTTCGCGGATCATTTTCCCGCACTGGAACCTATCGTCCAGGCTCGTCCGCTCGACCCTGCTCTCCCGGGCCAGGTGGCAGCGGTTGACATCGCCCTTCCAGCCGGGCAGGGGACGGCCTTCAGCCCGGTAGCGTTTCAGAACCCGGCTCAGCAGTTTGGTGCTCTGGTTGGGCCCGATGGGCCTCTGTCCGCGCCGGCGGCGGCTGGGCATCGACCAGCGGTTCAGCTGTCGCCACTCGTCATGGGCGTCGATGACGTCGTCCGCGAAGTCGTTGATCCAGCGCAGAGCCCAGACCAAGTAGGGCGAGAGCACCTGCTCGGGGATGCGGTCGGTGGCGTTCTCCCTGACCCGCCGCGTCGTGGAACGGGACTTCCCCCGCTGGAGTCCGGCGACGACGACAGCGGGGTCGAAGGCCAGCGGATCGCTGATCTTCGTGCGACACAACCACAACAGTCTCAGGGCCCGGTGGTAGGAGTCCTTGGTGTTCTGGCTGACCCGCAGGCCATCGGTGTGCCGGGCGAAGGCTTCAACGTCGCCGCTGGTGATCGCCGAGATGGCAGGGATTCCGCGGCCCTCCATCCAGGTCAGGACAGTCAGCAGGTCAGCGCAGTAGCCGCGGATCGTCACGATGGTGCGGATCGCCTCGCAACCTGGCGGCAGGTCACCGACCATCAGCGTGTAGATCGTCTCCTTGGCCACTTGCCGGAACCGTTCCGCAATCCGCCCGAAGTTCATGACGAGGTCGGTCTGATGCCGTTGGACCTGGGCGTGCTTCAGGCGCCAGACGTCATCGCTGAACCGCGAGGTGTCCGCGAGCCGCACTCCGGGCAGCAATGGGCGCCCGGCCAGGACAAAGGCGTCCGCAGCGACGGTTGGCTGTCTCTGGTTGAGCACGTTCGCCTGTACTCGGTCAGTGATCTGGTCGGTCACGACGGTTCCCTCAGTCCATCAAGCAGTTCGGTTGGCAGGGCGTCCGGCGCCTCCTGGCGGGCCCGCTCCTGCTGAGCAGGGGTGAACTTGGGCAGGATCAGCCGCGTGATGATCAGCCAGGTGATGCCGTGCCGGCCGATCCAGTCATCGACGCTCCGGGCGTCGAGTTCGTCTTGCAGCCAGTTCAGGAGGGCGAACAACTTCGGAAGATGCCGCTCGGCCACCAGCGCGTTCGGGCAGCGCAAGCAGGTCAGAAAGGACACGTCGCAGAGCCCGCCCGCGTTCTGCGGGCTGTGCTCGAAGTCCAGGCAGGAGGTCACCAAGGTGTCGAGCTCGCCAGCAGCCGCCCTGGTGAGCTTGTCCTCTGTGGTGCCCAGCGCCGCGGCCGCAGCCTGCGGATCACGCTGAGCCTCCTTCACGGCGTGCTCGTCCATGATCCGTCCGCGGAAGGCGTGAACGGACGCCTGGGCGTCCTCCAGGGCCTCGGTCAGAACCCGGTCGGCCCAGTCCCTGATCCTGGGGTCGTTGCGGAGGTAGTGCAGGAACGACACGTCCGGAGTGTTGGTCCGCGACGCCGACGGCAGGTGACCGCCGACGGCCCGGGTAGTGCGGACTTCGACCGTCTTCTTCAACCGCCCCATGGTCAGTTTCAGCGGCTTTGCCTCAGTCTCCCCGTCCATTTCGACGGGAGCGTCGGCGGTCAGCCCGTGCCGGGCGACCCAACGGTAGATTTCGAGCTGGCGTCCGAGCCGGATGCCGAATGGGTCGATATGTCCCTTGGCGATCGCCCTGGCAGCACGGAAGTCGTCCGGGCCGCCAGCGGTATCACCCGTCCAGATCGACCACACCCGTTCCGAGCGGCTGAAGCCCCGGCTGGTCGCGGCCAGGTCGTGCAGCAGCAGGAACCAGCCGCCGGGCGTGTGGAGCTGAGAGCTCGCGGAGCCGGTCTCCCAGTGGATCGTCTCGCGACTGCGGGTCTTCCCTCTGCGCCGTTTGAGCAGGTTCACCGCGACCGCCCGGCCCTGGAGAACACGGTGGTCAGCGGCCAGTTCCTTGATCGTCTCAGAGTTCCGTCCCGAAAGTCCGACACCCAGCACCAGCAGCGGGAGGATGTCTTGCGTGGTGAGGAACACCTCTCCCGCAAGATCCCTCTGCGAAGCCAGGTCCGGGATGTTGCTGCCTGAGACCCAGTCCTTCTTCGGTGCCGGGACTTCACCGGTTCTGAGCATCCGGGACAGGTCGGCCGCGTGCTGGCGGTCGGGGTCGCTGAGGGTGTCGGGGGCGGACTCGAACTGCTCGATCAGCCGTCGCGAGGCCCGCAATCGCTGGCGGATAGCCACCACGTCTGCGCGGGCTGCGGACATGATCGCGGCGAACTCGCGGTCCGAGTAGCCCGGGGCTTCCGGCCTTGTCTTGATCGCCTTCCACCTGCCGTAGAGGTGTCCGGGCCGTTCCAGGTATTCGCGTATCTCCTGACGCAGCAGGTCCGCAGGCTGTACTTCCTTCAGCAGCTCACGGATCTGGGCCATCTCGGTAAGGACCGAGAAGTCCGCAGTGCTCATCCGCCGGTGCTGGTCGAAGCGCCGCAGGTGCGCGAGGGTGAGCCCGGCCAGCATCGCTGGCGGGCGTCTCAGTCCGCCGAGCCACCTCACCAGCCGGCTCACGGATCCCCAGGCGCTGTCCGCGGCGCCGCGGGTCCGCAGACCCCCGCTCGTGCCGATCCGGCGCCCCCAGGCGGCGGCCAGGTCCGCGTGCAGGCGTGGGCAGGGCAGTTTGGAGAAGTCGTAGCTGGCCCGGCGTCCGTCCTCGCCGAAGAAAACCACGATCGGCCCGGCTTCCGAGCGGACGGTCTCCGGCTGGTAGAAGCCCTCGGGCTGAGCCGCGACCTGACCCCGTCCGGTTCGGCGCCGTTGTGCAGGAATCTCAGGCGGCATCGTTCACCGCCTCCTCCTCCAGGTCCTCGGGATGGACACCGGTTGGCTCCCAGCTGGAGGGGACCAACGCCATCCGTGTCTCCATCTCCAGTTCCTGCAAGGTGTGCAGGTAGACCTGCGTGACCTCGATGGACGAATGTCCAAGTCTCATTCGGACCCAGTTCAGCGGGTCCCCGAAGATCATCTGGTAGGTCTCGCGCTGGCGCGGTGTCATCACCGCCAGTTCCTGGATGTGCCCCCGCCAGAGCTGTTCCAAGGTGATCACGGCGAAGCTGTGACGCAGGACATGGGGGCGGCATCGCAGCCCCAGTCCGAGCCGGTCGCACCGCCGGTTGGCGGTCTTGAACACTTCCTGCCAGGCCGAGGGCTTGCTCGGCAAGCCGTACTGGTTGAGCCACAAAGCCGCTGGCTCCAGCCCCTGCGGTGTGTCCATCAGGACCCGGCGGCGTTCGTCGTGCTTCAGCTTCGCGACCGGCAGGCGTTCCCCGTCGACCATTACGGACGGCCGCCGCCGGTCGGTGATGATTAGCGGGCTCCGAATCCGCTCGTAGACGCCCGCCTCCCGTGCGGCCTCCACGGCCTCCGCGCGGTCGGTGTCGACGTAGTCCCACACATCCTTCAGCGCAGACGCCGGGAAGTAGATTCGGCGGGCGGAGCCGCCCTTCGCGATCGCCTTCGGCAGCCACGAACGCTGGTTCAGCACGCCCGGCACCATCTCCGGGAGCTCGAACAGACTCAGGCTCGTCTGTTCAGCCAGCCGCAGCCCAGTGCGGATCTTCGTGTCGGTATAGGCCGCGTTGCGTGAGGCAAACCGTCCCCGAAACGACCGATCCGGCAGGCCCTGGGTTGTGAAACCTCGCACGCCGACGTCCCGCCATTGCCGGTAGAGGGCTGGCGGCAGCCACTCGATGTCGTTGCGTGAGCCCTCGTGCGATGCCTCGGCCGGCGTCTCGGCGTCAGTTGTCCGGCGGGGATCACGGCTGCGGGAGGTTCGCTGGAGAAATGGGTTCCAGGCGGCGTGCCCCTTGCGGACGGCCCAGCGATAGAACTGGTTGACCGTGGCGACCTCACGGTCCCAGGTAGTCAGCTCCACCCGCGGCCCCACGATGTCGGTCACCCGCCAGTGCTTGAACGCCACCCGGTCCTCCGCCGAGGCGACCTTCCAACTCCGACGGCCACGGTTATCCCATAAGAACTTCAAAAAACGCTTCAGGTCGTAGGCGACGGCCTCCTGAGTGGTCACCGGCTCGTTGGCCAGCTCGGTCACGAAGTAGTCGTTCAGATCCACGTCGTACCGGCCCAGAGGGTCAAGCAGGTACGGCGACCCATCGCCAATCCGTTGCTCGTCCAGCCACTCGTCCAGATCGCCGAGCTCGGCGATCACATCGCATCCGGTCTTCGGCCGAGGCAGACCCCGACGGGTGAAGAACACCCGCCACCCCAGCACACCGGTCTCTCTCTTCTGCACTGCGGGAACGTAACAAGGACAAGTCCGAACCCGCATAAGACAAGACCATCAGGAACCGCGCGGGGAAGCGCACGACACCGGCGCTGCGGGCGATGACGACGTGACCGGCCTCCAGCGGCTGGCGCAGCGCGTCGAGCACCCGGCTGCTGAACTCCGGCGTCTCGTCCAGGAAGAGCACGCCCCGATGGGCGAGGGAGACGGCCCCCGGCCGTGCGATGCCGGCACCGCCCCCGACCAGGGCCTGCATCGTGGCCGAGTGATGCGGTGCGCAGTAGGGGGCCACGTCGATCAGGGGCTTGCCCGGCGGCAGCAGGCCCGCCACCGAGTGCACCGCGGTGACCTCCAGCGACTCCGCCCTGCGGAGCCTGGGCAGGATGGCGGGCAGCCGCTCGGCGAGCATGGTCTTCCCCGCGCCGGGCGGCCCCTCGAGGAACAGGTGGTGGCCACCGGCCGCGGCGACCTCGACCGCCGTGCGCGCCGACTCCTGACCCACGACGTCGGCGAGGTCGTGCCCGTGGTCGTGCTGCGCCGCTCCCATGCTGCGCATGCCGGTGGCGGCTCCGCTGCCGGGCATCCGCAGACCGGCCAGCAGCGGGTCGGGGCGGCCCTGCTCGTCCCGCTCGTCCCGCTCCTCTTCCGGGACGGGTTCGTCGGCGAGGACGGCGATCAGCTGGCGCAGACTGCGCACACCGAGCACCGACACACCGGGCACCAGGGACGCCTCGGCGGCGGCGCACTCGGGGACGACCACCTGTTCGTAGCCGGCCTCGGCGGCGGCGAGCACCGCCGGGAGGATGCCGCGCACCGGCCGCACCCGTCCGTCCAGCCCCAGCTCGCCGATCATCACGATGTCGGCGAGCACGCGGGGATCGATCCGCTCGGCGGCGCCCAGGACGGCCGCGGCGACCGCCATGTCGAATCCGCTGCCGCTCTTCGGTACCGATGCCGGGCTGAGCCCCACCGTCAGCTTCTTCTGCGGCCACTCGGCGCCCGAGTTCACCACCGCGGCTCGCACCCGGTCCCGGCTCTCGGTCAGGCTCTTGTCCGGCAACCCGACCAGGGTGAACGCCGCCACGCCCGGTTCCAGGTCGGCCTGGACCTCGACCACCACGCCCTCGACGCCGGCGAGCGCCACGGAGCACGTTCGTGCGAACCCCATCACGCCACCCCCCGGGCGTGTTCGACCACGGGGGCGCCGCGTCGCGGGAGGAGGACGCCGACAAGGTCGACACGGACACCACCGGGCGGGGCTCCCCCGTGGGTCTGGATCCAGCGTTCGCCGAGCCGTCGCAGCCGGTCGGCCTTCTCGGGGCTCACCGCGGCCATCGGGTGCTCGAAGGATCCGCCCCTGCGCGTCTTGACCTCGCAGACCACCAGGACGTCCCCGTCCCGGGCCACGATGTCGATCTCACCGGTCCTGCCACAGCGCCAGTTGCGCTCCACCACGGTCATACCGGCCCCGGTCAGCCGGCGGGCGGCGAGCGTCTCGCCGTACTTGCCGATCGCAGCTCGTGCGTTCATGTCGGCACCACCTCCGGCGCCAACGATGGGGGTGGCCCGACGATCTTTTGGATCTTGGTGGACGGTCAGCCGACTGTGGACAACGTCGTCACCCGCACGAGTGTCGCGCGATGTCCGCTTGACGGCTGTCAGTCGCGCTGTCAGCCGCGCCGTCAGCCGCCGGGGAGCTCCAGGTCGCTCTTGTTCAGCTCCTCGATGTTCACGTCCTTGAACGTCAACACGCGCACCTGCTTCACGAAGCGAGCCGGCCGGTACATGTCCCAGACCCAGGCATCCGCCATGGAGACCTCGAAGAACACCTCACCCTGGACCGAGTGCACCTGCATCTCGTAGTCGTTGGTCAGGTAGAAACGCCGCTCGGTCTCGATCACGTACTTGAACAAGCCGACGACATCGCGGTACTCCCGGTAGAGCTTGAGCTCCATCTCGGTCTCGTACTTCTCGAGGTCCTCGGCGCTCATGGCATGTTCCCCTTCAGCCGTGCGGTCCCACCATTGTGCGCCAGTCCCGTGCACCCCTAGACGATTTCGATGTCCAGGGTCACCGGCCCGGCGGGGGGCCCTTCGTCGAGCAGCGTGCGCAGCAGCCCGGCGAGTCTGGTCGGATACACCGTCTCATGGGCCCGGGCCAGTTCCTGACACGTCCACCAGCGCGCTCCGGCGACACTGCGCCGCTCCAGTTCGGTCAGCCCCAGGGCCTCGGTCGCGGTCTGTGTCGTGCGGGCCAGGTAGTACCACTCGTCCTGGTCCCAGCGGCGGCCCGCGAAGGGGAAGGAGCACCTGCGCCGCCACAGCACCGGGCCGAGCTCGATGTCGGTGATGCCGGTCTCCTCCGCCAGCTCCCGCCGCGCGGCCTGCTCGCGGGTCTCGTCGCCCTCCACGCCGCCGCCGGGAGTGAACCACCAGTCGTCGGCCGGGTCGTCCGGTTCGTGTCCGTGCAGGAGCAGGATGCGGTCGTCGGGGTCGAGCAGCACCACCCGGGCGACCCTGCGCAGTCCGCCCTCGTAGGAGTCGTGCCCGGCCCGCGTCGGCTCAGCGGACACCGGTGGGCCCCGTCCCCTTCCGGGCACGGGAGGCCGCGGCCCTCTTGGCGAAGGGCCCGTAAGCGGCCCCGGCGAGGATCAGCGCCGCCCCGGCGACCACCAGCGCGACGACCGTCCGCAGCGGTCCGGGCGAGGAGAGGTCCCCCAGCGTCTCGAAGCCGGTCGGGCGCTCCAGCATGCCGTCCATGGGCCAGACCACGGCGTCTACGCGGGCGTCCACGGCCCCGCGCGACACGGTCCCGCCGGCCGCGTCCGTGAGGTGGGCGGTGGAGTCCACGGAGTTGTCGCGCTCGTCGCCGAGCAGGAAGAGGCGGCCCTCGGGGACGGTCACGGTCGGGAAGTTGCTCATCTCGGCCGGCGTGCCGGCGGGCAGGTACGGCTCGTCGATCACCTTGCCGTTGACCTTGAGCTTCCCCTCCTGGCAGCAGGAGACGACGTCCCCGCCGACGGCGACGACCCGCTTGACCATGGGGGCGTCGGCCCAGGTCGCGTCCTTGAAGACGACGACGTCGCCGCGGCGGACGTCGGTGCCGTCGACGCGCTGGGCCAGGACCCGGTCCCCGGCGTCGATCGTGGGCGTCATCGAGCTGGTCGGCACGGTGTAGGGCCGGTAGACGACCGCGCCCCAGGCGAATCCTCCGAGGAACAGCACCAGGCCCAGCGCCACGGCGAGGCCGGACAGCCGCTGTCCGGTCCGGCCGCCGACCGGGGTCCTGTTCGCTCCGCCGTCACGCGGGGTCGTACGTGTCGTGCTCTCGCCACCCATGGATCCGCACCCTACCCGGCGGTACCGGAACGGGGCAGCCCCTCCCGGAGACCGGGAGGGGCCGGCGGGCCGCCTCCGCGAGCGAGGCTGCCCCGAGGCGGGCACGCAGGTCGAGGGGCCTCAGCGGGTCTCGGCGGCGGCGATACGCCTGCGCCGCCACCAGACGACAGGGACGATCCCGGCGAGGGCCAGGCCCTGGGGCGCGGCCGAGAGCGCGGCGGCGGCCGACGACCGGGCCTGCAGACCGTCCTGGTCGAAGGTGTCGGGGACCGGCAGGGTGTCCCAGCGGTTCATCGGCCAGGCGATCACGATGGCGCGGCCGACGACCTCCTTCACCGGCACCATGCCGCCGTGCCTGTCCGACTGGTTGTAGCGGGAGTCCCGGGAGTTCTGCCGGTGGTCGCCCATGACCCAGAGGGAGCCCTCGGGCACCTTGACCTTGAACTGGCCGCCCTGGTCGTCGACGCTGCACGGCGTGTTGCCCGGGTAGACGTACGGCTCGTTCAGCGCCTTGCCGTTGACCTTGAGCGGTCCGGTCTTGCTGCACTCCACGGTGTCACCGCCGACGCCGATGACGCGCTTGATCAGGTCCTTCTCGTCCGCGGACGGCATCAGGCCGATCCAGCTGAGGACCGTCTGCAGCGCGTTCGGGTCGGGGGTGGGCTCGCCGGCCAGCCAGTCGTCCGGGTCGTGGAAGACGACGACCTCGCCGCGCTCGGGCTCGGAGCCGAACCAGGGGGTCAGCTTGTCGACCAGGACGCGGTCATTGATCGTGAGCGTGTTCTGCATCGAGGCGGACGGGATCGAGAACGCCTGCACCAGGAACGTCTTGATCAGCAGCGCGAGTACCAGCGCGATGCCGATCAGGATGGGCAGCTCCTTCCAGAAGGAGCGCTGCTTCTTCGCCTCGCGAGGTGCCGTGGCGGGCGTCCCGCCCACCCCCTCGTCCTGGGGCCCGCTGTGTTCGTCCGTCACCCTGCCGTCCTCGGTCCCGGAGTCGTGCCCGGAGGCCGGGGCGCCGTCCGCGGCCGGGACGGCTGTCTCCACGGGGTGTCCGCGGTTCTCCTCGCCGTCGTGTCCGGACCGTGCGCCAACCGCCACATCCCCCACGCCAACTCCTCACTCTCTGCCACCGCCTGCCCCGTACACGGTGCAGGCCCACCACTCCCATAACGAGCGGGAGTTCCGCAGGGGTCGGGAGTTGAATCATCGCGTTCGGATCGTCGGGGGCAACCCTATGCGACAGCCGGGGAGCGGCGGTCGCACCGGAGGCCGAGTCGGACACGGACGCGTACGTCTGCGGTTCGTCCAGGGTGGTCCAGTGGCCGAAGGGCCAGGCGATCACCATGGCGCGCCCCACGACCTCCTCCTCGGAGACCGTGCCGAAGTCGGTGCCCTGGTGGAACCGGGAGTCGGCGGAGTTCGACCGGTGGTCGCCCATCACCCACAGCCGTCCCTCGGGGACCTTGACGTCGAACGCTATCGTGGAGGGCCTGTCGCCGGGGTACAGGTAGTCCTCGGTCAGGGGGACACCGTTGACGGTGACCCGGCCCTGGGTGTCGCAGCACTTGACCCGGTCCCCGCCCACCCCGACGACCCTCTTGATGAGGTCCTTCTCGTCGTCGGACGGCAGCAGGCCGATGAAGGCGAGGCCTTCCTTGACCTGCTTGACGACGACGGGGTCGTCCTTCTTGGTCGTCTGCTCGCCACGGAGCCACCCCCCGGGGTCGCGGAACACGACGACGTCCCCGCGCTGCGGCTCGGAGCCGAACCAGGGGGTGAACTTGTCCACCAGGACACGGTCGCCGATCCGGATCGTCTGCTCCATGGAGCCCGAGGGGATCACGAACGCCTGGACCAGGAAGGTCTTCAGCACCAGAGCTATCAGGACGGCGACGCCCACGAGGAGCGGTATCTCCTTGACGGCGCTACGCCTTCGGCGCCGCTTCACCTTGCGCTGGAGCTTGCGCCGCTCGGCGCGCGACCGGCCGCCGGACGGCGCCTTCGCGCGCCGGGAGCCGGTGGGCAGCAGGTTCTCCGCGGGGCTGTCGGCCGCGCCGCGCGGTTTGCCCCGGTTACCCATCGGCGCCCTCGGCCTGCTCGGACCGGCGTGCACCAGGGGCCGGTTCGTCCGCGTCCGGTACGCGCGCGTAGGCGTCGGGGCGGTCGAGGTGCGTGGCGTGGGAGAAGGGCCAGACGATCCAGTCGGCGCGGCCGATCACCTCGTCGACCGGGACCATGCCGCCGCCCGGCGAGCCGAGGTGGTCGCGGGAGTCGCTGGAGTCGGCGCGGTGGTCGCCGAGGACGAACAGGGTGCCGTCCGGGACCTCGACGTCGAAGGGCACCGTGGACGGGCGGTCGCCGGGGTAGAGGAACGCCGACTCGTCGACCGACTGGCCGTTCACCTGGACTGCCCCCTCCCGGTCGCAGCACACCACATGGTCCCCGCCCACACCTACAACGCGTTTGATGTAGTCACCGTGCCCGAAGAGCCCGGTCCCGTCGAAAACGACGACGTCACCCCGCCGCGGCTCGCCACCGAAACGGTACGCCAACTTGTTTACGAGAACCCGGTCGCCGATCCTCAATCCGCGCTCCATGGAACCGCTGGGAATCTGGAACGGCTGGAGCACGAAGGTGCTGAGCAGCAGCAGGAACAGCAGCAGCGCCAGCAGGGTCACGGTGATCCGGCCGCCCGGCACCCAGTCGGTGAGCCGGCCCGCGAACGCGGAACGCGACCGGTCCTCCGGTCCCTCCGCTTCCGAGTGCTGCTCGGAGTCGGAGGAACGGGAGGAGCGGTCGCGCTCCGTGGGCTGTGCTTCGGTGTCCATCGGGGCCAGATGCTATCCGGCCCCGGCATGGACCTCGGAGAGCGCTCAGCTCTCGCGCTTCTCCTTGATCTTCGCGGCCTTGCCGCGCAGCTCACGCAGGTAGTACAGCTTCGCGCGGCGCACGTCACCGCGGGTGACGAGCTCGATCTTCTCCACGATCGGGGTGTGCACCGGGAAGGTGCGCTCGACGCCGACGGAGAAGGAGACCTTGCGGACCGTGAAGGTCTCGCGCACGCCGGCGCCCTGGCGGCGGATGACGACGCCCTTGAACTGCTGCACACGGGAGCGGTTGCCCTCGATGACGCGGACGTGGACGTTGACGGTGTCGCCCGGGCGGAAGGCGGGGACGTCGCTGCGCAGCGACGAGGCGTCGACGGAGTCGAGCAGGTGAGACATTGCGTCTGCTTTCTTCGCTGATGCCACAGGTCATCAACGGAAACTAGGTGTTTCGGGATCAGGGTCGTGCGGGTCGGGACGGGCGACGTCTCCCCCTGTGGCAGGGGCGCGCTCCGGACGGACGCACAACAGCGGCCTATTCTTCCACGCCGGGGGTCCTGCGCCAAAATCGGCCGTACGGCTCCCCCGCCGGATCAGGCTCCCAGCCGAGGATGGAGAGCATCTCCCGGTCCTTCTTGTCGAAGGCCTTCGGATCGCACCGCTCGATCAGGTCGGGCCGGTTGGCCGTGGTGCGCCGCAGGGCCTCGTCGCGGCGCCACCGGGCGATCTTCCCGTGGTGCCCGCTGAGCAGCACGTCGGGGATGCCCCGCCCGCGCCACTGCGGCGGCTTGGTGTGGACGGGGCCCTCCAGCAGGTTGGCCATGGCGCCGGGGGCGAAGGAGTCGTCCCGGTGGGACTCGGCGTTGCCGAGGACGCCGGGCAGCAGCCGCGCCACGGCCTCGGTGACGACGAGGACGGCCGCCTCGCCACCGGCCAGGACGTAGTCGCCGATGGACACCTCGTACACGGGCATCCGCGTCGCGTACTCGTCGATCACGCGGCGGTCGATGCCCTCGTAGCGGGCGGGCGTGAAGATCAGCCAGGGGCGCTCGGAGAGCTGGACGGCGAGGTCCTGGGTGAAGGGCCGGCCGCTGGGCGTGGGCACGATCAGGGCGGGTTGACCTGAACCCGTCTCGTAGCCGTCGGCCAGGACGGAGTCGAGCGCGTCGCCCCACGGCTCGGTCTTCATCACCATGCCGGGGCCGCCGCCGTACGGGGTGTCGTCGACGGTGTTGTGGCGGTCGTACGTCCAGTCGCGCAAGTGGTGCACATGGACGTTCAGCTGCCCCCGCGCGCGTGCCTTGCCGACGAGGGAGACGTTCAGCGGTTCCAGGTACTCGGGGAAGATCGTGACGACGTCGAGCCGCATCACGCCTCGTCCCCGGCCGCGTCCTCGGCGTCCCGCGCGGAGGCGATCTCCGCGCGGTCGTCGATCAGACCGGGCGGCGGGTCGATGACCGCGCGCTGCTCGTCCAGGTCGATCTCGGTGACGA
The DNA here is from genome assembly GCF_043204535.1 of Streptomyces sp. NPDC047853. Lineage (NCBI taxonomy): Bacteria > Bacillati > Actinomycetota > Actinomycetes > Kitasatosporales > Streptomycetaceae > Streptomyces > Streptomyces sp. NPDC047853. The sequence goes on along the minus strand of NZ_JBIDCI010000013.1, from coordinate 180,667 downwards.
TCTCGGAGACGAAGGGCACGTAGACCTCGCTGCCGTCGGGGCGCTCCACGACGAACAGGTCCTGCGTGGGCAGGTGGGAGATCTCGGTGATCCGGCCGACCTCCGTACCGTCCGCGGTCACCACGTCGAGGTCGATCAGCTGGTGGTCGTAGTACTCGTCCTCGTCCTCGGGCCGCTCTTCGGGGTCGACGTCGGCGATCAGGAGGGTGTTGCGCAGCGCCTCGGCGCCGGTGCGGTCGTGCACACCGGCGAAGCGCAGCAGGAGACGGCCGCTGTGGACCCGGCCGGTCTCGATGGTGAGCGGTCCGGTGGAGGCGGGGTCGGTGGCGAGTACGGCACCGGGGCCGAGCCGCAGCTCCGGCTCGTCGGTGCGGACCTCCACGGTGACCTCGCCCTTGATGCCGTGGGCGCGGCCGATGCGCGCGACTACCAGCTGCACGGTGCTTGCTTCTCCTGTCGGAACTACGACCGAAACCCACGGCCTGAAGCCATGGTCCGGGACTACGACGAGTCGGTCACGGCGCACAACGACTGCGGGCCGGGGACGGCCGGTGGCCCTCCCCGGCCCGAGCCGGTGCTGCGTTCGGCGTCAGCGGACGTGGTCGACGTCGACGAGGTCGACGCGGACACCACGGCCGCCGATGGCGCCCACGACGGTGCGCAGAGCGCGCGCGGTGCGGCCGTTGCGGCCGATCACCTTGCCGAGGTCGTCGGGGTGCACCCGGACCTCGAGCACACGCCCGCGGCGCAGGTTGCGCGAGGCGACCTGCACATCGTCAGGGTTGTCGACGATGCCCTTCACGAGGTGCTCGAGAGCCTCCTCGAGCATGCTCAGGCCTCGGTCGACTCAGACGAAGAAGACTCGGCCGCGGCCTCGTCCTTCTTCTCGGCCTTCTTCTTCTGGGTGATCGCCTCACCCTTGCCCTCGTCGTCGCCACCGAGCGCCTCGAAGGACGGACGGGCCGACTTCTCGGCCGGCTGCAGCAGCGGCGCCGGGGCGGGCTCGCCCTTGAACTTCTGCCAGTCGCCGGTCTTCTTCAGGATGGCGAGCACGGGCTCGGTCGGCTGGGCGCCGACACCGAGCCAGTACGCGACACGCTCGGCGTCGACCTCCATCACCGACGGGTTGTACGTCGGGTGGTACTTGCCGATCTCCTCGATGGCCCGGCCGTCACGGCGGGTACGGGAGTCGGCGACGACGATGCGGTAGTGAGGCGAACGGATCTTGCCCAGACGCTTCAGCTTGATCTTGACTGCCACGGGAGTGGGTTCTCCTGGATTTGACGTGGGTGGGCACGGCGAGAGAGCCGCGTGGGGTTGCGGTACCCGAGTGCCCGATGGACGCGTCAGCCGGAGGAGAGAGGGGTCCTGTGCGACTGTCGAGTACAGCTGACCATTGTGCCACACGCGGGCGTGCCCTTCGGACCGAGGGCGGACCGAGGGCACCGCGCCCGGTCCGGCCGCCACGAGCAGCCGGATCCTCAGCTCGCCACCGCGCCGACCACCTCCGGAATCCGGAACGGCTTGCCGCAGCCGCCGCACATGATCGGGGCCTGGGCCAGGACGGACGGCACGACCCGGACGTTGCGTCCGCAGTCGCAGACCGCCTTCACCCGCACCCCTCCCCCGGAGGAGCCGTGGCGTGCGGCCGGCCCGCGGAAGCTGCGTGCCGAGTCGGTCGCGGTCGCGGCGGTGTGGGCCTTCAGCGCGCGCTGGAGGCGTTCGATCGTCGGGCGGTAGCGGCGCTTCGCCTCGGGGGTGAGCGTGACCAGCGAGAAACCGCTGCTGGGATGCGGCTCCTCGGGGTGGTCGAGGCCCATCTCCTCGGCGATCGCGAGGAAACGACGGTTGTGATAGCGCCCCGCGCGGGAGGTGTCGCGTACTCCGCGCGCGGCGGCGATGCCGTGGACTGCCTCATGGAGCAGTCGCTCGAAGGAGAGCTCGTGCCCGCAGGCGGACGACGACTCTCCGATCAGGGACTCGGGCGCGGCAAGATCGGGCAGCTCGGTGTGGTGCCGCTGAATGTCGGCCCACGCCTGCGCCAGCTCTGCGGCGAGAACAGGTGGTGTCGTGCTCACGTAATGACAACGAGCCGGAGTGCCGCTGTGTTCCTATTCCGGGGCATCCCAAATAATTTGCACGTACCCGTCAGTTGCCGCTGATGCGTCCCGACGAGGGCGGGTGCGCTGATCTGCGGAGAAGCCTCACAGCTCGTACCAAGCTGGTGCGTAGTCCGACGTACGCGCCGGCGCGTAGATCCTGTCCACGCGCGGGGGGCGTGAGAATGCCCGATGCGCAAGGGGCGTTTCGGTCGCTGTGCCCCCGCCGGGGCGTCACCCGATCGGGCGCGCCGACGGAGGCGAGGTTACCGGGTGTGCCACCGGCGTGCGGTACCGCCCCTCCCCCTGCCGGTTTCCGTCACCGGGCGGCGGTCGCCGGGCTCGGCGACCTTGGCCGGAACCGCGCCCTCCGCGTCGTCGCGACCCGCTGTCATCGCCGAGCGCCACGATCAGGCCATCCGCCGAAGGGGTCGCGCAGGTGCTACCGCGAGTACCGCGCGGCCAGGCCCACATTGCCGGGAAGTGAAATCTCGCCACCGCGGCGGGAGCCGGGCAAACCGGCGCCCGCTACCACTGGACGCCACGGCGAGCCCGGAGTTTCCTGGCATACGGGGGGAGTGCGAGCGCACTGCACGGGGGCCACCGAATCCGGCACAGCGGCAACACTCGGCGATTGGGGCGCTTTCCTATGACACCTACGCTCGTGCGGCAGCACTCGTCCCACGCGGGGGCGACGCCCCGCGTGGACCCGCGTGCACGCGCGCGTGACTGGTCCGAGATACAGGAGCGGATGCTCGTACCGCTGTACGAGGCCGTCTACGAGCGGCTGCACGTGGGCGGCGGCACCCGGATGCTGGGGCTGGGCTGCGGGTCCGGACTGGCTCTGCTGATGGCCGCCTCGCGCGGCGCGTCGGTGACCGGTGTCGACTCCCGCTTCCCGGAGCGCGTCGAACTGGCACGGCAGCGGTTGCTGTCCGACGCGCCCGGAAGCCGGGAGGCACGCGCGCGTGCGGACGCCGCGCGGGTCGTCGAGGGCGGTCCCGGTGACGCGGCGGACCCGTCGGCGCCGGCGTTCACCCTGGTGACCGCCTTCGAGCCCATCGGGTGCCTGGCGGGCGACTCGGAGGGGCTGGGCGAGCTGCTCGCCCAGGCCGTGCCGCTGGCCGGGCGCGGGGCGGCCGTGGTGCTGGCCGGCTGGGGCCCGCCGGAGCGGTGCGCGACGACGTCGGTGCTGCGGGTGGCCACCAAGCTCGCGGACCCGCTGCGCGGCGCGGGCCGGTGGCGCCCCGCCCTGCGCGACGACCTGGAGGAGGTGGCCCAGCGCGCCGGTCTGAGGCCGGACGGCTCGGGGCGGGTGGCGTGCCCCTTCGGGTACGGCGACGTCGACAGCGCGGTGCGCGGACTGCTGTCGACCGGCCTGTTCGACGCGGCGATCGCGGCGACCGACCAGGAGCAGGTCGACAAGGAGCTGTCGGAGGCTCTGCACGCGCACCGGCGGCCGGACGGGACCGTGTGGATGCCGAACGTGTTCCGGTACCTGATCGCCCGGACGACCTGACCACCTGACCACCTGACGAAAGGTTCCGGCCGGACGCGTGCGGCCGTGGAAGGGTCTCCCGCGGTGGCGGCGAGTCGTGTGCGGAGCCCGGCGGGGCTCGCGCGGGTGCTCCCGGTGGATCACGGCGCTCTACTCTGGTCCACCGTCCCCGGGGAACGAACACCTCTGCACGCAGGAGCCCGTAGTGCCGCACCGCACGAGCCCGTCGCGCCTCGCCGCGCCCGTCGCCGTCCTCGCCCTGGCCCTCACCGCGTGCGGGGCCGGGGGTGGGGAGGACACCGACGCGAGGAGCCCCGGGGCCCCGGCCGCTCCCGCGCGCGCGGCGTCGGGCGGCGACGTGGCGGCGGGCGAGGCCGTGACGGGGAAGGTCGCGGAAGGGCCCGGCGCCGTCACCTACGAGGTCGTGGCGCGGAAGGTCGACGTGGGCACGGAGGCGGAGGCCGCCGAGGCGGTGGCCGACGCGGCGGACGCCGAGGGCAGGGTGCCGGCCGTCGCGCACCTGGAGTACACGCACCGGGGCGGCCCGGCCCTCACCGAGGGCTCCGAGGTCCACGACGCCGCCGCGGTCTTCGCCGACGGGCAGCGCGGCGGCATCCTCGTCGGCGCCCCGGACGACGTCCCGGGCTGCGAGGACCCGTACGCGGTGGAGAGCTGGAAGCAGGGCGAGAGCCATGTCTTCTGCGAGACCTACCTGGTCCCCGCGGACGCCACGAGCGTCGAGGTGCACTGGTCGCAGGAGGACGGCGAGCCCTGGGTCTGGAAGTTCCCTCGCCGGTAGCGGCCCCGGGGCGGTGCCCGGAGCGGTGCCGGACCGCGTTCACGCCTCCGGGACGTCCTTGGCCAGGCGCGTGATCCCGGCGATCCGGTACGCGTCCGCCTCGTCCAGTGTCTCGTTCGCCAGGAGTGCCTCGGCCAGTGCGTCGAGCTGTTCGCGGTGCTCGCGCAGCGTACGCAGGGCCTGCGCGTAGCACTCGTCGACGACCCGCCGCATCTCGCCGTCGATGGCGTCGAGGGTCCCGGGTGCGGCGGCCAGTCCGTAAGCCTGCTGGGCGTCGCCGGGGAGGGCGGAGAGCCGGCCGACCTGTTCGCTCATGCCCCAGCGGCCGACCATGCCGCGCGCGATCCGGGTGACCTGTTCGAGGTCGCTCTCCGAGCCGGTGGTGATCACGTCGTACACGACCTGCTCGGCCGCCATGCCGCCGAGCGCGCCGATGATCCGTCCGCGCAGGTACTCCTCCGTGAACGCGTACTTGTCCGAGTCCGGCGTCGACAGCGTCACCCCGAGCGCCCGTCCGCGCGGCACGATGGTGATCTTGCGAACGGGGTCGGCGCCCGGTTGCAACATGCCCAGCAGGGCGTGCCCGCTCTCGTGGTAGGCGGTGCGCCGGCGCTCGTCCTCGGGCATCACCAGGGGGCGTTCGGCGCCCAGCTGGACCTTCTCCAGCGCCTCGGAGAGGTTCGCCTGCGTCACCCGGTCCTGCTTCCGCTTCACCGCGAGCAGTGCGGCCTCGTTGGCGAGGTTGGCGAGTTCGGCGCCGGTCATGCCCGGGGTCGTGCGGGCCACCTGGGTCAGGTCGACGTCCGGGGCGAGCGGGATCTCGCGGGTGTGGATCTCCAGGATCGCCCTGCGGCCGCCCCGGTCCGGCGGCGATACGGTGACCAGCCGGTCGAAGCGGCCGGGGCGGGTCAGGGCCGGGTCCAGGATGTCGGCGCGGTTGGTGGCGGCGATGACGATCACGCCCTCGGCGCCCGAGAAGCCGTCCATCTCCGTGAGGATCTGGTTCAGGGTCTGCTCGCGCTCGTCGTGACCGCCCATGCCGGAGCCGCCGCCCCGTGCGCGGCCGATGGTGTCGATCTCGTCGATGAAGATGATCGACGGCGCGACCTTGCGGGCCTCGGCGAACAGCTCCCGCACCCGGGAGGCGCCCACGCCCACGATCATCTCGATGAACTCGGACGCGGACGCGGAGAAGAACGGCACGCCCGCCTCCCCGGCGACCGCGCGCGCGAGGAGGGTCTTCCCGGTGCCGGGCGGGCCGGACAGCAGGACGCCCCGGGGCATCTTGGCGCCCATGCGGCGGTATTCGTCGGGGTTCTTCAGGAAGTCGACGACGTCGCTCAGCTCGCCCTCGACCTCGTCGATCCCGGCCACGTCGGCGAAGGTGGTGCGCGGCTCGCCGGCCTCCAGCTCGACCGGCTTGGGCGGTGCCTTGCGGCCGAGCATGCCGCCGGCGCCGCCGCCGAGGGCACCCCTCATGCGACGCGCGATGAAGATCCACAGCACCACGAGGAGCAGCATCGGCGCCAGCGCGATCAGCAGGTTGACCAGGAAGCTGCGCTGCCGGACGACCGGTTCGGCCGTGACGGTGACGTCGTGCTCGGTCAGCTCCTCCCAGAGCCGGTCGTCGGCGAAGGTCGGCCGCTCGGTCGTGAACCTGGTGTAGCTCCCGTCACCCTCGGGGTTGTCCCGGGCCTTCCTCAGCTGGCCCTGGATCGCGTCGCCCTTGGCGTAGATCTTGCTGACGTTGCCCTCGTCGACCTGCTTGCTGAACTCCGTGTAGGAGATGGTCGGCTCGTCGCCCTCGTTGAAGAAGGAGAGGACCAGGTTGGCGATGAGGTAGACGATCAGCGCGGCCAGGGCCAGGTTCCACCAGCCGCCGCGCATCCTTCTCCCGGGCGGCGGCTTGGGCGGCTCGTCGGGGGTGCCCTCGGTGCGCCAGGGTCGCTCGGGGGCCTTGCGCGGCGGGGACGGGTTGGTCATATCCGGACGTTACGACACGAAGGCCGCGCGGGCATGTGGGTGTACCGCGCGGGCGTACGGCGCCGTACGGCACTGGGGGCGCCCCGCGCTGCTCCGCGCGGGGCGCCCCCAGTGCCGTACGAACGTCAGGCGTCAGGCGTCAGGCGTCAGCCCATGAACTTCTTGAACTCGTCCGGCAGCTCGAAGTCCTGGCCGCCCTGCTGGGGCAGTCCGAAGGCGCCGCCGTTCTGGGCGGCGGCGGCGCGGCGGGCGGCCTCCTCCTGCTCCTGCTGCTTGCGCTTCATCGGGTTGCCGGAGCGCTGCTTGCCCTTGGTCTTCTTCTGCTGCTTCTTCTGCCGGCCCGGGCCACCGCCCATGCCCGGCATCCCCGGCATGCCGGGCATACCGCCGCCCTGGGCCATGCGGGACATCATCTTGCGGGCCTCGAAGAACCGCTCCACCAGGCCCTTCACCGCGCTGACGTCGACGCCGGAACCCTTGGCGATACGGGCGCGGCGCGAGCCGTTGATGATCGTCGGCTCCTGGCGCTCGGCCGGGGTCATCGACTTGATGATGGCGGCCGTGCGGTCGACGTCGCGCTCGTCGAGGTTGTTGATCTGGTCCTTCATCTGGCCCATGCCCGGGAGCATGCCGAGCAGCTTGCTGATGCTGCCCATCTTCCGGACCTGCTCCATCTGGGCCAGGAAGTCGTCCAGGGTGAAGTCCTGGCCCTTCTTGGACGCCAGCTTGGAGGCCATCTTCTCGGCCTCTTCCTGGCTGAACGTCTTCTCCGCCTGCTCGATCAGGGTGAGCAGGTCACCCATGTCGAGGATGCGGGAGGCCATCCGGTCAGGGTGGAAGGCGTCGAAGTCCTCGAGCTTCTCGCCGTTGGACGCGAACATGATCGGCTTGCCGGTCACCGAGGCGATCGACAGGGCCGCACCACCGCGGGCGTCACCGTCGAGCTTGGAGAGCACCACGCCGTCGAAGCCGACGCCGTCGCGGAAGGACTCGGCGGTGTTGACCGCGTCCTGGCCGATCATCGCGTCGACGACGAAGAGGATCTCGTCGGGGCTGACGGCGTCGCGGATGTCCGCGGCCTGCTGCATCAGCTCCTGGTCGATGCCGAGGCGGCCGGCGGTGTCGACGATGACCAGGTCGTGGACCTTGGCCTTGGCGAACTCGATGGAGTCCTTGGCGACCTTGACCGGGTCGCCGACGCCGTTGCCCGGCTCGGGAGCGTAGACCGCGACGCCGGCGCGCTCGGCGACGACGCTCAGCTGGTTGACGGCGTTGGGGCGCTGGAGGTCGCAGGCGACGAGGAGCGGCGAGTGGCCCTGCTCCTTGAGCCACCGGCCCAGCTTGCCCGCGAGGGTGGTCTTACCGGCACCCTGGAGACCGGCCAGCATGATGACGGTCGGCGGCTGCTTGGCGAAGCGCAGGCGGCGGGTCTCACCGCCGAGGATGCCGACCAGTTCCTCATTGACGATCTTGACGATCTGTTGCGCGGGATTCAGCGCCTTGGAGACCTCGGCGCCCAGGGAGCGCTCCTTGACCTTCTTGATGAAGGCCCGCACGACGGGCAGGGCGACGTCGGCTTCGAGGAGCGCGATGCGGATCTCGCGGGCCGTGGCGTCGATGTCCGCCTCGGTCAGCCGTCCTTTGCCCCGGAGGGATTTGAAGGTGGCTGACAGGCGGTCGGAGAGAGTATCGAACACGGCGGCGTAGGTCCTCGCGTCGGCGTTGGTGTGGGTCGCCCTCCAGGGTATCCGGCCTGGCAAGCAAAGTGTCCCTGCCCGCTACGAGGAGCGGACAGGGACCATAGCCCCGCGAGTGCGGGGAGCACGCCTTGACCGTCTTCAGCACTTGCTGAGCCGGCGGACCATCCCCGCACGAGCGGGGAGCGTGTCCGATCAACGCACAACATGACCACAAGGTCACGCCCGCAGCGCCTCCTCCAGCGCCCGCGCCACGTCCCCCGCCTCCTCCCCCGGCAGCCGCGCGCCCTCCGGGCCGGTGACGTAGAAGGCGTCCACGGCGTTGGAGCCCAGCGTCGACGCGTGCGCGCTCCGTACCCGCACCCCCGCCGCCTCCAGCGCCCGCCCGAGCCGGAAGAGCAGCCCCGGCGCGTCCTGGGCGCGGACCTCGATCACCGTGGCCAGCCGGGAGGCGGCCGGGGCGACGGTCACCCGCGGCGGGGGCGGCTCCACACCCCGGCGCCGGGGATAGGCGGCGTCCCGTTCCGCGAGCCGGCCGGCGATGTCCAGGCTGCCGTCCAGGGCCCTGACCAGGTCGGCGCGCAGGCGGACGGCCTGGGGCAGGGAGCCGTACTCGGCGGCGACCCGCCAGTCCAGCAGCAGGACGGAGCCCTCGACGCCGTCCGGCAGCGGCAGGGACCGCAGCTCGGCGGTGCGGACGGTCAGCCGGTGCATGGCGAGGACCCCGGCCACCGCGGGGAGCACGCCCGCCTGGTCGGGCACGGCGATCAGCAGCTCCACACCGAGCGGCTCCGGGTCGTCCCCCGGCGCCGGGGCCGCGGGTGGCTCGGTCTGGGCGCGCAGGGCGAGGACCGGCCCGCCGGTGCGGAAGGCCTCGACGGCGAGCCGTTCCTGCTCGGCGGTGGGCGCGGCGGCCTCGGGCTCCTCCAGCGGGTCGCCCGCCAGCACCGCCGCGACGCGTTTCACCAGGTCGGCGACGAGCGAGCCGCGCCAAGAGGACCAGGCGGCGGGCCCGGTGGCCAGCGCGTCCGCCTCGGTGAGGGCGTGCAGCAATTCGAGGGTGTGCTCGGTGCCGACCGCCTCGGCGACCGCCCGCACGGTCGCCGGGTCGTCCAGGTCCCGCCGGGTGGCGGTCTCGACGAGCAGCAGGTGGTGGCGTACGAGGGTGGCGAGGACGGCCGCGTCCGCGCGGTCGAAGCCGATGCGGGCGGCCACGTCCCGCGCGATGGTCTCACCGGCCACGGAGTGGTCGCCGGGCCAGCCCTTGCCGATGTCGTGCAGCAGCGCGGCGACCAGCAGCAGGTCGGGCCGGTGGACGCGGCGGGTGAAGCCGGCCGCGCGCACCGCGGTCTCGATCAGGTGCCGGTCGACGGTCCACACGTGCACGGCGTTGCGCTGCGGGCGGCAGCGCACCCGCTCCCAGTCGGGCAGGAGCTGGGTGATCAGACCCTCGGCCTCCAGCGCCTCCCAGACCTGCACCGTGGGCCGGCCGGAGCCCAGCAGGGTCACCAGTTGCTCGCGTGCCTCGGCGGGCCAGGGGGTGGGCAGCGGGCGCGCGGTGGCCGCGAGCCGTCGCACAGCGTGCAGGGAGAGCGGGAGCCCGGCCTGCGCGGCGGCGGCCGCGGCCCGCAGCGGGAGCACGGGATCGCGTTCGGGGCGTGCGGTGCGGGCGAGCACCACCTCGCCGTCCTGCTCGACCACGCCCTCGGCGAGCGGCGAACGCTCGGGGGCGGGTTTCCCTCCGCCCAGCATGGCGCGCAGCCTCGGCCGCACGGACCGCGCCCGCAGGACGCGCCCCACCTCGCGCCAGGTGACGTCGCCGGCGTAGGAGATGACGCGTGCCGCCTCGTAGACCTGCCGGAGCAGGGCGTCGGCGTCCAGCAGGCCCAGCTCGGCGGCCACCTGGTCCTGCTCCTGGAGGGCCAGCCGGTCGGTCGCCCGCCCGGTCGTCAGGTGCAGCGCGTCCCGTACGTCGAGCAGTCGGCGCCGGGCGTCGGCGAGGCCCTCGCGCGGGGCGTCGGCCAGCCAGGAGGCGGCGACCGCGCGCAGGGCGGTGGCGTCCCGCAGACCGCCCCGGGCCTCCTTGAGGTCGGGTTCCAGCAGGAACTGCAGCTCGCCCTGCCGTTCGGCGCGCTCCGCGCACAGCTCCCGCAGTTCGGGGAGGCGCCGGGGGGCCTGGTTGCGCCAGTCGGCGAGGACGGCCGTACGCAGTCCCGCGGTCAGCCCGGCGTCGCCGGCGAGGTGGCGGGCGTCGAGGAGCCCGAGCTGGACCTTGAGGTCCTCGCCCGCCGTCTTCCGGGCCTGGGCCGGCGTGCGCACGGAGTGGTCCAGGGCGAGACCGAGGTCCCACACCGGGTACCAGAGGCGGTCGGCGAGGGCGGCGACCGCCTTGTCGTCGCCGCCGTCGTGCAGCAGGAGCAGGTCCAGGTCGCTGCGCGGGGACAGCTCACCGCGTCCGTAGCCGCCGACGGCGACCAGGGAGACGCCCCGGACCGGGCCGCCCGCCGCGGCGACGAGGCCGGCCAGCCAGTCGTCCGTCAGCTCGGCGAGGGCGCAGCGGCGCGGCGGCCCGGACCGCGCCCCCTCGGTGAGGAGGCGCAGCCGGGCCGCCGCGTAGCCGCTGGGTCCCGAGTCCTCTGCTTCTTTCGTCACGTCCGTACCCGTCACCCGGCGACTCTCCCGTCCCGTTCCCGTGTTTGCGAGCAGCGTCAGAGCGCGTCGGGTCCGCGCTCACCGGTCCGGACGCGTACGGCGGTGTCGACCGGGACCGACCAGACCTTGCCGTCGCCGATCTTCCCGGTGCGGGCCGCCTTGACCACGACCTCGATCAGCTGCTCGGCGTCGTCGTCCTCGACGAGGACCTCGATGCGGATCTTGGGCACCAGGTCGACCGTGTACTCGGCACCGCGGTAGACCTCGGTGTGGCCGCGCTGGCGGCCGTAGCCGCTGGCCTCGGTGACGGTGAGGCCGTGGACTCCGAAGGCCTGGAGGGCCTCCTTGATCTCGTCGAGCCGGTGCGGCTTGACGACGGCGGTGATGAGCTTCATGCGTCCACCTTCTTGCTCTCGGCCGGCGCGGCCGCGGAGGCGCCCGGCGTGGCGGTCGTCCGGGCGGCACCGCCGCCGGCGCCGCTGAAGTCGTATGCGGTCTCGGCGTGCTCGGCCTGGTCGATGCCGGCCACCTCGTCGTCCTCCGGCACGCGCATGCCGATCGTCTTGTGCAGGACGAAGGCGAGGGCGGCGGAGACGATCAGAGAGTAGGCGAGCACCCCGAAGACACCGGCGCACTGCTTCCAGAACTGGTCCAGGCCGCCGCCGTAGAAGAGGCCCTCGACGTCGGACTGGCCCTTGCCGGTGGCGAAGAAGCCGACGAGCAGGGAGCCGAGGATGCCGCCGACGAGGTGGACGCCGACGACGTCGAGGGAGTCGTCGTAGCCGAACCGGTACTTCAGGGAGACGGCCATGGCGCACAGGACACCGGCGACGATGCCGACGGCGATGGCGCCGAGCGGGGAGACCGCGCCGCCCGCCGGGGTGATGGCGACCAGGCCGGAGACGGCGCCGGAGGCGGCACCCAGCGTGGTGAAGGCGCCGTGGCGGATCTTCTCGTAGGCGAGCCAGCCGAGGACGGCCGCGCCGGTGGCGACCTGCGTGTTGACGAACATCAGCGCGCCGACGCCGTCGTCGTTGCCCAGCCACGAGCCGGCGTTGAAGCCGAACCAGCCGAACCAGAGCAGGCCCGCGCCGAGCATGACCAGCGGGAGGCTGTGCGGGCGCATCGGGTCCTTCTTGAAGCCGACCCGCTTGCCGATGACCAGGATCACGCCGAGCGCCGCGGCACCGGCGTTGATGTGCACGGCCGTACCGCCGGCGAAGTCGATCACACCCAGCTCGAAGGCCCAGCCGCCGGCGCCCCAGACCCAGTGGGCGACCGGGAAGTAGACGATCGTGGCCCACAGGGCGATGAACAGCGCCCAGGCCGTGAACTTCACCCGGTCCGCGAGGGCGCCGCTGATCAGGGCGGGGGTGAGCACCGCGAACATGAGCTGGAAGACCAGGAAGACGAAGACCGGGATGGTGTAGCCGTCCCACAGCTCGGTCAGCCCGATGTTGCTCAGGCCGACCCAGTCGGAGTTCCAGCCGACGATGCTGCCGGTGTCCGTGCCGAACGCCATGGAGAAGCCGTACAGCACCCACAGGACGGTGACGATGCCGAGGCTGATGAAGCTCATCATCAGCATGTTCAGGGTGCTCTTGACGCGGACCATGCCTCCGTAGAAGAAGGCCAGGGCCGGCGTCATGAGCATCACCAGGGCGGAGCAGATGAGCATGAAGCCCGTGTTGGCGGCAGAGAGCTCCGTCTCTGCGGCGAGCGTGATGGCTGGAGCCATCGGCGTCTCCTCGTCGTTGGTACGGCCCCGTGCGGGCGAAGCCTGGCGGCATGAGGGGTGGGCCGGTTATGCGCCACGAGATTGACGCAGCGCGGTTTCGGTGGAGGCCCCGGGTTGTTTCGCCGCCGTGACGAAGGCACGGCGCGTGTTACGCCCTGGTGAACTGCCGGCTGCGGGGTCCGTCGATCGGCAGGGTGTGCCTCGTGCGACCGCGGACATGAGCCGGCCGCGGCGGGCCTCCGAATGACCTGGCATGGGGGAGCCGAGTCGGGCTGTTCGGGAGGGCCGGCCGCGGCCGGGGCTGGTGGGTTTCAGACCGCCTCGGCGGTCTCCGGCAACTCGACGGCGAGCCGTTCGGTGAGGTCGACGACGACGCTCAGGTCGCCGAAATCGCGTACGGCCGTGTCGACGGTCTTGCGGATGCGGGTGTTGACGCGTTCGGACCGGACCTTCTTGGCGATGCCCATGGCTTCGGTGACCAGGCCGGTGCTCGCCTCGGGCTCCTTGTGCAGCAGGTGCACGGTGGCCATGCCGATGAGGTTCAGCGCGTAGGAACGCTGGTGCTCCTCGTCCTCGGCGAAGAGTTCCACGGCCCGGCGCATCAGGGGTTCGGCGAGGGAGGCGTAGGCGGGGCTGCGGCCGGCGACGTAGGCGAGATCGCGGAAGGAGTGGCTGTTCTCCCCGTAGAGCTCGGCCTCGGAGAAGAAGCGGATCCAGTCGGGGTCCGGCTCGTCCCACTCGTCGGCCTCGGCGAAGGTGTCCTCGGCCATGCGCACGGCCCGCTTGCAGCGGCCGGGCTGCCCCATGTTGGCGTAGGCGCGGGCCTCCATCGCGTACAGCATCGACTGGGTGCGGGGGCTCGCGCAGTCCCGGCTGCCGTACTGCGCGAGGTGGATCAGCTCCAGCGCGTCGTCGGGCCGGCCGAGGTGGATCATCTGGCGGCTCATGCTGGAGAGGATGTACGAGCCGAGCGGCCGGTCCCCGGCCTCCTTGGCGGCGTGCAGCGCGAGCACGAAGTACTTCTGCGCGGTGGGCTGGAGCCCCACGTCGTACGACATCCAGCCGGCCAGCTCGGCGAGTTCCGCGGCGACCTTGAACAGGGTGGACCGGGTGGCCTCCGACTGGGGTTCCTGGAGCAGGTCGGTGACTTCGTGGAGCTGGCCGACGACCGCCTTGCGGCGCAGACCGCCGCCGCACTGGGCGTCCCAGCGGCGGAACATCACGGCGGTGGACTCCAGCAGGTCCAGCTCGGGCTTGGACAGGCGCCCCCGCGCGCCCGGGGCCGACGCGGACTCACGCCCGGCGGTGGCCTGCGGAGCGGGGACGAGCCAGCGCTGCATGGGCTCGATCAGGGACGGGCCCGCGGAGAGGGCCAGCGAGCTCCCGAGGAAGCCGCGCCGCGCCAGCATCAGGTCGCTGCGCGAGAACTCGCTGAGCAGGGCCACGGTCTGCGGGCCCGTCCAGGGCAGGTCGACGCCGGTCGCGGAGGGCGTGGGGCGGGTGGAGCGCAGGCCCAGGTCCTCGACGGAGACGACGACACCGAAGCGTTCCGAGAACAGCTCGGAGAGGATGCGCGGGATCGGCTCGCGCGGGTTCTCCCCGTCGAGCCAGCGGCGCACGCGCGAGGTGTCCGTGGAGATGTGGTTGGCGCCCAGCTGGCGCGCCCTGCGGTTGACCTGGCGGGCCAGCTCGCCCTTGGACCAGCCGCTGCGGGCGAACCACGAGGTGAGCAGCTCGTTGGGGCGCTTGTCAGCGTGCGACGCGCTTGCCGCGCTCGTACCGCTTCCGCCGTTGCCGCTCACTGGAACGCCCCCATCCCTGAGACCACCTGTCGCCGAGTGCGCCAAGCCCTATCAGAATGCCGGTGGTTGTGGCCTTCCGTCCCCTGGTTGCCACCCTTCGAACGGAAAGTCGAGTTGCCTCCGGCATACCCATGAGTGCATGTGCCCCACGGCGTCATGCACACAAAGTAATCCTACGATCACCCGTCCAGCCACGCCGATTGCGGAATCGCCACCATTCGCCACCCCTTCGAATGAACTCCCGGTGGCCTGGGCGCGATTCACTTGACACAGGCCGACCAGGAGTCGGTGCGAGGGTGCACATCGGGGCGTGCACGGGCGAGCGCACCACCCGCGATGCTTCCGGACGCTGTCTGAACCGCGCCCCGATGGGGAGGTGGAAGCAGAGAGTCACGTTTCGCGACCGCTGCGTAACCGTCGCTGCGTCGAACCCGTTGGAGGGGGCATGGGCTTCACGATCGGCATCGGCGGCACTCGGGGCATGCGCGACATCCGGTCCGGTGCGCGGCGCCGCGGCCGGGCGTCGGAGTGCACGGTCGTCGCCGAGTTCACCGGGCTGTGGGGCTGGGACGTGGTGCCGGGGGCGCGGGCCACAGCGGGGGCCTGCTCCTGCGGCCGGGAGGACTGCCCGGCACCGGGCGCGCACCCCCTGGCCTTCGCTCCGGAGGTGCCCGCCGGTGCGACGCTGGACGAGGCGAGCGAGGCCTGGGCCGAGTATCCGGGCGCATCGGTGATGCTGCCGGTCGGGCGGACGTTCGACGTGATCGAGGTCGCCGAGCCCGCCGGGCTGCGGGCGCTGGCCCGGCTGGAGCGCATGGGCCTTCCGCTCGGGCCGGTCGCGGCGACCCCGCAGGGCCGCGCGCTGTTCTTCGTCGCGCCGGGCGCCGCCGCCGAGCTGCCCCGCCTGCTCTACCGCATGGGCTGGGACGACCCGTCCGCCCTGGACCTACGCGGCCTGGGCCGCGGTGCGTACATCACCGCCCCGCCCTCCGACCGCGCCGGCCGGGGTCCGGTGCGCTGGCTCCGCCCCCCGGCCCTCGACTCGGCGACCAGGCCACCGGCGGCCCGCCTGCTGCTGGGAACGCTGGCGTACGTGGCCCATCGCTCACGGGCCTAGCCCTCCGGCCGTTGGCCCTCCGGCCGTTGACCCTCCGGCCCCTGGAGCGCGCGTGCGCCGCGCGGACAGTCGTACGAAAGAGCGCCCGCCCCCGGTGACAGGGGGACGGGCGCTTCCTCGTGCGCGTGGCCCGGTGCGGGCACCGGGCGCGGCCAGGTGGTGTCACTCGCCGATGAGGGCGTCCACGAACGCGGCCGGCTCGAACGGCGCCAGGTCGTCCGCGCCCTCGCCGAGTCCGATCAGCTTGACCGGCACACCCAGCTCGCGCTGCACGGCGACCACGATGCCGCCCTTGGCCGTGCCGTCCAGCTTGGTGAGCACGATGCCGGTGATGTCGACGACCTCGGCGAAGACCCGGGCCTGGATCAGACCGTTCTGGCCGGTGGTGGCGTCGAGCACGAGCAGCACCTCGTCCAGCGGCGCGTGCTTCTCCACGACCCGCTTCACCTTGCCGAGCTCGTCCATGAGGCCGGTCTTGGTGTGCAGGCGGCCGGCGGTGTCGATGAGGACGACGTCCGAGCCGATCTCCTTGCCCTCCTTGACCGCGTCGAAGGCGACCGAGGCCGGGTCGCCGCCCTCGGGGCCGCGGACGGTGTGCGCGCCGACCCGCTCGCCCCAGGTCTGGAGCTGGTCGGCGGCGGCGGCACGGAAGGTGTCGGCGGCGCCGAGGACGACGCTGCGGCCGTCGGCGACCAGGACGCGGGCGAGCTTGCCGGTGGTGGTGGTCTTCCCGGTGCCGTTGACCCCGACGACCATGACGATGCCGGGCCTGCCGCCGGGCGGCTCCGTCTTGACCTCGCGGTCCATGTCCGGGCCGAGGAGGGTGATCAGCTCCTCGCGCAGCAGGCCGCGCAGCTCGTCGGGCGTGCGGGTGCCGAGCACCCTCACCCGCTCGCGCAGCCGTTCGACCAGCTCCTGGGTGGGTTGCACGCCGACGTCGGCGGTGAGCAGCGTGTCCTCGATCTCCTCCCAGGTGTCCTCGTCGAGGTGCTCCCGGGAGAGCAGGGTGAGCAGGCCCTTGCCGAGGGCGTTCTGCGAGCGGGAGAGGCGGGCACGGAGCCGGACCAGACGGCCGGCGGTGGGCTCGGGAACCTCGATCTGCGGGATCTCGAGCTCTTCGACGACGGGCGGCTCCTCGACGGTGGCGGTGCCGCCGTCCGGGAGGTCGACCTCCTCTATCGTCCGGCGCGTTTCGTCGCGCGGCGTCTCGGCCTCTTCGCCGACGTGCGGCTCGGCCGGAGGGGCGGTGATGTCGGGCGCGGACGGGGGCGGCGGAGGCAGCTGCTTCTTACGGCGACTGCCCACGACCAGCCCGCCGAGCGCACCGATCACGACCACGGCGATGACTACAGCAAGGATGACGATGTCCATAACCCGTCCAGTATCAGCCATGGACCCCCTCAGACCGCCTCTTGTGTCTTCCTCCTAGGGACAAAGGCCCCTGGAGGGAAGGAGTCGGAGCAAAGTACGATGGAAGAGGCCGCGTCAACGCGCGTAGAGTCCCGACCGCCCCCTCTTCTCCCACGATCGAGGCACGGACCCCCCACATGAGCAAGACCGCCGAGACCGAAGGCGCCCTGGAAACGCGTGGCATCGAGCAGGTGCCCGACGCGGAGCGCACCGCCCGGACCCGTGAGCTTTTCCCGACCTGGGTAGGCGCCAACATCAGCGTGCTGCTGCTCACGATGGGCGCGAGCCTCGTCGTGGCGTACCGGCTCAACTTCTGGCAGGCCCTCGTGGTCGCGGGCGCCGCCCCCGTCCTCTCGTACGGCCTGGTCGGGCTGATCGGCATCGCCGGGAAGCGCGGTGGGGCACCCGGCATGGCCCTGTCCCGGGCGGTGTTCGGGCAGCGGGGCAATCTGCTGCCCGGTTCGCTGATCTGGGTCGCCCGCTGGGGCTGGGAGACGATCAACGCGGTGACCGGCGCCTACGCCCTGCTCACCGTGCTGGACATCGTGTTCGGTGTGCGGGCCAACGCGGTGCTGGACATGGTGACGCTGCTGGCCTTCGTCGTGGCGACGTTCGCGATCTCCGGGCTGGGCATCAACGCCGTGCAGAAGTGCAATAAGTACGCGGCGTGGCTCTTCGGCGCCTTCTCGGTGCTGGTGCTCGGCTACCTGGTCGTCGACACCGACTGGTCGGCGGTCTTCGACCGGTCCGCCGGGTCGGTGGCCGCGATGATCACGGGCGTCGGCCTGATCGCCGCCGGCGGTGTGAGCTGGATCCCGTCGGCCCCGGACTTCACCCGGTACCTGCCGCGCACGGCCTCCTCGAAGGGGATCGTGGGCGTGACGATCGGCGGTGCCGGGATCGTCGTCCTGCCCATGGTCCTCATGGGCATGGTCATGGCCGTCTCCACTCCGGACCTGGCCTCGGCCTCCGACCCGGTCTCCTTCCTCGGTGAGATCCTGCCGACCTGGATCGCGGTGCCCTACCTGCTGATCGCGCTGATCGGCATGCTGCTGATCAACTCGATGTCGATGTACTCGGCCGGCTTCACCGCGCAGACCCTCGGCTTCAGGATCCCGCGGCACTGGGCGGTCTCCGTCAACGCCGTCATCTCGCTGATCTTCGGCGGCGTGCTGATGCTGGTGGCGACCAGCTTCATGGGTTCCTTCATCGCCTTCCTGTCGCTGCTGGCCGTCGCCTTCTCCGCCTGGGTCGGTGTCTTCGGCGCGGACATGCTGCGCCGCAAGGAGTACGACGGCGAGGCCCTGGCCGACACCGGGCGTACCAGTGCCTACTGGTACCGCGGCGGCTTCTCCCCCGCCGCCGTCGCCGCCTGGGCGGTCGGGCTGCTCGCGGGCCTGATGTTCACGACGTCCGACTGGTTCACCGGTCCGCTCGCCTCGAACAACGTCATCGGTGAGTACGGCCTCGGCTGGGTCGCCACGGTGGTGATCTCCGGCCTGCTCTACGCGGTGCTGCCGAAGCCTGCGGTGACCGTCCCGGCGGCGCCCGCGGAGCGGGCCGAGCAGCCCGAGACCGTGACCGTCTGACCTGGACCGTCCGTCTTGGACCGCCGCCCGGACACGTCGAGGCCCCCCACCGTCCGGTGGGGGGGGCCTCGACGTGTCCGGGCCCGGGTCGAACAACCCACCCCCGGCCGCGCGGCGCGCACCACCGCGATCGGCCTCCGCCGCACCACCCTGCGGGCGGACGTCGTACACCCCGGTCGGCACGGGCCGCGAGCCTGTCGGGGTCCCTCCACCGCGAGCCACGGCCTCCTCACCGGCGGGCCGTGCCGGCGCACCGGGCGGTACCGGGCCGTGAGGGAGCCGTCGGCTTCCTCCTGGAGGCGGGTACGACACCGCCGCCCCCGTCCGGAGTGACCGGTGCGGGGGCGGCGGACCGTGCGAGGAGAGGGGCAGCGGGGACTTGGCCCTTCTCCCCGGGATCGAGGGCGGTCAGCCCATCTCCTCCAGGGCCTTGCCCTTCGTCTCCTTCACGAACTTGAGCACGAAGGGGATGGAGAGCGCGGCGAAGATCGTGTAGATCACGTACGTGCCGGAGAGGTTCCACTCGGCCAGCGACGGGAAGCTCGCGGTGATGGCCCAGTTGGCGATCCACTGCGCGGAGGCGGCCACGCCCAGCGCGGCGGCGCGGATGCGGTTGGGGAACATCTCGCCGAGGAAGACCCAGACGACCACGCCCCAGGACAGGGCGAAGAAGAGCACGAAGAGGTGGGCGGCGATCAGTGCGACCCAGCCCTGGGTGGCCGGGAGCTTGCCGTCGACCAGGTCGAAGGAGAACGCCCAGGCCTCCAGCGCCAGGCCGATCACCATGCCGACCGAGCCGATGAGGGCCAGCGGCTTGCGGCCGACGCGGTCCACGAAGATCATCGCGATCACGGTGCCGACGATGTTGATGATCGACGTCGTGAAGGAGTAGAAGAACGAGTCCGTCGGGTCGACGCCGACCGACTGCCACAGCGTCGAGGAGTAGTAGAACGCGACGTTGATGCCGACGAACTGCTGGAAGACCGAGAGGCCGATGCCGATCCAGACGATCGGCTTGAAGAAGAAGCTGGAGCCGAGCAGGTCCTTGAAGGAGGACTTCTCCTCGCGGTGCATCGCGTGCTCGATCTCGGCGATGCGGGCGTCGAAGTCCACGTCCTTGCCCTCGACCTCTTCGAGGATCTTCCGGGCGCGCTCGTGCTTGCCGACGGAGATCAGGAAGCGCGGTGACTCGGGGATGGCGAAGGACAGCAGGCCGTAGAGGACGGCCGGGATCACCATGACGCCGAGCATGACCTGCCAGGCCTCCAGGCCCATCAGCTCACCGCGCTGGTCGCCGCCGGCGGCGTTGAGCAGACCCCAGTTGACCAGCTGCGACACGGCGATGCCGACGACGATCGCGGCCTGCTGGAAGGAGCCGAGCCGGCCGCGGTAGGCGGGCGGGGAGACCTCGGCGATGTAGGCGGGGCCGATCACCGAGGCCATGCCGATGGCGAAACCGCCGATGACGCGCCACATGGCGAGGTCCCACAGCGCGAAGGGCAGGGCGGAGCCGATGGCGCTGACGGTGAAGAGGACCGCCGCGATCTGCATGCAGCGGATGCGGCCGATGCGGTCGGCGATGCGTCCCGCGGTCGCCGCTCCGATGGCACAGCCGATCAGCGCGATGGCGATGACCTGGGCCAGCACCGCGGAGCCTACGTCGTAGCGGTCCCGGATGGCCTCGACGGCACCGTTGATCACGGAACTGTCGTAGCCGAACAGGAAGCCGCCCATGGCGGCCGCCGCGGCGATGAAGATGACGTGCCCGAGATGTTCGGGGTGAGCCGCTCTGGCTCCTGATGCGGGTGCCTGCGGTGTGCTGGCCACGTGTACTCCTCGGGCTGCCGGCAACGCTGCCGGGGTGGATCGCCTTCGAGGTGCCATGGAAGGAACCTGAAGGTAAAAGCAACGTTGCAGAGACTATGCCTTCAAGTTTCGAAGTCAATAGGGCGAGAGATGTGAGTTTGGAGATGCCGATCCGAGTTAGACGTTCAAGAGTTGAAGCAATCCCGGTCAGGACTACCGCAGCCGCTGGCTGATGACCTTCGACACACCGTCGCCCTGCATGGACACGCCGTACAGCGCGTCCGCGACCTCCATCGTCCGCTTCTGGTGCGTGATGACGATCAGCTGCGAGGCCTCCTGCAGCTCCTGCATGATCCGGATCAGCCGCTGGAGATTCGTGTCGTCGAGCGCCGCCTCCACCTCGTCCATGACGTAGAACGGGCTGGGCCGCGCCTTGAAGATCGACACGAGCATCGCCACGGCGGTCAGGGAGCGCTCACCGCCCGAGAGCAGCGAGAGCCGTTTGACCTTCTTGCCCGGAGGCCGGGCCTCGACGTCCACCCCGGTGGTGAGCATGTTGTCCGGGTCGGTCAGGAGAAGCCGCCCCTCACCGCCCGGGAACAGCCGGCTGAAGACGCCCTCGAACTCCCGGGCCGTGTCCCGGAAGGCCTCGGTGAAGACCTGTTCGACCCGCTCGTCGACCTCCTTGACGACCTGGAGCAGGTCGGCGCGGGTCTTCTTCAGGTCCTCCAGCTGTTCGCTCAGGAACTGGTGCCGTTCCTCGAGCGCGGCGAACTCCTCCAGGGCCAGCGGATTGACCTTGCCGAGCTGCTGGTAGGCGCGCTCGGCGGCCTTCAGCCGCTTCTCCTGCTCGGAGCGGACGAAGGGCCGGGGGCGGTTGCGCGGGTGCTCCGGATCGTCCGGCAGCTCCTCGCCCTCGGCGGGGGGCGAGGGCGGCACCTCTTGATGGGGCCCGTACTCGGCCGCGAGTCCCGCCGGTTCCACACCGAGTTCCTCCAGCGCCTTGGTCTCCAGCTGCTCGATACGCAGCCGCTTCTCGGCGCCGAGTACCTCGCCCCGGTGGACTGAATCCGTCAACTTGTCGAGCTCCGCCTTGAGGTCGCGTCCGGCGGTGCGCGCGGCGGTCAGTTCCTGCTCGCGGCGGGCCTTGGCCGCCTCGGCGGCGGTGCGCTCCCCGTCGGCCCGGACCAGGGAGACCTCGATGTGCGCGAGCAGCTGCCGGGCGCCGGCGGCGACCGCCTCCGCGACGGCCGCCTCGTGCCGCAGCCTGGCCCGGCGCTGCTCGGCACGCGCGCGTGCCTCGCGCTCCGCGCGGGCGGCGCGGTCCAGGGAGTCGGCCCGCCCGGCAAGGCCCTTGACCCGCTCCTCGTGGGTACGGGCCTGGAGCCGGGCCTCCATCTCGGTCTGGCGGGCGTTGGCGCCGTCTGCGGCGAGCCGGTCGCGCACGGAGGTGTCGGGTTCCTCCTCGACCGGCATCTCCTCGGCGACGGCGAGCCGCTCGGCCAGTTCCTCGACGTCCGTCAGCGCCTTGTCCAGCGCCTCCTGCGCCCGGGCGGCTGCGGCGGCGGACCGCTCGGCCTCCCCGGCCGCTCCCCGCGCCTGCCCCGCCAGCCGGCCGAGCTGCTGGGCGACGGCCGACTTCTCCCGGTCGGCGGCCCGGCGCCGCTCCCCCAGCTCCTCGACCAGCGCGGCACACTCCCGGCGCCGTTCGACGGCCGCGTCCTGCGCCTCGGCCAGTTCCCCGCACCGCACGCCCAGCTCCTCCAGCTCGGCGGCGGCCTGGTCCACGGACGCCTGGACCTCCAGGAGGCTCGGCGCCCCGGCGGAGCCGCCCTGCGCGAAGTGCGCGCCCAGGAGGTCGCCCTCGGCGGTGACGGCGGTCAGTCCGGGCCGGGCGTAGACGAGGTCCTCGGCGTCCTCCAGGGTGGCGACCACGACGACCCCGCGCAGCAGCCGCCGCACGGCGGGCATCAGCTCGGAGGGCCCGCGCACCAGATCGGCGGCGTACGGCGCCCCGTCGGCGCGCGGTTCCTCCGGTACGTCGTCGGGGGCGCCGGCCAGGAGTAGGGCGGCCCGCCCGGCGTCCTGCTTGCGCAGCAGACGGATGGCGTCCGCGGCGGCCGCCGGGGAGGTGACCGCGAGGGCGTCGGCGCCGGCGCCGAACGCCGCGGCCAGGGCGACCTCGTGACCCGGGGTCACGGTGAGGAGACCGGCGGCCGGGCCGAGCAGACCGGTGAGCCGGTCCCGGGCGGCGAGCAGCGGCCCGGTGCCGTCCTTGCGGCGCAGTCCCAGCGCGAGCGCCTCGTGGCGGGCCCGTGTCGCCGCGCGCTGCCGCTCCGCCGCGGTGGCCGCCTCCCGGGCGGCGCCCAGAGCCGCCTCCGCCTCGGCCAGTCCCCGCTTGGCGGCGTCGTACCGCTCGGCGAGTTCCTGGTCGCCGGCGTCCAGACCGTCGACCTCGGCCTGGAGCGCCTCGTACTCCTCCTGGGCCGCGGCGGCCCTCTCCCGGGATTCGTCCCGGGCCTGTGCCAGCCGTTCGATCTCGGCCTGGGCGGAGGCGGCGCGCGAACGGGCCGCGCCGACCTGGCCGCTGAGCCGGGCCAGCCCTTCCCGGCGGTCGGCGATGGCCCGGGCGGCGTCCTTGAGGCGGCGCTCCTCCAGGGCCAGCTCGCGTTCGAGGTCGGCGCGATGGGCGACCGTGTCCTCCAGGGCGTGCTCCGCGGCTTCCAGGGCCGCCTCGAGTTCGGCCTCCTGTTCGCGGACGCGGGCGGCCTCGCGCTCCAGCTCCTCCGGGTCCCGGCCGCGCCGCTCCTCGGGAGGAGCGGAGGTGGCGCTCTTCACGCGCGCGTCGGCGAGGGAGACCGTGCCGCGGACCCGTTCGGCGAGCTGGGAGAGCTCGTACCAGGTCTGCTGGGCGCGCTGGAGGCGCGGGGTGAGCCGGCGCACCTCGTCCTCCAGGTCCGCCTCGCGGCGCAGCGCCCTGCCCAGCTCCTGCTCGGCGGCCTCCTTGCGTTCCTTCAGGGCGGCCTCGTCGGCGATCTCGGTCCGGAGCGCCTCGCGCAGCCGTACGAGGTCGTCGGCGAGGAGCCTGAGTCGCGCGTCCCTCAGGTCGGCCTGGATGACGGCGGCGCGTCGGGCCACCGCCGCCTGCCGGCCGAGCGGCTTGAGCTGGCGCCGCAGTTCGTCGGTGAGGTCCTGCACGCGGGCGAGGTTGGCCTGCATCGCGTCCAGCTTGCGCAGCGCCTTCTCCTTGCGCTTGCGGTGCTTGAGGACGCCGGCGGCCTCCTCGATGAACGCCCGGCGCCCCATGGGGTCGGCGTGCAGGACGGAGTCGAGCTGGCCCTGGCCGACGATGACGTGCATCTCGCGGCCGATGCCGGAGTCGGAGAGCAGCTCCTGGATGTCCAGGAGGCGGCACGTGTCACCGTTGATCTGGTACTCGCTGCCGCCGTTGCGGAACATGATCCGCGTGATGGTGACCTCGGCGTACTCGATGGGCAGCGCCCCGTCGGAGTTGTCGATGGTCAGCGACACCTCGGCCCGGCCGAGCGGCGGGCGGCCGGTGGTGCCGGCGAAGATCACGTCCTCCATCTTGCCGCCGCGCAGCGACTTGGCGCCCTGCTCTCCCATGACCCAGCTGAGCGCGTCCACGACGTTGGACTTGCCCGAGCCGTTCGGACCGACGACGCAGGTGATGCCCGGTTCGAACCGGAGCGTGGTCGCCGAGGCGAACGACTTGAATCCGCGGAGGGTCAGGGCCTTCAGGTGCACGCCGCCGGACTCTACCTCTCGCGGGTGTCTCACTCCATGAACCGGTGAACCGCCGCGGTTTCACGAGTGAACGTGCAGGGCACATCAGACGTTGAAGAGGGTGAAAGGATGCGCGGGGGAGAAAAGGGCGGGCCGGACGGCGGGGACGGGGGCAGGAAGCCAAGAAAGAAGGGACGCCGAAGCGTCCCTTGCAGACTCTGACACCTGAGCGGTTGTACGGGCGGGCCCGACCACTGTTGTGCCGCGTTGGAGCGATGCAGTGATCAGGTGAGCGCAGGCTCCGCCTGGTGTGCGTCAACGCTCTCCATGCTCTCCATGATCCTGTCGTGAGAAGCGGCAGCCGCCAGCGCATCGTTCTCCGCCTGGATCCGTCCGAGCTCGGATTCCAGGTCCTGGACGCGCTGCTGGAGCCGTCGCATCTCGGCGAGGAGTCGCGGGTCGGAGCCGCCGACGTAACCGAGAAGCGCCTTTGCCATGATGGATGGTCCTCCACAATGAGTGACCGACCGAAGCGGTGTGGGTCGTGAGGGGAATCGCACCCGCGGTGCTTGGCACTTTGGAGTTTTTCCTGCCGTTCAACCATGCCAAACAGCTAAGGTGCGCGGGGCTTTCAGCGTCTCACCAAAAAGTTTGACGGTCAACACGATCACGCCCCGTATTGACGGGCGCCCGGGGGCACGCGGCCTGTGAACGGCGACGCGGCGACTCCTGCGGGCCCCTGGGGGCGTGGCGATCATCCTGCGTGCGGAGCCTGCCATGTGACGCCGTTCTTGGCAACCACCTGGTCCTTTTCGCCTCGGGCACCCCTGGGGAGCCGCTCCCGCGGAAGGATCCGGGGCCCGTGCGCGACGCCGTGTCAGCGGATGGCGAAGCCCTCGTAGCCGCCGCGGGGTGTGTCCCAGATCTCGGTGACACCGTGCACGCGCCCGGGCGTGTCGTCGCCGCGGAGCCAGTCGAGCAGGCCCTCGCACCGCTCGCGCGGGCCCTCCGCCACGACCTGGACGCGCCCGTCGGCCAGATTGAGAGCAAAACCACTCATCCCGCCGAGTTCCAACGCCCTGGCCCGGGTGAACCAGCGGAAACCCACGCCCTGGACCTGTCCGCGCACCCACGCGACCAGCCGTACATCCTCACTCATGGGGGCAAGCTAACCAGTCAATGTCTCGCCGGACACTTCACCCCCTTGCGCCATGCGGTACCGTCCCCACCCAATGAATCGCACCTGAAACTCACTCGAACGTGTGAGTTGCGTGTTGATCGTGCGGACACGTCGGCCGCGAGGAGTCGACCGCGAGCGACGTCCGGCGCGAGACACGTCCAGCGCGAGGACGAGGAAGGCCAGAACATGGGACGCCACCGACGCTCCGCCGCCGGCCGCGCCGCCACGGGCCGTGCCGCGGAGGACCACCGCACGGACGGCACCACGGGAAGGGGCGGCACCGAGCCGGCCCCGGGCGACCGCCCCACGATGGGGATCGCGCCCTACCTGAACCCGGAGGCGTACGCCGAGGTCCGGGCGCGCAGTGACGCCTACCTGTTCGCGTCCGAGGGCCCCGACGGCGACGGAGGCGACGGCCCCCCGCAGGCGGGCCGCACCGTCCCCTTCCCGAGCGACGGCTTCGCCCCCGACGAGGGGCCGCAGCGCGCGGGGAACCACCGCCGCCGCAAGAGGAAGGGCGTCACCCCGGTCCGCACGGGCCTGCTCGGCGTCTCCGCCGCGGTCGCCCTCGGCACGGTGGCGGTGGCCACCGGCGCGGTTCCCGGCCTCGACAACTACCGGATCGGCGGCGGGACGAGCAGCGACGGGGGCGGCCGGGTGCAGGCCCAGGACGCGCCGACGAACACGCCGTCCGAGCAGGGCGGCACCTCCGGCAGCGCCGAGGCCGGCCGGGACGGCGGCGCCGCGAGCCGGGGCACCGACCGCTCCCCGGCGCCCGCCTCCCCGCCCTCGGGCTCCACGTCCCCCTCCGCACCGTCCGGGTCCTCTTCCTCGCCGTCCTCCCCCTCCGCGTCGGCGACCCAGCCCGCCGCTCCGGCCGGGACACCGTCGAAGACGGAGAGGCAACGGTCCACGCCGGACACCGAGGCGAAGCCCACGCCGTCGCGCCCGGCGGGGGTGAAGCCGGCGCAGCCCAGCACGCCGGCCACCGCGTCGGACGAAGCCGTCGCCCAGGCCCAGGTGCTCAAGCTCGTCAACGACGAGCGGGCCAAGGTGGGCTGCAGCCCGGTGGCCGCGAACAGCGCGCTGCGCGAACTGGCCGAGGACTTCAGCGCGGCCATGGCCGCTGAGGGCTTCTTCGACCACACCGACCCCAGCGGAGCGACCCCCTGGGACCGGGCCGAGGCGGCCGGGATAACCGACCTCGGCGGCGAGAACATAGCCCGCGGCCAGGCCGACGCCCAGGCCGTGATGGACGCCTGGATGGACAGCCCCGGCCACAAGGCCAACATCCTCAACTGCGACTTCCGCACCCTGGGCGTCGGAGTCCACTTCGGCTCCGGCGGCCCCTGGTGGACGCAGAACTTCGGCTACTGAGATAACCCCAGGTCAGACGGCTAGGCGCCCTCGTGGGCCGTGTCCGGGCCGTCAGCGGCGGCTTCCCCGTCCGAGAAAACGCGGTCCACGGCGGCCCGGGTCCGGGTCCCGCTCGACGGCATCAGGTGCGTGTACGTCCGCAGGGTGAAGCCGGGGTCGTGGTGTCCCAGGTACTCGCTGAGAGCCTTGATGCTCTCCCCCGCGTCCAGCAGGACCGAGGCGTAGAAGTGCCGCAAGGCGTGCATGCCGTTGTCCCGACCGGTCTCGACACTCGCGGCCCGAAGCGCCGGCCGCCAGACGCGATCGTTGAAGCGGTTCCGGTCGAGCGGCAGCCCGGCAGGCCCAGTGAAGATGAGCGATGCCGTGACCGGCGGTCCGTCGAGGTTCTTCCAGGGAAGCGTGATCCGCGTCGCGGGGTGGCGCTTGAGGTGAGCAGCCAGGGCGAAGGCAACGGACTGCGGCAGAGGCACGTCACGTTCCTTGCCGCCCTTCGGCGGAGCGAACACCGGCCGGTGCTGCCGCAGTAGCTTGACCTGCCGCACTACGTGGACCACTCCCCCGAGGAAGTCGACGTCTTCCACGGCCAGGCCGAAAACCTCCCCCTGACGTAGTCCGCATCCGGCAGCGACGTTGACGAGCGCCTGATAGCGGTCCGGCAAGGCCGAGCGCACCTCCATGATCCGCTCAGCAGGCCACGGCTTGACCTTGCGAGGTTCCAGACGCGGCGCCCGCACGGACCGAGCGCTGCACGGGTTGGCGCGGATGATCCGGTCTTCCACGGCGGCGGTGAACACCGTGGACACGTGGGCGAAGATGCCGCGCCGGTACCCGGCGGAGAGCCCACGGTCCTCCAGCGTCCGCAGCCAGACGCGCAGATGGGACGGGGTGAAGGACGCCAGAGGCCGCGTGCCCAGGTACGGGATCGCGTGGAGTCGGAGACGGCTCTCCACCGCCTCACGAGTCAGGGGGTCAGTGATCTGCGACGCCATCCACTCAGTGGCGTACTGCTCGAACGTGACCTTTCCAGCGCCGGGGTCCACGTAGTCCCCGCGCGACATGTCGGCCTCGATGTTGGCCAACCACTGCTCCGCCTTGCGCTTCTGCTTGTCAGGGAAGCTCTTGGACTTCTCGGAGCCGTCGGGGCCGACGTACCGGGCGCGATAGCGCAGGCCGACGCCGAAGCGGTCGGTCTTGACCTTGACGGTCTTACCGTCGGTGCCGGTCTCGACCTTGTACCAGCGGTCTTGGACGTGTCCGGCCATCAGGCTGCCTCTTCCATCTGGGACTCGACCCAGACGCGGACGTCTTCAGGGTCGAAGCGAAGGTGCCGGCCGACGCGGAAGCCGCGCGGTCCGGTCTGCTTGCGGCGCCACTGGTAGACGGTCTCGACGGGGACGCCGAGGAGGTCGGCCAGGTCGACGGGGGTCAGGTAGCGGTCGGGCAGCGAGCGCTTCATGCCCACACCTCCATGTCGTCCATGTCGTGCAGGTCGGCGAGTGCTTCGCGTGCTGTCTCGCGGTTCAGGCGCAGGTCTCGGGCGATGCTGGCGGCCAGCCAGGACTCGCCGGGGCTGTGTCCCTGTCCGGCGTACGTCCAGTGGGCAAGGACGAGCGTGGAGCCGTCGGTGTCGTCGAGGTCTTCGGAGAGCCCGCGTTCGCGACGCTCCTGCCGGGCGCGGTAGTCGGCGCGGGTCTGGCGCAGGGCGCCGAGGGTGGTGGAGTAGCGGCGGGACTTGGTGGAGAAGTGCCCGCGGAAGCCGAGCATGTGAGCCCACCGGGCCAGCAGCCGGTCAGGGTAGGCGGCATCGAGCAGGCAGCAGGCTTCGATCAGCCGCCGCGTGTGCGCGGGCAGGTCGAGGCGGTCGAGTTCGCTCAGCTCCCCGATGCGGCGGTCAACAGTGCCGGTGGTCTCGGCGGCTTTGGTGGCGTACTTGGCGACGTACGAAGCAACGGCTTGTTCGGTCAGTTCCTCATGGCCCAGGGCGCCGATGGGCTGCACGTCGACCTGCGTTCCCCAACGCAGGGTGCGGGCGGGGAAGTCCCCGGCGGCCGGGACCGGCACGGCGACGCGGGCGGCGGCGGCCCGGATCGCGGCATCCAGGAGAGCGACAGTGGCCCACGCCGGCGGGGAGGTGTCGGGGCCGTCCGGGCCGTCGAGGCGCACCACGGCGTGGAAGTGGACGGCACCGCGTTTCTGGAACTCGGCGACCTTGCCGAAAGAGACCCGGCACTCCTCGCGCAGGGCGGCTTGGGCGATGCCCGCGCGGGCGGCGATCTCGCGGCGCAGGTAGATGGTGAAGCGGCGCCACAGGTCCCCGGCATGGTTGTTCCACAGCACCGCCCCGGCGTAGTCGTAGCGCTCCGGGTCCAGGGCCGTACCCAGGGCGGGGTCCGTCTCGGCGTGCTGGGCACCGCAGCGACAGTGCCGGGAGGCGGGCCGGTTGTGGACCGGGCCGAAGGAGGGCGCGGTGAGGGTGGCGAAGACGCGCGGGTGATCCCGCACGGTGACGGGAACGTCCTTGCCCTCATCCCCGGTGATCCCGGCGCGGATCAGGTGGTAGGTGTCCCCGGCGTAGGTCCAGGCGCAGGCGGGGCAGCGGGAGGCACGGCGGTTGCCGCAGGCCACCCGGAGGCGTCCGCCCGGCTCCTGCTCGGTGCTGTAGGAGTAGAGGACGTCGCCGGTCTTGGCGTCACGAGTGACCGTCGAGCCTTGCAGGTGGATCGGGTTGGTGCAGCCGCCCGTGCGGCGGATCTGCTCGCGCCAGCGGTCGAAGCCCGGAGCGTTGGCGACCCGCAGGAGATCAGCGAGGGTCAGGGGGTCGGTGCCCACGGCCGACGCCATGTCAGCGACGGCAGCCGTGGGGACAGGGAGGTGCGTCACGCGGCCACCGCCCGCAGGTGAGTGGTGGCGGGCCGGGTCGGGGTGGCCGTGGCGTAGAGGTGATCGAGGGTGGCCAGGTAGCCGCCGACCATCGGGGCCGGACCCAGGCGGCGCAGGTGCAGGACCGGAGCCAGAGCTGGGGTGAGCCCGTCGATCGGCGTCGTGACGAGCAGGTCATCATCTGCGCGCATCACGTCGGCCCGCAGACCGGGGTGCGTGGACAGGCGCAGGCCGGGGGCCGTCAGCAGCGAGGGGAACACGTCGTCCAGTCCGGTGACCGGTCCGGCCGGGTTCTCGGGGGTGACGATGCGGACGCGGACGCCGGCGGATGCTTTGTCGGCCAGCAGGGTCGGCAGGTCCCAGACCGCGTCGGCCAGGAACAGCAGGTTGGACACCGCCAGGTCGATCACCGTCGTCGCGTTGGCCAGGGTCGAGCGCCACAGACCGTAGGGGACGGTGGAGCGCATCGGGTAGCAGGCGACGACCTCCTCCTGCGCGGTCGGGGCGGAGCGGTGACGCTCGCCGAGCTTGGGCCACAGGTGGTAGGCGTCAGCGCCGAGAAGCTTGGCGGCGGCTTCCGCGTTGCGGGCGTGCGGCGTCCGCTGCGAGTTCAGCCAGCGGTCGACCGACTTGGGGTCGACGCCGAGGTGACCGGCCAGGCCCTCGATCGTGACGTTCGCGGCGACCATGGCGGCACGCAGCCGCTCATTCCCGGTGATCGTTGCGGCGCTCATGCGGCCACCGCCCCAGCGAGCGAAGCCAGGGGCTGGCCCGTCTCCCAGACGAACGGCACGGCCACCGGGCAGCGCTCCCGACCGTGGACCAGGACGCCGATGCCGTCCACGTTGATCCAGTCGAGTCCTCCCGACGCGCCGCAGGCCCAGCACGGCGAAGGGACGACCACAGCGTCTTCACGGCGGGACAGCGAGGCGGTTAACCGCGCCGGGTGCGAGCCAACAGGCATCACGGGCATGATGGGACTTCCCTTCGAGGGAGCCAGGGGCGGCGGTTCTTCTTGGCGGTTGAGGCGCCGTCCCTGGGCAGGCTTCGGTGGTGCCGGATCTCTCATTCATGCGGTGCTACATCCCTAAGGTTCCCTAGGGCACCTTAGGGTGTCAAGCGGTACGCTAGGGAAGTAGCCACTGAGACAAGGGAGCTGACGCAATGGCCGACCAGGCAGACAATCGAGCGCCCTATGCGCAGATTGCCGCCCACTACGCGGAGCTGATCACGTCCGGCGAACTCCAGCCGGGCTCGCTTCTGCCGAGCATCAAGAACCTCTCGCAGGAGTGGAGCGTCAGCGCCGCGACAGCCGAGAAGGCGCTGCGGAAGTTGCGCAATGAGGGCCTTGTCCGGGGTATCCACGGAATCGGGACCGAGGTCCTGGACCGTCCCGCCCCTATGTCCTCCGGGTCTCAGCGCCAGGACCGAGGCCGCCGCACCGGGTCCAGTTGGGGGACCGGCGAACGGTCCGACTCGCATCAGGCTTCGGTGGTGCCGGCGCCCGCAGACGTGGCGCAAGCGCTGGACATCAAGCCCGGCTCGAACGTGATCCGGCGAAGCCGGGTCTACCGCGACCGACACGGCATCGTCGCGCACTCGACTTCATGGATTCCCGTCCGGTACGGAGAGCTGATCCCCCAGCTCACGAGCAGCGAGCGACTGACCGGGGGAACGTCGCTGCAACTCATCGCACAGGCAACCGGTCGCCCGATCACGCACCGGTTCGATACCGCGTCGGCTCGACTGCTCACCTCCGAGGACGCGAAGCTGTTGGAGCTGGACCCCGAGCAGGCCCCGCGGGACCCGGTGGTCGTCATGACTGCGAGGTTCGTAGACAGTGAAGGCGCCGTCGTTGAATACGGCGTCGACCTCGGCGGCCCCGGACGTACGTGGCAGACGGAATCGGAAGTCACCCAGTGACCAGCACTCGCCAACCGTTCTGCGTCCTCATGGCCGGACTCCCCGGCTCAGGGAAGACCACTCTGGCCCGTGCCCTCACGGCCCGTGGCTTCCTCAGACTCTGCCCGGACGAAGAGATGTTCCGCCGACATGGGGTGTACGGGGTCGACTTCCCCCGAGGGACGTTCCCGACCCTTGAGCGGCCAATCCTCGAGGAGACCTCCGTCCAGCTCCGCGAACAGCTCCAGGCCGGTCGCGATGTGGTGGTCGACCATGGCTTCTGGACGCCGGAAGACCGTGCTCACTGGCGTTCGGTGGCAGCCGAAAGTGGCGCGGTCTCGGTCGTGGTCTACCTCGAGGCAAGCCACGAGGAACTGTGGTCCCGCGTGAGCAAGCGCAATGCGCGGCACGAGGACGACCCGAACTCGATCTTCTTCGCCGAGAGCGACCTGATCCGCTACCGCAAGCGATTCGTGGCCCCGAAGCCCGACGAACCTCACCTTGTCTACGACGGGGACCCCGAGTCTGTTCTGAAGACCCTGCAAGCAGAGAACGACCGCCCATAGGCGGGAGCCACAAGGCCACCAAGGCACGAGTTACAGGTTTCTCTACCTCATCAAGCACCCGTCGTCGCTTCGCTCCTCCGGGCGGGCGCGGGCGGCCGGCGGCGCCCGCGCTCATGTCTCCGCCCCGCTCGGCACCGCCGGCCGCCCGCCCCCGCCCAAGAGGCAGGCACACGGGCATGAGGTCAGAACACGTCGTGGCTGGGGCGGTCGGCTCCACGGCTTTAGGCAGCCACTTTGGGGCGAGCCTCTAAGATCTTGGCCCCAACGTCGTGCTTTAACGGGCAGGTCAACAGACTGCCCGACTCGCCGGAAGCTTACGGGGCCAAGATCACTCGCCCCAAAGCAGCTCCAGCCCAAAGCCGCTCCGCCGACCGCGCGCATGGGGCGCCTCGCCGAGACTAAAAGTCAAGACCTGGCAAAGAATGGGGACTTCACCCTCGCCGATCTGGTGACCCGGGCTACGCTCCGTGACCGTAGGTCAGCATAGCGACGGAGCGTAGCCCGGGTCACCAGATCGGCGACCGCAAGTAACTACGCTCCGTTAAAACCGCAGGTCAGGCTAGACGGTGACGAGATCCCGGTTGGCCGCTCCACCAAAGTAGCGCGAGTGCGTCTTCCTCAACCCTTCAAGCGAAGATCCAGTGAGGACGACGATCTCGATGTCCTGACCCCTCAGTTCCCTCTCAAGCTGGAACCTAGCGCGCAGCGCCGCTCGGGCCTCAGACGCAGGGAACTCTTGCCGGACGTCCGTTTCGCCTGTGTGGCGGTTGTAGGCAAGCAGGAAGTGCTTCAGATCCCTCATGTAACCGACCTCCCCTTGACGTCTTCGATCTCCTGCAAGATTTCCCGCAGCGCCACCAGCACTGAGTCAAGGTGGGCCAGGCTAGCTTCCCGTTCGCGACCGGAGATGACGCTTGCAGCAACGTCCCTCTCCAACCCATACAGAGTAGCCGAGAACTTCTCCATGCTGGCGATGATGTCTGTCACCGCCTTGTCACCGTACTCCGGAGGTTCCCCGTACCTGATGCCCCGACCGAAGATGTCAGCCATGCGCTCGAAGACGTTCGCCCATAGGTCTTGCCCAACCGTACGGATCTGAACCTCGACGTACCTACCACTGAGGGAGATGATCACGTGAAGGGCTCTGTAACCGACCATGGGGTCCTCGCGGCGATCCTTGATCGAGCACTTGTGTCCCTGGTGCTCGAAGCGCTCCACCACTAGATCCGCAAGGCGATCCTGCTCCGTTAGAGTGAGCCGGCCCGAGACGCGAATGCCTGCGATGTCCTGTATTCGAGCGAGATTCGTACTCGACCCGCGCGCCTTCGCTCGCTGAAGCTTCTGGATCAGGGTGTCAGTCGTCTTAAGACGGTGCGTGACACCTAGCGGCCACTCAACGATGTCGCACAGCTCATCGATGATTCCGCGAGCTGACGTCAGCAGCTCGCTGTAGTCGACTAGGAGATCCTCAAGGAGGGTCAGATCCTCCTCTGACACCGCTTCAGGTAGCTCAAGCCGCTTGCCAAGCTTCTGCACAGCCGAGTTGGACATGGGCATCGCACCAAGATAGATGAGAGACACCTGTCCCGGCCGTCTATTCGCTGCTGCTTAGTAGCCCCACTCTGGGCCGTCTCCGGGCCGTACGAGGGCGCACAAGGGCAACCAACGCTGACAACCGTTGACGGCTCAACAGCAGGTCACAGCGTTGATCGCGTACAAAGCCGCATGTCAAAGAGGTGCTCCCGCACTTCTTCGGCTACTGAGACATCCCCGGGCCACGGACCCGCACCGCCCGGGCCCGCCCGGTCCTCCGGCGCGTCCCGGCATGTCTGCCGTCAGGCGTGGGCCTCCCTGTGCATGCCCGTGCACAGGGCCCAGACGACGAAGAGGTTGACGGCGACCAGGGTCAGGGCCCAGAGCGGGTAGTACGGGACCCAGAGGAAGTTGGCGATCGCGCCGAGCCCTGCCACGAACACGCCGAGGAAGCGGGCCCACAGCGCGCCGCCGAGCACGGCGCACCCGGCGACCACGATGACGATGCCGAGGATCAGGTGCACCCAGCCCCAGCCCGCGAGACTGAACTCGAACACGTAGTGGCGCGTCGCGACGAACAGGTCGTCCTCCGCGATGGCGGCGATCCCTTCGAAGATCGCCATCGCGCCACCGAAGATCATCAATGCTGCGGCGAGAACGGTCGTCCCCGAGACGGGGGCGTGCCCGGGCCGTGGGCCGGCTCCGGCGGTTGCTGATGGGGCGGCGTCACGGGGCATGGTGGACTCCTCGGGCCCTCGGGAGGCGGGGCCGTCCGGCCGGCTGAAGGCTCACAGCCGGGCGGCGTTCTCTCAGCGTGGCACGGCCGCGCTCCCCCGGCATTCCGGACACCGACCGCACGTCCACGGGCCCTGTCCCCCGCTCAGCGCAACCCGCGG
This sequence comes from Streptomyces sp. NPDC047853, assembly GCF_043204535.1. NCBI lineage: Bacteria > Bacillati > Actinomycetota > Actinomycetes > Kitasatosporales > Streptomycetaceae > Streptomyces > Streptomyces sp. NPDC047853. Next base: position 146,396 of record NZ_JBIDCI010000013.1, on the reverse strand, counting down.
CACAGCGCTGCGCTCACGTACGCTTTGTCGTATGTCGACCACGCAGGAGCGCACGGGAGAGCAGGACCTGCCGTTCGACGTGTTCTCCAGGGCCTGTCCCTCGCGCGGCACCCTGGAGCACGTCACGGGCCGTTGGGGCGCGCTGACGCTCGGCGCGCTGTTCGAGGGCACCCTGCGCTTCAACGAGTTGCGGCGCCGCGTCGACGGCGTCAGCGAGAAGATGCTGGCCCAGACGCTGCACGCCCTGGAGCGTGACGGCCTGGTGCACCGCGAGGCCCAGCCGACCAATCCGCCCCGCGTGGACTACGAGCTCACGGACCTGGGGCGTACGGTGGCCGAGCGGCTGATCGCGCTCATCCAGTGCCTGGAGGGGCGGATGGACGAGGTGCTGGCCTCGCGGGAGCGGTACGACGCCCGGCGGACCCCTACAGGATGATCCTCGGCGGACGCTGGCACTTCGGGCAGAAGTAGCTGGAGCGGTTCATCCACGGCCGGCGGCGCATCGGTGTCGCGCAGCGACGGCACGGCAGACCCTCCCGGCCGTACGCGTCGAGCGACCGGTCGAAGTAGCCGGACTCGCCGTTCACGTTGACGTAGAGGCTGTCGAAGCTGGTGCCGCCGACGGCGAGGGCCGCGTTCATCACGTCCCGGACGTGGCCGAGGAGTTCGGTGGTACGGGGGCGGGTGAAGGTCGCCGTGGGGCGTTCGTAGTGCAGGCGGGAACGCCACAGGGCCTCGTCCGCGTAGATGTTGCCGACGCCGCTGATGAGCGACTGGTCGAGCAGCGCCCGTTTGATGGTGGTCCGCTTGCGGCGCAGCGCCAGGTGGAAAGCTTCGTCGTCGAAGAGCGGGTCGAGGGGGTCGCGGGCGATGTGCGCGATGACGTCGGGCAGCCCGTCGGACGTGGTCTCGTGCAGGGAGAGGCCGCCGAAGGTGCGCTGGTCGACGAAGCGGAGTTCGGTGCCGAGGGAGTCGGTGAAGCGGACGCGGACGCGCAGGTGCTTCTCGACGGGGGTCTCGTGCGGCTGGACCAGCAGCTGGCCGCTCATCCCGAGGTGCGCGAGGACCGCCTGACCGGTGTCCTCCAGCGGCAGCCACAGGTACTTGCCGCGGCGGCTCGGCGTGCCGATGCGGTGGCCCTCCAGGCGGTGGGCGAAGTCGTCGGGGCCGGCGATGTGCCGGCGTACCGCGCGCGGGTGCAGCACCTCGGCGTCGGCGACGGTGCGGTGGGCGATCCAGCGCTCCAGGCCGCGCCGTACGACCTCGACCTCGGGCAACTCGGGCATGGCATCCCCTCGGACGGTCCGGTGGACGAACCGAACGCCCGCCCCGGGTGAGGGGCGGGCGTTCGGGACGTGCCGTGCAACAGGTGGAACTGACGGGTCAGGCGGAGGCCGACGGGGCGTCTGCGCTTGGCAGGTCCGCCGCTTCGGCAACCGACTGGGCCACCGTCGCCTTGGCGCGCTCGTCCGCCGCGGCCCGGATGGCCCGCCACGCGGATTCCGCGGCCTGCTGCTCCGCCTCCTTCTTGCTGCGGCCGGTGCCGGTGCCGTACGAGACGCCTCCGACGCGGGCGGCAGCAGTGAAGGTCTTCTCGTGGTCCGGGCCGGTCTCCGTGACCAGGTACTCGGGGACACCGAGCCCTTCGGTCGCGGTGAGTTCCTGGAGGCTGGTCTTCCAGTCCAGGCCGGCGCCGAGGTTCGAGGACTTCTCGATCAGCGGGTCGAACAGGCGGTGCACCAGTTCGGAGGCCGCGTCGAGGCCCTGATCGAGATAGACCGCGCCGATCACCGCTTCGAGGGTGTCGGCGAGGATCGATGCCTTGTCCCGGCCGCCCGTGCCCTCTTCACCCCGGCCGAGCCGGATGAAGGAGCCCAGGTCGAGCCCGCGGCCCACCTCCGCCAGCGCACGCGAGTTGACCACCGCGGCCCGCAACTTGGCCAGCTGGCCTTCGGGCAGGTCGGGGTGGGTGCGGTACAGCGTGTCCGTGACGACGAGGCCGAGGACGGAGTCACCGAGGAACTCCAGCCGCTCGTTCGTCGGCAGACCGCCGTTCTCGTACGCGTAGGAACGGTGGGTCAGCGCACGCACCAGAAGGGCGGACTCGAGCTGATAGCCGAGCCGCCCTTCCAGAAGCGTGTGGGACGAGGCCTGGGTGTCCGCCTTCTTCTTGGCGGGTGGGTCCGCCTTGGCGTCTTCCGCCTTCTTGGGGACTGACACAGTGCCTCTCACCAGCCGCTCAGACCTCGAGGACCTGGCGCTTGTTGTAAGTGCCGCAAGACGGGCACGCGATGTGCTGCTGCTTGGGCTCGTGGCAGCGCTCGCACGCAACCAGGGTGGGGACCGCAGCCTTCCACTGCGACCGGCGGTGGCGCGTGTTGCTGCGCGACATCTTCCGCTTCGGAACAGCCACGGCTACTTCTCCTGCTTCTCGGCGGCGTCCGCGGATTCTGGCCCGTCGCCGCTCATCTCGTCCTTCTCGCCGTCTTCGAGTGAACCGGCGAGTCCCTGCAATGCCGCCCAACGGATGTCGACGGCGTCATGGTGGTGGTCCGGGTCGTCCGACAGGCGCACTCCGCACTCGGAGCACAGACCCTGGCAGTCTTCCTGGCACACCGGCTGCATCGGCAGTGCGAGCACCACCGCGTCACGCAGCACGGGTTCGAGGCCGATCAGTCCGTCCTCGATGAAGAGCCTGTCCTCGTCGTCCTCGGCGTCGTCGCCCGGTTCCGCCGCAGGGCGGCCCCGGTCGTCGGCGTCAGGGTACGAGAACAGCTCCTGGAAGTCCGCTTCGAGCTGCTGCTCGAGCGGCTCCAGACACCTTACGCACTCCCCCTCGGCCTTGGCACGGGCGGTGCCTGTGACGAGCACCCCTTCCATGACCGACTCGAGCCGGAGATCGAGTTCCACCGGAGCGCCTTCCGGCACTCCGATGACTCCCTGGAGGCCGAGGTCCCGGGGAGCGTCGACCGTGCGGGTCAGGCGCTGCAGCGCACCGGGCCGCCGTCCCAGCTCGTGCGTGTCGAACACGAGGGGGTCGCGGTGGTCGAGGCGCGCGTTCAGAACCATTCCTGCTTTCGGTCTTTCCTTGCTGGGGGGTGCCGCCCTGAGGTGTTCCCGGGCAGCGTCGATCGCGGACGTACACGCGACCGAAGAGCCAGGATACTGGACCATGCGCTGTCGGCCCAATCCGGACCCCTGCGGCCGACGCCCCTAGAGACCGCGTCCTTGCTCGTAGGCCCGCAACTGCTCGGCGCTGATCATGCTGGTGTCGAAGAGGCTGGTCTCGTCGAGGGCCTGCGGCTGAGCCTGAGGAGGCTGCGGGGGTTGCTGCGGCTGCTGGGGCTGGGCGTAGCCCTGCTGCCCGTCGTACGCCTGCTGGTGGGCTTCGTAGCCCTGGTAGGCATAGGCGTCGGTCTGCTGCTGGTAGCCGTACGGGTCCTGCTGGCCGCCGTAGGTCTGCTGGTAGTCCGCGTACGGGTCGGGCTGCTGCTGCGCGTAGCCGTACGCGGGCTGCTGCGCCGGCATCTCCGGCACGGCCTGGGCCGCCGCCGGCTGCTGCTCGCCGTACTCGCGCTGCCGGGGCTGCTCGGCGGGGGCGTCCGAGAGGGCCGCGAGGCCGGCGAGGTAGTCGGCGTCGCTGGAGTGCTGGACGGTGGTGGCGTCGTCGGCGAGGGCACCGAGGTCGTCGCTGGCGATCCGGCCGTGCAGCTTCTGGCGGCCGCGGCCGACGGCGTCCAGGGTCTTGGCCAGCACCGCCTCGAAGGCGCCGAGCTTGGTGTCCACGTAGGTGTCGGCGTCTCGGCGCAGGGTCTCCGGGTCGTGGCTGCGCTCGGGGGCGTCCTCGTCCTCGTAGCCGTTCTCGTCGAGGCCGGGTCCGGTGCCGAGCAGCTTCTCGCGGCCGCGGCCGACGGAGCCGAGGGTCTTGGTGAGGACCACCTCGAAGTTGGCGAGCTTGGAGTCGACGTAGTCGTCGGCCTCGGCGCGGACCTCCTCGGCCTCCTGGCGGGCCTCGGCGAGGATCCGGTCGGCCTCGGCCTGGGAGCGGCGGGCGACCTCGGTGTCGGAGATCAGCGAACCGCGCTCGGCGTGCGCGCTCTCGATGATCCGGTCGGCCTCCTGGCGGGCCTGGGCGACCATGTGCTCGCGGTCGCCGATCAGCTCCTGGGCCTGGGCGAGGGAGCCGGGCAGCTCGGCGCGCAGGTCCTCCAGCAGGGAGAGCAGTTCGGCGCGGTTGACCACGCACGAGGCCGACATGGGCATGGCGCGGGCGCCGGAGACCATCGCCGTGATCTCGTCGAGCTTCTTCTGCACGTCCACCGTGTGCTCGCCACTCTCTACAGCTGTGTTGGAGACGGACGGGACGACTGTACGACCCTGGGGTCTCCCGGGGACACCGGGTGACGGGTTGTCAGCCCCCGGGACCCGCGAGAGGTGCGCCCGGGTCCCGTGCGGGGCGCTCTCAGTCCTTCTTCAGGCGCTCGGTGAGGACGTCGAGGACCAGCGGCGGGACCAGGTGGGAGACGTCGCCGCCCCAAGTGGCGACCTCCTTGACCAGGGAGGACGACAGGAAGCTGTAGGTGGGGTTGGTCGGTATGAAGAGGGTCTCCACGCCCGAGAGGCCGTTGTTCATCTGAGCCATCTGCAGCTCGTAGTCGAAGTCGCTGACCGCGCGCAGGCCCTTGACGATGGCGGGGATCTCGCGCTGCTTGCAGAAGTCGACGAGGAGGCCGTGGAAGGACTCCACGCGCACGTTCCCGTACTCGGCGGTGACCTGGCGGATGAGGTCGATCCGCTCCTCGATCTCGAACAGGCCCTTCTTGGCCTGGTTGATCATCACCGCGACGTAGACCTCGTCGTAGAGGCTGGAGGCACGGGCGATGATGTCGAGATGTCCGTTGGTGATCGGGTCGAACGACCCGGGACAGACGGCGCGGCGCACTTGAGTTCCCTCGCTCTCCGGTGTCATCGTGCGTCTTCGCACGTAGAGGCGGCGCGACCGTACCAAAACGTTCCCTCGCCGTAGCGACGGGCCCGGATCGCTTCGAAGCCGTCCGGCCACCGGAAATCGCCGCCCCTGGTGCTGCGCTCCACGGTGACGAGCGCGTCCCCGGTGAGCCACCCCTCCGTACGGAGTGTGAGGAGGATCTCCCGAAGATCGTCGTCGGAGACGGCGTACGGCGGGTCCAGGAAGACGATGTCGTACGGCTCGGCGGGGGCCGGGGTACGGATGATCTGTTCCGCTCTGCCCGCCCGGACCTCGGCGCCGGGCAGGCCGATCGCCTTCACGTTCTCCCGGACGGTGCGGGCGGCGCGGGCGTCGGCCTCGACGAGCAGGACGTGCCCCGCGCCCCGGGACAGCGCCTCCAGGCCGACGGCACCGGACCCGGCGTACAGGTCGATGACCCGCTCGCCGTCCAGCGGGCCGCCGAGCAGGGACTGCCAGGTGGAGAAGAGGCCCTCGCGCGCGCGGTCGGAGGTGGGCCGGGTGCCGGTCCCCGGCGGGACGGCCAGGCGACGTCCGCCGGCGATGCCGGCGATCACGCGGGTCATCTTGGGTCCTTGGTCGTGGGGTGTGTGTTCCTGGGTGTGTGTTCCGTTCAGTCTGGCAGGCGAGAGGGGTGGGTGGCTCGTGCTGCGCGGCGGGCTCGGGTCCGTCGCGGCCGGTCGGGCGGTGCCCGCGTCGCTCGGGGCGGGAGCCTTCAGCCCTTTTCCAGGTACTGCTCCCGCTCCTCGTCCAGCAGGGCGTCCAGGGCCGTCCGGAGGGCGGGCAGGCCGGTCAGCTCCGGGTCGGCGGCCACCACCGCCGCCGCTTCCTCCCTCGCCTCGGCGATGATCTCCTCGTCCTCGATGACGGCGAGAACCCGCAGCGAGGTGCGGGCGCCGGACTGGGCCTGCCCGAGGACGTCCCCCTCGCGGCGCTGTTCGAGGTCGATGCGGGAGAGCTCGAAGCCGTCGAGGGTGCCGGCCACGGCGGCCAGGCGCTGGCGTGCCGGGCTCGCCTCGGGCATCTCGGTGACCAGCAGACACAGCCCGGGGGCCGAGCCCCGGCCGACGCGGCCGCGCAACTGGTGCAGCTGGGAGACTCCGAAGCGGTCGGCGTCCATGATCACCATCGCGGTGGCGTTGGGGACGTTGACGCCGACCTCGATCACGGTGGTGGCGACCAGGACGTCGGTCTCCCCGGCGCTGAAGCGGCGCATGACCGCGTCCTTGTCGTCGGGCTGCATGCGGCCGTGCAGGACCTCGACGCGCAGCCCCTGGAGCGGTCCCTTCGCCAGGTGCTCGGCGACGTCGAGGACGGCCAGCGGGGGCCGCTTCTCCGCGTCGCCGTCGGCGGGCCGCTCGGCGCCCTTCTTCGGTGCCTCGTCCTCGTCGCCGATGCGGGGGCAGACGACGTATCCCTGGTGGCCGCCCGACACCTCCTCGCGGACGCGTTCCCACGCGCGGGCCAGGAAGTGCGGCTTGTCGGCGGCCGGGACGACGTGGCTGGCGATCGGCGAGCGTCCGGCCGGGAGCTGGTCCAGGACGGAGGTCTCCAGGTCGCCGAAGACCGTCATCGCGACGGTGCGCGGGATCGGCGTGGCGGTCATGACGAGCAGGTGCGGGGGCTGCTTGCCCTTGCCGCGCAGGGCGTCGCGCTGCTCCACGCCGAAGCGGTGCTGCTCGTCGACGACGACCAGCCCCAGGTCGTGGAACTGCACCTTGTCCTCGATCAGCGCGTGCGTGCCGATGACGATGCCGGCCTCGCCGGTGGCCAGGTCGAGCAGGGCGTGGCGGCGGGCGGCGGCGCCCATCGAGCCGGTGAGCAGCACCACCTTGGTGGCGTGCTCCGCGCCGCCGAGCATGCCTCCCTCGGCCAGCTCGCCCATCATCTCGACGACCGACCGGTGGTGCTGCTGGGCGAGCACCTCGGTGGGCGCCAGCATCACGGCCTGTCCGCCCGCGTCGACGACGGCGAGCATGGCGCGCAGGGCCACCATCGTCTTTCCGGAGCCGACCTCTCCCTGGAGCAGCCGGTGCATCGGGTGGTCGGTGGCCAGGTCGTCGAAGATCTCCCGGGAGACCTTCTGCTGGCCGTCGGTCAGGGTGAAGGGGAGGCGGTCGTCGAAGGCGGTGAGCAGGCCGTCCGGACGGGGTCTGCGGGGGACGGCGGGGAGCTGGGTCTCGGCGTGGCGGCGGCGGGCCAGGGCGACCTGGAGGACGAAGGCCTCGTCCCACTTCAGGCGGGCGCGGGCGTCGTCGATGTCCGCCTTGGTGTGCGGGCGGTGGATCTTCAGGAGGGCCTCGGGGAGGGAGACCAGCGCCCGGCCCTCGCGCAGGGAGTCGGGGAGGGGGTCGAGGGCCTCCTGGGCGCTGGGCAGCACCGTCTGGACCGCCTTGCCGATCTTCCAGGACTCCAGCTTGGCGGTGGCCGGGTAGAGGGGGATGAGGGCGCCCGCCCAGGACTCGACGCTCTCGGCCGGATCGTCGTCGTCTCCGCCGCGCAGCAACTCGTACGCCGGATGGGCCAGTTGCAGCCGGCGGTTGAAGACGGAGACCTTGCCCGCGAACATCGCCCGGGTGCCCGGCAGGAGCTCCTTGTGCGGCTTGTGCACGCCGTTGCCGAAGAAGACCAGCTGGAGGCGGCCGTGGCCGTCCGTGATGGTCACTTCCAGGCGCTGTCCCTTGCCCCGCGGGGCCTTCGACGAGGCGAAGGTGTGCAGGCGGGCGTCGGCGACCTGGGCGACGACCGTGACGTGCTCGTCCATCGGCAGGTCGGCGAGGTGGGTGAGCTGGCCGCGCTCCTCGTATCTGCGGGGGTAGTGGTGGAGGAGGTCGCCGACGGTGTGCAGGCCGAGGTGCTCGGCCATCACCTTCGCGGTGGCGGGGCCGAGCACCTTCTTCAGGGGTTCTCGCAGTGCGGGCACGAGATCCATTGCACACCACGCCACTGACAATGACCTCGCACCTCCCCGCGAACGCCGGGGACGGGCCCGCTACTCCACGCCGATGAGCAGCGGCGCGCCCTGCCGGCCGCCCCGGTAGACCACGGTGTCGACGGCGAGGTACGCCTCCCGGACGCGGGCCTCCAGGTGGGCGGCGACGGTCTCGGGGGCCTCGTCGCCGAGGACGAGGGTGACCAGCTCGCCGCCGGCCGCGAGCATGCGGTCCAGGACGGTCACGGCGACCACCGTGACGTCCGCGCCGATCACGGCCACGTCACCGTCGACGAGGCCCAGCACGTCACCGGCCTGGCAGATGCCGGCCGTGGTCCAGGACTGCCGTTCGGCGACGGCGACCTCGGCGTAGCGGGTGGCGCCGGCCGCCGAGGTCATCGCCACCACGTCCTCGTCGAAGCGGCGCCCGGGCTCGTGCACGGCGAGCGCGGCGATGCCCTGGACGGCGGAGCGGGTCGGGATCAGGGCCACCCGGACGCCCTCGGTGCGCGCCTGTTCGGCCGCCGCGGCGGCGGTGTGGCGCAGCTCGACGTCGTTGGGCAGCAGCACGACCTCGCGCGCGTGCGCCCGCCGTACGGCCTGGACCAGCTCCCCGCTGGCGGGCGGCTCCCCCGGGCGCGCGAGGACGGTGGTCGCGCCGGCCCCGGCGTACAGCCCGGCGAGCCCCTCCCCCGGCACGACGGCCACCACCGCGCGCTGGGTGCGCTCCTGTGGCGGGCGCCCGCTCCCGGTGGTGTGCACGTCCCCGTGCCCGAAGTGGGTGATCCGGATGCGGTACGGCCGCCCGGCCTCGACGCCCGCCTCCACGGCGGCGCCCGCGTCGTCGACGTGCACGTGGACGTTCCACAGGCCGTCGCCGCCGACGACGACGAGGGAGTCCCCGAGGGCGTCGAGCCGCTGCCGCAGCCGTGCCACGGCCGCGTCCTCCGCCTCCAGCAGGTAGATCACCTCGAAGGCGGGTCCGTCCCCGGCGTCCTCCTCCGCGGCGCACTCGGCCGCGGCGGTTCCTCCGGCGCACTCGCCCGCGAGGGCTTCCCCGGCGTGCCCGCCCGCGGGGACCTCGGCGTCGTGCGTCACGCGCGCGAGCGGCGCGACGGCCGCTCCGGGGTCGGGTGTGCGGCCCGTGAACGTCTCCACCAGGGCCGCGAGGAGCGTCACGAGGCCGCGTCCGCCGGCGTCGACGACTCCGGCACGCCGCAGGACGGGCAGCCGGCCCGGGGTCTCGGCGAGCGCCCGGCCGGCGCCCTCGTAGGCGGCGCGGGCCACCTCCGCGCAGTCGCCCTCCGTCCCGTCGGCCGCGTCGGCGGCGGCCGAGGCGACGGTCAGGACGGTGCCCTCGACCGGGTGGGCCACGGCCTGCCGGGCGGATTCGGCCGCGTGCCGCAGGGCCAGACGCAGGCCCTGGCCGTCGGTGTGAGCGGCTTCACCCCGGGCGGTGAGCACCTGGGCCATGCCGCGCAGCAGCTGCGCGAGGATCGTCCCGGAGTTGCCCCGGGCGCCGATGAGCGCGCCGTGCGCCATGGCGCCCACGGTCTCGGGCAGCGAGGGTCCGTCGCCCGCCTCCCGCGCCCCGGCGTCCACCGCGTGCGCGGCGAAGACCGCCTCCACGGCGGCCACGGCCGACTCCACGGTCAGGTACAGGTTGGTGCCGGTGTCCCCGTCGGCGACCGGGTAGACGTTGATCGCGTCGATCTCCTCGCGCGCCCGCCCGAGTGCCTCCAGCGAGAGACCGCACCAGGTGCGTACCGCCAGAGCGTCGAAGAACCTCTGCGGCACCTGCGCCACCTGCGCCTCCCTGAGCTGCTGGACGTGGTCGGCAGCGTAGACCTTCGCGGGGGTCCGGCCGGTGGAGGGCCGGGGCCGGCCCCCTGAGCTGCCGTGGTAGTTTCGTTGTACGGGAGCAGCCGTTGTATGCTGCTCCGGTTGCCCGATCCCGATCGGGCCATCCCCCTGGCACCGCCACTCAGATCCCGGATCGTTCGCGACTCCGAGTTCTTGTTCCCGGCATGCCGGGATCAACCGTAAGTGCATCTGAAGTCTTTGGAGTGACCCGTGGCTGCCAACTGCGACGTCTGTGGCAAGGGGCCGGGCTTCGGCAACAACATCTCGCACTCGCACCGCCGTACGCCCCGTCGCTGGAACCCGAACATCCAGCGCGTGCGTACCGTGGTCGGCGGGACGCCGAAGCGCGTGAACGCTTGCACCTCGTGCATCAAGGCCGGCAAGGTCTCGCGCTGACGCGTCTCAGCTGAGCGCGCGGCCACTGCCTGGTCCGCTGCACAAAGCCGGTCCACCTCGTGTGGGCCGGCTTTTTGCCGTCCCCGCACGGACCGGGGCCCCGCCGGAGCGGCTGAGCCGCGGCCTCGTCGCGGTCGACCGGCGGCGGCCTCCCCGGTCGGGCCATGGAGGAGGCCGCTTCGGGCTCAGGCCCAGGAGGTGTCCCGGCCGAGCGCCCACCCGTGGTCGACCGGTCCGATGCCGCCGCCGAGCGCGAAGCCGGCTCCGATGGCCCCGGTGACGTAGGCCTTGGCCGCCTCGACCGCTTCCGGTACCGGCTGCCCCTTGGCCAGCCCGCAGGCGACGGCCGACGCGAGGGTGCAGCCGGTGCCGTGCGTGTGCCGGTTGTCCAGCCGCGGGGCGCGCAGCCAGTGCTCCTCGGAGCCGTCGGTGAGCAGGTCCACGGCGTCCCCGCGCAGGTGACCGCCCTTGATCAGCACCCAGCGCGGCCCGTACTCCAGGACGGCCGCCGCGGCCCGGCGCAGATCGGCGTCCGACTCGACGCGCACGCCGGTGAGTTGGGCGACCTCGTCGAGGTTGGGCGTGGCGACGGTGGCGACCGGCAGCAGCTTGGTGCGTACGGAGTCCAGGGCGGAGGCGGCGAGCAGCGCGTCCCCGTGCTTGGAGACGCCGACCGGGTCGACGACCGCCGGGGCGTCCGTGCCGCCGATCAATTCGGCGACCGTCTCGACCAGTTCCGCGGAGGAGAGCATGCCGGTCTTGACCGCCTGGACGCCGATGTCGTCCACGACGCTGCGGTACTGGGCCCGCACGGCCGCCACGGGCAGCTCCCAGGCGCCCTGCACCCCGAGGGAGTTCTGCGCGGTCACCGCGGTGAGCACGCTCATGCCGTGGGTGCCGAGGGCGAGCATCGTCTTCAGGTCGGCCTGGATGCCGGCGCCGCCGCCCGAGTCGGAGCCGGCCACGGTCAGGACCAGGGGCGGCCTCATGCCTCGACCTCGTCCCCGAAGTGGTCCCAGCCGCCCTTGCTGGTCCAGGGCGCCCCGTCGACGGTCACCTGGGGCAGCGCTGAGGGGTTGAGGACCTCACCGATGACCTTCCAGCGAGCGGGCAGCTTCACGTCCGGGGGGAAGGTGGCCACGATCGCGTGGTCCTCTCCCCCGGTGAGCACCCACTGCATCGGGTCGACGCCGACGGCCTGGCCGATGTCGTTCATCTGGGACGGGATGTCGATCTGGCCGGAGCGGACGTCGATCCTGACCTTGCTGGCCTCCGCGATGTGACCCAGGTCGGCGATCAGGCCGTCGCTCACGTCGCACATCGCGGTGGCACCGAGCCCCGCGGCGGCCGGGCCCGCGTGGTACGGCGGCTCGGGACGCCGGTGGGCCTCGACGAAGGCGCGCGGTGAGCGGAAGCCGCGGGACAGCACCGCGAACCCGGCCGCGGACCAGCCGAGCCAGCCGGTCACGGCGACGAGGTCGCCGGGCTGGGCGCCGCCCCGGGTGACGGGTTCCTGGTTGCGCAGGTCGCCGAGCGCGGTGATGGAGACGGTGATCGTGTCGCCGCGCACCACGTCGCCGCCGACCACGGAGGCGCCCGCGACCTGGCACTCGTCGCGCAGTCCGTCCATCAGCTCGGTCGGCCAGGCCACCGGCAGTTCGGCGGGCACGACCAGGCCGAGCAGCAGTGCGGTCGGCACGGCACCCATGGCGGCGATGTCGGCGAGGTTCTGCGCCGCCGCCTTGCGGCCCACGTCGTAGGCGGTGGACCAGTCCCGGCGGAAGTGCCGCCCCTCGACGAGGATGTCGGTACTGGCCACCACCCTGCGGTCGGGCGCGGCCACCACCGCGGCGTCGTCGCCGGGGCCCACCCGGACCGCCGGCGTGGTGGTGAGACGGGAGGTGAGCTCCCTGATGAGCCCGAACTCCCCGAGCTCACCAACAGTGCCCTTCATCGCCTTGGCTCCCCTTCTGTCCCTGTCCGTGCCCGGTCGCGCGTCATCTCTGTCCTCGTTACGGTCGAAATGACCGTCACCGCGGTCGGGGTGATCGTCCACTCGTGTCGTTGCGGCGGCACGGCTCGTGAGGCCGCCACCCCGCGGGTCTCCCCGCGGAGAGCGACGACGCGATACCGTGGCGTTCCTTTTCCCCACATGATCCTCGTGGCCGCTCTGGAGGTTCCGTGGTACAGGCGTACATCCTGATCCAGACGGAGGTCGGCAAGGCGTCGACCGTCGCCGAGACGATCAGCAAGATCCCTGGAGTGATCCAGGCCGAGGACGTGACAGGACCCTACGACGTCATCGTGCGCGCGCAGTCCGACACCGTCGACGACCTGGGTCGCATGGTGGTCGCCAAGGTCCAGCAGGTGGACGGCATCACGCGCACGCTGACCTGTCCGGTCGTTCATCTCTAGCCCCCTTCCGCCCGCTCGCTCCCGCACCGCTGATCGCCGCCGTCGGCTGCTCCTCAGCAGACGACAGCGAGTCGGCGGCGGTTCCCGTCCCGGGCGCGTCGGTCACCAGCTGTGGCGGAACGCGGACGAGCCACCGCCACCTGCGGACAGCGGGCGGCCGGCTGGGGAAACCCGCTGATCATACTGCGAGAAGGCGACCCCCTAGGGGGTCGCCTTCTTCGTCGTGCACGGCGTGGAAGCGGTCAGCGCAGGCCCGTGGGCCGCCGCAGCGCCGCCTGGACCAGCCGGTCCACCAGCTCCGGGTAGCTCACACCGCTCGCCTGCCACATCTGCGGGTACATGGAGATCGGCGTGAAGCCGGGCATCGTGTTGATCTCGTTGATCACGAACTCGTCGTCCTCGGTGAGGAAGAAGTCCGCGCGCACCAGACCCTCGCAGGAGGCCGCGTCGAACGCCGCCACGGCGAGCCGCTGGACCTCGGCGGTCTCCTCGGGCGTGAGCGGCGCGGGCACGACGCCGGGCGTGGAGTCGATGTACTTGGCCTCGAAGTCGTAGTACGCGTGCTCCGAGGGCGGCGGGATCTCCGCGGGGGCGGACGCCCGGGGACCGTCCTCGAACTCCAGCACCCCGCACTCGATCTCCCGGCCGCGCAGCGTCGCCTCGACAAGGATCTTCGGGTCGTGGCGCCGGGCCTCCTCGATCGCCTCGTCGAGTCCGGAGGGGTCCTCGACCTTGGTGATGCCGATGGAGGAACCGGCGCGCGCGGGCTTCACGAAGAGCGGCCAGCCGTGCTCCCCGGCGAAGTCCACGAGCTTCCTGCGGGCGGCGGAACGGTCCTGCTCCCACTCCCGCGGCCGGATCACCACGTACGGGCCGACCTTCAGCCCGTAGGAGGCGAACACCGCCTTCATGTACTCCTTGTCCTGGCCGACGGCCGAGGCGAGCACGCCCGAGCCGACGTAGGGCACACCGGACAGCTCCAGCAGGCCCTGGAGGGTGCCGTCCTCGCCGTACGGGCCGTGCAGCACCGGGAAGACGACGTCGACCTCGCCCAGCGCCTTGGGCACCGAGCCGGGTTCGCTGTAGACGACCTCGCGGTTCGCGGGGTCGACGGGCAGCAGCACGCCGCCCTCGGTCGACTCGGCCAGCTCCTCGACGTCCGGCGTGCGGCGGTCGCTGATCGCCATGCGCTCCGGTTCGTCGGCGGTCAGGGCCCACCGCCCGTCGCGGGTGATGCCGATCGGCAGGACGTCGTACTTCGTGCGGTCGATGGCCGCGAGGACGGCGCCGGCGGTGACCACGGAGATCCCGTGTTCGGAGCTGCGCCCGCCGAACACGACGGCCACACGCGGCTTGCGAGGCGGCTGCTCCGGGCTCTGCTCGGGGCTCTGGGGGAGGTTCTCGGTGCTCATATCGCGTTGAGAGTACCCGCCCGCGGTGCCGCGAGACAGCGTCGGCGGGGCCGCGTGGCGCGGGCGTCGCCCGGGTGCCGCGGCGGGGTCGCTCAGCGTCGATCCGGCATCGCTCAGTGTCGCCGGGGGCCCGGGGTCGCCGCCGTTCCGGTACCGCTCAGCGCCGCTCCGGCTTGGCGCTGCGCGACATCAGCTCCTTGACCGCCACCACCGGGGCCTTCCCCTCGTGGACGATCGCGACGACCGTCTCCGTGATGGGCATGTCGACGCCGTACCCGCGGGCCAGATCCAGCACCGACTGGCAGGACTTGACGCCCTCGGCGGTCTGCCGGGTGACCGCGATGGTCTCCTGGAGGGTCATGCCCTTGCCGAGGTTGGTGCCGAAGGTGTGGTTGCGGGACAGCGGCGAGGAGCAGGTCGCCACCAGGTCGCCGAGCCCGGCCAGTCCGGAGAAGGTCAGCGGGTCGGCGCCGAGGGCGACCCCGAGGCGGGTGGTCTCGGCGAGACCGCGCGTGATGAGCGACCCCTTCGCGTTGTCGCCGAGGCCCATGCCGTCCGCGATGCCGACGGCCAGCCCGATCACGTTCTTCACGGCGCCGCCCAGCTCGCAGCCGACGACGTCGGTGTTGGTGTACGGGCGGAAGTACGGGGTGTGGCAGGCGGTCTGGAGGCGCTGGGCGACGGAGGCGTCGGGGCAGGCGACCACGGCGGCGGCCGGCATCCGGGCGGCGATCTCCCGCGCCAGGTTGGGGCCGGTGACCACGGCGATGCGCTCGGCGCCGACCTTCGCGACATCGTCGATCACCTCGCTCATCCGCATCGCGGAGCCGAGTTCGACGCCCTTCATGAGCGACACCAGGACCGTGCCGGGCGCCAGCAGGGGCGTCCAGTCGGCGAGGTTGGCGCGCAGGGTCTGGGACGGGACCGCCAGGACCGTGAAGTCGGCGTTGCGCGCGGCCTCGGCGGCGTCGGTGGTGGCGCGCAGGCCGGCGGGGAGTTCCACCCCGGGCAGGTAGTCCGGGTTGGTCCGGGTGGAGTTGACGGCCTCGGCGAGTTCGGCGCGGCGGCCCCACAGGGTGACGTCGCATCCCGCGTCGGCGAGCACCATGCCGAAGGCCGTGCCCCACGATCCGGTGCCGAAGACGGCCGCCTTGACGGGGTTGCTCACGTGCTCTGCCCTTCTGCCTGCTGCCCGTGCGTCGGTGCCTGTGCCGCCCGCGACCGGGCCGTCCTCGTCCGGGCGGTCCCCATCTCGGCCGTCCCCGACTGCGCCTGCGTGCGGCGGCGCTGCTCGATCCGCTCGCGGCGCGGGTCGTAGGGCGTGTCGGGGGCCTTCTCGCCGCGGATCTCCTCCAGCTGGCGGGTGACGGCGGCCATGATGACCTCGGTGGCCTCCTTCAGCACGTCCGCGGTCATCTCCTGGTCGTAGAACCGCGACAGGTCGACCGGCGGGCCCGCGAGCACGCGATGGGTCTTGCGCGGGAGGAGGTTCGGCTTCCTGGCGTACGGCGGCAGCAGTTCGTTGCAGCCCCACTGGGCGACCGGGATCACCGGGCACCTGGTCTGCAGGGCGACCCTCGCGGCACCGGTCTTGGCGGTCATCGGCCAGCCGTCCGGGTCGCGGGTCAGCGTGCCCTCGGGGTAGAAGGCGACGCACTCGCCGCGCTCCACGGCGTCGATCGCGGCCCGGAAGGCGCTGAGCGCGTCCGTGCTCTCGCGGTAGACGGGGATCTGTCCGGTGCCCCGCATCGCGGCGCCGACGAAGCCCTTCCGGAAGAGTCCGCTCTTCGCCAGGAATCGTGGGACGCGGCCGGTGTTGTACTGATAGTGCGCGTACGCGAAGGGGTCGACGTGCGAATTGTGGTTCACGGCGGTGATAAATCCACCGTCGGCCGGAATGTTCTCCATTCCCCGCCAGTCCCGCTTGATCAGAACCACCAGCGGAGGTTTGCAGATCACCGCGGCGAAGCGGTACCAGAAGCCGATTCTGCGGCGGGGCACGCTGACACCTCTCCTCCAGGGCCTGGGGCCGGACAAGTGTCGCCCCGGGCCGCCCGTCTGTCGAGAACACCGTACGCCCCGGCGAGTGAACCGCCGGGTCTCCCGGGTGACAATGGCGGCGACGAGAGAAGGACGGAACGCTCGTGCAGTGGACCTTGGTCGTACCCGTGAAGCCCCTCGCCCGGGCCAAGAGCAGGCTGTCCGACACCGCGCACGACGGGGTTCGGCCCGGCCTCGCGCTCGCCTTCGCCGAGGACACGGTGGCGGCCGCGCTGGCCTGCCCGGCGGTGGCGGATGTGGCAGTAGTCACGGACGACGCGCGGGCGGGGCGGGCCCTGGCGGAACTGGGCGCCGGGGTCGTTCCGGACGAGCCGGGCGGCGGGCTCAACGCCGCGCTGGCGCACGGGGCGGCGTTCGTCCGGGCCGCACACCCCGCAAGCCCGGTGGCCGCGCTCAACGCCGATCTCCCCGCACTTCGCCCGGCGGAATTGACGCGGGTACTGACGGCGGCCGCGCAATTCCCGCGCGCTTTTCTCCCGGACGCGGCGGGAATCGGCACGACCCTGCTCGCCGCCGCGCCGGGCAGTGAATTGGCCCCCGCTTTCGGTACGGATTCCCGGGTCCGTCACCGCGCGTCCGGCGCCGCGGAACTGCGCCTCGACTCGGTCGACTCCGTACGGCAGGACGTCGACACCGGCGACGATCTGCGCACCGCGCTGGTACTGGGCGTGGGGCCCCGGACGGCCGCGATGGCGGCGCGACTGCTGATCGCCGGGCAGTAGGCTGCGGGCATGCAGGCGACCGCGTACACGTACGACCCCGAGAGCCGCAGCGGGCAGGTGCTGCTGGACGACGGCACTCCGGTGCCCTTCGACGCGGCGGCGTTCGACGCGGGGGGCCTGAGACTGCTGCGACCCGGTCAGCGGGTCCGCGTCGAGAGCGAGGGCGCGGGCGCCGACCTCCGGATCACCCTGGTGACGCTCCAGACCTTCTGACGCTCCGGGCCTCGTGACGCTCCGGGCCTTGTGACCGCCGGACACGCCGCGGGCCGGACTCCGTGAGGGAGTCCGGCCCGGCGCGTATGTGCCCTGTGCCCGTTCGCCTGCCGGACGCCGCCGGCCGCGTGCCGCTACTTCTTGCGGGCGGTGGCCTTCTTGGCGGTGGTCTTGCGCGCGGTCGACTTCTTGGCGGGAGCCTTCGTGGCCGTCGTCTTCTTCGCGGGGGCCTTCTTCGCCGTGGTCTTCTTGGCCGCCGCGGTGGTGGTCTTGGCGGGGGACTTCTTGGCGGGGGCCTTCTTCGCCGTCGCCGTCTTCGCCGCGCCCGTGGTCTTCTTCGCGGTGGTCTTCTTCGCCGCCGCGGTCGTCTTCTTGACCGCGCCCGTGGTCTTCTTCGCGGCGCCCGTGGCCTTCTTGGCGGCGGCCTTCTTGCCCGCGGCCTTGGAGATGGTGGGCGGCGGGCCGGACAGACTGCCCTTGGGAGCCTTCTTGACCGCGATGTCGTTCTTCGGGAGCTTCTTCGAGCCGCTCACCAGGTCCTTGAAGCCCTGACCAGCACGGAAGCGGGGTACGGAGGTCTTCTTGACCCGAACCCGCTCGCCCGTCTGCGGGTTGCGGGCGTAGCGGGCCGGACGGTCGACCTTCTCGAAGGAACCGAAGCCGGTGACCGAGACCCGGTCACCCGCGACCACTGCACGGACGAGGGCGTCCAGGACCGCGTCGACAGCGTCGGCGGCCTGCTGTCGGCCGCCCAGCTTGTCGGCAATCGCTTCTACGAGCTGCGCCTTGTTCACGTCTTCCCCTTCGGAGACATCGCCAGAACGAATGTGTTCAAGCTTTTTCGCACGTTAGGCAGATATATACCGCAAATCAAACACGAAACGGGCTAATCACCCTTGTGCCGCAACGGACTCGGGCGGTCCCGGCTCGTTCAGCCTTCCTCGTCGGGGAATCGCCCCTCGTCGAGGTCCGCGATGAACCGATCCAGGCGCCCTGCCGCACCGGCGAGATCGTGTTTGGCCGCGGCCGTAATGACCAGCAGCTTCCGGGTCAGCGCCATCCGTACGCCCTCCGGGACTTGCAGTGCGCGCACTCTTGTGTGCGCTTCCTTGAGCCGGACCGCGACCGCCGTATAGAGCTCGAGTTGGCCGTCGTGGTCCATGCACAGATTGTGCCATCTGGGGCGAGTTGTCGCCTGCGCAGGGGGCAACTGCCGCCTCGAACGGCCTTCTGGGCGCCCCCGGAAGGCGCGCCTCCATTACCTGCCTACCCCTGCAACCATGCCTCTAACGTGGGACGTTGACGGACTCGTCCGACTCACCCGGCCGGGGCCGACCGCGAAAACAGCCGTACCCCCGATCGGTCCGATCGGGGGTACGGCGGGGGTGTCGGGTGGCCGAAACTCGACCTTGTGGGGCCTCCGTGGAGGCCCCGGGCTCACACCGGGAGCGTCTGCGGCTTGAACGACGGCCGTTTGGCCTCGTACGCGGCGATCTCGGGCTCGTTCTGGAGGGTGATCGAGATGTCGTCCAGCCCGTTCAGCAGCCGCCAGCGGGAGTTCTCGTCCAGCTCGAAGGAGGCGGTGACGCCCTCCGCGCGCACCTCGCGGGCCTCGAGGTCGACGGTGATCTCGGCCTCGGGGTCCCGGTCGGTCAGCTCCCACAGCGCGTCGACGGTCTTCTGGTCGAGGACCACCGTGAGCAGGCCGTTCTTCAGTGAGTTGCCACGGAAGATGTCGGCGAAGCGGGAGGAGATCACGGTCTTGAAGCCGTAGTTCTGCAGCGCCCAGACGGCGTGCTCACGGGAGGAGCCGGTGCCGAAGTCGGGGCCGGCGACCAGCACGGTCGCACCCTGCCGCTCGGGCTGGTTGAGGACGAAGGACGCGTCCTTGCGCCAGGCCTCGAACAGCCCGTCCTCGAATCCGTCCCGCGTCACCTTCTTGAGCCAGTGGGCGGGGATGATCTGGTCGGTGTCGACGTTGCTGCGGCGCAGCGGGACGGCCCGGCCGGTGTGCTTGGTGAATGCTTCCATGACTCTCAGACTCCAGCGGGCGTGGGGACGTCGGCGGCGGACAGGTCGGCCGGGGAGGCCAGGTGGCCCAGGACCGCCGTCGCGGCCGCGACCTGCGGCGACACCAGGTGGGTGCGGCCGCCCTTGCCCTGCCGTCCCTCGAAGTTGCGGTTGGAGGTGGACGCCGAGCGCTCACCGGGGGCGAGCTGGTCCGGGTTCATGCCCAGGCACATCGAGCAGCCCGCGTGCCGCCATTCGGCCCCGGCCTCCTTGAAGACCACGTCCAGCCCCTCCGAGACGGCCTGCAGGCCCACCCGCGCGGAGCCGGGGACGACCAGCATCCGTACGCCGTCGGCGACTTTGCGGTCCCGCACGATCTCGGCGGCGGCCCGCAGGTCCTCGATGCGGCCGTTGGTGCAGGAACCTACGAAGACGGTGTCCACCTTGATGGACCGCAGCGGCTGCCCGGCCTCCAACCCCATGTACTCCAGCGCCTTTTCGGCGGCGAAGCGCTCCGAGGCGTCCTCGTACGAAGCCGGGTCGGGGACGGCGGCGGAAAGCGGTGCGCCCTGCCCCGGGTTGGTGCCCCAGGTGACGAACGGCGACAGCTCGGCGGCCTCGATGACGACCTCGGCGTCGAACTCGGCGTCGTCGTCCGTGCGCAGCGTCCTCCAGTACTCGACGGCCGCGTCCCAGTCGGCGCCCTCGGGGGCGTGCGGGCGGCCCTGGAGGTAGGCGAAGGTGGTCTCGTCGGGGGCGATCATGCCCGCGCGGGCGCCGGCCTCGATGGACATGTTGCAGATGGTCATGCGGGCCTCCATCGAGAGCTTCTCGATGGCCTCGCCGCGGTACTCCAGGACGTAGCCCTGGCCGCCGCCCGTACCGATCCTCGCGATGATCGCCAGGATGAGGTCCTTGGCCGTGACCCCGTCCGGCAGCGCGCCGTTGACGGTGATCGCCATGGTCTTCGGGCGGACCATGGGCAGCGTCTGGGTGGCCAGCACGTGCTCGACCTGGGAGGTGCCGATGCCGAAGGCCAGCGCGCCGAACGCGCCGTGCGTGGAGGTGTGCGAGTCACCGCAGACCACGGTGGTGCCGGGCTGGGTCAGTCCCAGCTGCGGGCCCACGACGTGCACGACGCCCTGCTCGACGTCGCCCAGCGGGTGCAGGCGGACGCCGAAGTCGGCGCAGTTCTTGCGCAGCGTCTCCAGCTGGACCCGGGAGACCGGGTCCGCGATGGGCTTGTCGATGTCGAGCGTCGGGGTGTTGTGGTCCTCGGTGGCGATGGTCAGGTCGAGCCGGCGCACCGGGCGGCCGCTCTTGCGGAGGCCGTCGAAGGCCTGCGGGCTGGTCACCTCGTGCAGCAGGTGCAGATCGATGAAGAGGAGGTCGGGCTCGCCCTCGGCGCGCCGGACGACGTGGTCGTCCCAGACCTTCTCCGCGAGTGTCCTACCCATCGCTTTCCCTCCGGCCGGCGACAAGGCGCCGACCCAACTAGAGATCTTGAGGAAACGGCGCCCGCACCCCTGTATCCGGGCAACCGCCGCCAGGCCCTTTCGTCACGGGCCGTTGTGACTTCTTGCCATCAAGAGTGGCGGGTTCCACGGAAAATTGAACTTGCGTTTCACAGAGTGAGACGGGAGTATCGTTGCATGGACAACAGTAGCGGCGTCGGCGTTCTGGACAAGGCGGCCCTCGTCCTGAGCGCTCTGGAGTCCGGTCCGGCCACCCTCGCAGGGTTGGTCGCGGCGACCGGACTGGCACGACCCACGGCCCACCGCCTGGCCGTGGCGCTGGAACACCACCGTATGGTGGCGCGCGACATGCAGGGCCGGTTCATCCTCGGCCCGCGCCTGGCCGAACTGGCCGCGGCGGCCGGCGAGGACCGTCTGCTCGCCACCGCCGGCCCGGTGCTCACCCACCTCCGGGACGTCACGGGCGAGAGCGCCCAGCTCTACCGCCGCCAGGGCGACATGCGCATCTGCGTGGCCGCGGCCGAGCGTCTGTCGGGCCTCCGGGACACGGTCCCGGTCGGCTCCACGCTCACCATGAAGGCCGGCTCCTCGGCGCAGATCCTGATGGCCTGGGAGGAGCCCGAGCGCCTCCACCGCGGGCTGCAGGGCGCCCGCTTCACGGCGACGGCGCTCTCCGGGGTGCGGCGGCGCGGCTGGGCCCAGTCCATCGGCGAGCGGGAGCCGGGCGTCGCGTCCGTCTCCGCGCCCGTGCGGGGCCCCTCCAACCGCGTGGTGGCCGCCGTGTCCGTCTCCGGCCCCATCGAGCGCCTCACGCGCCACCCGGGCCGGATGCACGCCCAGGCGATCATCGACGCCGCCGGCCGGCTCTCCGAGGCCCTGCGCCGCACCGGCTGACCTCGTCCCGTCCGCGACCGGAGCGGGCCCGCCCCAACGCCGCGGCGGGCCCGCTCCGCGCAGGCCGAAGCCCTCGTCGCGCGGGGGCCGTCGTCGTACGGCACGGATCCCGGAACGCCGAAGGGGGCTCCCGTGTGAACGGGAGCCCCCTTGGGACTCGTACCCCCGACCGGATTCGAACCGGCGCTACCGCCTTGAGAGGGCGGCGTGCTAGGCCGCTACACAACGGGGGCGAGGATCTTGCAGACGCTGCATACCGCGCGCCGCAGATCCGAGCTGGTCTACCAGGACTCGAACCTAGACTAACTGAACCAGAATCAGTCGTGCTGCCAATTACACCATAGACCAATGTGGTTTAGACCAGTTTGTACCCCCGACCGGATTCGAACCGGCGCTACCGCCTTGAGAGGGCGGCGTGCTAGGCCGCTACACAACGGGGGCCCTAGCGATCCTGCATCGAGGTCGGCGGGAGCTACCCTGACCGTCCCCGCGGGAAGGATCTGTACCCCCGACCGGATTCGAACCGGCGCTACTGCCTTGAGAGGGCAGCGTGCTAGGCCGCTACACAACGGGGGCTTTGCGGATGATCTCCGCGGCGCAGATGAGCTCTGCGAGCTGGCCTACCTGGACTCGAACCAAGACTAACTGAACCAGAATCAGTCGTGCTGCCAATTACACCATAGGCCACTGGAACGCAAGCCCTTGCGGGGCTCTGTTCTAGCTTTACGCTTCCGGTTACCGGCCTTTCGGCCCGCTCTCCGGCGGCGCAGGAAGAACATTACCCGAAGGTGGACGGGGCTCCAAAACGAGTATCGGCACCGAGGAGGGCGGGGAGTTCGGCGAGGGAGGCGATGCGGCGCGGGCCGGTCGGCGGGTCGACGGTCGCGTACACACCGCCGCGGTCGATCCACACCGAGAGCAGCCCGGCGTCAGCGGCGCCGCGTCCGTCGATCTCCGGGTGGTCTCCGACGTAGGCCACCTCGTGCGGCGGGAGGCCGAGCGCGTCGCACGCGGCCAGGAAGGCGTCGGGCTCGGGCTTGGAGACGCCCAGCTCAGCGGCGCACAGGATGGCCTCGAAGCGGTCGTGGACGCCGAGCACGCGCAGCTTGCGGTCCTGGACGACGAGGCTGGAGTTGGAGAGCACGGCGTGCCGGTGGCTCTCGGCGAGGGCGTCGAGGACGGGCAGGACGTCCGGGAAGAGGGACCAGGCGGCCTCGTAGTGCGTGACGTAGCGCTGGAACCAGTGGTCGGCCTCGGCGTCCGTCAGCTCCGGCCGGCCCAGGAAGACGCGGGTGCGGTCGCGCCGCTGTGTGACGAAGTCGACTTCTCCGGCCGCGAACCGGCCCCACTGCTGCTCGGTGATCTCCCGCCAGCGCACGAGGGCCTCCTCGGCCCCGCCGTGGCCGGCGAGCAGCCCCTCCGCCACCAGGTGGGCGCGCATGCCCTCGCGGTCGGCGGTGGTGTAGTCGAAGAGGGTGTCGTCGACGTCCCAGACCACGGCGCGGATGCTCATGATCCGACGGTAACGCGCGGGCCGGGGGCCTGTCCGCCGGTACGACGAAGGGGCGGCGCCCGGGGTCCGGGGGCCGCCCCTGTCACGGGGTGCGGGCGTCAGGCCGCCAGCCTCGCGAGCGCCGCGTCGATCCGCGTCAGCGCCTTCTCCTTGCCCAGGACCTCCAGGGACTCGAAGAGCGGCAGGCCTACGGTGCGCCCGGTGACGGCGACGCGGACGGGGGCCTGGGCCTTGCCGAGCTTGAGGCCGTGGGCCTCGCCGGCGGCCAGGACGGCCTCCTTGAGGGACTCGGGGGACGCCCAGTCGGCCGCGTCGAGCTTCTCGCGGGCGGTGCGCAGCAGGGCGTCCGAGCCCTCCTTCATGGCCTTCGCCCAGCTCGCCTCGTCGGTGACCGGCTCCGGCAGGAAGAGGAAGTCGACGTTGTCCGTGATCTCGGAGAGGACCTTCAGGCGGGTCTGCGCGTGCGGGGCGACCGCCTGCCACTTGGCCTCGTCGAAGTCCTCCGGCGCCCAGGGGGCCACGGGGGCCTTCAGCCACGGGCGGCAGCGCTCGGTGAAGTCCTTCACGTCGAGCATGCGGATGTGGTCGGCGTTGATCGCCTCGCACTTCTTGAGGTCGAAGCGGGCCGGGTTGGGGTTGACGTCGGTGACGTCGAAGGCCGCGACCATCTCCTCGATCGAGAAGATGTCCTGGTCGGCGGAGAGCGACCAGCCGAGCAGGGAGAGGTAGTTGAGCAGGCCCTCGGGGAGGAAGCCGCGCTCCCGGTAGAGGTTCAGGCTCGACTGCGGGTCGCGCTTGGAGAGCTTCTTGTTGCCCTCCCCCATGACGTACGGCAGGTGCCCGAAGGCGGGGGTCTCCTTGGCGATCCCCAGCTCGGTCAGCGCCTTGTACAGGGCGATCTGGCGCGGGGTGGAGGAGAGCAGGTCCTCGCCGCGCAGGACGTGGGTGATCTCCATCAGCGCGTCGTCGACCGGGTTGACCAGCGTGTAGAGGGGGGCGCCGTTGGCGCGGACGATGCCGTAGTCCGGGACGTTCTCCGGGGTGAAGGTCAGTTCGCCGCGGACGAGGTCCGTGAAGGTGATGGTCTCGTCGGGCATCCGGAAGCGGACGATCGGCTCGCGGCCCTGCGCCGTGTACTCCTCGACCTGGGCGTCGCTCAGGTCGCGGCAGTGGCCGTCGTAGCCGGAGGGCCGGCCCGCGGCGCGGGCGGCCTCGCGGCGGGTGTCCAGCTCCTCCTGGGAGCAGTAGCAGCGGTAGGCGTGGCCGGCGTCGAGCAGCTTGGCGGCGACGTCCTTGTAGATGTCCATGCGCTGCGACTGGCGGTACGGCGCGTGCGGGCCGCCGACCTCGGGGCCCTCGTCCCAGTCGAAGCCCAGCCAGCGCATCGAGTCCAGGAGCTGCTGGTACGACTCCTCGGAGTCGCGGGCCGCGTCGGTGTCCTCGATGCGGAAGACCAGGGTGCCCTGGTGGTGCCGGGCGAAGGCCCAGTTGAACAGGGCGGTGCGGACCAGGCCCACGTGGGGGTTGCCGGTGGGCGAGGGGCAGAAACGGACACGGACTGCTGGGGTGGGTGCGCTAGCCACGCTTGACAACCTTGTTGGTGAGAGTGCCGATGCCTTCGATGGTGACGGCGACCTCGTCGCCGACGTGCAGGGGTCCGACTCCGGCCGGGGTGCCCGTGAGGATCACGTCGCCGGGCAGCAGCGTCATGGCCTCGGAGATGTTGACGATCAGGTCCTCGATGGAGTGGGTCATCTCGCTGGTGCGGCCGAGCTGGCGCTGGGTGCCGTTGACCGTGAGCTGGATGGTCAGGTCGGCCGCGGCGGCGAGGTCGAGGTCCGTCTCCACCCAGGGGCCCAGCGGGCAGGAGGAGTCGAAGCCCTTGGCCCTGGCCCACTGCTTCTCGCGCCGCTGCACGTCGCGGGCGGTGACGTCGTTGGCGCAGGTGTAGCCGAAGATCACGTCCTTGACGCGGTCGCGCGGGACCTCGCGGCACATGCGGCCGATGACGACGGCGAGCTCGGCCTCGTGGTGCAGTTCCTCGGAGAAGGAGGGGTACTGGATGGCGTCGCCGTGCCCGATGACCGAGGTGGACGGCTTGAAGAAGGCGAACGGGGCGTCGGGCACCTCGTTGCCGAGTTCGCGGGCGTGCTCGGCGTAGTTGCGGCCGAAGGCGACGACCTTGTTGGGGAGGACGGGCGGCAGGAGCCGCACCTTGCTCAGGGGCACCTTGGTGCCGGAGAGCTCGAAGTCCGCGAACGGGATGCCCTTGATGATGTCGAGGACGAGCTGGTCCGGCTGGTCGCCCTCGACCGCGCCGAAGGCGACGTTCCCGTCGATGGAGAACCTGGCGATGCGCACGGGTTGCTTGGCCCCTTGCTGAGCTGGCTGGAGTCTGACGCTCCAGGCTAACGCGGCACGGGGCGGGCGCCTCGCGCATCGCCTGCCGTGGTCCTCGGGGGTGGCGGTCCGGCGCGCGGGCGCCCGGGTGCTCGTGGGGCCGGCCGAACGATCGGCGGCCGGACGGCGTACTACTGTGCGGCGGAGGCCGCGACGGGGATCTCCATCAGGACGGTGCGCCGGGGGTTGGCGGTCTGGGCGGGGAGCTCGACGGCGTGCTCCGGCTGCTGGGGCGTCTGCAGCTCGTCGGCGCCGGCGAGGTGCGCCAGCGTCGTGCGTCGCGGGTTGGCGATCTTGTGGAACATCATCGTCGTCTTCACGGTTGAACGAGACCCTGTCATGTCCGGGCGCCCGGGGGGCCGCAAGAAGCCCTCCGAAGGCGCGGGTTGTCGGTTTTGCCTTCTCTGTAAAGCGTCAGGCTAAACATGCGATTCCCCCTCGACCCGAGCGGGGTGCGTGATCTGCGTGTGAGTTTGCTCACTTATCAAGGGTCAAACCGGTCAATTCCGGCTTGCGTAACACCCTGACGAAACAGACATTGCCCCTCTGAACCCATCATTCCGCTCCTGATCATGTCGACTGGGACACCTTTCGGCCCTCGGCGACTCGCGGGCATACGCCCCATTTGCGGGTGATCATTTTCTACGTCCGGTGACTCGACCCTCACGTGCTGTCACCTAGGTCACGGCCTGGCTCACGGGCCTTGTTGGAGATCCGGCACTGTGCTGGAATCTCACGGACCGCTGCGGGATCGAGCCGGTGCACAGGGGGCGCACACCAGCGCCGAGCAGCGGCGAGAAGGGGGAACCAGCGCCGGTCACTCACGACCACCACGGGGGCGTAATTCAGGGCGCCCCTATGACGCCGACACCGTGCCCAGCCGTTCACGCGGCCGGGCGCCTGGTCCAGAGGTTGCGACGCTAGTGCAGGGACGTTTCAAGAGGGATGGCAGCGCTTCGGCGGAGCCGGAGCCGCACGGCGGGACTGGCCCCAAGGCCGTCAGCTCCTCGCCCCAGCACGCCCAGAGCCCGGGCCAGGCCCCGTCCGGCGACGGCGGGGACGGCACCGGACGCCCCGGCCGGCCTGCCTCGTCCGCGTCCGGTCAGCAGCCGTCCGCGAAGCCGGCCAAGGCATCGACCGGCCCCGGCCCGCGAATAGCCCTGCGCAACTGGCGGATCTCGACCCGTCTGGTGTCGCTGCTCGCGCTCCCGGTGGTCGCGGCCACCTCGCTGGGCGCGATGCGTATCAGCCAGTCGATGGACGACATCCAGCAGCTCGACAACATGAAGCTGCTGACGGAGATGACCAAGCAGGCCACCGAGCTGGCCGCCGCTCTCCAGGAGGAGCGCGACCAGTCCGCCGGTCCGCTGGCGCACGGTTCGACCTCCAGCGCGATCGCCGTCAAGGGCGACCGGGAGAAGACCGACCGGGCCCTGAAGAACTTCCTCGACAACTCCGAGGAGATCGACGCCGCCAGCAAGGACGGCAACCTCGTCGGCGTCCGCGACAGCCTCGTCGGCCTCGCGAGCGACCTCAACGGCCTGAACAAGATCCGCAGCACCGCCTATCAGGCGAAGGACAACTCGACCCAGACCGTCGAGGCCTACCACCGCCTGATCACCCACCTGCTCGACCTCTCGCAGGACATGGCGGAGGCGACCAGCAACCCCGACATGATCCAGCGCACGCGCGCCCTGTCGGCCTTCTCCTCGGCCAAGGAGTACGCCTCCATCCAGCGCGCCGTCCTCGCGGCCGCGCTCCCGGCGAACAACACGAGCAAGGGCAAGCTCACCGAGAACGACCGGCTCTACGCCCAGTCGGCCCTCCAGAGCCAGACCTCCGAGGTCCGCAGCTTCACCAGCATCTACGGCGACGGCGCCGAGGAACTCCTCAAGCCGATCTCCGAGGGCAACCCGGTGATCGAGTCCTCCGACCAGTACGCCGGCCGCGCGCTCGGCCGGGCCGACGGTCTGGACGACCTGAAGGTCCGCTCGTACCAGGACTGGCTGGACGACAGCTCCACCAAGATCCAGCAGATGAAGAACATCGAGCTCAAGCTGCTGGAGGACATGGAGCAGCAGGCCCGCGAGCTGCGCAGCGAGTCCGAGCGCGAGGCGATCATCTCCGGTGTGATCATCCTGCTCGTGCTCGGTGTCTCGCTGGTCGGCGCCTTCGTCGTGGCGCGGTCCATGATCCGCTCGCTGCGCCGCCTGGAGGACACCGCGACCAGGGTCGCCCAGGACCGCCTGCCCGAGCTCGTCAAGCAGCTCTCCGAGACCGACCCGCAGGACGTCGACACCTCGGTGGAGTCGGTCGGCGTGCACTCCCGGGACGAGATCGGCCGCGTGGCCGCGGCCTTCGACGACGTGCACCGCGAGGCGGTCCGCCTCGCCGCCGAGCAGGCCCTGCTGCGGGGCAACGTCAACGCGATGTTCACCAACCTCTCGCGCCGCTCCCAGGGCCTCATCCAGCGTCAGCTCTCGCTCATCTCCGAACTGGAGTCCCGCGAGGCCGACCCGGACCAGCTGTCCTCGCTGTTCAAGCTCGACCACCTCGCGACGCGCATGCGCCGTAACGGTGAGAACCTCCTCGTCCTCGCCGGTGAGGAGCCGGGCCGGCGCTGGACCCGGCCGGTGCCGCTGGTCGACGTGCTCCGTGCCGCCGCCTCCGAGGTGGAGCAGTACGAGCGCATCGAGCTGGCCTCCGTGCCGACCACCGAGGTCGCCGGCCGCGTGGTCAACGACCTCGTGCACCTGCTCGCCGAGCTGCTGGAGAACGCGACCTCGTTCTCCTCCCCGCAGACCAAGGTCAAGGTCACCGGTCACGCGCTGCCCGACGGCCGGGTGCTGATCGAGATCCACGACACCGGCATCGGCCTCTCCCCCGAGGACCTCGCCGCGATCAACGAGCGGCTGGCCTCGCCGCCGACCGTGGACGTCTCGGTCTCCCGCCGCATGGGTCTGTTCGTGGTCGGCCGGCTCTCGCAGCGCCACGGCATCCGCATCCAGCTGCGCCCGTCCGACTCCGGTGGCACGACCGCGCTGGTCATGCTGCCCGTCGATGTCGCCCAGGGCGGCCGCAAGCCGCAGCCCAAGCCCGGTCAGGGCCCCTCGGGCGGCGGCCCGGCCGCGGCCCAGGCGGCGGCCGGTGTCGCGGCGGCCCGGCGCGGTGGTGGCCAGGGCGGTGGCGGTCAGGGCGGTGGCGCTCTCGGGGGCGGCGCGTTCGGTGGCGGCGGTGCCCTCGGTGCCGGTGCGCCGGGCGGCGGCCGGCTCGGTGCCGCACAGGGTCCGCGGGCCGCGCTGCCCGGACGCGACGCCGGCTCCCACCCGGGCGGGCCGCGCGGGCCGCAGGCCCCGGCGGGGCCCCACCAGCAGAACCGCCCGGCTCCGGCCGGCGCCGGTCAGGCGCCCGGTGCGCCGCAGGGCCTGCAGGCCGCCGGTGCCAACGCGCCGCAGGGCTCGGCTCCGCAGGGCAACCCGCAGGGCCAGGACGCCTTCGGCGGCGGACGCGGTCCGTCGGCGCCCGCGCAGCGCGGCAAGCGCCGCGGCAACGGGAAGGGCGACGCCGATCAGGGTCGCCGTCCGCAGCTGCCGCCGCGCGGCGGTCCGCGGGCCGAGCTGCCCGGCGGCACCCCGCAGCCCCGCACGCCGAGCTGGAGCGACGAGAACGCGCAGCCTTCCGTGCCCCGTGCCTCGCTGGACGCCCCGCGCGGCCACGAGGAGCCGGACAGCTCCCGTACGGACCGGACTCCGCGCTACGACGACCGTCAGGGTCCCGGCGCCACCACCGAGATGCCCGCGGTCCCCGCGCTCGGCGAGGCGCAGGGCCCCGCGGCCACGGCCGAGTTCGCCCGCCCGGACTTCGACGCCCCGGCCCCGCGCCGGGCCGAGCAGCAGCAGCACGACAACAGCCTGTTCTCCCGGCCCGCACAGGGTCAGTACGGCCAGGAGCAGTACGGTCAGGAGCAGTACGGCCAGGAGCAGTACGGCCGGGACCAGTACCCCCAGGAGCAGTACGGCCGGGACCAGTACGGACAGGGCGGCGGGAACGCCTCGCGCGACGACCAGTTCGCGCGGCCCGAGCAGGCCGCTCCGCAGCAGAACGGCGGGGCGTTCGTCCGCTCGGACGTCTTCGGCACCCAGCCCGGTCAGGCGGGCCCGAACGACCCGGCCTCGACCGGCCGGTTCCCCGGCGCCCAGAACCCGAACCCGAACGACGGGAACGACGGCTCGACCGGGCAGCACCGGCTGCCGGAGCGGCAGAACCCGGCCCCCACCGGCCAGTTCGACCGCCCGCAGGTCAACGGCGCGCGCGGCGGCAACGACTTCGGCGCCCCGCGTCCGCCGGCCCCGCAGCAGCGTCCCGGCCACCAGGAGCCCGCGGGCGGCAACGGCGGCACCGCCAACGGAACCGCCGCCCAGCGGCCCGGTGACGGTTGGGCCCTGCCCCCGGCCTCCGGTCCCGGCGACGGCCGTACCCCGCTGTACGACACGCTGGAGACCAACTGGTTCCACGGGGACCGCGAGGCGAGGGCGCAGCAGAGCGCCCCGGCCGCGGCCCCGGAGCCGCAGGCGGCCCAGCCCCAGACCCCGGCGGCCCCCCAGCGGCCCGCCACCTCCGCCTGGCGCAGCTCGCCGAACGACGACCTCGTCCGGCAGGCCGAGCGCGTGCGGCAGCCCGCCGCGGGCGGTATCACCACCTCCGGCCTGCCGCGCCGGGTGCCCCGGGCCAACCTGGTCCCGGGCACGGCTCAGCAGCAGTCGCACCAGAACGGTCCGCAGGTATCGCGTGCGCCCGACGAGGTACGCGGCCGGCTGACCAATCTCCGTCGGGGAATCGCACAGGGCCGTCAGGCCGGTACCAACCAGACCGGCAGCTACCCGCGGCCCACTCACCAGCAGGAGCGTTAGTTGAGCCCGATGAGCCAGGCGGCACAGAACCTCAACTGGTTGATCACGAATTTCGTGGACAACACCCCGGGGGTGTCCCACACCGTCGTCGTGTCCGCCGACGGACTCCTCCTGGCGATGTCGGAGGGCTTCCCGCGCGACCGCGCCGACCAGCTCGCGGCCGTCGCCTCCGGTCTGACCTCGCTGACCGCCGGGGCGTCCCGGATCTTCGAGGGCGGCAACGTGGCACAGACGGTCGTGGAGATGGAACGCGGGTTCCTCTTCCTCATGTCCGTCTCGGACGGCTCGTCCCTGGCCGTTCTCGCTCACCCGGAGTGCGACATCGGCCTCGTCGGCTACGAGATGGCGCTCCTGGTCGACCGCGCGGGGGCGGTGCTCACGCCCGACCTGCGCGCTGAACTACAAGGCAGTCTGCTCCACTGATCGGCCCCGGCACCACCCGTGTTACCAAATCACCGTCCGGCCGCCACAATCCCCCCACCGGCCTCTTCAGACGGCACGACTGACCGACCTGCTGTCCCGCCCGGAGGATTCATGACCCCGCCCACCGCCTCTCATGATCCGTACGCGGAGCCGTACGAGGACGAGGGCGACCAGCCGCTGGTACGTCCGTACGCGATGACCGGTGGCCGGACACGGCCGCGCTACCAGCTCGCCATCGAGGCGCTGATCAGCACCACGGCCGATCCGGCAGCGCTCATGGGGCTCCTTCCCGAGCACCAGCGCATCTGCCACCTGTGCCGCGAGGTGAAGTCGGTGGCGGAGGTGTCGGCCCTGCTGGCGATGCCGCTGGGCGTGGCCCGGATCCTGGTCGCGGACCTCGCGGAGGCAGGGCTCGTCGCCATCCACCAGCCGGGCGGCGACGAGAACAACGGCGGTGCACCGGACGTGACACTGCTCGAAAGGGTGCTCAGTGGACTTCGAAAGCTCTGACGGGGGTCGGGCGACCACCTCCGCGAAGATCGTGGTGGCCGGCGGCTTCGGTGTCGGCAAGACCACGTTCGTGGGCGCCGTCTCCGAGATCAACCCGCTGCGCACCGAGGCCGTGATGACCTCGGCCAGCGCGGGGATCGACGACCTCACGCACGCCGGGGACAAGACGACCACGACGGTCGCCATGGACTTCGGACGCATCACGCTCGACCAGGACCTGATCCTGTACCTGTTCGGCACGCCCGGCCAGGACCGTTTCTGGTTCATGTGGGACGACCTGGTGCGCGGCGCCATCGGCGCGGTCGTGCTGTGCGACACCCGCCGGCTCGCCGACTGCTTCCCCGCGGTGGACTACTTCGAGAACTCCGGTCTGCCGTTCGTCGTCGCCCTCAACGGCTTCGACGGCCAGCAGCCGTACTCCCCGGACGAGGTCCGCGAGGCGCTGCAGATCGGGCCGGACACCCCGATCATCACGACGGACGCCCGGCACCGCGCCGACGCGAAGAGCGCGCTGATCACGCTGGTCGAGCACGCGCTCATGGCACGTCTGCGGTAGGCCCGGCGACGGTCGCAACCAAGTCGGCAATGATCTACGGCAGTTGTCGTAGGCGGGTCGGAGCCGACTGTGTCCTTTGACACGGTCGGCTCCGCCGTTCATAACGTTTCGGCAGAGGAATCGGGTGGTACCGCCACGCGTAGCGCACATCCCGTCTCGCTGTGCTCACGAACGCCCCGCCTTTTGGCGTCCCTCGCTCTTTTTGACCGTTTTATCTGGGGCTTACATCACGTGTAACCCCCGCGTTCCACTGTTTGGAAGAGCGCAGGTCCGCGTGCTGGAATGCCGGAACTGCCCAATGGTCAAAGACGTACTCAGCAGTAGCACGTACTCGATGACGGACTGGGCTCTGAGACACAGCGGCACGACGTAGGTGCCGACCGCCGAGAGGTTGTTGGTCGAGTGAGGCGAAGCAAGAACAGTCCCGAGCCATCGGCCCGGGGCAACTTCACCCCGCCGCCGCGCGCAGCGGCGCCCGCCCCCGTGCCCGCTGCGGAAGCCAAGGCCGAGCCCGCCCCGAGCGGTGGCCGTTTCTCGCCGCGCAACTGGCGCGTGACCACCCGGCTGAACGCGATCCTGCTCATACCCGTGCTGGTCGGCCTCGTCATGGGCGGCTTCCAGGTGAAGAGCTCGATCGACACCTGGTCGGACGCCGAGGACGCCGAGAGCACCGCGCGCCTGGTCCGGGCCTCGCTGAGCTATGCCAACGCCCTCTACAACGAGCGTGACCTGACGGCGGCCCCCCTGCTCCAGGGCAAGGGCGAGAAGGACGCCGGCGTCACCCAGGCCCGCCGCGCGACCGACCAGGCGGCCGACGCCTTCGACGAGGCGGCCCAGGCCATGCCCGGCAAGGCGGGTCTGGAACGCCGGCTGAAGGTGTTCCGCGAGCAGGAGCCCAAGCTCCAGACGCTCCGCGTGGCCGCGTACACCTCCAAGCTCAAGGGCGTGGAGACCGAGGAGGGCTACACCGGGATCGCCCACCCCCTGATGGAGTTCGCCAACGAACTCGGTCTGGGCACCGGCAACATCACCTCCTACGGCCGTACCGTCTACGCGATCTCCCTGACCAAGGCCGCGCTCTCGCTGCAGCGCTCCATCGGCATGCACATGCTGGTCAAGCCGGGGCCGGACCCGAGCCACCTCGCCAGCCAGCGCGTCGCCCTCTCCTCGTACGCCTACCTCGAGCGCATCGCCATCGAGGAGTACATCGGCGGCGGTACCGAGGCGGACGCGCAGAAGCTCGAGGACGCCGAGGCGCAGCTGAAGGAGGACGGCGCGGCCCTGGCCAAGGAGGCCAAGGCCAAGGACCCGGACTACGTGCCGCCGCCGACCAATCCGACGACGATGATCTCGGAAGTGGCCCAGCTGGACACCACGGACACCGGCGCGCGGGCCGAGCTGGCCCAGCAGGGCATCACGCCGGAGAACTGGTGGGCGGTCAACACCCTCAAGTTCGACGCCTACGGCAAGATCGAGTCCGACCTCGCCGACAAGGCGGTGTCCGAGGCGTCGACCATCGCCGACGACGCCGAGCAGGCCGCCTACATCACGGGTGCCGCTGTCGTCGTCGCGCTGCTCGCCGCGTTCATCCTGGCCGGCATGGTGGCCCGCCAGATGAGCCGCGCCATGCGCCAGCTGCGCAACGCCGCCTTCGGCATCGCCGAGCAGCGCCTGCCGATGCTGGTCGACCAGCTCTCCCGCACCGACCCGGGCCGGGTCGACACCCGGGTGGCGCCGATCCCGATCACCTCCACCGACGAGATCGGCGAAGTGGCCCGGGCCTTCGACCAGGTGCACCGCGAGGCCGTCCGGCTCGCCTCCGAGCAGGCCCTGCTGCGGGGCAACATCAACGCGATCTTCACCAACCTCTCGCGCCGCAACCAGTCGCTGATCGAGGGCCAGCTGACCCTGATCACCGAGCTGGAGAACAACGAGGCCGACCCCGACCAGCTGGAGAACCTCTTCCGGCTGGACCACCTCGCCACCCGCATGCGCCGCAACGGCGAGAACCTCCTGGTCCTCGCCGGCGAGGAGCCCGGCCGCCGCTGGGACCAGCCGGTCCCGCTGGTCGACGTGCTGCGCGCCGCCTCCTCCGAGGTGGAGCAGTACGAGCGCATCGAGCTGTCCGGCGTCCCCGAGGCCGAGATCCACGGCCGCGCGGTGACCGACCTCGTGCACCTGCTCGCCGAGCTGCTGGAGAACGCCACCACGTTCTCCTCCCCGCAGACCAAGGTCCGCGTCACCGCGACCCGGCTGCCCGACGGCCGCGTGATGGTCGAGATCCACGACAAGGGCATCGGCCTGACCGCCGAGGACTTCGCGGACATCAACCACAAGCTGGCCAACCCGCCGACCGTGGACGCCGCGATCTCGCAGCGCATGGGCCTGTTCGTGGTCGGCCGGCTGTCCGACCGGCACGGCATCCGCGTCCAGCTGCGCCCCTCCGGGGAGCAGGCGGGCACCACCTCGCTGGTCATGCTCCCGGACGCCATCACCCACGGTGGCGGTGGCGAGACGCAGCCGCGCGACGAGTTCACCGTCTCCCAGATCATCCCGGAGCAGAACTTCCAGGGCGAGAACTTCGGCCAGGTCGGTCAGCCCATGCGGACCGCCGCCGAGCTGGGCTTCGACGACAGCCGGTACACCGAGGTCCCCGACGACATCCGCGAGCTGGACCCGGTCGGCCGCTCCCTGATGCGCGAGGAGCGCCGTGCGGCCCTGGAGGCCCAGTCGCACCCCGAGCTGCCCGGTCCGGCGGACCACGGCGGCCGCGACGGGAACGGGACCGGCGGCTACCAGGACCAGTTCACCGGTCAGCAGCCCGGCTACGGCCAGGGCGAGTACCAGGAGCAGCAGACCGGCGCGTACGAGCAGCCGTCCGGCTACGCCGACCAGCAGCAGGCGGCGTACCAGGAGCCGCAGCAGCAGGCGTACGACGAGCAGTACTACGCGCCGAACGGCCAGGCGCCGCAGGGCGAGGGCTACCCGTCCGACGGCGGCTACACCGGCGCCTCCTACGCGGAGCCGGTCCCGGGCGGCCACCAGCCGGCCGGTCCCGGCGCCCCGGAGACCTACTCGGCCTTCGAACAGCGGCGTCACAGCGACGACTGGCCCCAGCAGGACGGTTACCGGAACGGTTATCCGGACCAGTACCCCACGGGTGCCCCGGAGACGGAATCCGCGCAGGCCGCTGACGTGAACGAGGCGGACCGCGTAGGCTTCGACCGTCCGGGCCCGGCTCCCTCCGCCGCTCACGACATGACCGACGCCGGTCTCCCCCGCCGCGGATCCACCGCGAGCGGCGCGGGCAAGGCCGGGCACGTGGACCACGAGGCGCCGGCCACCGCGCCGCAGGCCGGCGGCGAGGACTCCTGGCGGTCGGCCAACGACGACCGCTGGCAGCAGGCCTCGGCGCTGCGCAGGCCCAAGGCGGGCGGGGTGACCTCCTCGGGTCTGCCACGGCGGGTACCCAAGGCCAACCTGGTCGAGGGCGCCGCCGAAACCACTCCACAGGGAGGCCCGCAGGTCTCCCGCGCCCCGGAGGACGTCCGGGGCAGGCTGAGCAACCTGCGGCGCGGCGTCGAACGGGGCCGCAGCGCAGGCAGTGAAACGAACGGCCAGGACACAAGGAATGAACACCGTGGTCCTGACAGCACCTACAACCAGGAGCGTTAGTGTGAGCCCGATGAGCCAGGCGGCACAGAACCTGAACTGGTTGATCACCAACTTCGTGGACAACACCCCGGGGGTGTCCCACACGGTGGTGGTCTCCGCCGACGGACTCCTTCTGGCGATGTCCGAGGGATTCCCGCGCGATCGCGCCGACCAGCTCGCGGCCGTCGCCTCCGGTCTGACCTCGCTGACCGCCGGTGCCTCGCGCATCTTCGAGGGCGGCAGCGTGAACCAGACGGTTGTGGAGATGGAGCGGGGATTCCTGTTCATCATGTCCATCTCCGACGGTTCGTCCCTCGCGGTTCTCGCACACCCGGAGGCGGACATCGGTCTCATTGGGTACGAGATGGCCCTTCTGGTGGACCGTGCCGGCACGGTTCTGACGCCCGATCTCCGGGCGGAGCTCCAAGGGAGCCTTCTCAACTAAAGGACAGACGGTGCGTTTTGGCGTCCCGTGGCCGTAAAGTTTCGGGACGCGGCTCCACAGTGATGGATGCCAGGCACAGTCGGAGGAGGAAAAAGTGGCAACACCCCCAGGCGGTCCGTCATCGGGCAACTGGTCGTACGGCCCTGGCCAGGGCCAGAACGACGGCTCGGCGAACGGATACGGCTACCCCTCCGTACCGAGCCACCGGCAGCCCTACGCACCGCAGGGCCCCGGCCCTTCGCCGTACGACCAGCCGCACGCTCCGCGCATCCAGCCCGTGCAGCCCCAGCGCCGCACCCCTGAGCCGGCGCCCGCCGGGGCGTCGAACAACCCCCTGGTGCGCCCGTACGCCATGACGGGCGGCCGCACCAGGCCCCGGTACCAGCTCGCCATCGAGGCACTGGTGCACACCACCGCGCAGCCGCACCAGATGCAGGGCCAACTGCCCGAGCATCAGCGGATCTGCAACCTCTGCCGGGAGATCAAGTCGGTGGCCGAGGTCTCGGCCCTCCTGACGATCCCTCTCGGCGTGGCCAGGATCCTCGTCGCCGACTTGGCGGAGGCGGGACTGGTCGCCATCCATCAGCCCGGCGGCGACGAGAACGCCGGCGGCCAGCCAGACGTGACACTGCTCGAAAGGGTGCTCAGTGGACTTCGCAAGCTCTAGCGGCGGTCCTTCCCGCTCCACCACATCCGCGAAGATCGTGGTGGCGGGCGGCTTCGGCGTGGGCAAGACCACGTTCGTCGGCGCTGTCTCGGAGATCAACCCGCTGCGCACCGAGGCCGTGATGACATCCGCGTCCGCGGGCATCGACGACCTCACCCACACGGGGGACAAGACGACCACGACGGTCGCCATGGACTTCGGACGCATCACGCTCGACCAGGACCTGATCCTGTACCTCTTCGGTACACCCGGCCAGGACCGTTTCTGGTTCATGTGGGACGACCTGGTGCGCGGCGCCATCGGTGCGATCGTGCTGGTCGACACGAGGCGGCTCGCCGACTGCTTCCCCGCCGTCGACTACTTCGAGAACTCCGGTCTGCCGTTCGTCATCGCCCTCAACGGCTTCGACGGCCAGCAGCCGTACAACCCGGACGAGGTCCGCGAGGCGCTGCAGATCGGGCCGGACACCCCGATCATCACGACGGACGCGCGGCACCGCGCCGACGCGAAGAGCGCGCTGATCACGCTGGTCGAGCACGCGCTCATGGCGCGCCTGCGCTAGCGCCGGGTGGCGACACGCCCCCTGCGGCCACTGGGCTGCCGGGGGCTGTTTCGTTGCCGGGTGCGGGTGGGGCGTGGCCGGTCGCGCAGTTCCCCGCGCCCCTGAGTGCGCTGTCCGGCCCCCGGTTCACACGCGAAGGCCCCCTCCTCAGTGGAGGGGGCCTCGGCGTGTGTCTCGGGGTCAGCGCCAGCTGTGCGGGGCGCGGAAGCCCGGCTCGCGTTCCAGGCGGCGCCAGCCGGCGCGGACGCGGCCGCCGCCGTGGGTGGGGGTGATCTCGACGGGGCGGGCGGCGGCGCGGGCCAGGAGGAGGGCCGTGATGGCGGCGACTTCCTCGGGCTCGGCGTGGCCCTTCTCGACGCGGATGTCGGCAGTGGACATGGACGTGGCTCCTCGGGTCACTGCGGCGGGTTGCCGTGCTTGCGGGAGGGCAGGTCGGCGTGCTTGGTCTGCAGCATCGCCAGGGACCTGATGAGCACCTCGCGGGTCTCGGCGGGGTCGATGACGTCGTCGACCAGGCCGCGCTCGGCCGCGTAGTAGGGGTGCATCAGCTCGGCCTTGTACTCCTTGACCATGCGGGCCCGCATGGCCTCGGGGTCCTCGGCCTCGGCGATCTGGCGGCGGAAGATGACGTTGGCCGCGCCCTCGGCACCCATCACCGCGATCTCGTTGGTCGGCCAGGCGTAGGTCAGGTCGGCGCCGATCGACTGGCTGTCCATGACGATGTAAGCACCCCCGTACGCCTTGCGCAGGATGAGGGAGATGCGGGGCACGGTGGCGTTGCAGTACGCGTACAGCAGCTTGGCGCCGTGGCGGATGATGCCGCCGTGCTCCTGGTCGACACCCGGCAGGAAGCCGGGTACGTCCAGAAGGGTGACGATCGGGATGTTGAAGGCGTCGCACATCTGCACGAAGCGGGCGGCCTTCTCGGACGCCTCGATGTCCAGGACGCCCGCCAGGGCCTGCGGCTGGTTGGCGACGATGCCGACGACCTGCCCGTCGAGGCGGGCCAGGGCGCAGATGATGTTGCGGGCCCAGCGCTCGTGGACCTCCAGGTACTCGCCGTCGTCGACGATCTCCTCGATGACCTTGGCCATGTCGTACGGGCGGTTGCCGTCCGCGGGGACCAGGTCGAGGAGGGTGTCGCCGCGCCGGTCGGCGGGGTCGGAGGCCTCGTTGCGGGGCGGGTTCTCCCGGTTGTTCTGCGGGAGCAGGGACAGCAGGTAGCGGACCTCGGCGAGGCAGGTCTCCTCGTCGTCGTAGGCGAAGTGCGCCACGCCGCTGGTCTCGGCGTGCACGTCGGCGCCGCCCAGGCCGTTCTGCGTGATCTCCTCACCGGTGACGGCCTTGACCACGTCGGGGCCGGTGATGAACATCTGCGAGGTGTCGCGGACCATGAACACGAAGTCCGTCAGCGCCGGGCTGTAGGCCGCGCCGCCCGCGCACGGGCCCAGCATCACGCTGATCTGCGGGATGACGCCCGAGGCGCGGGTGTTGCGCTGGAAGATGCCGCCGTAGCCGGCGAGGGCGGAGACGCCCTCCTGGATGCGGGCGCCGGCGCCGTCGTTGAGGGAGACCAGCGGCGCACCGGCCGCGATGGCCATGTCCATGATCTTGTGGATCTTCGTGGCGTGGGCCTCGCCCAGCGCACCGCCGAAGATCCTGAAGTCGTGCGCGTAGACGAAGACGGTGCGGCCCTCGACCGTGCCCCAGCCGGTGATGACACCGTCGGTGTACGGTTTCTTCGCCTCCAGCCCGAACCCGGTCGCCCGGTGCCGGCGCAGCTGCTCGACCTCCCGGAAGGAACCGGCGTCGAGGAGGAGCTCGATGCGCTCCCGCGCGGTCAGCTTGCCCTTGGCGTGCTGCGCCGCCGTCGCCTTCTCGCTCGGTCCGGCCAGTGCCTGCGCACGGATCTCGTGCAGTTCGGCCACTCGCCCGCGCGCGTCCGTCGGCTCGTCCGCCGGCACGCTCGTCGACTCACCCGGCGCCTCATCCAAAACGGTCATGTAGCGACTCTACGAAGTCGACCAAGGAATGCCAGCCGTCGACTCCGTACAGTCTCCGACGCGTTTTCCTGGTAGCACCGAACAGAACCCCTACGGCGTGCAGCCGTTTCGACTGCTCAGGGGGGTTCCGGCTTGTAGGGGTCACACAAAGCCGTCAGCTGAGAGTCACCTCACATTCATGGGTGTCGCATACCACCCCTGGAGTGACGCGGAGGTGCAGTCGGCGGCCGGTCGCCACGATCTCGACCGTGCTGTCGGCCCGTACCACCGCTCCCGCCGGATGGTCCCACACGATCTCCAGGGGCTCGCCGGTGCGCGGCGGTTCGCTCACGCAGAGGGTGGCGGTGCGGCCCCGGCGCCGGACGAGGACGCTCGCGCCCGCCGTCGCGGTGAGCGGGCCGGCCGTGCCGGCCTCCCAGAAGGTGGCGGCCGTGAGGCCGAGCGGGGGAACGGCGACCGCCTGGCAGCGGCCGTCGTTGGCGAGGACCCGGAGCCGGTGGCGGTCGGCGGCCCGTCGGGCGACGGTCCGGCGCGAGGCGCCCGGCATGACGACGTAGACGTAGCCGGCGTCGACCGGGTCGGTGCCGTGGTCCAGCCAGAGGGTCTGCCAGCGGCGGGTGCGGCGCTCGGTGGTGCTGGTGCTGTTGATGTCGGACCAGGCGCCGGTGCGGTCCTCGCGCAGGGTCCGCAGCTCGCCCTCGGGCACGATCCAGCCGCCGTGGCCCTCCAGGTGCGCCCAGTTCCGGCCGCGGACGAGGGCCTGGGTGCCGTCCTGACCCAGGTTGCGGTTGTCGACGACCGTCTCGACCGGGACGCCGTCGGCGCAGGTGATGCCGGCGCCGAGGCAGACCACCTCGTCGTCGAGGAAGAACCAGGACTTGCGCGCTTCGAGGGTCGAGCCGAGGCCCTTGAGGTGCTGGCCGACGGCCGCGTAGGTGCCGTCGGTGGTGCCGCCCACCCAGCGCACGTCGGGCTTGGGCGCGCCCCATTCGCCGCCCGCGCGGTCGGGCAGCCGCCGGGTGGAGACGGTGGTCCCCGGCAGGCGGTACCAGTCGACGGTGGGCCAGAACCAGTCCGTGTACTGGTCCGACCGGGTGCCGTTCGCCCACCAGGTGAGCTGTCCCGCGCCGGTGTGCCAGCCGCGGGGGTTCTCGCCGTTGCCGCACTCGTAGTGGGCGATGCGGTCGCTCGCCATGGCGAGGCTCGCGGTGAAGGCGGGGCTGCGGTGGACGGCGCGGTCCATCGCCGCGAAGAGGTGGTGCCCGGTGGGCTCGGGCGCGGCCTCGACGGGCGCGTCGGCGATCGCGTGCAGGCGGGCCAGGTCGGCCACGGGGAACTGGGGTGCCGTGAGGACGGGGGTGACGGTGTCCCGTGCGATCCAGCCCTTGATCCGCGCGTGCCAGCGCTCGCGTTCGGCGTCGCTCGCACCGCCCGCGAGGAGAGCCATGGCCGCGATGAGCTGCTGGCCGTGGAAGTGGTCGCTGCGCATCACGTGCAGGTCGTCGCTCTGGAGGTAACCCCGGCTGATCGCCCGCCCGTTGACGCTGTCCATGACCAACCCGTCGTGGATCAGGGGGGCGTAGGCCCGTTCGACGCTGTCGAGGATGATCTGCCTGCCGGGATCCGTCACCTCCCACGGCGACCCGGCGAGCAGGGTGAACAGCCGGCCGAGTCCGTCCAGCATGACCTGGCCGTACGTCCCCGAGTAGGCGACCCAGGTGTGCTGGACGAACGACCCGTCGGCGTAGAGGCCGTCGCCCTCGGTCACGTGGGGGAAGACCGGCGAGAGGGCGTCGCGGGCCAGGGCGATCTTCGCGGGGGCCCGGCCCAGGATGCCGCGCAGGGCCACGGAGCGGCAGAGGTCGACCCGGTTGGCGCCGGTGGAGGTGCCGGAGTAGTCGCCGAGCATCGCGTCGGGGACGAAGTGGTCGACGGCGGCGCAGGCGGCCTCGACGCGGTCGGTGCCGAGGTGGTCGTGGAGGGCGGCCGTGATGTCCATCAGGAGACGGGGGCTGCCGATCTGCCACTCCCACCAGTTGCCGTAGCGGGTGGTGCCCGGGTGGTAGACGGTGGCGGAGAGGTGGTCGAGTCCGCGCAGGACGTCGGCGAGGAGGCCCGCGTCGCCGGTGGAGCCGGTGCCCGGCAGGAGGTACGCCTGGGCCATGGTCCACAGCCGGCCGTACGCGAAAGTGATCCCGGCGGGCGGGTCGAAGGGGTGGCCGGGCCACAGGGAGGTGGGGGTGGGCGCCATGGCGGCACGGTGGGCGCGGGCGTGTGCGCCCGTCTCCGCCAACCGGGAGGCGTACGGTGCGGCGCCCGGGTCGTAGCCGGTGCCGAGGGCGATGCCGAGCCAGCGCAGGCGGAGGGCCTCGTAGGGGTCGGCGGCGGTGGGGGCGGGTGCGCCGAGTGCGGGAGCACCGAGGGCCGGGGTGAGTGCGGCGGCCGCGGCGGCCGCGAGCAGGAAGGTGCGGCGGGACGGTCCGGCGGCGCCGGTGCGGTGGGCATGCGGCCACAGGGAGGTCATGCTCATGACCTTTCCCCACCACGGGGCGCCTCAGGCGACCTCCAGGCGGCCGTTCGGGTGCCGTCCGCGCGTACCCGTTGATGGCTGGACGGAATAGGTCTAGAGTCGACACCGTTGGAGTGGTTGAACATTCAACATAAGGCGCCGGTCCCCCGACCGGCCGTTCCCAGGAGGACACCATGACCACGACCCCGAACCTCGCCACCCTGACCGGCGAGTACACGATCGACCCCGCCCACACGACGATCGGCTTCACGGCGCGCCACGCCATGGTCACCAACGTCAAGGGCAAGTTCCTCGACTTCAGCGGCACGCTGCACCTGGACGGGTCCGACCCGTCCCGCTCCACGGCGTCCCTCGACATCACGATGGACAGCATTGACACCGGGGCCCCCGATCGCGACGGCCACCTCAAGAGCGCGGACTTCTTCAAGACCGACGAGTTCCCGAAGATGACCTTCCGCTCCACCGCGGCGCAGGCCCTCGGCGGCGACGACTACCGGATCACCGGCGACCTCACGATCCTCGGCACCACCAGGCCCCTCACCATCGACCTGGAGTTCAACGGCGCCGCGAAGGACCCGTTCGGCAACGAGCGCGTCGGCTTCGAGGGCAAGGCGGAGATCAAGCGCTCCGAGTGGGGCCTCACCTGGAACGCGGCGCTGGAGACGGGCGGCGTCCTGGTGTCCGACAAGATCAAGCTGACCTTCGACATCTCGGCGATCAAGCAGGCGTGAGTTCCCCGTCGACGGTGGCCCGGACCCGGACACGCCTACCGGGCCGGGCCATCGCACGGTGGACGGCGTCCCACCGGGCGATCGACCGGTCGGCCGGCACCAGGTCGGGGGCGTCCGCCGCACCCCGCCGCGAGGTGGTGTGACCCTGGCGTGCTGCAGGTCGATGACCACGAGGGCGCGGCGCGAAGGCACGGGCTCACCTCAGTGGCGCGCCCCGCCCCGCCGCCCCCCGATTCCGCAGCAGTTCCCGTGCCTGGTCGAGGGCGCGCCCGAAGGGGTCGGCGAGGACCCCCAGCCCGTGCACGACCAGGGCGCCCTCGTGCAGCAGCATCAGCGTGCGCGCCAGCCGGTCGGCGCCGGCCGCGTCGGCGTCCGTCCCGTCGGCGGCGCCGGCCGCGTCGACGTCCCGGACGAGACGGGTGAACAGGTCGAGCATCCACCTCTTCTGACCGGCGATGACCAGGTTCGCCGGATGGGCGGGGTCGCTGATCTCCGCCCGGGCGTTGATCATGCTGCACCCCCTCTGCCCGTACCGGTCCGCCCATGCGCGGGAGGCCTCGAAGACGGCCAGGACCCGGGCGGCCGGCCCCTCTCCCGCCGCCGCCTCCAGGCGCCCGGCGAGGAGCCCGCGCCAGCGCTCGTCGCGCCCGGCCAGGTACTCCACGACGAGCTGCTCCTTGGAGCCGAACCGGTCGTACAGCGTCTTCTTGGTGACCCCCGCCTCGGCGGCGATGAGGTCCACGCCCACGGCGTGGATGCCGCGCTCGTAGAACAGCCGCTCGGCGGCTTCGAGGACTCGGCGCGCGCCGGGCGTCATCCGGATGCGGTGCGGCTTCTCCACGGGCTCCATGCTCCCGAGTATACCGATCTGTATAGTGGGCACCCGAGGCCAGTAAACCGATCTGTCTACTACGGG
The DNA here is from genome assembly GCF_043204535.1 of Streptomyces sp. NPDC047853. Taxonomy (NCBI): domain Bacteria; kingdom Bacillati; phylum Actinomycetota; class Actinomycetes; order Kitasatosporales; family Streptomycetaceae; genus Streptomyces; species Streptomyces sp. NPDC047853. Next base: position 103,196 of record NZ_JBIDCI010000013.1, on the reverse strand, counting down.
ATGTGGTCGACGTGAACGTCCTGCTCTCGCTCGCCTTCGTACTGTGCTGGAGCTCCGGCTTCATCGGCGCCAAGCTCGGCGCGGGGACGGCGGACGTGTCCACGCTCCTGATGTGGCGCTTCGTACCGCTGGCCCTGGTCCTCGTGGCCGTCGCGGCCCTGTCGCGAGGGGCGTGGCGCGGGCTGACCCGCAGGGAGGCCGGCCGGCAGGTCGTCATCGGCGCGCTGTCGCAGAGCGGCTACCTCCTCAGCGTCTACTACGCCATCCAGCTCGGCGTCTCCAGCGGCACCACCGCCCTGATCGACGGCGTCCAGCCGCTCGTCGCCGGTGCGCTCGCCGGTCCCCTGCTGCGGCAGTACGTCTCGCGCCGGCAGTGGCTGGGTCTGTGGCTGGGGCTGGCCGGTGTCGCCACGGTGACGGTGGCCGACGCCGCGGCGGCGGGCGCGGACGTGGCCTGGTGGGCCTACGGCGTGCCCTTCCTCGGCATGCTGTCCCTGGTGGCGGCCACCTTCCTGGAGGGCCGCTCCCCCGCGCCGGCCGAGCCCCGGGTGGCGCTGACGATCCACTGCGTGACCAGCGCCGTCCTCTTCTCCGGCCTGGCGGGCGGCCTGGGTGCGGCCGCCCCGCCCGCCGACTCCTCGTTCTGGCTGGCGACCGCCTGGCTCGTGGTGCTGCCCACCTTCGGCGGCTACGGGCTGTACTGGCTGATCCTGCGCCGGTCCGGCATCACCGAGGTCAACACCCTCATGTTCCTCATGGCTCCGGTGACGGCCGTGTGGGGCGCCCTGATGTTCGGCGAGCCCTTCGGCGTGCAGACCGCCCTGGGTCTGGCCGTCGGCCTCGCGGCGGTCGTCGTCGTGCGCCGCGGGCGCACCCCGTCCGGGACCCGGGCCACCCGGTCCGCGGCCGATTATCCGGTCGTGGCCCGCGCCGGGAAGCGCTAACCTGCCCGGTGTGAACAGCCCCGAAGCCGACAGACTCCGGCCACCGGTCCTCCGGTGGCCGCTCGTGATGCCGGGCTGAGGGACGCGCCTCGCGCGTACCCGGGTCCTCGTCGTCGCACCGCCACCGGACGGCCGTCCGCCGTGTCGTGATCGATGTCGACTTCCGGGTGCGGAGTTCCTTCATGCCGTTCGCTCTTCTTCTCCTGGGCCTTGCCGTGTTCGCCCAGGGAACCTCCGAGTTCATGCTGTCCGGGCTGGTGCCGGACATCGCAAGGGATCTTCAGGTCACCGTGCCTGCGGCCGGGGCGCTGACCTCGGCCTTCGCGGTGGGGATGGTCGTCGGGGCGCCGCTGATGGCGGCCCTCGGCAGGCGGTGGTCGCGGCGGGGCGCCCTGCTGGGCTTCCTCTGCGTCTTCCTCGCCGTCCATGTCGTCGGTGCCCTCACCGGCAGCTTCCAGGTGCTGCTCGCCACCCGGGTGGTCGGAGCCCTGGCCAACGCCGGGTTCCTGGCCGTCGCCCTGGTGACCGCCGCCGACCTGGCCGAGCCCGGGGCCAAGGGCCGGGCCACGTCCACCCTGCTGGGCGGGGTCACCCTGGCCTGCGTGATCGGGGTGCCCGCGGGGGCGCTGCTCGGCCAGGTGTGGGGCTGGCGCTCCGCGTTCTGGGCGGTGGCGCTGCTGGCGGTGCCCGCGGTGGTGGCGGTGGCCCGGTCGGTGCCGGGCGGCGCCGCCGAGGCCACGCCTCCCCCGCTGCGGGGCGAGCTGAGGGCGCTGCGCGCTCCCCGGCTGCGGCTCACGTTGCTGCTGGCCGCGCTGGTCAACGGGGCGACCTTCTGCACGTTCACCTACCTGGCGCCGCTGGCCACCGAGGTCGGCGGGCTGGACGGCGGGTGGGTGCCCGGGGTGCTGGCGCTGTTCGGCGCGGGGTCCTTCCTCGGGGTGACCGTCGGCGGGCGGTTCGCCGACCGGCATCCGGTGCGGGTGCTGACGGCGGGCGGCGCCGCACTGTGCGCCGGGTGGTGCGCGCTCGCGCTCGGCGCCGGGAGCCCCGCTGTGGCGCTCGGGCTCGTGTTCCTGCTGGGCGCCCTGTCCTTCGGGGTCGGTTCCACGCTGATCTCCCAGGCGCTGTACGCGGCGCCGGACGCCCCCACGCTGGCCGGGGGCTTCGCGACGGCCGCGTTCAACGTGGGCGCGGCGCTGGGTCCCTGGGCCGGGGGCGCGGCGATAGGCGCGGGGTTCGGGTACCGGTCGCCGGTGTGGGTCAGCGCGGGGCTGGTCACCGGCGCCCTCGTCCTCGCCCTCGCGGTGTCGGTCGCCCCGGCCGCCCGCGCGTGGCGGACGGTGCGGGGCTGACCTCGGGCGGGCGGTGGCCGCACCGCCCGCCGTTCAGAAGCCGCCGCCCCCGCCGAAGTCCCCTCCGCCGCCGAAGCCGCCGCCCCCGCCGAAGTCACCGCCCCCGAAGCCGCCGCCGAAGTCGCCCGGGTCGAAGTCGCCGCCGGACACGTCACCGCCCTCGTGGCCGCCGAAGTCGCCGTAGCCGGCGCCGTAACCCGCTCCGTAGGCGGGGCCCGCCATCAGGCCGCCCAGCATGGTGCCGACCAGCAGGCCGGGCAGGATGCCGGCGCCGAAGTAGCCGCCCGCCCAGGGACCGTAGGCCGGACCGGCGTCCCAGTAGGGCCGGCGGCCGTACTCGGTGTCCACCTCGCGGATCATCGGGTCCCGGCCGTCGGACAGCCGGGCCCGGTCGGCCGCGCAGACCGGCACCTCGCGGGTGGCGCCGCCCGGCGGGGTCCAGGTGACGTCGGTGACCGAGGGGCCGTGGCGCGGGTCGAAGAAGCACGGCGGGCGGCGCTCGGGCAGCGGCTTCCCCTCCCGGCGGGCGGCGAGCCGGGCGAGGGAGAAGCGCCCGTCCTCCAGGGCCTGGGTGACCGCGCGCACGTCCTCCGGCCGCCGGGCGTCCGCCATGAAGGCCTTGGCCTTCTCGTAGGCGTCCAGGCTCTGTTCGTAGTCCGCGCGCATCGCGTCGTCGGCGCCCGGCTCGCCGGGGTGGAAGTCCAGGCGGTCGAGTTCCTCGCCGAAGGCGGTGATGTCCTCGTCGACCACGACCCGCAGCCGCTCCAGGGCCACGCGCTGCTCCTCCTCGCGGCGGCGCCGGTTGCGCCGGGCGATCGCGTAGGCGCCCGCACCGCCGGCCGCCACGACCGCGCCCGCGGTGATCAGCGCGCCGGTGGGGGCGGACCCGCCGCCGGAGTCCCAGGACGCCGGGGCCGAGCCGCGCACGCTGCGCAGCGCGTCGTCGACGAAGTCGTTCAGCTGGGCCTTGGTGTCGCCCGCGCCCTGCGCGGCCGTGACGAGGTTGTTCACGCCCTGGCGGCTCAGCACGCTGCTGTCGGCGCGCGCGTCGAACTCGTCGCCGAGCCGCACGCCGTACAGCCCGGTGATGCCGGTCTCGGTGCGGAGGTTCTGGAAGAGGTTCGCGGTCGGGTAGTCGGCCGGGAGGACCGCGACGAAGACGGGCTCGTTCGCGTCCTCGATCTTGTCGGCGAGCGCCTCCGCGTCCGACCGGGACAGCAGGTCGGACGCGGCCGGGTCCACGTAGACGGGACTCTCGCGCAGGGCCGCGCCGATCTCGGTGACGTCGGTGGCCGCCTGGGCACCGGGCGCACCGGCCATCAGCACCGCCAGCGCGGCGATGACCGGCGCGACCAGGAGGCGTATGAGGACACGAATGCGAACGCCCTTCATACGTTCGAAAGTACCCGAAACGACCTCAATAAGACATCAGAACGGGTGAGAGATGCCGGGCTCACTCGGCGGGCGTGACCCCCGCCCGCAGCAGCCCGTAGGTGTACGCGTCCTCCAGCGCCTGCCAGGAGGCGGCGATGACGTTCTCCGCGACGCCCACCGTGGACCACTCCCCCGTCCCGTCGCCCGTGGAGATGAGGACCCTGGTGGTGGACTGGGTGCCGTGCACGCCCTCCAGGATGCGGACCTTGTAGTCGACCAGGTCGAGCTTGGCCAGCTCCGGGTAGATACGCTCCAGGGCGACGCGCAGGGCGCGGTCCAGGGCGTTGACCGGCCCGTTGCCCTCCGCCGTGGCGACGATCCGCTCGCCCTTGGACCAGAGCTTCACCGTGGCCTCGTTGGCGTGGGTGCCGTCGGGGCGGTCCTCGGTGATCGCGCGCCAGGACTCGACCTCGAAGTACTTGAGCGGGCCGCCCTCGACCTCCGCGCGCAGCAGCAGCTCGAAGCTCGCGTCCGCCGCCTCGTACGTGTAGCCGGCCAGCTCGCGCTCCTTGACCCGCTCGACGACCCGGCCGACCAGCTCGCGGTCGCCGCCGAGGTCGATGCCGAGTTCCTTGCCCTTCAGCTCGATGGAGGCGCGGCCGGCCATGTCGGAGACCAGCATCCGCATGGTGTTGCCGACCAGCTCGGGGTCGATGTGCTGGTACAGGTCCGGGTCGACCTTGATCGCGGAGGCGTGCAGGCCCGCCTTGTGCGCGAAGGCCGACACGCCGACGTAGGGCTGGTGCGTGGAGGGGGTGAGGTTGACGACCTCGGCGATGGCGTGCGAGATCCTCGTCATCTCGCGCAGCCGGCCCTCGGGCAGCACCTTCTTGCCGTACTTCAGCTCCAGGGCGGCCACGACCGGGAAGAGGTTGGCGTTGCCGACGCGCTCGCCGTAGCCGTTGGCCGTGCACTGGACGTGGGTGGCGCCCGCGTCGACCGCGGCGAGGGTGTTGGCGACGGCGCAGCCGGTGTCGTCCTGGGCGTGGATGCCGAGCCGGGCTCCGGTGTCGGCCAGCACCGTGGAGACCACGGCCTGGATCTGCGCCGGGAGCATGCCGCCGTTGGTGTCGCACAGGATGACGACGTCGGCGCCCGCCTCGGCGGCGGCGCGGACGACGGCCTTGGCGTACTCGGGGTTGGCGCGGTAGCCGTCGAAGAAGTGCTCGCAGTCCACGAAGACGCGCCGGCCCTGCTCCTTCAGGTGGGAGACGGTGTCGGCGACCATCGCCAGGTTCTCGTCGAGCGTGGTGCGCAGCGCCAGCTCGACGTGCCGGTCGTGGGACTTGGCGACCAGGGTGATCACCTGGGCACCCGACTCCAGGAGCGCCTTGACCTGGTGGTCCTGGGCGGCGGTCGCACCGGCGCGACGGGTGGCGCCGAAGGCCACCAGCTGGGCGTGCTTGAAGTCGATCTCCTGCTGGGCCCGGGCGAAGAACTCGGTGTCCCGCGGGTTGGCGCCGGGCCAGCCGCCCTCGATGAAGCCCACGCCGAAGTCGTCCAGGTGCCGTGCGATGGCCAGCTTGTCCGCGACCGTGAGGTTGATGCCCTCGCGCTGCGCGCCGTCGCGCAGGGTGGTGTCGAAGACGTGGAACGAATCGTCGAGTTCGCTGGTTGCGGTCATGATCTGAAGACTCCTGTTGGGGATCTCGGTCTACCGGAATGACCGGTTCCACCGTCCGTCTATGATCCCTCGCGCTCTCTTCCCGGCTGGAGGTGGGCCAGGAAAACGAAAAACCTCTCGCGGGTGCGAGAGGTCTGCGCGCGGGTCGAGGACGACGGTGTCCACCCGTACCTGGTCGTACGCGGTGGTCACTGCGGACCGGCGCGCCTGCTGCCAATAATCATGGCGAACGAGAGCACGGGGGGAGTCTGGCACAGTCCGTCCCGCGGTTCACCGCCCGTCTCAGGATGCGGGCGGCGCCCGTCCGGCGAGCGGGCCGGACCCGGCTTCAGACGTCCGCGAGGAGACCGTCCGCCAGGAACTCCCGCACATGACGGAGGACCTGCGTCCGGTCCGTCCCCCGCAGCCCGATCGCCACGTGGATGGCGAGACCGTCGAGGAGGGCGCGCAGCCGGGACGCGAAGCGGTCGGCGTCGACGGGGCGGAACTCGCCGCGCGAGACGCCCTCGGCGAGCAGCGCGACCAGGTCGCGGTGCCAGGCGCCCTCGATGGCGGCCTGCCGGTCGCGGGCGTCGTCGTCCGCGTTCTGCGAGCGGTTCCACACCTCCAGCCAGAGCGTCCAGTGCGGGTCGCGGTGGCCTTCGGGGACGTACAGGTCGACGTAGGCGTCGAGGCGTTCGCGGGCCGTCCCGGGCCGGGTGAGCAGCCGGCCGCGGGCGACGCCCAGGCGGCCCTCGCTCCACTCCAGGGTGCGCAGCAGCAGTTCGTCCTTGGAGTGGAAGTAGTAGAGGAGGTGCCCGCTGCTCATGCCGACCTCACGGCCGAGCGCCGCCATGGTGAGTTTCTCCAGGCCGCGCTCGGCGATCATCTCCATGGCGGCCGCGAGGACGTCCTCGCGCGGCGGGGCGTTCTTCCGCGCACGCGCCGCACCGGCCATGGCTGACTCCTTCTAGATCCTCGGCTGCTGTTGCGTGATGCAGTGGATGCCTCCACCGCCCGCGAAGATCGTACGGGCGTCCACCAGGGTCACCGTGCGCTCGGGGAACAGACGGCGGAAGATGCCCGCCGCGAGTTCGTCGTTGGGGTCGTCGAAGCCGCACAGGACGACGCCGTCGTTGCACAGGTAGTGGTTGATGTACGAGTAGTCGACCCAGTCGCCCTCCTCGTCCTTCAGGACCGTCGGGGCGGGGATCTCGACGACCTCCAGGCGACGGCCCCGGGCGTCGGTCTGCCCCCGCAGGAGGTCCACGTACGTCCGGGAGCGGGCGTGGTCGGGGTGGGCGGGGTCGCGCTGGCTGTGCACGACGACGGTGCCCGGCCGCGCGAAGGCCGCGACGATGTCGACGTGGCCCTGGGTGCCGTACCTGCCGTAGTCGCCGGCCAGGCCGTGCGGGAGCCAGATCGCCTTGGTGGTGCCGAGCCTGGCGTGGATCTCGGTCTCGACCTCCTCGCGGGTCCAGCCGGGGTTGCGGCCGGAGCCGAGCTGGACGGTGTCGGTCAGCAGGACCGTCCCCTCGCCGTCGACGTGGATCGCGCCGCCCTCGTTGACCAGGGTGCTGCTCAGGACCGGGGCGCCGGCGAGGTCCGCGACATGGCGGGCGATCTTGGAGTCGTGCTCCCAGCGGGCCCAGTCCTGGGCGCCCCAGCCGTTGAACACCCAGTCCACGGCGGCCAGCCCGCCCCGCCCGTCCGTCACGAAGGTCGGGCCGATGTCCCGCATCCAGGCGTCGTCCAGTTCGCGCTCGACCAGGTCGACGTCCGGTCCCAGCAGTGCGCGCGCGGCGGCGCCCTGGCCGGGCCCGTGCACCACGGTCACCGGCTCGAAGCGGCGCACCGCGCGGGCGACGGACGCCCAGGCCGACCGGGCCTCGGCCAGCTCCTCGTCGTTCGTGAACGTCGGGTTGGGGCCGGGCCAGGCCATCCAGGTGCGTTCGTGCGGGGCCCACTCGGGGGGCATGCGGAAGGTCATGGAGGTGTCCTGGGGTCAGAGGAAGTACAGGCGGTTCAGGGAGACCGACTCGGCCGGTTCGGAGCGCAGCGGGTCGCCGTCGAGGGTGACCAGGCCGGTGCGCTGGTCGACGTCGACCTGTCCGGTACGCGAGTTGAGACGCAGGTCGGCCGGTCCGATGCCGCGGGTGCCGCGCACGGCGACCCGGCGGCGCCGGGTGGGCATCGTGTCGTGCCCCTGGTCCACGGCGGCCTGGGCGACGAAGGCCACGGAGATCTCGGCCGGGGTGGCGCCGTGCGCGCCGAACTGGGGGCCGAGGACCAGCGGTTCGCAGGTGTCGGTGGCCGCGTTCGGGTCGCCGACCACGCCGTAGGCCGGGAAGCCCGACTTGAGGACGAGCTGCGGCTTGGCTCCGAAGTACTCGGGGCGCCACAGGACGATGTCGGCGAGCTTGCCGACCTCCAGGGAGCCGACCTCGTGGGCCAGGCCGTGGGCGATGGCCGGGTTCAGGGTGAGCTTGGCGATGTAGCGCAGGACGCGCTCGTTGTCGTGGTCGGCGTCGGGGGCGCCGAACTCGGCCTTCATCTTGCCGGCCATGGCGAAGGTGCGGCGGACCGTCTCGCCGGCCCGGCCCATGCCCTGCGCGTCGGAGGAGGTGATGCCGATGGCCCCCAGGTCGTGCAGCACGTCCTCGGCACCCATGGTCCCGGCGCGGATGCGGTCGCGGGCCATGGCGGCGTCGCCCGGCAGCTCCGTCTTGAGGTCGTGGACGGAGACGATCATGCCGTAGTGCTCGGCGACCGCGTCCCGGCCGAAGGGCAGGGTGGGGTTGGTGGAGGAGCCGATGACGTTCGGGACCCCGGCCATCTTCAGCACGTTGGGGACGTGTCCGCCGCCGCAGCCCTCGATGTGGAAGGCGTGGATGGTGCGGCCCTCCAGGACGCGGAGGGTGTCCTCCACGGAGAGGCACTCGTTCAGCCCGTCGCTGTGCAGGGCGACCTGGACGTCGTGCTCCTCGGCGACGCGCAGCGCGGTGTCCAGGGCGCGGGTGTGGGCGCCCATGTCCTCGTGCACCTTGAAGCCGCTCGCGCCGCCCTCGGCCAGCGCCTCGATCAGCGGCGCCTCGTGCGAGGAGGAGCCCCGGCCCAGGAAGCCGATGTTGACCGGCCAGGCGTCGAAGGCCCCGAAGGCGTGCTTCAGCGCCCAGGGCGAGTTGACGCCGACGCCCCACACCGGGCCGAACTCCTGCCCGATGATCGTCGTCACGCCGGACGCGAGCGAGGCCTCCATGATGCGCGGGGAGAGCAGGTGGACATGGGTGTCCACGGCACCGGCGGTGGCGATCAGGCCCTCGCCGGACACGATGGACGTGCCCGTGCCGACGACGACGTCGACCCCGTCCAGGGTGTCCGGGTTGCCGGCCCGCCCGATGGCGTGGATGCGCCCCTCGCGGATGCCGATCGACACCTTCCGGATGCCCTGCGCCGCGTCGATCACGACGACGTTGCTGATCACGACGTCGCAGGTGTCCCGGACGGCGGCGGCCTTGAGGTGCAGTCCGTCACGGGCGGTCTTGCCGAAGCCGGCGAGGAACTCGTCGCCGTGACGCTGGGCGTCGGACTCGACGCGGATCACCAGGCCCGAGTCGCCGAGGCGGAGGCGGTCGCCGGCCCGGGGGCCGTGGGTGGCGGCGTAGGCGTGGGGGTCGATGTGGATCGACTCGCTGACCTCGCGTCCCTTCGAGCGGCTCATCGCCCGTCTCCTTCCGGTGCCCCCCGGGTGATTCCCAGATATCCGCAGGCCGCCGCCCGGCGCAGGGCCTCCGCCTTCGCCCCCGGCGCGTCCAGCGGCCCGTCGACCAGCCCGGCGAAGCCGATCGCGACGCGCCGTCCGCCGATGGGCACGAGACCGACCTCGGCGCTCTCCCCGGGTCCGAACCGCACCGACGAGCCGGCGGGGACGGCCAGGCGCATGCCGTAGGCCCGTTCGCGGTCGAAGTCCAGGCGGGGGTTGGCCTCGAAGAAGTGGAAGTGGGAGGTGACGGAGACGGGCACGCTCGCCGTGTTGGTGACCGGCAGGCGCAGCGCCGCCTCGGGTTCGGCGTGGTCCGGGCCCGGCAGCAGGGCACCCGGGCCCTCCGGGCCGAGCGCGCCGCCCCCGATCGGGTCGGAGACCACCGCGAGCCGGGACCCGTCGTCGAAGACGGCCTCCACGTGCACCTCGGTGACCACGTCCGCGACCCCGGGCAGCACGTCGTCGGCGCCGAGCACGGACCGGGCGCGCTCGACGGCCTCGGCGAGGCGCGCGCCGTCCCGGGCGGCCTCGCACACCGTGTCCGCGATCAGCGCGGTCGCTTCCGGCACGTTCAGCCTGAGCCCTCGGGCGCGGCGGGCCCGGGCCAGCTCGGCCGCCCCGAAGAGCAGCAGCCGGTCACGTTCCGTGGGGGTCAGTCTCACGACGCGGCACCTCCTTGCCTTCCACAGGTTAGAGCATCACTCTAAACGTCGAGTACGTGCAACGGAACCGTTGACGGACACCGGAGTCAGGCGTCACATTGAACGTCGCTCAAACAGCCCGGGCAGCCGTCGAAGGAGACCAGCCATGCCGATCGAACAGCACGGAGTCGACACCATCCCCGAGGAGGAACGCACCAGCGGGCCGCGGGACCTCGTCTCGATCCTGCTCGGCTCCAACCTCTGCCTCGGCGTGATCGTCTTCGGCTGGCTCCCGCCCTCCTTCGGCCTGGGCTGGTGGGCGTCGGTCGGTGCCGTGCTGGCGGGCACGGTCGTCGGCACCCTGTTCACCGCCCCGCTGGCCCTGGTCTCCCTGCGGACCGGCACCAACCTGTCGACGTCGTCGGGCGCCCAGTTCGGGGTGCGCGGGCGACTGGTCGGCTCGGTGGTCGGCCTGCTCCTCGCCCTCGGCTACACGGCGCTGACCGTGTGGATCGGCGGGGACGTGATGATGGGCGTCCTCGGCCGGCTCTTCGGTTTGCCGCAGGGCGGGGCCGCGTACGCCGTCGTGTACGGGCTGCTCGCCGCGGCCACGGTGGCGGGCGCGGTCTACGGCTACCGGGTGCTGCTCGCGATGTCCAAGGTGCTGGCGTACGGCATGACCGCCCTGCTGGTGCTGGGCGTGATCGCCTACGCCCCCGACTTCACCACCGCCGCGCTGCCGGAGACGGGCGGCTACCTGCTGGGCGGGTTCTGGCCGACGTGGCTGCTCGCGGTCGTGGCCGCCGGGCTGTCCGGGCCGATCGCCTTCATCACCCTGCTCGGCGACTACACCCGCTACATCTCGCCGGCCCGCTTCACCTCCCGCCGGGTGCTGCAGGCGACCTGGCTGGGGCTGATGCTGGGGCTGCTGGTGCCGCAGCTCTTCGGCACCTTCACCTCGTACGCGGCCCGCGCCGCGTTGGACTACGCGGGGCCGCTGGTCGACGCGGCGCCCACCTGGTACCTGGTCCCGCTGCTGCTGGCCGCCTCCGCGGGCTCGGTCGGCAACGCGGGCCTGATGCTGTACTCCATGGGCCTGGACCTGGACGCCATCCTGCCGCGCGCCTCCCGCGCCCGGGCGACCTGTGCCGTCGCCGTCGTCGCCACGGCGTGCGTCTTCGCCGGGCACTACGCCTGGGACGCGCAGTCGGCGATGACGTCGTTCGTGCTGCTGCTGACGGCGATCGGCACCCCGTGGGCGGTGATCACGATGATCGGCTTCGTCCGCTGCGGCGGGGAGTACGACGCCGAAGCGCTCCAGGTCTTCAACCGCCGGGCCCGGGGCGGCGCCTACTGGTACCGCGCGGGCTGGAACGTCCCGGCCACGGCGGCCTGGGCGGCGGGCGCGGTCGTCGGTGTGCTGGCGGTGTCACTGCCGTCGTACGAGGGTCCGCTGCTGTCGCTGACCGGCGGGGTGGACTGCAGCTTCCTGCTGTCGGGGCTGGTGGGCGGAGGGGTGTACCTGCTCGCCGTTCCCGGTGCCGCCGTGGCGACGGCACCGGTGGCGGAGGGCGCGGGGGCCGCGGCCGGAGGACCGGCGGCCGGTCCGGGAGGCGGGCCCGCCTAGCGCCCGGGGGGAGCGGGGACGCCCGTACGAGCCGGCGCGCCCCGCCCTCGCCCCCTCCTACGCCGCCGGCGCCGGTGCCGGTGTCAGGCCAGGCGGTGCATCCAGCCGTGCTTGTCCTCCGCGGTACCCCGCTGGATGTCCAGCAGGGCGTCCCGCAGCCGCTGCGTGACCTCACCGGTCTCGCCCCCGCTCTGCTGCCACTGCGCACCGGCGCGCTTGACGGTGCCGACCGGCGTGATCACGGCCGCCGTGCCACAGGCGAAGACCTCGGTGAGGGAGCCGTTCTCCGAGTCGCGCTGCCACTGCTCGACCGAGACGCGGCCCTCCTCGGCCTCGTACCCCAGGTCGCGGGCGACGGTGAGCAGGGAGTCACGGGTGACGCCCTCCAGGATGGAGCCGGTGAGGGACGGGGTGACGATCTTGTCCCCGTACACGAAGTACAGGTTCATGCCGCCGAGCTCCTCGACCCACCGGTGCTCGACCGCGTCCAGGTAGCAGACCTGGTCGCAGCCCTGGGTGGCGGCCTCGGCCTGGGCGAGCAGGGACGCGGCGTAGTTGCCGCCGGTCTTGGCGTCGCCCATGCCGCCGGGGACGGCGCGGACGCGGTCCTCGGAGACCCAGATGGAGACGGGCTTGACGCCGCCCGGGAAGTACGCGCCGGCCGGGGAGGCGATGACCAGGAACAGGTACTCGTTGGCCGGCTTCACGCCCAGGCCGACCTCGGTCGCGATCATGAAGGGGCGCAGGTAGAGGGACTCCTCGCCGCCGTGCGCCGGCACCCACTTCTCGTCCTGCCGCACCAGCGCGTCGCACGCCTCGATGAAGGTCTCCACCGGCAGCTCCGGCATGCCCAGGCGGCGCGACGAGGCCTGGAAGCGCTGCGCGTTCTTCTCCGGCCGGAAGGTGGCGACGGAACCGTCGGGGCGGCGGTAGGCCTTCAGTCCCTCGAAGATCTCCTGCGCGTAGTGCAGGACCATGGTGGCCGGGTCGAGGGCGAGCGGGCCGTACGGGACGAGCTGTCCGTCGTGCCAGCCGCGGCCCTCGGTCCACTTGATCGTCACCATGTGGTCGGTGAAGTGGCGGCCGAACCCGGGGGCGGACAGGATCGCCGCGCGCTCGGCGTCGGAGAGCGGGGTGGCGGAGGGCTTGAGCTCGATCGTGGGCGTCGTCATGGGTTGATGTCCTTCACCGGTTTGATTGTGACGGGCCGCTGTCACGCCCGTACGGCCGGTGGCCGGTGCTAGGACGTCCGAGCATTCCCTCAGGTCGCGGCTTCGCGTTCGATTATCGCGCGCGAGCGGCGACGGGTGAAACGGGGTGAATGCGGCCCAGGGCTCGATGGTCGCACCTGGCGGACACAGGAGAAAGCCGCCGGGTGCCTTGTTTCTGGACCCGGCGGCTTCGAAAGGGTTTCGATCGAGTGGCGCGGCGGGTCAGCCGGCTACTCGTACGGCGAGGGCGTCACCGATCTCCGACGTGGAGCGGGCGGGCTTGCCGGCGCGCTCGCCGAGGTCGGCGGAGACCGCCTCCTCGATGCGGGTCGCCTCGGCCTCGTGACCGAGGTGGCGCAGCAGCAGGGCGACGGACAGGACCGTGGCGGTGGGGTCGGCCTTGCCCTGGCCGGCGATGTCGGGCGCGGAGCCGTGGACCGGCTCGAACATCGAGGGGAAGTCGCCCGAGGGGTTGATGTTCCCGCTCGCGGCGACGCCGATGCCGCCGGAGACGGCCGCGGCGAGGTCGGTGATGATGTCGCCGAACAGGTTGTCGGTGACGATGACGTCGAAGCGGCCGGGGTCGGTGACGAGGTAGATCGTCGCGGCGTCGACGTGGATGTAGTCGGTGGTGACCTCGGGGTACTCCTCGGCCACCTGGTTGAAGACGTTCGTCCACAGGTGGCCCGCGAAGGTCAGCACGTTGTTCTTGTGGACCAGCGTGAGCTTCTTGCGGGGGCGTGCCTGGGCGCGGGCGAAGGCGTCGCGGACGACGCGCTCGACGCCGAAGGCGGTGTTGACGGAGACCTCGGTGGCGACCTCGTGCTCGGTGCCCTTGCGGATGGTGCCGCCGTTGCCCGTGTACGGGCCTTCGGTGCCCTCGCGGACGACGACGAAGTCGATCTCCGGCTGGCCGGCGAGCGGGGTGGCGACACCCGGCAGCAGCTTGGAGGGCCGCAGGTTGACGTGGTGGTCGAAGGCGAAGCGGAGCTTGAGCAGGAAACCGCGCTCCAGCACGCCCGACGGCACCGAGGGGTCGCCGATCGCGCCGAGGAGGATCGCGTCGTGGCCCTTGAGGGCGTCGAGGTCGGCGTCGGTGAGGGTCTCACCGGTGGCGTGGTAGCGCCGGGCGCCGAAGTCGAACTCCTTGGTCTCCAGCTTCACATCCTGCGGGAGGACGGCGGAGAGGACCTTGAGACCCTCGGCCACGACCTCCTGGCCGATGCCGTCACCGGGAATCACTGCGAGATTGAGGATGCGAGAGCTAGCCGACATGCGCAGCACCCTACTCCCCGTCCCACGGGATGACATGCGGCGTCCGGCATGCGGACACCGCGGCCGTCCTCCCCCGTAGGACCCTCATCGGGCTCCCGCCGGGCTCCCGTCGCGCCCGCTCAGTGGCCGGTGGAGCCGCCGTTGTCCCGGCGGTCGAGGGCACGCTGGAGGGCGGCAGCGGCGTTCTTGCGGTCGGAGTCGGCGGTACGGGAGAGGTGGCGGACTCGGCGGCGGACGGTGGTCTCGGCCATGGGAATCGGCTCCTTCGGCACAGCACACACGGGTGCGGAGAAAGGGGGATCGCGAGAGGCCGGAAGGGGCGGGGAGCACGGTCCGCAGGGGTTGCCTGCACGGGGCCCGGCTCACGACCGCCATCCGCTCGATCGAGCGGGACGTTCGGCTCCTACCAAGCTAAGGGAGCGCGGAGCGTCTGTCTCCACAATTACTCGGACTTCCTACTATCTGAGACGGTGGAGTGGATCACACCCCTCCGACCTGCGGTGATACCTACAGCACCTCCCCGTCCCGCCAGTCGAAGAGCAGTCCGTGCGCGGGGTCCAGGAGGCCCGTGAGGGCAGGCCGGACGTAGGTGCCGCCCTCCTCCTCCGGCAGGTGCACGGCGCCCTCCGGGCCGAGGGCCGAGACCCGGCCGGTCCACTGCCGCCAGCCCCGGCCGGTGTAGAGGCGGGCCCCTTCGTCACTGGCGGAGAGCATCCCGGCGTCGTACGCCCGGTCGACGATCCGCTCCAGCTCGGCCATCACCCGCCCGCCGAGCCCGGTGCGGCGGACGTCGGGGCGGACGGCGACGGCCTCCACGTAGCCGACGCGCAGCCAGCGGTCGCGGTGCCGGACCCGGCGCATGACGACGGCGCCGTGCGCGGCGAGCCCGGCGTCGTCGAGGACGAGCGCGTGCATGCCGCCGAGGGCGTGCTCCCAGTCCGCGTCGGTGAAGTCGCCGTCGAAGGCGAGGTCCATGAGGGCGCGGGCGGCGCGCAGTTCCCCGGGCGCGAGGTCGGCGGTGTGGGCGCTGCGCAGGAGGGTGCCGGGAGCGGTCATGGGCCCAGTATCCGGCGGCCGGACACGCGGACGGGCCAGGTCCGGGGAGGACCTGGCCCGTGCGGCGCGGGGTGGGCGTCAGCCCATGTGCGGGTACGCGTAGTCGGTCGGGGCGACCAGCGTCTCCTTGATGGCGCGGGTCAGGGTCCAGCGCATCAGGTTCTGCGGGGCGCCGGCCTTGTCGTTGGTGCCGGAGGCGCGACCGCCGCCGAAGGGCTGCTGGCCGACCACGGCACCGGTCGACTTGTCGTTGATGTAGAAGTTGCCGGCCGCGTAGCGCAGCTTCTCCATCGTGTACGCCGCCGCCGCACGGTCGTTGGAGATGACCGAGCCGGTGAGGGCGTAGTCCGACACCGACTCCATCTGGGTCAGCATCTCGTCGTACCGGTCGTCCTCGTAGACGTGGACGGCGAGGAACGGGCCGAAGTACTCGGTGCGGAAGACCTCGTTCTCCGGGTCGGTGCACTCGACGACGGTCGGGCGGACGAAGTAGCCGACCGAGTCGTCGTAGGAGCCGCCCGCGACGATCGTGCAGGTCTCGTCGGCCTTGGCGCGGTCGATGGCGGCCTTGTTCTTGGCGAAGGACCGCTCGTCGATGACGGCGCCCATGAAGTTCGACAGGTCGGTGACGTCACCCATGGTGAGGTAGTCGACCTCGGCGGCGAACTCCTCCTTGAAGCCGTCGTTCCAGATGGACGCCGGGATGTACGCGCGGGAGGTGGCGCTGCACTTCTGGCCCTGGTACTCGAAGGCACCGCGGGTCAGCGCGGTCTTGAGGACGGCGCGGTCGGCCGAGGGGTGGGCGACCAGGAAGTCCTTGCCGCCGGTCTCGCCCACCAGACGCGGGTAGGTGCGGTACTTCGCGATGTTGTTGCCGACCGTCTTCCACAGGTGCTGGAAGGTGGGGGTCGAGCCGGTGAAGTGGATGCCCGCGAGGTCCCGGTGCTCCAGCGCGACCTCGGAGACCGCGATGCCGTCGCCGGTGACGAGGTTGATGACGCCCTTGGGCAGCCCGGCCTCCTCCAGCAGCTGCATCAGCAGCACGGCGGCGTGGGTCTGCGTCGGGGACGGCTTCCAGACCACCACGTTGCCCATGAGGGCCGGAGCGGTGGGCAGGTTGGCCGCGATCGCGCTGAAGTTGAAGGGCGTGATCGCGTAGACGAAGCCCTCCAGCGGACGGTGGTCCATGCGGTTCCACACGCCCGGGGAGTTGGCCGGGGGCTGCTCGGCCAGGATCTGGCGGGCGTAGTGCACGTTGAAGCGCCAGAAGTCGACCAGCTCGCAGGGGCTGTCGATCTCGGCCTGCTGGGCCGTCTTGGACTGGCCGAGCATGGTGGAGGCGGCGATGGTCTCGCGCCACGGGCCGGACAGCAGCTCGGCGGCGCGCAGGATGATCGCCGCGCGGTCGTCGAAGGACATCGCGCGCCACGCCGGGGCGGCGGCCAGGGCGGCGTCGATCGCGTCCTGGGCGTCCTGCTGGGTGGCGTTCGCGTAGGTGCCCAGGCGGGCCTTGTGGTTGTGCGGCTGCACGACGTCGAAGCGGTCGCCGCCGCCCATCCGCTTCTCGCCGCCGATGGTGCAGGGCAGGTCGATCGGGTTGTCGGCCAGCTCGCGGAGCTTGGCCTCCAGACGGGCGCGCTCGGGCGAACCGGGGGCGTAGCCGTGCACCGGCTCGTTGACGGGCGTGGGGACCTGGGTCACAGCGTCCATGGGTTCCGTAACTCCTTGACTTCAGCGGGTTTTGCGAGCGGGTGCGGGCTCAGCCCTTGGTGACCATCGAGCGGGCGAAGAACCGGAGGTTGGCCGGCTTCTCCGCCAGACGGCGCATGAAGTAGCCGTACCAGTCGGTGCCGTAGGCGGTGTACACGCGCATGCGGTGCCCCTCGGCGGCGAGCCGCAGGTGCTCGTCACCGCGGATGCCGTAGAGCATCTGGAACTCGTACTCGTCGAGCTTGCGCCCGGCGGTACGGGCCAGCTCCTGGGCGATGGAGATCAGGCGCGGGTCGTGGGACCCGATCATCGGGTAGCCCGCGCCCTCCATCAGGGTCCGCAGGACGCGCACGTACGCCTTGTCGATCTCGTGGCGCTGCTGGTAGGCGACTTCGGCGGGCTCCTTGTAGGCGCCCTTCACCAACCGTACGCGAGAGCCGCTGTCGGCGAGCCGGCGCGCGTCGGCCTCCGTGCGGAAGAGGTAGGCCTGGATGACGCAGCCGGTCTGCGGGAAGTCCTTCCGCAGCTCGTCGTGGATCGCGAACATCGAGTCGAGGGTGGTGTGGTCCTCGGCGTCGAGGGTGACCGTGGTGCCGATCTCGGCGGCGGCCTCGACCACCGGGCGGACGTTCTCCAGGGCCAGCTCGTGGCCGCCGTCCAGCGCCTGGCCGAACATCGACAGCTTCACCGACATCTCGGCGCGGGTGCCCAGCTCCAGCGGCTTCAGCCGGTCGATCAGCTCCAGGTAGGCGTCGCGGGCGGCCTCGGCCTGTGCGGGGGTGGTGATGTCCTCGCCGACGACGTCCATCGTCAGTTCCAGGCCCTGGTCGGTGAGGTCCCGGACGATCGGCACGATCTCGTCGACCGTCTCGCCGGGGATGAACCGGTCGACGACCGGCTTGGTCACCGGCGCGGCCGAGACCAGACGACGCATCCGGTCGCTGCGCGACGCGGCGAGAATCACGGGACCCAGCACGGGGCACCTCCACTTACCAACCAACACGAGGCCGCTGCCCGACGAACGGGGGACGGCACGGAGAACCACCGTGAAATCTAAGGATCCCCCCGATCGTCGGCCATCGACAGCTGTCACGCATCCGTGCCACCGATCTCAGACAGATGTATGAAGGGCGCGCGCACATGCGGCAGAATGTCCGGGTGGCGTCGGATTCCAGAGGTTCGGGAGGTACCAGTGGTGACTACCAGGAGCTGGTCGACGAGATCTCCGAGCTGCTGGGCGCGCCGGCGACCCTGGAGAACCGCGACTTCGAACTGATCGCCTTCGGCGCGTACGACAGCGAGGGCGACCTCGATCCGTCCGCCCTGGACCCGGTGCGCACCCGCTCGATCCTGACCCGGCGCTCCACCGCGGCCGTCCGGGCCTGGTTCGAGGGCTTCGGCATCACCCGCGCGACCGGGCCGGTCCACATCCCGCCGACGCCGGAGGCGGGGGTCAACCGGGGGCGCACCTGCCTCCCGGTACGCCATCGGGGCGTCGTCCTCGGTTATGTCTGGCTCCTGGACACCGAACCGGGGCCGACCTCGACGCAACTGGCGGCCGCGATGGCGGTCACCACCCGGATCGGCGCGCTGCTCGCGGACGAGGCGCAGCACGGCGCGGACCTGAGCCGCGAGCTGCGGGCGGTGCTGACCGCCGAGCGCGACTGGCAGCGGGACATGGCCGTGGCGGAGCTGCGCACCGCTCTGGGGGACCGCGCGCACCCTCCGCACGCGGTGGTGTGCGTGGCCCCCTGGCCCTCGGCCGATCCCGACGACGCGCCCTCGGTCCGCACGGTGCCGGGGGCGACGGCACTGTGCACGGTGCCGTGGGGGACGTCGGGCCAGTCGCTGGCACTGCTGGTCCGGCTGCGCTCGGTGGACGTGCCGACCCCGGCGACCTCGGCGGCGGGGCGCCTGCTGGAGCGGGCGCGGGGTGCGGGTGCGACCGGCGCCGCGGCGGCTGCCGCGGGGGTCTCCGCGCCGCGCACGGGGCTGGCCGAACTGGGCGCCGCCTGGCGCGAGGCGTCGGCCGCGGCCCGGGCGGCCCGCGCCGAGGGCCGGTTCGGGCCGGTCGCCGAGTGGACCTCCATCGGCGCGTTCCGCCTGCTGACCGCGCTGCCCGGGCACGCCGCGCAGGACCCCGCCGTACGGGTGCTGCTGGCCCCCGCCCACGGCGAACTGGCCCGCACCGCCGAGGTCTACCTCGACTGCGCGGGACAGGCCGGCCGCACCGCCGCCGAGCTGGGCATCCACCGCCAGACCCTGTACTACCGCCTGTCCCGCGTGGAACAGCTCACGGGCCTGGACCTGGACGACGGGGAGGACCGGCTGCTGCTGCACATGGCGCTCAAGGCGTACCGCCTGTAGCGGCCTCGATCACCCGGCGCAGGCCCTCGGTGAGCTGCTCCGCCTCGGGGGCGGACCGCGGGTCGAAGGTCCACTGCGCGATGAGACCCGTCATCAGAGTCACGTAGAACGCCCCGAGGGTGTCCGCCGTCTCGTCGGAGACGTCCTCCTCCCGCCCTCCCATGAGCGACGGGATGAGGCCGCGTCCGGCCTCCCGCTGGGCCCGCGCCAGGTGGTCGCGCACCTCGGGCATCCGGTCGCCCATGACCAGGATCTCCATGCTGAGGTGCCAGATCGACCCCGGGCCCCGCATGGTCCGGATGATGTTGGTCCACACCACCTGGAACCGCTCCGTCGAGCCGGGCGCGGTCTCCTCCAGCGCGGCCCGGTCCCCCTCGAAGGCGTCGCCCATCCCCTCGACCAGCGAGACGTAGGCCTGGGCGAGCAGCGCGTCCTTCGAGCCGTAGTGGTAGCCGATGGACGCCAGGTTGGTCCCCGACTCCTTGACGACGTCCCGCGCGGTCGTGCGCGCGAAGCCCTTCTTCAGCAGGCAGCGCTTGGCGCCTTCCAGCAGATCCTCGCGGTGTCCCATGACGCCACCCTACCCGCCGATCCATACGACCGTCCTACACAGCCGTACTAGACAACCGTATAAGACATCCGTACAGTCGCCGTCATGACAACGACCCCGCCCCGCGCCGGCCGTCGCGAATGGATCGCGCTGACCGTCCTGATGCTTCCGCTCCTGCTGGTCTCGATGGACGTCTCCGTCCTCTACTTCGCGATCCCGCAGATCAGCGCCGACCTGGAGCCGAGCGGCACCCAACAGCTGTGGATCTTCGACATCTACGGCTTCGTCCTGGCCGGCCTGCTGATGACCATGGGCTCACTGGGCGACCGCATCGGCCGCCGCAGGCTGCTGCTCATCGGTGCGGCGGCCTTCGGCGCCGCCTCGCTCCTCGCGGCCTACGCGCACACCGCCGAGACCCTGATCGCGGCCCGCGCGGTCCTCGGCATCGGCGGCGCCACGCTGATGCCGACCACGATGGCGCTGGTCCGCACGATGTTCACCGACCCCACCCAGCGGGCCAGGGCGATCGGCCTGTGGTCCGGGGTGATGACGGCCGGGATCGCCCTCGGCTCGGTGATGAGCGGCGTGCTCGTCGAGCACTTCTGGTGGGGCTCGGTCTTCCTGGTCAACCTGCCCGCGATGGCCCTGCTCCTGATCCTCGGACCGGTGCTGCTCCCCGAGTCGAAGAACCCCTCCCCCGGCCGCTTCGACCTGCTGAGCGTCCCCCTGTCGCTGGCCGCGGTCCTGCCCGTGATCTACGGCCTGAAGGAACTGGCCGCCGAGGGCTGGAACGTCCGCTACGTCGTCTCCATCACCGTCGGCCTGCTGTTCGCGGCGCTGTTCGTGCAGCGGCAGCGCACCTCGGCCTCGCCGATGATCTCCCCGGCCCTCTTCCGCGGGCACGGCTTCACCCCGGCGCTCGTCCTCAACACCGTGTCGGCCCTCGGCATGATGGGCTCGGCGTTCTTCACCACCCAGTACCTCCAGTCGGTCCTCGGCAAGAGTTCGCTGGAGGCCGCGCTGTGGAGCCTGCTGCCGTCGGTCCTCATCGGCGCCGCCGCGCCGGTCGCCGCACACCTGGTCCAGCGGGGCGTCGAGCGCGCGTACGTGGTGACGTCCGGCTTCCTCGTCGCGGCGGCCGGTTACGGACTGCTGGCCCTGGCCGGCACGGACTCGCTGTGGCTGGTGCTGGCGGCGTGCGGGGTCCTGGCGGCCGGCATCGTCATCGTGATGTCCCAGCTCACCGATCTGGCCCTGAGTTCGGCCCCGGTCGAGAAGGCCGGGTCCGCGTCCTCGCTGCTGGAGACCGGCACCGAGTTCGGCGGTGCCCTGGGCATGGCGGCCCTCGGCTCCATCGGTACGGCCCTGTACCGCCACGGCATGCCGGCCGACGCGCCCGCTCCGGCGCGGGAGACCCTGGGCGGCGCCCTGGCCGTCGCGGCCGAGACGCCGGGGCGCGCGGGAGACGCCCTGGCGACGGCGGCGCGCGAGGCGTTCACCGACGGGATGCGCGGCGCCGCGCTCGCGGCGGGGCTGCTGCTCCTGGTGGCAGCGGGGCTGGCCGCGATGGGCCTGCGGCACATCCGGGTGCGCCCGGAAGTGGCAACGGAGAACGCCGGACAGGCTGAGTCACTCAACCCGTCCGGCGTGTAGGGACGAGCCCGTTCAGGGCGAACGGGGGTCCGGGGGCGTCAGCCCCCGGGCACGGTCCCTCAGACCAGGTTCACCGACCGGGCCGACGTCGCGCCGATCTCCGCGGCGACCTCGGCGAGCACCCCGGTGGGCACCGTGTCGTCGACGGTCAGGACGGCCAGCGCCTCGCCGCCCACCGTGGCGCGGGCGACCTGCATGCCGGCGATGTTGATACCGGCCTCGCCGATCACGCGGCCCACGGTGCCGACGACGCCGGGACGGTCCTCGTAGCGCAGGACCAACATGTGGTCGGCGAGGGCGAGGTCCACGTCGTATTCGCCGACGGCGACGATCTTCTGGAGGTGCTTCGGGCCGGCCAGCGTGCCGGAGACCGACACCTCCTCGCCGTCCGAGAGGGTGCCGCGGACCGTGACGACGTTGCGGTGCTCCGGGGACTCCGAGCTGGTGGTCAGCCGGACCTCGACACCGCGCTCCTGCGCGAAGAGCGGGGCGTTGACGTAGGAGACGGTCTCGTCGACGACGTCCTCGAAGACGCCCTTGAGGGCGGAGAGCTCCAGCACCTTGACGTCGTGCTGGGTGATCTCGCCGTAGACCTCGACGTCGAGGCGGACGGCGACCTCACCGGCGAGCGCGGTGAAGATGCGGCCGAGGCGCTCGGCGAGCGGCAGGCCGGGCTTGACGTCCTCGGCGATGACACCGCCCTGCACGTTCACCGCGTCGGGGACCAGCTCGCCGGCGAGGGCGAGGCGGACCGACTTGGCGACGGCGATGCCGGCCTTCTCCTGGGCCTCGTCGGTGGAGGCGCCGAGGTGCGGGGTGGCGACGACCTGGTCGAACTCGAAGAGCGGCGAGTCGGTGCAGGGCTCCTTGGCGTACACGTCGAGGCCGGCACCGGCGACGCGGCCCTCCTTGAGCGCCGAGTACAGCGCCTCCTCGTCGACGATGCCGCCGCGCGCGGCGTTGACGATGCGGACGCTCGGCTTGACCTTGCGCAGCGCCTCGTCGCCGATCAGACCGAGGGTCTCGGGGGTCTTCGGGAGGTGGACGGTGATGAAGTCGGAGACCTCGAGCAGCTCGTCCAGCGTCAGGACCTTCACGCCCATCTGCGCGGCCCGCGCGGGCTGCACGTAGGGGTCGTAGGCGACGACCTTCATGCCGAAGGCCGACATGCGCTGCGCGACCAGGGCGCCGATGCGACCCAGGCCCACGACACCGAGGGTCTTCTCGGCCAGCTCGACACCCGTGTACTTGCTGCGCTTCCACTCGCCGTTCTTCAGCGCGGCGTTGGCCTGCGGGATGTTGCGGGCGGTGGCGACGAGGAGGCCGCAGGCCAGCTCGGCGGCGGTCACGATGTTGGAGGTCGGGGCGTTGACCACCATCACGCCGGCCTTGGTGGCGGCGGAGACGTCCACGTTGTCCAGACCGACACCGGCGCGGGCGACGACCTTGAGCTTCTTCGCGGCGGCGATGGCCTCGGCGTCGACCTTGGTCGCGGAGCGGACCAGGATCGCGTCCACGTCGGCGATGGCGGGGAGCAGTTCGGCCCGGTCCGCGCCGTTGCACTGGCGGATCTCGAAGTCGGGGCCAAGCGCGTCCACGGTCGCGGGCGACAGCTCTTCAGCGATGAGTACGACGGGTTTCGAGCTCACGTGAGTCCTCACAAGTCCATTGCGGACGGCCGTCCCGACGGCCGCAGGCGGTGGAGGTTGGCTACCGCGTGGAAGACGCACGACGCTGTGGGCCTGACGCGTATGTTGGGCAGCAGTCTAGTGGCGTGACGGGGGTCGTCCTGCGCCTCTTCGGAAGGATCACCCGTCCGTGGCTGGACGGGTTGGACAACGCCGTCGTGCACGACGTTACCCCGGGTTCGCCGAAGGGGCCGGAGCGGGTTGCTCCGGCCCCTTCGGGCGGGCGGCTTACGCCTCCTCGTCGACCCAGCTCATCAGCTTGCGCAGCTGCTTGCCGGTGGTCTCCAGCAGGTGCTCGGAGTCCTGCTGCTTGTACTCGTTGTACTTCTTCAGACCGCCGTGGTACTCGTCCATCCAGTTCTTGGCGAAGGTGCCGTCCTGGATCTCGGCGAGGACCTTCTTCATCTCGGCCTTGGTGGCGTCGGTGATGATCCGCGGGCCGGTGACGTAGTCGCCCCACTCGGCGGTCTCGGAGATCGACCAGCGCATCTTCTCCAGGCCGCCCTCGTACATGAGGTCCACGATCAGCTTCAGCTCGTGCAGGCACTCGAAGTAGGCGATCTCCGGCTGGTAACCGGCCTCGGTCAGCGTCTCGAAGCCCGCCTTGACCAGGGCGGCGGTGCCGCCGCACAGCACGGCCTGCTCGCCGAAGAGGTCGGTCTCGGTCTCCTCGGTGAAGGTCGTCTTGATGACGCCGGCGCGGGTGCCGCCGATGCCCTTCGCGTACGACAGGGCCAGCGCGAAGGCGTTGCCCGAGGCGTCCTGCTCGACGGCCGCGATACAGGGGACGCCGCGGCCCTCCTCGTACTGCCGGCGCACCAGGTGGCCCGGGCCCTTGGGGGCGACCATGCAGACGTCCACGCCGGCCGGGGGCTTGATGAAGCCGAAGCGGATGTTCAGGCCGTGACCGAAGAACAGCGCGTCGCCGTCCTTCAGGTTGTCCTTGATGTGCTCCTCGTAGACCTGGGCCTGGATCGGGTCCGGGACGAGGATCATGATGACGTCGGCCTCGGCGGCGGCCTCGGACGGGCTCACCACGCGCAGGCCCTGCTCCTCGGCCTTGGCCTTGGACTTGGAGCCCTCGTGCAGACCGACGCGCACGTCGACGCCGGAGTCGCGCAGCGACAGGGCGTGGGCGTGGCCCTGGCTGCCGTAGCCGATGACCGCGACCTTGCGGCCCTGGATGATGGACAGGTCGGCATCGGCGTCGTAGAACAGCTCGGCCACTGGGTTCTCTCCTTGTGTGCGGGTGTTGCGTCCCACCGTATGCCGGTGGGGGGAAGGGAAGTTTCGGGGTCTCGGCATGCGGGCGGCCGGTGGTGTCCACGGCCGCCCGTTTCCGTCGTTATGCGGACCGGTCGAGTGCGCGCAGCGAGCGGTCCGTGATCGAACGGGCACCGCGGCCGATGGCGATCGTGCCGGACTGGACGAGCTCCTTGATGCCGTACGGTTCCAGCATCCTGAGCATCGCGGACAGCTTGTCGCTGCTGCCGGTGGCCTCGATGGTGACGGCCTCCGGGGAGACGTCGACGGTCTTGGCGCGGAAGAGCTGGACGATCTCGACGATCTGGGAGCGCGTCTCGTTGTCGGAGCGCACCTTCACCAGGACGAGTTCACGCTGGACGGCGTGGGCCGGCTCCAGCTCGACGATCTTCAACACCTCGACCAGCTTGTTGAGCTGCTTGGTGACCTGCTCCAGCGGCAGCTCCTCCACGCCCACGACGATGGTGATGCGGGAGATGTCGGGGTGCTCGGTGACGCCCACCGCGAGCGAGTCGATGTTGAAGCCGCGGCGGGAGAAGAGGGCGGCGATCCGGGCGAGGATGCCCGGCTTGTTCTCCACCAGGACGGAGAGCGTGTGCTTGGACATGGGCTGCTTCCTTTACGGCTCTCAGTCGTCTTCGTTGTCGCCGAAGTCGGGGCGGACGTCCCGGGCGGCCAGGATCTCGTCGTTGGAGGTGCCGGCGGCGACCATCGGCCAGACCATCGCGTCCTCGTGGACGATGAAGTCGACGACGACGGGACGGTCGTTGACGGAGTTCGCCTCCTCGATGACCTTGTCGAGGTCGGCGGGGTCCTCGCAGCGGATGGCGTAGCAGCCCATGGCCTCCGACAGCTTCACGAAGTCGGGGATGCGGGTGCCGCGGGCCGCCGGGTCGACGTCCTCGGGGCCGGAGTGCAGGACCGTGTTGGAGTAGCGCTGGTTGTAGAACAGGGTCTGCCACTGGCGGACCATCCCGAGGGCGCCGTTGTTGATGATGGCGACCTTGATCGGGATGTTGTTCAGGGCGCAGGTGGCCAGTTCCTGATTGGTCATCTGGAAGCAGCCGTCGCCGTCGATCGCCCAGACGGTCTGCCCGGGTGCGCCGGCCTTGGCGCCCATGGCGGCGGGGACGGCGTAGCCCATGGTCCCGGCGCCGCCGGAGTTGAGCCAGGTGGCGGGCTTGTCGTACTGGATGAAGTGCGCGGCCCACATCTGGTGCTGGCCGACGCCCGCGGTGAAGACGGTGTTCTCGGGGGCCAGCTGCCCGATCCGCTCGATGACCTGCTGCGGGGAGAGCGAACCGTCCTCGGGCTGGTCGTAGCCGAGGGGGTAGGTGTCGCGCCAGCGGCTGAGGTCCTTCCACCAGGCGCTGTAGTCGCCCCGGACGCCCTCGGCGTGCTCCTTCTGGACGGCCTGGACCAGGTCGGCGATGACCTCGCGGGCGTCGCCCACGATCGGCACGTCGGCGGCGCGGTTCTTGCCGATCTCGGCCGGGTCGATGTCGGCGTGGACGATCTTGGCGTGCGGGGCGAAGCTGTCCAGCTTGCCGGTGACGCGGTCGTCGAAGCGGGCGCCGAGGGCGACGATCAGGTCGGCCTTCTGCAGCGCGGTGACGGCGGTGACCGCACCGTGCATGCCCGGCATCCCCACGTGCAGCGGGTGGCTGTCGGGGAACGCGCCGAGCGCCATCAGGGTGGTGGTGACGGGCGCGCCGGTGAGTTCGGCAAGGACCTTCAGCTCGGCGGTGGCCCGGGCCTTGAGGACGCCGCCGCCGACGTAGAGGACCGGCCGCTTCGCGGCGGTGATCAGCTTGGCGGCCTCGCGGATCTGCTTGGCGTGCGGCTTGGTCACCGGGCGGTAGCCGGGCAGGTCCATGACCGGCGGCCAGGAGAACGTCGTCTTCGCCTGGAGGGCGTCCTTGGCGATGTCGACGAGGACCGGGCCGGGGCGGCCGGTGGAGGCGATGTGGAAGGCCTGCGCGATCACGCGGGGGATGTCGTCGGCCTTGGTGACCAGGAAGTTGTGCTTGGTGATCGGCATGCTGATGCCGACGATGTCCGCCTCCTGGAAGGCGTCCGTGCCGATGGCCGAGGAGGCCACCTGCCCGGTGATGGCGACCATCGGCACCGAGTCCATGTGGGCGTCGGCGAGCGGGGTGACCAGGTTGGTGGCGCCGGGTCCCGAGGTCGCCATGCAGACGCCGACCTTTCCGGTGGCCTGGGCGTACCCCTCGGCCGCGTGGCCGGCGCCCTGCTCGTGCCGGACCAGGACGTGGCGGACCTTGGTGGAGTCCATCAGCGGGTCGTACGCCGGGAGGATGCAACCGCCGGGAATGCCGAATACCGTGTCGGCGCCCACCTCCTCGAGCGAGCGGATGAGGGACTGCGCACCCGTGACGTGCTCGGGGGCGGACTGTCCTCCGGAACGGGGCCGCGGCTGCGGGTGAGGGGCCCCGGTGGCCTGCTCGGTCATCGGCATTCTCTTCTCGATGCTGAGGGTGGTGATGCTGGGGTTCTGCGGTGTTTCGGGCGGTGCGTGACTGCCGCCCGGCGGCACTGGTGCAACAAAAAACCCCTCGTGCCATAAGGCAAGCGAGGGGAGCGCGCCGGGTGTGGGTCGCTGGGAGTCCGGGTCGGTCCGGACATCACCAGCTCAGCCGACGCGCTTTCCAAGTACGAGAATTCGGGTGCGCATGGCACTGACCCTCCCCCCGGCACGCACCCACTGTCAAGTGGGTGGGACGGGAGTCTCATCATGTGAACGGAGGGTCGTGCCACCACCCAGAACGGCCGGCAGGCCCGCCGTGACCCCGCCCGCGAAGGCCGGCTCGGCCGGCCCGTGCGGTACCGAGTAGTGGCCGGTGCCGAGCGCCCTGCGCAGCC
Source organism: Streptomyces sp. NPDC047853 (assembly GCF_043204535.1). Classification (NCBI taxonomy): domain Bacteria; kingdom Bacillati; phylum Actinomycetota; class Actinomycetes; order Kitasatosporales; family Streptomycetaceae; genus Streptomyces; species Streptomyces sp. NPDC047853. The sequence goes on along the minus strand of NZ_JBIDCI010000013.1, from coordinate 76,176 downwards.
GGTACTCGTCCAGTGGCCCGGAGAACGCCATGCCCTGCCCGTGGGTGCAGCCCATCGCGCGCAGGGCGACGATCTGCTCGGGCAGGTCCACCCCGTCGGCCACGGACTTCAGTCCGAGGTCGGTGGCGATGCGCAGCAGACCACTGGTGATCTTGTGCAGTCGGGCCGACTCGACCACGCCCTCGACCAGGCCCCGGTCGAGCTTGAGGATGTCCACCGGGAGACGCCGGAGCGCGGTGATCGCCGCGTACCCGCTGCCGAAGCCGTCCAGGGCGATGCGGACCCCCACCCTTCGCAGGGCGTTCAGCCTGCGGTCCAGCTCGTCCATGCCGACCCGTGGATCAATGTCCGACAGCTCGATCACAAGAGAGCCCGGAGGCAGTCCGTGCCGGGTCAGCAGGGCCTCCACGGAGCCGAGCGGCAGGGAGCGGTCCAGCAGCCGGCGGGCGCCGATGCGTATGGCCACCGCCACGGGGAGGCCGGCTGCCGCGCGGTCGGCGGCCTGCTCCACGGCCTCCTGGAGCACCCAGCGGTCCAGTTCGGCCGTCTTGTCGCCCTCGTCGGCCACCCGCAGGAACTCGGCGGGCGTGAACAGCACCCCCTGCGAGGAGCGCCAACGTGCCTGGGCGCAGACCGAGGAGATCCGGCCGTCCGTCAGGGAGACCACCGGCTGGTGCAGCAGCGCGAACTCGCCGTCGTGCAGCGCGGCCCGCAGGCGGGTGGCCAGCTCGGCCTTGCGCACGACGTCCTGCTGCATCTGCGGCCGGTACAGCTCGACGCGCCCCTTGCCGCCCGCCTTGGCGCGGTACATCGCGAGGTCGGCGTTGCGCAGCAGCTCCCCCGCGCCGAGGCCCGGCTCGGCGAAGGCGACCCCGATGGAGGCGTTGACACGGACATCGTTGCCGTCGATGAGATAGGGCTGCGAGAGGGTGAGCCGCAGCCGGTCGGCGAGTTCCATGATGTGGCCCTCGCGTGCGGTGCGGTCCCGGGCGCCGTCACCGACGATCAGGGCCGCGAACTCGTCGCCGCCGAGCCGGGAGGCGGTGTCCCCCTTGCGGACGGCCTCGTGGAGTCTGCGGGCCGCCTGGACGAGCAGCTCGTCCCCGGCCTGGTGCCCGATCGTGTCGTTGACGGCCTTGAAGCCGTCGAGGTCGATGAAGAGCACCGCCGTACCGCGCAGGGCGGCGCCCCGGTCCGAGGCGCGGCGGCCGGACAGGGCCTGCTGGACGCGCCGGGTGAACAGGGCGCGGTTGGGCAGGTCGGTCAGCGGGTCGTGTTCGGCGTTGTGCTGGAGCTGCGCCTGGAGGCGCACTCTCTCCGTGACGTCCCGGCTGTTGAAGATGAGGCCGCCGTGGTGGCGGTTGACGGTGGACTCGACGTTGAGCCAGCCGCCGTCGCCGGAGCGGAAGCGGCACTCGATGCGCGTGGTGGGCTCCTCGACCGGGTTGGCGGCCAGGAAGCGGCGCACCTCGTGCACCACGCAGCCGAGGTCCTCCGGGTGGATGAGCCCGGCCAGTTCGCCGCCCACCAGCTCTTCCGCGGGGCGTCCGTAGACCCCGGCGGCGGCCGGCGAGACGTAGCGGAGGATGCCGTTGGGCGCGGCGATCATGATGACGTCGCTGGAGCCCTGCACCAGGGAGCGGAAGTGGTTCTCCTTCTGGGCCAGTTCCTGGGTGAGGGTGATGTTGTCGAGCAGCATGATGCCCTGGCGCACGACGAGCGCGAGCACCACGGTGCCGCCGGTCAGCAGCACCACGCGGTCGACGCTGCGCCCGTTGAGCACGTTGTAGAGGATGCCCAGGGTGCAGACCGCGGCGGCGAGGTACGGCGTGAGCGCGGCCAGGGAGCCCGCGATGGGCCGGGCGGTCGGATAGCGGCCGCGCTCCCCCGCGGACGGCGAGGGCAGGGACGTCGGCGCGGGCAGGGACGCGGGCGGCTGGTGCGCGGCGGAACGGGGGTGGTGCCCGGTGTCGCGCTGGCCGGGCACGTGCTCGCGCACCACGCGGGTGTGGCCGCCGGACCCCTCGTCGCCCGCGGTCCGTCCGCGCCGGGACGCGGCCCAGGGGGCGTACGCGAGCAGCAGGGACCCGGCGAACCAGCCCGCGTCGAGCAACTGGCCGGACCGGTAGCTGCTCTGCATCAGCGGCGAGGTGAACAGGGCGTCGCACATCACGGTGAGCGCGAGCGCGCCGATGGCGGTGTTGATGGCCGACCTGCCGACCGGCGACCGCCTGAAGTGCAGGGCGAGCACCATGCTGACGAGGGCGATGTCGAGCAGGGGGTACGCCACCGAGAGCGCGCCGTGCGCCACGCTGGAACCGCCCCCGGCCTTCGCCGCCTGGGCGAGCGCCAGGCTCCACGCCAGCGTCAGCAGGGAACCGCCGATCAGCCAGGCGTCCAGTCCCAGGCAGATCCAGCCGGCCTTGGTCACCGGCCGCTTGGCCAGCACCAGCAGCCCCACGATGGCGGGCGGCGCGAAGCACAGGAAGAACAGGTCGGCGTAGCTGGGGCTGGGGACGGGCTGCCGCAGGACGACCTCGTACCACCCCCACACCAGGTTGCCCAGGGACGCCATCGCCGAGGAGAGGGCGAACAGCAGCCACGCGGGCCGGAAGCGGACGCGGCGCCCGCGCGCGTAGAGGAAGCAGGAGACGGCGGCGGCGCCCGCCGCGGCGCTCAGCCCGAAGTCGCCCATGATCTTGGCGACGTGGTCCGAACCCCAGCCGAGCGCGGACCCGACGGCGTAGGCCGCGCAGACCAGGGCCAGCACGAGCTGGCGGACGAGGGCCGGCCGGCCGACGGTGGCGGACGGCCGGGGCGGCAGCAGGCCGGGCGGGGGCTGCGTCCGCAGCCGTCCGTCCAGCGTGGGCATGGGGGACGGCGGCGGGCTCACGTCGGCCCCCCGGTCCATGCCGCTTCCGTGGCGCGCGGGCGGTGGACCGGCCGGGCCCGGCTCCCGCGGCTCCGCCGATGCGGGTGAGGGTCGCGTTGACCGTGATGGCCGCCGTGGTGGCCGGGGCGGCCACGTCTGTGCGCCGTCGTGGTCGTGCGCCAGGGTCGCCGGCGGCGGCTCCGCCGCGTCGGGTCGTTCGTCCATAGGCCGTGCATCGCCCGTCGCCCCCCTCACAGTTGAGATGTTCATCCCCGGCGCCGAACGGTCGCGGCGCATCCCCTGTCGGACGATACACCAGGATCGTCACTCAGGGACATAGGTTCTCTACGCTCCGTGACGACCAGGGAATATGCGGGTACCCACCGCGCCCGAAAGGTTGCGGAGGGTACCGGAACCGGATCAGGCGCCTGTCGTCAGGATCACGTTGCGCAGCGGCTCCTGGTTCACGAACCGGGTCAACTGGTCCACCAGCAGCCGCTTCGCGCGCGGCAGGAACGCCGAGGTCGGCCCTCCGGCGTGCGGGCTGACGAGTACGCCGGGAGCCTGCCACAGGGGATGGCCCGGCGGCAGCGGTTCGGGGTCGGTCACGTCGAGGGCGGCGGTCAACCGCCCGCTCTCCAGTTCGGTGAGCAACGCCTTCGTGTCGACGACGGGGCCCCGGGCGACGTTGACGAGCAGGGCTCCGTCCTTCATCCGGGCCAGGAAGTCCGCGTCGGCCAGACCCCGGGTGGCCTCGGTGAGCGGCGTGGAGAGGATCACGACGTCCGCGTCCGGGAGGAGGGCCGGGAGTTCGGTGAGCGGGTGCACCGGGCCGCGCGCCGTGGTGCGGGCGGAGCGCGCGACGCGCACCACCGGCGCGACCTCGAACGGCACGAGCCGGTCCTCGATCGCTGCGCCGATCGATCCGTAGCCGACGATGAGCACCTTCCGGTCGGCGAGCGCGGGCCGGAACCCGCCGAGCCACTCGCCCCGGTCCTGGGCCCGGACGAAGTCGGGAACGCCCCGCAGCGACGCCAGTATCAGGGTCAGGGTGAGTTCCGCGGTGCTGGCCTCGTGCACGCCGCGCGCGTTGCACAGCCGTACGCCCGCGGGCAGGTGCTTCAGTCCGGGCTCCACGTGGTCGATCCCGGCGGAGAGGGTCTGGACGACCTGGACGGAGCGCATCCCGGGCAGCGGACGCACGCCGATCCCGCTGGGCTTCATGTAGGGGACGACGTAGTACGCGCAGTCGGCCGGGTCGGCGGGGAAGGCCTCCTCGCCGTTCCAGAAGCGGTAGGCGGGGCCCTCGGGGAGGCCCTCGATCTCGTCCGGCGGGATGGGCAGCCACACGTCAGCAGTCATGGTCAGGAGGCTATGTCAGGGGCGCGAAAGGCCAGAGGTTAGGTTGGGTGGCCTGACGAGGGAGGGTCACGACCAGGTGGAGCGCAGGACGATCGGCGCGACGGCGCTCGCGGTGGGGGCCGTCGGACTGGGGTGCATGCCGATGAGCTGGGCCTACAGCGCGTCGCGGCAGCGGGGGGACCAGTCGATCAGGGCGGTGCACCGGGCCCTGGACCTGGGCGTCTCCCTGCTGGACACCGCGGACATGTACGGCCCGTTCACCAACGAGCTGCTGCTGGGGCGGGTACTGAAGGAGCGGCGGTCCGACGCCTTCGTGTCGACCAAGGTCGGTCTGCTCGTGGGCGACCAGCACATCGTGGCCAACGGCCGCCCGGGATATGTGCGGCGCGCCTGCGACGCCTCGCTGCGCCGGTTGCAGACGGACGTCATCGACCTCTACCAACTGCACCGCGCCGACCCCGAGATACCCGTCGAGGAGACCTGGGGCGCCATGGCGGAGCTGGTGCGGGCCGGCAAGGTGCGGGCGCTCGGGCTCTGCGCGGTCGGCGCGCGGTCGGCCCGGCGCCCGGGGGCGCGGCTGCACGACGCGACGGTCCGGCAGCTGGAGCGGGTGCAGCAGGTCTTCCCGGTGAGTGCGGTCGAGGCCGAACTGTCGGTGTGGTCGCCGGAGGCGCTGCGGACGCTGCTGCCGTGGTGCGTCTCGCGCGGTGTCGGTTTCCTCGCCGCGATGCCGCTGGGCAACGGCTTCCTGACCGGCACCCTCACCCCCGGCCAGGGCTTCGAACCGGAGGACCTGCGGGCCCGGCACCCCCGTTTCACCGCCGAGATGATGGCCGCCAACCAGCCGATCGTGGCCGGACTGCGCCGGATCGCCGCCCGGCACGGCGACGGGGTGACGCCGGCGCAGGTGGCGCTGGCCTGGGTGCTGGCGCAGGGACGGCACGTGGTGCCGGTGCCGGGGACCAAGCGTGATCACTGGGTGACCGAGAACGCGGGGGCCGCGGAGCTGCTGCTGACCGAGCAGGATCTCGCGGAGGTGGGCCGGCTGCCCGCGGCTCAGGGGTCGTGGGAGTGAGGCGCACGGTCGTGCGGTGCCGGGCCGGCCGGTTCGGACTTCGCCGATCGGGAACTCGGCGGGCGCGTCGGGGGTATGACAGGGAGAACCCGCCGCGTCGAAGGGAACAAGATCGTGCCACGTCGAGCCTTGCCGACCGCGTTGGCCACCGCCGCCCTGCTGTGGGCGGCCGGTTGCTCCTCCGACGACGGGGAGGCGCCGGGCGCCGAGGGCGCTTCCTCGCCCAGCAGTACGACGGCGCGGTCCTCGCCCTCGGGCTCGGCCACCGAGGAGACCCCGCCCGCGAAGGGTTCCGTGAAGGTGACCCGTACGGTCGCCACGGGGCTGCGCAGTCCCTGGGGTCTGGCTCCGCTGCCGGGCGGTGGGCTGCTGGTCTCCTCCCGCGACGAGGCCACGCTCACGCGGGTGGACGAGAAGACGGGCGAGAAGACCGAGCTGGGCGAGGTGCCCGGGGTCTCCGCGTCCGGCGAGGGCGGCCTCCTCGGCATCGCCCTCTCCCCGGACTACGCCTCGGACCGGATGGTCTACGCGTACTTCACCTCGGCCTCGGACAACCGCATCGTGCGCATGCGGTACGACGAGGAGAAGCCGGCCGGTGAGCAGCTGAGCGCGCCGGACACGGTCTTCCGGGGCATCCCCAAGGGCGTCATCCACAACGGCGGCCGGATCGCCTTCGGCCCCGACAAGATGCTCTACGCGGGCACGGGCGAGAGCGGCGACACCGGCCTGTCCCAGGACAAGGAGTCGCTGGGCGGCAAGATCCTGCGGATGACGCCGGACGGCGAACCGGCGCCCGGCAACCCCTTCCCCGACTCCACGGTGTACTCCTACGGGCACCGGAACGTGCAGGGGCTGGCCTGGGACGACAAGCAGCGGCTCTTCGCCGCCGAGTTCGGCCAGGACACCTGGGACGAGCTGAACGCGATCAGTCCGGGCGCCAACTACGGCTGGCCCGAGGCCGAGGGTGAGGGCGGCGGCTCCGGGTTCCGTGACCCGCTCGCCCAGTGGAGCACCGACGAGGCCTCGCCCAGCGGTGTCGCGTACGCCGAGGGGTCCGCCTGGATGGCCGGGCTGCGCGGTGAGCGGCTGTGGCGCGTGCCGCTGAAGGGCACGGAGGCCGCGGCCGACCCGCAGGCCTTCCTCGACGGCGAGTACGGCCGGCTGCGCACGGTGGCGCCCGCGGGCGGCGGCAAGTTGTGGCTGGTGACCAGCAACACGGACGGCCGGGGCGACGCCAAGGGCGACGACGACCGGATCCTGGAGCTGGAGGTCCGGTAGGCCGCGCCGCTCAGTCCTCGTCGCCCTGGGCGTCGCCCCCGGTGTCCGCGGGCCGCGGCGGGTGGACGACGACCTTTCCCGAGGTGAGGTCTATCGGGCCGTGGCCGGGGTCGCCGTCGCCGACGTCCTCGCGGGTCAGTTCCAGCCGGTTCTGCTCGTCGCGGGTGTGCTTGCGGCCGGGGGAGAACAGCTCCTCGAATGCGTTGAACACCAAGCCTCCGTCGGTCGGCGTCCCTCCAGCGTAGACCTCACGGCGCGGAACGGGACGTGAGCCGCTGCGCCGGGAACAGCGCCAGCCGGTGGGCCACCGCCGCCGCCTCGCCGCGCCCGGAGACGCCGAGCTTGGCCAGGATGTGGGAGACGTGGACGCTGGCCGTCTTCGGGGAGATGAAGAGCTCCTCCGCTATCTGGCGGTTGGTGCGCCCCTCGGAGACCAGGCGCAGGACGTCGCGCTCCCGGCCGGTGAGTCCGAGGGCCTCGGCCGGGTCGGCGGGGGCGGCGGGACCGGTCGTGCGGCCGAGGGTGAGGCGGGCGCGCTGGGCGAGCAGGCCGACCGCGTCGGTGAGGGGACGGGCCCCGAGGTGTTCGGCGACGGCGCGGGCCAGGCGGAGCAGTTCCACGGCGCGGGAGCGCTCGTCCTCGCCGCCGGTGTCCAGCAGGGCGGCGGCCAGCCGGTGCCGGACGCGGGCGAGCTCGTAGGGCCGCTCCAGCCGTTCGAAGGCGGCGACCGCCTCCGCCCACGTGTCGGGGGTGTCCCGGCCCTCGGCACGGCGGAGTTCGGCGCGGACCCACTTGTCGTGGGCGAGCCAGGTGGGGGCGCCGGTGGTGAGTGCCTTGGCGGCCCGGGCGATGCGGTCGAGTGCCTCGCCGCGCCCCTCCTCGGCGGCCGGCAGTCCACGGGCGTCGGCCTCGGCCTCGGCGGCGGACAGCAGCAGGGGCCAGCCGTAGCGCTGGGTGCCGGGCGGGAAGCCGGCACCCAGGGCCCGGTCCAGCTCGGCCCGGGCGTCGAGGACGCGGCCCTCGGCGGCGGCGAGGCTGAGCGTGAGGGTGGCCAGCGGCAGACGGTACTGCGGCATGGTGTCGTGGGTGCCGTAGGCGGCGCGGGCCTCGGCGAGCTGCCGGGCGGTCCCGGCCGTCTCGCCCCGGGCGAGCGCGACGGCGGCCCGGCGGAGGGCGGCACCGGCGCGCGGCGCGGCGCTGCGGCCCGGGGCCCCGGAGATCACGGCGGCCTCGACCGCCTCGTCCCAGCGGCCCAGGGAGATGAGCGTCTCGGCGAGATTGCCCCACACGTAGGCCTCGGACTCCAGCAGACCCATCCGCCGGGTCAGTTCGATGCCCTCGCGCAGGATGCCGAGCGCCTCCCCGGAGCGGCCGATGCTCTCCAGGACGGAGGGCAGGTTGATGTGGCTGCGGGCCACCACGGCGGCCCGGCCCTGCGCCACGACCAGGTCTCTCACCTGGTACATCTCCGCGAGTCCCGCGTCGACGTGCCCCGCGTCGACCATCAGGCCGCCGAGGGTGAGCCGGGCGTTCAGCTCGATGTCGTCGGCACCCACCATGCGCGCGTACTCGACGGCCCGCTCCGCGGCGGTCACGGCGTCGGGGCCGGGGGCGTGGAGCATCGACCAGCTGGCGGCCATGGACAGCACCTCGGCGTGCACCTGGGACGGCGGCAGGCCCCGGACCAGCTCCTGGGCGATGCCGAGCTCCCGCCATCCGTCGCCGCGGCCCTGCGCCTGGACCAGCAGGGAACGCTGCGTCCAGAACCAGGCGGCGCGCTGCGGATCGCGACCGCTCGTGCTCGCCCCGGCGCCCGTGTCCTGCTCGTCCTCCAGCAGACGCAGGGCCCGCTTGGCGATCTTCATGGCGCGTTCGCGCTCCCCGCACAGCCGTCCGGCGACGGCGGCCTCGGCCATCAGGTCCAGGTAGCGCAGCGGCTTGGTGGCCGGGTCGCAGCCGCAGGGAGGGTAGACCTCGGTGTAGTCGACGGGGCGCAGCGTGGCGCGTACGGCGTCGGGGGCGGAGTCCCACAGCTCCATCGCCCGCTCCAGCAGCCGCAGTTGCTCGGCGTAGGCGTGCCGGCGGCGGGCCTCGACGGAGGCGTCCAGTACGGCGGGCAGGGCCTTGGCGGGGTCGTGTGCGTGGTACCAGTAGCTGGCCAGGCGCATCACGCGTTCGGCGGCGGGGACCAGGGTGGGGTCGGCGTCGAGGGCCTCGGCGTAGCGGCGGTTGAGGCGGGAGCGTTCGCCGGGGAGCAGGTCGTCGGCGACCGCCTCGCGGACCAGGGAGTGGCGGAAGCGGTAGCCGTCGCCGTCGGGGGCCGGAAGCAGCAGGTTGGCGTTGACGGCGGCGCGCAGTGCCTCGATGAGGTCGTCCTCGGCGAGCCGGGCGACGGCGGCGAGCAGCCGGTACTCCACGGTGGAGCCGCCCTCGGCGACGATCCGGGCGACCCGCTGCGCGCTCTCGGGGAGCGCTTCGACCCGCACCAGGAGCAGGTCGCGCAGGGAGTCGGTGAGGCCGGCGCAGCAGCCCTCGTGGGCGGCGACGGCGAGCTCCTCGACGAAGAAGGCGTTGCCGTCGGAGCGGTCGAAGATCTCGTCGACCTGGAGCGGGTCGGGTTCCCGGTCGAGGATGCCGGCGACCTGGCGCCCCACCTCCTCCCGCGTGAAGCGGCCGAGTTCCACGCGGCGGACGGTGCGCAGCCGGTCGAGTTCGGCGAGCAGGGGACGCAGGGGGTGCCGGCGGTGGATGTCGTCGGAGCGGTAGGTGGCCAGGACGACGAGGCGGCCGGCCCGCAGGGTGCGGACGAGGTAGGCGATCAGGTGGCGGGTGGAGGCGTCGGCCCAGTGCAGGTCCTCCAGGACGAGGACGACGGTGTGCCGGGCGGCGACGCGCTCCAGCAGCCGCGCGGTGAGCTCGAAGAGGCGGGCCGTGCTCTCCTCGTCGTGCCGGCCGCCACCGGTGCCCGGGGCGCTCTCGCCCAGTTCGGGCAGCAGCCGGGCCAGCTCCTCCTCCTGCCCGGCCGCCGCCGCGGCCAGCTCCGCGGGCAGGGCGCGGCGCAGCGCGCGCAGCGCGGTGGAGAAGGGTGCGAAGGGGAGTCCGTCCGCTCCTATCTCGACGCAGCCGCCCAGCGCGACCACGGCGCCCTGCCGGCGGGCGGCGGCGGCGAACTCCTCGACGAGGCGGGTCTTGCCCACCCCCGCCTCGCCGCCGAGCAGCAGCGCCTGCGGCTCTCCCCCGGCGTCGGACGCGGCGGTGGCCCCGCCGCGGGCGCGGGCGAGCGCGTCGTGCAACGTGTCCAGTTCGCCGGCGCGGCCGACGAACACGGGACTGACGGACCTGGTCTCCACGGACCCGAGCATCGCACGCGGGTACGACAGCGCGGCGGGCTTTTCCGGGAGGGGTGCGACGGACGGAACGACGGCGGGGAGGGCGGCCGTGCGGCCGCCCTCCCCGGTCCCCCCGTTCACGCGGCCCGGGTGAACCCGGGCCGGCGCAGCCGCGGCGTATGGCTCTCCACCGGGGCGGCGTCGCGGCGGGCTGCCCGGCGGGCGGCGCGCCGGGCGCGGACGGCCTGGCGGACCAGCCGGGCCTCGTCGGCGCGGCGGATCAGTTCGGCGGAACGGGCCTGCTGGATCTCGTACTCGAACATGGTGTGCCCCTCGGTGTGAGTCGGTGTCCGCATCGCTTGCTGCGATGTCTCAACCTTCGTCTCCCAGGGGGGTCCGCCACATCGGGCAAGTTCCGCATCTTCGGGCGGGGGGCGGGGCCTTAGACGTGCGTGAGGGGTCTTAGGGCACCGGTGTGCGCGCACACCGGTGCCCTAAGACCCCTCGGGGACCGCGGGGCGTCAGCCCACGGACGGCACGCTCAGCATGACGTCGGTGTACTTGAGCACGGCCAGGATCAGGCCGATCACGCCCAGCGCGACGCCGGCCCAGGAGACCGACTTGATCCACGCGGCCTGCGGCCTGCCGGGCACGCCGAACGCGGGCCGGACCAGCACCACGACGCCGACGATCAGCGCGATCAGCGCGAAGACGCCGCCCCAGAGCGCGGTGGCCTGCCAGGCCTCGCCGTAGCCCTTCTCCAGCATGGTCTGGACGTTCGAGGACGAGGTCGTCTCCAGCTGGCCGAAGACCGACTCGCGGGCGGAGGCGACGGTGCCGACCCAGCTGCCGGTCAGCGACACGATGCCGAGCCCCGCGGAGACCACGGCGCCCGCGCCCTGGCCGACACCGGTGGCGCCCTGGTCGACGGCGGCACCGGGGGCGGCGGCGTCGAGGTCCGCGTCGTCGGTGCTCTCACCGGTTCCGTCGGTGACCTCGGTGTCGGCGGTGTCCGGGGTGTCCGCGGTCTCGTTCCGGGCGGCGTCGCCGTCGGCCGCGGTTCCGGGCCCGGTGGTCTCGGGAGACTCCGTGGCCTCGCCCGTCTTGTCCTTGTCGGTCTTCACGCCGGTCTCGTCCACTGTCTTCGTTCCCATGCCTCGCACCGTACGGACGCTGTCTGAGAGGTCCCTTAATGATCCTTGTGAGCGGCACGCGCGCGTGCCTCACGTGCCGCACGCCACTCGGGTGCGAGCACCGCCCACACCTCCGTGTCCTGGCGGGCCCCCCGGTAGGGGAAGCTCTCGCGCAACACACCCTCCCGCATCATGCCGAGTCGCCGGGCGGCGTTGACACTCGGGGTGTTGGCCGAGGACGCGTGCCACTCGACGCGGTGCATGCCGCGCTCGTCGAAGGCCCAGTCGATCAGGACCCGGGCTCCGCGGGTCACGAGGCCCCGGCCCGTTCCGGCGGGCTCCAGCCAGCAGCCGATCTCGCAGACGCCCGTGGCGGCGTCGAAGACGCGGTAGAGCAGCCCTCCGACGAGCTTGCCGTCCAGCCACAGGCCGTGCAGGAAGCCGCTGTCGGCGGCGTGCCGGTCGGCGTAGGACTGGAGGATCTGCCGGGCGGAGTCGACGTCGGTGGCCGTCGCGCCGAAGGGGATGTGCTCCGTGATGAACTCCCGGCCCCGTTCCAGGTGGGCCAGGAACTCCTCGGCGTGCCAGGTCTCCAGGGGGCGCAGCTCGGCTCCGTCGTCACCCAGTGGTATCGCGTACATCCCGCTGCCGTTCCTCCTCCGCAAGGACGACCGCCGCTTCGGCGTCCGTCGCCGCGGCCAGCCTCTCATGGGCGGTGCGGGCCTCGGGCGGCTCGATGCTGATCCGCGGCAGGAACCGGTCCACCCGGCGCGGCAGCCACCAGTTGGCGCTGCCCAGCAGGTGCATCAGGGCGGGCACCAGGAGCGTGCGCAGGACGAAGGCGTCCAGCGCGACGGCGGCGGCGAGCGCGATGCCGAACATGGCGATCACCCGGTCGCCGCTGAGCACGAAGGCGAGGAACACCGAGATCATGATGACCGCGGCCGAGTTGATCACCCGGCCGGTCTCGGCGAGGCCGACCCGGACGGCCCGGCGGTTGTCGCCGGTCTCCAGCCACTCCTCGTACATCCGGCTGACCAGGAAGACCTGGTAGTCCATGGAGAGCCCGAAGAGCACCGACACCATGATGACGGGCAGGAAGGGTTCGATCGGGCCGGCGCTGCCGAGGCCGAGCAGCTCGCTTCCCCAGCCCCACTGGAAGATCGCGACGACGACGCCGAAGGAGGCGGCGACGGCGGCGACGTTCATCACGGCGGCCTTGACCGGGATGCCCACGGAGCGGAAGGCCAGCAGGAGCAGCAGGCACCCGAGGCCCACGACGACGCCGACGAAGAGGGGAAGCTTGCCCACGATGACGCCGGCGAAGTCGTCGTAGCCGGCCGTCACCCCGCCGACGTGCACGTCGAGGGCGGTGCCGGCCTCGGCCCGCGGCAGCACCTCGGAACGCAGCCGTTCGACGAGGTCGCTGGTCCGCTGGGACTGCGGTGCCGACTCGGGTACGAGGGTGAGGAACGCGGTGTCACCGGCCGAGTCGTACGCCACGGGTGTCACCGAGGAGACGCCCTCGGTGGTGCGCAGCGCGGCGTCGAGGTTGTCCAGGGCGAGCCGGTCCTCCGCCCCGCCGACCTCGGTGACCAGCGTGAGGGGGCCGTTCACACCGGGCCCGAAGCCTTCGGCGAGGAGGTCGTAGGCCTGGCGGGTGGTGGTGCCCTTGGGGTCGTTGCCCTGGTCGGAGGTGCCCAGGCGCAGGTCGAGGGTGGGCAGTGCGAGGACGGTGATGACGACCAGGGCGACGGCGCCGAGCAGCTTGGGCCGGCGTTCGACCAGCGCCGACCAGCGCGCGGCGAAACCGGTCGGCGGCTCGGGCTGCGGCCCGTGCTCGGCGAGGCGCCGCCGCTCGCGCCGGTTGAGGGCGCGCGGGCCGATGTACGACAGCAGCGCCGGGAGCAGGGTGACGGAGGCCGCGACGGTGAGGAGGACGGTCAGCGAGGCGGCGATGGCCACGCCATTGAGGAAGCTGAGCCGCAGGATCAGCATGCCCAGCAGGGCGATGCAAACGGTGGCACCCGCGAAGACGACCGCGCGTCCCGTCGTCGCGACGGCGTTCTCGGCGGCCTCGGCCACCGACAGGCCCCGCTTCAGCCCGCGCCGGTGCCTGGTGACGATGAACAGCGCGTAGTCGATGCCGACGCCGAGTCCGATGAGGGTGCCCAGCATGGGCGCGAAGTCGGCGACGGTCATGACGTGCCCGAGCAGGGTGATCCCCGCGTAGGCGGTGCCGACGGAGATCAGCGCGGTCGCGATGGGCAGCACGGACGCGGCCAGGGAGCCGAAGGCGAGGAAGAGGACGACCGCCGCGACGGCCACTCCGACGGCCTCGGCGAGGTGACCCCGCGGCGCCTCGGTGAGCGCGACGGCGCCGCCGCCGACCTCGACCTGGAGGCCGTCCGTCCCCGCCGCCCGCGCGGCGTCGACCACGGCCCGGGCCTCGGCCGCGTCGACGTCCCGGGAGGCGTCGGCGAAGGTGACGGAGGCGTACGCGGTGTCGTCGTCCGCGCTGATCAGGGGCGAGTCGGGGTCGTCGTACGGGTTGGTGACCGAGGCCACCGAGGGCAGGTCCGCGATGCGGTCCAGGGTGCGGGTCATGGTCTGTTCGACGTCGGCGGCGCGCACGGTGCCGGTCGTCGTGTGCCAGACGATCGTGTCCCTCTCGCCGTCGAGGCCGGGGAAGCCGGAGGCGAGCAGCCGGGAGGCACGGTCCGAGTCGGTGCCGGGGACCCCGTAGTCGTTGGAGTACGCGGAACCCGTGAGCACGGCGGCCGTGGCGGTCCCGAGGAAGGCGACGAGCCAGAGCAGGACGGCGACGAGGCGGCGTCGGACACACCAGCGTGCAAGGGCTGCCACGAACGTGCTCCCAGGTGTCTGATGATGGATCTTTGACCGGGAACAGTCGTTCATGGAGTGAACAGCCCGCAAAGAACGCATGAGCAATGCGACGTCACTCTTTCAGGCAGAAGTGATCGTTTGCGGAGTTCGTGGGCTTATTCACATGGCGGGCATGCCGAAGGGGGATGCATCGTCGCCGATGCATCCCCCTCGGAGCGCCTCAGAGTGCTGGTGTCAGCCCTCGACGCCCAGCTTCTGCAGGATCAGTTCCTTGACGCGGGCCGCGTCGGCCTGACCCCGGGTCGCCTTCATGACCGCGCCGACCAGGGCGCCGGCCGCGGCCACCTTGCCGCCGCGGATCTTGTCCGCGACGCCCGGGTTGTCGGCGATGGCCTCGTCGACGGCGGTGGTCAGCGCGCCCTCGTCGGAGACGACCTTGAGGCCGCGCCGGTCGACGACCTCGTCCGGCGTGCCCTCACCGGCGAGGACGCCCAGGATGACCTGGCGGGCCAGCTTGTCGTTCAGGTCGCCCTTGTTCACCAGCTCGGCGACCCGGGCCACCTGCTCCGGCGTGATCGCCAGCTCGTCCAGCGACTTCTGGGACTCGTTGGCGCTGCGGGCCAGCTCGCCCATCCACCACTTGCGGGCGGACGCCGCGTCCGCGCCGGCGTCGATCGTGGCGACGATCGGGTCCAGCGCGCCGGCGTTGAGGATCGACTGCATGTCGGTGCCGGAGATGCCCCACTCCTCGCGGAGCCGGTTGCGGCGCACCAGCGGCAGCTCGGGCAGGGCGGAGCGGATCTCCTCGACCCACTCGCGCGAGGGGGCCACCGGCACCAGGTCGGGCTCCGGGAAGTACCGGTAGTCCTCGGCCTCCTCCTTCACGCGGCCCGAGGTCGTGGACCCCGTGTCCTCGTGGAAGTGGCGGGTCTCCTGGATGATCGTGCCGCCCGAGGAGAGGACCGCCGCGTGCCGCTGGATCTCGAAGCGGGCCGCGCGCTCGACGGACCGCAGCGAGTTCACGTTCTTCGTCTCGGAGCGGGTGCCGAACTTCTCCCGGCCGTGCGGGCGCAGCGACAGGTTCACGTCGCAGCGCATCTGGCCCATCTCCATGCGGGCCTCGGACACGCCGAGGGCACGGATGAGTTCACGCAGCTCGCGGACGTAGGCCCGCGCGACCTCGGGGGCGCGCTCGCCCGCGCCCTCGATCGGCTTGGTGACGATCTCGATGAGCGGGATGCCGGCGCGGTTGTAGTCGAGGAGGGAGTGCGAGGCGCCGTGGATACGGCCCGTCGCGCCACCGACGTGCGTCGACTTGCCGGTGTCCTCCTCCATGTGGGCGCGCTCGATCTGCACCCGGAAGGTCTCCCCGTCCTCCAGCTGCACGTCGAGGTAGCCGTCGAAGGCGATCGGCTCGTCGTACTGGGAGGTCTGGAAGTTCTTCGGCATGTCCGGATAGAAGTAGTTCTTCCGGGCGAAGCGGCACCACTCGGCGATCTCGCAGTTCAGCGCGAGGCCGATCCGGATCGCGGACTCGACGCCGGTCGCGTTGACGACCGGGAGCGCGCCGGGCATGCCGAGGCAGACCGGGCAGGTCTGGGTGTTCGGGTCGGCGCCCAGCGCGGTCGAGCAGCCGCAGAACATCTTGGTCTTGGTGCCGAGTTCGACATGGACCTCGAGGCCCATGACGGGGTCGTACGACGCCAGAGCGTCCTCGTACGACACCAGGTCGGTCGTGGTGGTCACGGTGAAACTTCCCTCTCAGCCCAGCAGGACGTCGTCGTCGCCCAGCCGCTTCAGCTCGCGGTAGAGGATGGCGAGGCCGGTGGCGATGGCGGCGGCGGACACGGCGGCGTCGATCAGACGGAGCGTGTCGCTCTCGGTGCGGGCGAGCTTCGCCTGCTTGGCGACGCTGAGCGCGCCGAACGCGGTGGTGGCCATGGACAGGTACAGGCCGTTCTTGGACTTCTTGAAGCCCTTGGCCTTCGACAGCTTGCTCACAGCGACGGTGCCTCCTCGATCAGCGGGTGACCCC
The DNA here is from genome assembly GCF_043204535.1 of Streptomyces sp. NPDC047853. Classification (NCBI taxonomy): domain Bacteria; kingdom Bacillati; phylum Actinomycetota; class Actinomycetes; order Kitasatosporales; family Streptomycetaceae; genus Streptomyces; species Streptomyces sp. NPDC047853. The sequence continues at coordinate 60,245 of NZ_JBIDCI010000013.1, read as the reverse complement.
ACTTTTCCACGAAGGCGGCCTCGACGGCGGCGCCGACCTTGTACAGCCGGTCGTCCTTCATGGCGGGGGCGATGATCTGCAGACCCACCGGCAGGTTGTCCTCGGGGGCGAGGCCGCAGGGCAGCGACATGGCCGCGTTGCCCGCCAGGTTGGTGGGGATGGTGCACAGGTCGGCCAGGTACATCGCCATCGGGTCGTCGGCGCGCTCGCCGATCGGGAAGGCGGTGGTCGGGGTCGTCGGGGAGACGATCACGTCGACCTGCTCGAAGGACCGCTCGAACTCCTGCTTGATGAGGGTGCGGACCTTCTGGGCGCTGCCGTAGTACGCGTCGTAGTAGCCGCTCGACAGGGCGTACGTGCCGAGCATGATGCGCCGCTTGACCTCGGGGCCGAAACCGGCCTCGCGGGTCAGGGAGGTGACCTCCTCGGCGGAGTGCGTGCCGTCGTCGCCGACGCGCGCGCCGTAGCGCAGGCCGTCGAAGCGGGCGAGGTTGGAGGAGCACTCCGAGGGGGCGATCAGGTAGTACGCGGAGAGCGCGAGGTCGAAGGACGGGCAGTCCAGCTCGACGATCTCGGCGCCCAGCTCCTTCAGCAGCTCGACGGACTCGTCGAAGCGCTGGATGACACCGGCCTGGTAGCCCTCGCCGCGGAACTGCTTGACGACGCCCACGCGCATCCCGGCGACGCTGCCGTTGCGGGCGGCCTCGACGACGGCGGGGACCGGTGCGTCGATGGAGGTGGAGTCCATCGGGTCGTGCCCGGCGATCACCTCGTGCAGCAGGGCCGCGTCCAGGACCGTGCGGGCGCAGGGGCCGCCCTGGTCGAGGGAGGAGGAGAAGGCCACCATGCCGTAGCGGGAGACGCCGCCGTACGTCGGCTTGACGCCGACCGTGCCGGTGACGGCCGCGGGCTGGCGGATGGAGCCGCCGGTGTCGGTGCCGATGGCGAGCGGCGCCTGGAAGGCGGCCAGGGCCGCGGAGGAGCCGCCGCCGGAGCCGCCGGGGATCCTGGTGAGGTCCCAGGGGTTGCCGGTCGGGCCGTAGGCGCTGTTCTCGGTGCTCGACCCCATGGCGAACTCGTCCATGTTGGTCTTGCCGAGGATGACGACGTCGGCGGCCTTGAGGCGCCGGGTGACGGTCGCGTCGTACGGCGGGATCCAGCCCTCGAGGATCTTCGAACCGACGGTCGTGGGGACGCCCTCGGTGGTGAAGATGTCCTTCAGCGCGAGCGGCACGCCGGCCAGCGGGCCGAGCTTCTCGCCGCGCTCGCGCTTGGCGTCCACGGCGCGGGCCTGCGCGAGCGCGCCCTCGCGGTCGACGTGCAGGAAGGCGTGCACCTTCTCGTCCACGGCCTCGATGCGGGCCAGGTGGGCCTCGGTGACCTCGACGGCGGTCAGCTCGCCGGAGGCGATCTTCGCGGCGATCTCGGCCGCGGTGAGCTTGATGATGTCGCTCATGGCGGTTACTCCTCCCCCAGGATCTGCGGCACCTTGAAACGCTGCTGCTCCTGGGCCGGGGCGCCGGAGAGCGCCTGCTCGGGCGTGAGCGACGGACGGACCTCGTCCGGCCGCATGACGTTCGTCAGCGGGAGCGGGTGCGAGGTCGGCGGTACGTCTTGGTCGGCGACCTCGCTGACGCGGGCGACCGCGCCGATGATGTCGTCCAGCTGTCCCGCGAAGTGCTCGAGCTCTTCGGGCTTCAGCTCCAGACGCGCCAGCCGGGCGAGGTGGGCGACCTCCTCGCGCGTGATGCCAGGCATGCAGCGTTCCTCTGGGGTGAGTGTGTGCGGTTCGGGCCAATCGGCTCGTGCCCAATCCTATGGGGCGCGGTGCCGTGGCCGTTAAACGGTTTCCCCGGGGCGCCTTCCGGGACGACGCGTCCCGGGGCCGGGCGGGCCCATGGACCGGCGGGGGCCGGAGCCGGGCGGGCCCGCGGACCGAGGCAGGCCGGGAGCCAGGCGGGCCCAGCAGGCCGGACGGAGGCCGCAGGCCGGACGGAGGCCGCAGGCCGGACGGAGGCCGCGAGCAGGCCGCCGGCCGAGCCGAGGCCGCGGTCCGGCCGAAGGCCGCGAGCCGGGTGGGAGTCGCGGCCCGGACCCTGTCGGGGCCCGGGGCTCGCCGCAAGGTGGCGGGCGCGACGGGTGGGCGCCCCGGCGCCTCATCGAGGGGCGGGCACTCCCGGCGGGCGGCCGGTCACTCGTCGGTCGCCGCCACGGGCAGCGCGGCGGCCGGCCGCACCCAGCCGCGTGAGCCCCGCGCGCGCAGCCACGCCGTCGTCTCCTCCGGCGGCATCGCGGCCGCGACCAGCCAGCCCTGTACGGCGTCGCAGCCCAGGTCGCGCAGGCGTTCCCAGGTCTCGTCGTCCTCCACGCCCTCGGCGACGACGAGCAGGCCGAGGGAGTGGGCGAGATCGACGGTGCACCGCACGATCTCGGCGTCCTCGGTGTCGATGGCCAGCCGGGCCACGAACGAGCGGTCGATCTTCAGCTCGCTGACCGGGAGCCTGCGCAGGTGGACCAGCGAGGAGTAGCCGGTGCCGAAGTCGTCAAGGGACATCTTCACGCCGTGCCCGGTCAGCGCGTTGAGGGTGTCGGCGGCGCGCTGCGGGTCCTCCAGGAGGACGTGTTCCGTGATCTCGAGCTGGAGCGCTCCCGCCGGAACCCCGTGCCGGGCCAGCCGGGCGGCCACCGCGCCCGCGAAGCCGGGGGTGTGCACGTCGCGCGGGGAGACGTTCACCGCGACCGGCACGAACAGGCCCTGGGAGCGCCAGCGGGCGACCTGGGCCAGCGCCGTCTCCAGGACGTACTCGGTGAGGTGGGGCATCAGCCCGGAGGACTCGGCGATGGCTATGAACTCGTCCGGCGGCACCTTGCCGCGCTCGGGGTGCACCCAGCGGACCAGCGCCTCCAGGCCCGCGACCTGGCCGTCGAAGCGGACCTTGGGCTGGTAGTGCAGCTGGACCTCGTGCGCGTCCAGCGCCCGGCGCAGGTCGCCCAGGAGCCCGAGCCGGTCCGGGGTGTTGGAGTCCCGCTTGGACTCGTAGACCTCGACGCCCGTGCGGTCCCGCTTCGCCTGGTACATCGCCACGTCCGCGCGGCGCAGCAGCCCCTCCGCGTCCAGCGCGTGGTCGGGGAAGACGGCGACCCCGGCGCTGGCCTCCAGCACGAGGGTGAGTCCGTCCAGGTCCAGCGGGGAGCTGAGCGCGGCCACGAGGCCCCGGGTGATCCGGGTCGCCGACGTGGTGGAGTCGGCGACGGGAAGTAAGACGGCGAACTCGTCGCCGCCGAGCCGCGCGGCCTCCGCCCCGCGCGGCAGCGCCTGCCGCAGCCGGTCGGCGGTCTGCAGCAGCAGCCGGTCGCCGGCCAGGTGCCCGAGCGTGTCGTTGACCGACCGGAACCGGTCGAGGTCGATCAGCAGCAGGGCGGAGCGGGCGCCGATGCGCTCGGCGTCGTCCAGCGCGGCCCACGTCCGCTCCAGCAGCCACTGCCGGTTGGGGAGCCCGGTGAGCGGGTCGCGCAGCTGCTCCTCGGCCCGGGCGCGGGCGATCCACAGCGTGGAGTCGAGGGCGATCAGCGGGATCGAGAACAGCGGCAGCAACAGCGGCTTGGCGACGGCGACCACGCAGATCAGCGGGGCGATGCCGAGCAGCGCGACGGCGACCAGTCCGTGTCTGACCAGGGCGCTGCGGGCGACGGTGGGCAGGCCGGCGCGCGGTGTCTGCAGATACCACAGCAGGGCGCGGGTGACGGCGAGGTAGGCGACCGCCACGAGCACCACCTTGGGCACCGCGTACACGCCCCAGGTGTTCGGGTCCCAGGGGTGCTCCACGGACGGTACGGAGCCGCAGACACCCAGCAGCAGGGCACCGGCGGCGATGCCGAGGATGTCCACCGCGCCGTGCAGGACGCCCTGCCGCCAGCGGCCCCGGCGGGCCACACCGACCAGGACCACGACCGTGAGGCTGACCATGCCGGCCGGGACCCACCCGTAGAGCAGCAGCACGGAGAGGGTGAGGGCGGCGCCCGAACCGGTGCCGCCCCACCAGCGGGAGCGGCCGAGCATGACCAGGTGGCCCACGACGACGCCGGTCAGCACGGCCAGGGACCAGCCGGCGATGCCGGACGGGAAGAGGGCGTTGCCGTCGGTGAAGGCCCGGTAGAAGCCGGCGCCCAGCACGAAGGCGGCGGCCGCGACGACCGCCGAGGGCAACGCGGGCCACTGCGGGTGCCGTTCGCCCCCGGTGTCGGACAGGGCTGCGGGGGGACGGGCGGCCGGCGGCGCGGAGTTGCGGGCGTCCGCCGCGGGATGCGGTGCGCCACCACCGTGCTGCCCGAGCCACCGGCTCACGCGCCACGCGCCCACCCTGTGGCGCACGCGCAGCCGTGAGCCCGCGGCGGCGCTCTCGGTCGGTTCCATTCCCGTCCCTCTCACAGCCGGCGGTGCCCACGCCACGCGGCCCCCGCCTCGACCACCATCAACGGCTCCGCGTCGGACAACCCTTCCCCCTGTCCCTGCGGGGCAGGAAAATGCCCCGACCGCAGCTGGGCACGGCAGGCGCACATCTCAACAGTAGGCCGCGGAGGGCTTCCTGGGGCACCGGTCGCCGACGGTTGCCCGAATGCGACCCGGCCACCCGTATGCATCTGGTATGCGCCGAACGGGTGGCCTTCAACCGCTATTCCTCGGCCGAAAGCGCCGCCCCGGCCGCGGCGTCGGGCCCCTGTTCGAGCAGGACGGTGAAACCGTCCTCGTCCAGGACCGGCACCTTCAGTTGCATCGCCTTGTCGTACTTCGACCCGGGGCTGTCGCCGACCACGACGAACGAGGTCTTCTTGGAGACCGATCCGGTCACCTTGGCGCCCCTGCTCTGCAGGGCGTCCTTGGCTCCGTCCCGGGTGAAGTTCTCCAGGGTGCCGGTGACGACGACGGTGAGCCCTTCGAGCGGGCGCGGGCCCTCGTCCTCGCCGGTGGACCGGTCCTCCAGCGGGACTCCGGCCGCCTTCCACTTGCGGACGATCTCGCGGTGCCACTCCTCGGCGAACCACTCCTTGACGGCGGCGGCGATGGTGCCGCCCACCCCGTCCGTGGCCGCCAGCTCCTCTTCCGTCGCCTGCTCGATGCGCTCCATGGACCGGAACTCCCGGGCCAGCGCCTGCGCGGCGACGGGACCCACGTACCGGATGGACAGGCCGTTGAGGAAGCGCGCGAGGGGGCGGGTCTTGGCTTCCTCGATGTGCTTCAGCAGGGCGAGGGTGTTCTTCTTGGGCTCGCCCTCCTTGTTGGCGAAGACCGTGGCGATCTTCTCCTCGCCGGTCTTCGGGTCGCGCTTGGGCAGCCCGCTGTCCGGGTCGAGGACGTACGCCCTGATGGGCAGCAGCTTCTCGACGGTGAGGTCGAAGACGTCGCCCTCGTCCACCAGCGGCGGGTCGGCCGGCTCCAGCGGCGCGGTCAGCGCGGCGGCCACGACGTCGCCGAAGTGCTCGATGTCCAGGCACTCGCGGCCGGCGAGGTAGGAGAGGCGGCCGCGCAACTGGGCCGGGCACTTCTGGGCGTTGGGGCAGCGGAGGTCGATGTCGCCCTCCTTCATGGCCTTCAGCGGCGCCCCGCACTCGGGGCACTCGGCCGGCATCACGAACTCCCGCTCGCTGCCGTCCCTCAGGTCGGCGACCGGTCCGAGGATCTCCGGGATCACGTCGCCGGCCTTGCGCAGCACGACGGTGTCGCCGATGAGCACGCCCTTGGCCTTGACGACCTCCTGGTTGTGCAGCGTGGCGAACTCCACCTCGCTGCCGGCCACGGTGACCGGCTCGACCTGCGCGTACGGCGTGACGCGGCCGGTGCGGCCGACGCCCACCTTGATGTCGACGAGTTTGGTGTTGACCTCCTCCGGCGCGTACTTGTAGGCGATGGCCCAGCGCGGTGCGCGCGCGGTCGAGCCGAGCCGCCCCTGGAGGCGGATCTCGTCGAGCTTCACGACGACGCCGTCGATCTCGTGCGCCACGGAGTGGCGGTTCTCGCCGTAGTACGCGATGAACTCGCGTACGCCGTCGAGGCCGTCGACCACCCGGTTGTGGGGGGAGGTGGGCAGGCCCCAGGTCCTGAGCAGGTCGTAGCCCTGGGAGAGGCGGGTCATGCCCTGGTAGCCCTCCAGGACGCCGATGCCGTGGACCACCATGTGCAGCGGGCGGGTGGCGGTGACGCGCGGGTCCTTCTGGCGCAGCGAACCGGCCGCCGCGTTGCGCGGGTTGGCGAAGGGCTTGTCCCCCGCCTCGTTCAACCGGGCGTTGAGTTCCTGGAACTTCTCCATCGGGAAGTAGACCTCGCCGCGGATCTCCACCAGGTCGGGGACCTCGTCGCCCCGCAGGCGCTCGGGGATGTCGGCGATGGTCCGGACGTTGGGCGTGATGTCCTCGCCGGTGCGGCCGTCGCCGCGGGTGGCCGCGCGCACCAGGCGGCCGCGCTCGTAGGTGAGGTTGACGGCGAGTCCGTCGACCTTCAGCTCGCACAGGAAGTGGTACTCCTGCTCGCCCAGCTCCTTGGCGATGCGCTCGGTCCAGGCGGCGAGCTCCTCGTCGTTGAAGGTGTTGTCGAGGGAGAGCATGCGGGAGCGGTGCTCCACGGCCGTGAACTCGGTCGCGTAGGACCCGGCGACCTTCTGGGTCGGGGAGTCCGGGGTGCGCAGCTCCGGGTACTCCTCCTCCAGCTCCTCCAGGGAGCGCAGCAGCCGGTCGAAGTCCGCGTCGCTGACGACGGGGGCGTCCTTCACGTAGTACCGGAAGCGGTGCTCCTCGATCTGCTCAGCGAGCTGCACGTGCTTCTCGCGCGCCTCGGCGGGCACGCTCGTCGTCTCCGCTTGCTTGTCGCCGGCCACCGTGTGGTCCTCCCGTTACTCTGGGTTGTCCGCGAGGGATCTCGCCGCCCGGACGCAGTGGGCGAGCGCACGGCGGGCGTACTCGGGGGACGCGCCCGCGAGTCCGCACGACGGGGTGACCGTCACCGCCTCCGCGAGCAGCCCCGGATGCAGCCCCAGCCTGCGCCACAGCGTCCTGACACCCATGACGCTACCGGCAGGGTCCGACAATGCGGCGTCCGTGCCGGGCACGACACCGGCGAACAGCCTGGTGCCTCCTTCGACCGCCTCGCCGATCGCCTCGTCGTCACGCTCGGTGAGGAGCGAGAAGTCGAAGGAGACGCCCGCGACGCCGGCCCGGCGCAGCAGGGCGAACGGCACGTCGGGTGCGCAGGAGTGGACCACGACGGGGCCGTCGCCGTGCACGGCGGCGGTGTCGCGCAGGGCGGCCTCGACGACCTGCCGGTCGACGGCCCGGTGGGTGCGGTAGCCGCTGGCGCTGCGCACCTGGCCGCGCAGGACGGCGGTGAGGGACGGCTCGTCGAGCTGGAGCACGGGCCGGGCGCCCGGGATGCGGCGGCGGACCTCGGCGAGGTGCTGACGCAGTCCCTCGGCGAGCGAGGCGGCGAGGTCGCGGCAGGCACCGGGGTCGGAGAGGACGGCCTCGCCGTTCCTGAGTTCCAGCGCGGCGGCGAGCGTCCAGGGGCCCACTGCCTGGACCTTGACCGGTCCCTCGTAGCCCTGGGTGAACTCCTCCAGGGCGTCGAGGTCCTCGCGGAGCCAGGCGCGGGCCCGTTTGGTGTCCCGTCCCGGCCGGTCGCCGAGCCGCCAGCCGCTGGGTTCCACGCGCGCGTACAGCTCGACGAGCATTCCGGCGGTGCGGCCGATCATGTCGGCGCCGGGGCCGCGGGCGGGCAGTTCGGGGAGGAAGGGAAAGTCCTCGGAGCTGCCGGTGGCGGTTTTCACGGCCTCGCGGGCGTCCTGACCCGGCAGGGAGCCGATGCCGGTGGCGGGGCCGAAGGCGGGCTGGCTGATTTCAGTCACCGCAGCAGCCTACGGAGTCGCCGCGGCAGCCTACCGAACGGCCCGGCGCCGTCACCGCCCCGGACGCACCGTCAGGTCGTTGACCTCCGCGTCCCGGGGCAGGTCCAGGGCCATCAGGACCGTCGTGGCCACGGACTCGGGGTCGATCCACTTCGAGGGGTCGTACTCCTTGCCCTCCTGCTGGTGCACCTTGGCCTGCATGGGGCTGGCGGTGCGGCCGGGGTAGACCGAGGTGACGCGCACGCCGTTCGCGTGCTCCTCCTGGCGCAGGGAGTCGGCCAGCGCCTTCAGGCCGTGCTTGGAGGCGGCGTAGGCGGACCAGCCGGCGTGCGCGTTGAGGCCGGACCCGGAGTTGACGAAGAGCACCTGGCCCTGGGCGACGCGCAGCTGCGGCAGGAGGAGGCGGGTCAGCTCGGCCGGGGAGACCAGGTTGACGTTGAGCTGGTTGCGCCACGTCTTGGGGGTGAGGTCGCCGACCGGACCGAGGTCGACCACCCCGGCGATGTGCAGCAGCGAGTCGACCCGCCCGGGCAGCGTCTGGTGCGAGAAGGCCCAGGAGAGCTTGTCGGGGTCCGCGAGGTCGCCGACCAGCGTCTTCGCGCCGGGGAACGCGGCGGCCAGCTCCTTGGCGCGGCCCGCGTCGCGCGCGTGGAGCACGACCTCGTCGCCGCGCTCGTGCAGGCGGCGGGTGACGGCGGCGCCGATGCCGGAGCCCGCTCCGGTGATCACATGTGTAGCCATGCCCGCCATGCTCGCATCACCGCGGGCTCACTCGATGCCCTGGCTCTCCTCCAGGTAGGCCAGCGCCCCGACCGGCTCCTCGGCGAAGAACACCAGCTCGGTGAGGGGACGCGGCAGGAAGCCCTCGTCCTCCATGCGGCGGAACTGCTCCTTGAGGCCGTCGTAGAAGCCCGCCGTGTTGAGCAGGACGACCGGCTTGTCGGTGTGCCCGTGCTTCTTCAGCTCCAGGATCTCCGTCGCCTCGTCCAGGGTGCCGGTGCCGCCCACCATGATCACCACGGCGTCCGCCTTCTCCAGCAGCAGCCGCTTGCGCTCGGCGAGGTCCTTGGCGATCACCATCTCGTCGGCGCCCTGGCGCGCCGTGGCCGCCAGGAAGTCCACCGAGACCCCGAGCAGCCGCCCCCCGGCCTCCTGCACGCCGTCGGCGACCACCTTCATCAGACCGACGTCCGACCCGCCCCAGACGAGGGTGTGGCGGCCCTTCCCGAGCAGTTCGGCGAACTCCTTCGCGGGGCGCGTGTAGCGCTCGTCGAGGTCGGCGGCGGAGAGGAAGACGCAGATGTTCATGGGGTCACGGTACGTTCGGCGCTCCGCCGGGAAGAACCCGGCTGCCGGGCGCGCTGCAGTGACCGGGGCCACCACCGACCGAGGAGGACCGTCGTGACCAAGGGACACCGCATCACCGTCGAGCCGAGCGACCGACATGTACGCGCCGTCCACGGCGACCAGGTTCTGGCGGAGAGCGACGGGGCGCTGGTCCTGCGCGAGACGGGCTGTCCCGACCGCTACTACATCCCGGCCGAGGACGTGCGGTTCGACCTGCTGACGCCGTCCGCCACCCGCACCCACTGCCCGTTCAAGGGCGACGCGACCTACTGGTCGCTGCCGGACGCGGCGGATCTGGTCTGGGCGTACCCGGACCCGAAGCCGGACGTGCGGGAGATCAAGGACCACCTCTGCTTCTACGACGTCGAGGTGTCCTGACCGCCTCGTGTCCTGAGCGATGAACCGCGTGCCGTAGGGCAGTCTGCTCAGGCATGGAGCACACTTCTTCGCGCGACGGCACGCGCATCGCCTACGCACGCACCGGGCAGGGGCCCGCGGTCGTCCTGGTCAGCGGCGCGATGTCCACGGGGGCCACGGTCGCGCCGCTGGCCGCCGCGCTGGCGGACCGCTTCGACGTCACCGTGTACGACCGCCGGGGTCGCGGGGAGAGCGGCGACACGGAGCCCTACGCGGTGGAGCGCGAGGTCGAGGACCTGGCGGCGCTGATCGAGGCGGTGGGCGGCGAGGCCTCGCTGTACGGCGTCTCGTCGGGCGGCGCGCTGGTGCTCCGCGCGGCGGCGAGCGGCCTGCCGGTGCGCCGGGTCGCCGTGTACGAGGTGCCGTACGCCATGGACGACGAGGCCGCGCGGGCCGGCGCCGAGTACACCGAGCGGCTGACCGAGGCGCTGGGGCGGGGGCGGCGCGGGGAGGCGGTGGAGCTGTTCCTGAGGCTCACGGGCCTCGGCGAGGAGATGATCCGCAGCGCCCGCCAGTCCCCCATGTGGGCGGGGATGGAGTCGGTCGCGCCGAGTCTGGCGTACGACGACGCGGTGATGGGCGACCACCGGGCCCCCCGGTCCGTGCTCGCGTCGGTCACCGCGCCCCTGCTGTCCCTGGCGGGCGGCGCGAGCGCGGAGTGGATGCGCGAGGCCGCGAGGACGGTGGCCGAGGCGGCCCCCCAGGGGACGTACCGCGCCCTGGAGGGGCAGTCGCACATGGTGGAGCCGGGCGTGCTGGCGCCGGTCCTCGCGGAGTTCTTCGCCGGTTGAGCGGAGCGGGGCGCCGCTCCGCTCAGACCACGCCGGCCGTCGCGCGCGTGGTGGACGCGATCGTCGCCGAGCCCACCACGCGGGTGCCGTCGTAGAGCACGATCGCCTGGCCGGGGGCGACGCCGCGCACCGGCTCGGCGAACGACACCTCCAGGGCGCCGTCGACCAGTTCGGCCCGTACCTCGGTCTCGCCGCCGTGGGCGCGGAGCTGGGCCGTGTAGGTGCCGGGGCCGGTCGGGGCGGCGCCGCACCAGCGGGGCCTGATCGCCCGCAGCCCGCTGACGTCCAGGGCGTCGGCCGGGCCCACCGTCACCGTGTTGGTCACCGGGGAGATGTCCAGGACGTAGCGGGGCTTGCCGTCGGGGGCCGGGGTGCCGATCCTCAGGCCCTTGCGCTGGCCGATGGTGTAGCCGTACGCCCCCTCGTGGGTGCCGAGCCGGTTGCCCGCCTCGTCGACGATGTCGCCCTCGGCCTTGCCGAGCCGGTCGGCGAGGAAGCCCTGGGTGTCGCCGTCGGCGATGAAGCAGATGTCGTGCGAGTCGGGCTTCTTGGCCACCGCGAGTCCCCTGCGCTCGGCCTCCGCGCGGATCTCGTCCTTGGTGGTGAGGGTGTCGCCGAGCGGGAACAGGGCGTGGGCGAGCTGGCGGTCGTCGAGCACACCGAGGACGTAGCTCTGGTCCTTGGCCATGTCGGAGGCGCGGTGCAGCTCGCGGGTGCCGTCCTCGCGCAGGATCACCTTGGCGTAGTGGCCGGTGCACACGGCGTCGAAGCCGAGCGCCAGGGCCTTGTCGAGCAGCGCGGCGAACTTGATCTTCTCGTTGCAGCGCAGGCAGGGGTTGGGGGTCCGGCCGGCCTCGTACTCGGCGACGAAGTCCTCGACCACGTCCTCCCGGAAGCGGTCGGCGAGGTCCCACACGTAGAACGGGATGCCGATGACGTCCGCCGCGCGGCGGGCGTCCCGCGAGTCCTCGATGGTGCAACAGCCCCGGGCGCCCGTGCGGAAGGACTGCGGGTTCGCGGAGAGCGCGAGATGGACGCCGGTCACGTCGTGCCCCGCCTCGGCCGCGCGGGCGGCGGCGACGGCGGAGTCGACTCCGCCCGACATGGCGGCGAGGACGCGGAGGGGACGGGTGCGCTGCGGGGAGTCAGTCATAACCCCTCCAGGGTACGGGGAGGCGGGAACCGGAGCGCGCGCGTATCCGTTCACGATCACATGGGGGCGAAGCACGAATCGACAGGCGCATCCTCCGGCGGGTCCGGGGACGCGGACCGGCGCATCGGCCGACGGGCGCTGCTCGTCGGCGGTGCCGCGGCGGCCGTGGGCACCGCCGTGCTGGCGCGCGACGAGCTGGCCCGTCTGTGGTGGCGCGCCCCGGGGGTGGAGAAGCCCCGCGAGGAGGGCGCGGTCGACTACGGCGGCGCGCGCTGGGTGGCGGCCTCGGACGCGAACTGGCGGCGTGCCGACCGGCCCGACGACTTCGGCGTCGACATGGTGATCGTCCACGTCACGCAGGGCAGTTTCGCCAGCGCGGTGAAGGCGTTCCAGGACCCGGACCACCAGGCGGCCACGCACTACATCGTCGGGCAGGACGGACGCGTCACCCAGATGATCCGCGAGCTGGACGTGGCCTACCACGCGGGCAACCGCGACTACAACGAACGCAGTGTCGGCATCGAGCACGAGGGCTTCGTGGACCGCCCGCAGGACTTCACCGACGCGATGTACGCGGCCTCCGCGCGGCTCACGGCCGGGATCTGCGCGCGGTACGACATACCCCTGGACCGCGAGCACATCCTCGGTCATGTGGAGGTGCCGGGCACCGACCACACCGACCCGGGGCCGCACTGGGACTGGGACCGGTACATGAAGCTGGTCCGGCGGGCGGCGACGAGCGCGCCGCCGAGCCCCTCGCCCGGCCGCACCGGCACCTGAACCCCCGGGGCCCGGTCCGCCCTAGCTGAGCCCGGCCGCCCGCGCCCGTTCCACCGCCGGGCCGATGGCGTTGGCCAGCGCCTCGACGTCGGCCTGCGTGGAGGTGTGGCCGAGGGAGAAGCGCAGGGTGCCGCGGGCCAGGTCCGGGTCGGTGCCGGTGGCCAGCAGCACGTGGCTGGGCTGGGCGACGCCCGCGGTGCAGGCGGAGCCGGTGGAGCACTCGATGCCCTGGGCGTCGAGCAGGAGCAGCAGGGAGTCGCCCTCGCAGCCGGGGAAGGTGAAGTGGGCGTTGGCCGGGAGGCGGCCCTCCGGTGCGGGATCGCCGCCGAGGATCGCGTCGGGGACCGCCGCGCGGACCGCTTCGACCAGGTCGTCGCGCAGGGCGCCGATCTCGCGGGCGAACCACTCGCGCTGCTCGGCGGCGAGGCGGCCGGCGACCGCGAAGGAGGCCACGGCGGGGACGTCGAGGGTGCCGGAGCGCACGTGGCGTTCCTGGCCGCCGCCGTGCAGGACCGGTACGGGGCTGTACTCACGGCCGAGGAGCAGTGCGCCGATGCCGTAGGGGCCGCCGATCTTGTGGCCGGAGACCGTCATGGCGGCGAGCCCGGAGGCGGCGAAGTCGACCGGGAGCTGGCCGACGGCCTGGACCGCGTCGGAGTGCAACGGGACGTCGAACTCGGCGGCCACGTCGGCGAGTTCACGGATCGGCATGATCGTACCGATCTCGTTGTTGGCCCACATGACGGTGGCGAGGGCCACGTCGGCGGGGTCGCGGGCGATGGCCTCCCGCAGCGCCTCGGGGTGGACGCGGCCGTGGGCGTCCACCGGCAGGTACTCGACCGTCGCGCCCTCGTGCTCGCCGAGCCAGTGGACCGCGTCGAGGACCGCGTGGTGCTCGACGGGGCCGGCCAGGACCCGGGTGCGGGCCGGGTCGGCGTCGCGGCGGGCCCAGTACAGGCCCTTGACGGCGAGGTTGTCGGCCTCGGTGCCGCCGGAGGTGAACACCACCTCGCTGGGCCGGGCACCGAGGGCCTCGGCGAGGGTCTCGCGGGCCTCCTCGACGCTGCGCCGTGCGCGGCGGCCGGACGCGTGCAGGGAGGAGGCGTTGCCGGTGACGCTCAGGTGCGCGGTGAGAGCCTCGACTGCCTCGGGAAGCATCGGGGTGGTCGCGGCGTGGTCGAGGTAAGCCATGGTGACGCCGATTCTACGGGGCGGCCCCACCCGGCCTCGGACCAGAGCCGGTCTGTCCCCTCGCCTCACAGGCTCCAGGACATCGTGTCGTCCGCGGCCATGAAGGCCACCAGGACCAGCAGGTCGGCGACGCCCAGGCCGAGGCCGAGGAGGGCCCGGCCGCGGCGGGCGGTGCCGCGCCACAGGGCGACGCTCGCCAGGGCGATGGCGATCGGGCCGAGGAAGACGTTGAGGACGAGCAGGCCGAGCAGGCCGAGGACGAAGGCGGCGACGGCCATGCCGTCGGTGTCCCGGATTCCGGTCCGGCGGGTGGCCGGTGCGGTGAGCTGCATGGTGTTCTCCCTACTGTGCTGCGGGTCCGTGCGTCAGTGGGCGGAGGTGCTCCGCCGGCGGCCGTGCCGCTCGCGGAGCGCGAAGACGCCGAGCCAGACGGCGATGACCGCGCCGACGGCGACGGAGAAGGTGAGCGGCGCGTGGGCGACGGTGCCCAGCACCACGCCGAGGAGCAGGAGGGCGGCGACGAGAAACAGCATGGAGCGGATCCCCCAACCTTCGGTGAACGGTTGTAGTTACAGTTGTTCACTGACTACCCAGCCTAGCGCGCGCCACGACTTTCCCTTTACAGAGAACAGTTGTTAACTGCATGGCATGAGTCACATCTCCGGCGTCCGGCAGGCCCAGAAGCAGAAGACCCGGCAGGCGCTCCTGGACGCGGCTCTCGGACTGCTGGAGGAGCAGAGCCTGAGCAGTCTCGGTCTGCGGGAGGTCACCCGTGCCGTGGGCGTCGCTCCGACCGCCTTCTACCGGCACTTCCGTTCCACGGCCGACCTCGGCGTGGCGCTGGTGGAGGAGGCGCTGGGCAGCCTGCACCCGATGATCCGGACCACGGTGTCACCGGCCGAGGACAGCGACGAGCGCATCGCCCGCGCGATCGGGCTGATCGCCGGTCATGTGGCCGCGCACCCGGCCCACGTCCGCTTCATCGCCCGCGAGCGGCACGGCGGGGTGCAGCCGGTGCGGGAGGCCATACGGGAGCAGCTGGCGCGGTTCGCCGAGGAGGTGCGGGCGGAGTTGGCCAAGGACCCCGCCTCGGCCCGGTGGAGCGACGCCGACCTGCGGATGCTGGCCGGCCTGTACGTCGACCAGATGCTGATCACGGCGTCGCTGTTCCTGGAGGCGCTGGAGGCACCGGACGCGCCGGAGGAGGAGCGCCGACGTGCCGCCGACACCGCGACCCGCCAGATGCGGCTCATCAGCGTCGGCCGGCGGCACTGGCTGGACTGACGGGGCGCCCGGCGACCGGGGGCGTCAGACGCACGCCACCGCGACGCGGAACGCCCCGGTGACGGCGGATCAGCCGAGCCGGACCCGGGCCAGCTGGCGGGACTGGGCCACCAGGCGGTCGGCGCTGTCCCAGACCTCGGCGTCCTCCTCCAGGAAGCCGCCGGCGAGGTTGCGCGTGGTGATGGCGACGCGCAGCGGGCCCGGCGCCGGACGGCACCGCACGTGCACGGTCAGCTCGACCGTCGGCACCCAGCCCTTGAGCCCCAGCTCGAAGGCGGTCGGGGGCAGCGCGTCCACCGCGAGGAGCAGCGACAGCGGGTCGGCGTCGCGGCCGTCGGCGAGCCCGAACCAGGCCCGCATCTCGCCCTTGCCCGAGGGCTGACCGAGGGCCCAGCCCAGCGTGGCGGGGTCGAGCTTGAGCATCAGCCGGTCGGCGATGGCGGAGCTGCCGTCGACGGGGGCGGGGCCGTCCTCCGGGCCGAAGCACTGGTCCATCGGCGGGATCGCCGGCGGTTTCGCCGAGGTGCGGACGTCGTCGGGCAGCGTGCCGAGGTCGCCGTAGGAGGCGAGGACGCGGATGCGCTCGACCTCGTTGCCCTCGTCGTCGTACTGGAAGAGCGAGGCCTGCCCCGTCGAGAGGGTGCGTCCCGCGCGGACGGTCTCGGTGCGCACGACCGCCGGGCCCGGCTGGGAGGCGGTGAGGTAGTGCGCCGAGACGGTGAAGGGGTCGGGGTGCGGGAGCGCGTCCGCGAGGGCGCGGCCCAGCACGGCCAGCAGATAGCCGCCGTTGACGGCGCTGATGATCGTCCAGCCGGCGGACAGGTCGATGTCGTAGACGCCCGGGGCGCGCCGGGAGACGGCGGTGTCCCGGTCGAACTCGCTGTCGCCGATGGTGGCACGGGTGACCGCTGCGGAGGCTGCTTCTGGCATGGCTGCACGGTACAACAGAGAGGCTACTAAGCGGTAGCTTTTGGCGAGTCCGGCGACGGGACGTCGTCCTCCTCGCGCTCGCGGAGGTACGCCGCCAGTTCGGCCGCCCCCGCCAGCATCGCTCGCCCGCGGGCGGAGACCCGGCCGTGCCAGTCGCGCAGGGTGGCCTCCAGCGGTTCCGGGCCGCCGGCCGTCCGCACCCGGTCGATCACGGGCGCGATCTGGTCCAGCAGGTACCCGCCCCGTCTGAGCAGGTGGACCAGGCGGGCGTCCCGCACGTCGGCCTCGGCGTAGAGGCGGTAGCCGGTCAGCGGGTCCCGGCGCGGGCGCACCAGCCCGGCGCGCTCCCACGTGCGCAGCGTCGCGGGCCGGATGCCCAGCTCCGCCGCCAGCGCCCCGACGAAGGTGCGGCCCGCGCCCGGGCCGACGGCCTCCGCGGCCGGCGCGGGGGCCGAACCGGGCTCCACCGCGGGCGTCAGATCGCGCAGCGCGTCCGCCACGGCTCGCAGGGTCCGCCGGTCGTCGAGGAGCCGGGCGTGGCTCTCGTCGACGAGCCGGAGGGCCTCGTCCGTGGCGCCCCGGTTCACGGCCCGCATGATCGACGCCGCGGACCGGTGCCCGTGGCCGGGCACCAGGGCGAGGAACGCCGCCAGCGCCTGCGCGTGCAGCGGGGTGTAGGCGCGGTAGCCGTGGGCCGAGCGGCCGGCGGCGGGGAGGATGCCGTCCTCCTCGTAGTTCCTGACGGCCTGGGTGGACAGACCGTGCCGACGCGCCAGGTCGATCGGCCGCATAGGGACCTCGCTTTGAAGGTTCCGGGCGTTCAGCCCCATGACGTTCGGCAGAAGTCTCCACCGAATCTTCAACGATACCTTTGAAGGTATGGCTACCGACATCACGGACGGCGCTCAGGCCGTCGAGGCCGCCGCCGTCCTGGGAATGCTCCCGGCGCGGCCCCGCGTCCTCGCACTGGGTGAGCCCACCCACGGCGAGGACGCCCTGCTCGCCCTGCGCAACGACCTCTTCCGGCGGCTCGTCGAGGAGGAGGGCTACCGGACGATCGCCGTCGAGAGCGACTGTCTCAGGGGCCTGGTGGTGGACGCCCATGTCACGTCGGGCACGGGCACCCTGGAGGAGGTCATGGAAGGCGGCTTCAGCCACGAGTGGGGCGCGTACGCCGGCAACCGTGAACTGGTGCGGTGGATGCGCGCGTACAACGACGGCCGGCCGGCCGCCGACCGGCTCCGCTTCGCCGGGATCGACGGTCCGCTGGAGATCACCGGCGCCGAGAGCCCGCGGCGGGCCCTCACCGCGCTCCACGGCTGCCTCGCGGCCCGGGTCGACGACCACCTGCTGCCCTGCACCGCGGAGACGCTCGACCGCCTGCTGGGCCCCGACGAGCGGTGGACGGAGCCCGCCGCGATGACGGACCCGGCCCGGTCCTTCGGGCGGTCCGCCGAGGCCGCACGGCTGCGGCTGCTCGCCGATGACCTGGTGTCGCTGCTCGACGAGCAGGCACCGCGGCTGCTCGCGCACGGGCCGCGGGACGCCTGGGAGCGGGCCCGCCTGCACGCGCGCACCGCGACCGGTCTGCTGCGCTACCACCACTGGATGGCCGACCCCTCACCCGCCCGCATGAACCGGCTGCTGAGCGTGCGGGACCACATGATGGCCGGCAACCTCCTCGCGCTCGCCGCCCGCGGCCCGGTGCTCGTCCACGCCCACAACTCGCACCTCCAGCGGGAGAAGAGCTCGATGCGGATGTGGCAGGGACCGGTGGAGTGGTGGAGCGCCGGTGCGCTGGTGAGCGCCCGGCTCGGCGAGGAGTACGCCTTCCTGGCCACCGCCCTCGGCACGCTCCGGCACCGGGGCGTGGACGCGCCGCCGCCGGACACCCTCGAAGGGCTGCTGTACGCGCTCCCGGAGGACCGCCGCCTCGTCGACCCCCGCCGGCTGGCCGACGCCCTGGGCGAACCGCGGCCGGCGCCCCGCGTCTCCCCCTGGTTCGGCTACGCCCCGCTCGACCCGGACCACCTGGCGGCCGTCGACGGGATCGTGTTCGTCAAGGACGTCACGTAGAACAGCCGGGGAGAGCGCCCGGGGAGAGCGCCGGGGAGCTGCGCTGCCGGGTCCTAGTCCCCTTCCACCACCGTCGACCGCCGGTTCCAGGCGCGCGGCGCCCGCCAGTGGAAACGCAGGGCCAGCAGGCGCAGGACGAAGGCGGTGACCACCGCGAGTCCGCTGGTGAACGGGGTGAGGGCCTCGTAGCGGATGCACAGGGCGACCATGGTGGCGCCGACGATGGCCGGGACGGCGTACAGGTCGCGGTCCCAGCGCAGCAGCGAGGGCACCTCGTTGGCGAGGACGTCCCGGAGCACGCCGCCGCCCACGGCGGTGGCCAGGCCCAGGCAGGCGGAGGCGGTCAGGCCGAGGCCGTAGTCGTACGCCTTGGTGGTACCGGCGACGCAGAACAGGCCGAGGCCGGCCGCGTCGAAGACGTTCACGCCGGTCTGGAGGCGCTCCACGTGCGGGTGGAGGAAGAAGACCAGCGCCGTGGCGAGCAGCGGCGTGACGAAGTACCCGAGGTCGGTGAAGGCCGCGGGCGGTACGGCCCCGATGACCAGGTCCCGGAACAGCCCGCCGCCCAGCGCGGTGACCTCGGCGAGGACGGCGATGCCGAAGACGTCGAAGTTCTTGCGTACGGCCAGCAGCGCGCCGGAGATGGCGAAGACGAAGATGCCGACCAGGTCGAGCGTGTGCTGGACGGTGGGGGTGAAGAGTTGCTCGTACACCCCGCCATTCTCACCTGACACCGAGCCCCCGCCTTGCGAACGAAGGCGGGGGCTCGGCGACGAGGCGGGATCACTTCTCCTTGGCGGGAGACTCCTCGTCATCGCTCTTCGCGGGCTCGGCACCCTTCGCGACGGGCTCGGCACCCTCATCGCTCTCGGCGGCCGGCTCCGCAGCCTCCGCGACCGGCTCCGCAGCCTCCGCGACCGGCTCCGTGGTCTTCGCGGCCGGCTCGGCGGTCTTCGCGGCCGGCTCGGCGCCGTCCGCCTCCGGCGCGTTCCCGGCGTGCTCGGCGATGGCCTCGACCTCCGCGGCCACCGCCGCCGAGGTCGCCGCGGACTCGGCCAGGGCCTCCTCCGACACCAGCTCCGCCGCCTCCTTGGCCGCGGTCAGCAGGACGACGTCCTGCGGGGCCTGGTCCTCGAAGTTCTCCGGGTGGTGGCAGGCCACCTGCTGGCCCGGCCGCAGCTCCTTCAGCGGCGGCTCGGTGGTCGTGCAGATCTGCGTCGCCTTCCAGCACCGGGTGTGGAAGCGGCATCCGCTCGGCGGCGAGATCGGCGAGGGCACGTCACCCTTGAGCAGGATGCGCTCGCTCTTGGCCGACTTGCGGGACGGGTCCGGGATCGGCACCGCCGACAGCAGGGCCTTGGTGTACGGGTGCATCGGCGACTTGTAGAGCTGGTCGCGGTCGGCCAGCTCCATGATCTTGCCGAGGTACATCACCGCGATCCGGTCCGAGACGTGCCGGACGACGGACAGGTCGTGCGCGATGATCACGTACGTCAGGCCCAGCTCCTGCTGGAGGTCGTCGAGGAGGTTGACGACCTGGGCCTGGATCGAGACGTCGAGCGCGGAGACCGGCTCGTCGGCCACGACCAGCTTCGGGTTGAGCGCGAGCGCGCGGGCGATGCCGATGCGCTGGCGCTGGCCGCCGGAGAACTCGTGCGGGTAGCGGTTGTAGTGCTCGGGGTTGAGACCGACCACCGACAGCAGCCGCTGCACCTCCTTCTTGACCCCGCCCTCGGGCTCGACGCCCTGGAGCTTGAAGGGGGCGCTGATGATCGTGCCGATGGTGTGGCGCGGGTTCAGCGAGGAGTACGGGTCCTGGAAGATCATCTGCACGTCGCGGCGCAGCGGACGCATGCCGCCGACCCCGAGGTGGGTGATGTCCTTGCCCTCGAACTCGACCTTGCCCGCGGTCGGTTCGAGGAGCCGGGTGATCAGCCGGCCCATGGTCGACTTGCCGCAGCCCGACTCGCCCACGACGCCGAGGGTCTCACCGGACCTGACCTCGAAGTCGATGCCGTCGACGGCGCGGACGGCGCCGACCTGGCGCTGCAGCAGGCCCTTCTTGATCGGGAAGTGCTTCTGCAGCCCGGTCACCTTCAGCAGGATCTCGCCGGGGGCGGGGTCCTTGGTGAGGGTCGCGGCGCCCTCTGCGCTGCCGGTCTGTGCGGGGATCGTCACCGCTTTGTCCTCTGCCTTGTCGCTCACAGCTTCGGCGCAATCTCTTCGGTCCAGATACGCTCCCGCTGCTCCTGCGACATGTGGCAGGCGGCCCAGTGCTTGCTGCCGACCTCGGTCAGCTCGGGGCGGACCGTGCGGGTGACGTCGTCCTTGGGCACGTCGGCGTACGGGCAGCGCGGGTTGAAGGCGCAGCCGGACGGGAGGTTGATGAGGGAGGGCGGGGAGCCCTTGACCGGGATGAGGCGTTCCTGCTGGTCGCGGTCGAGCCGCGGCATCGAGCCGAGCAGGCCCCAGGTGTAGGGGTGCCGGGGCTCGTAGAACACCTTCTCCGCCGGGCCGCGCTCGACGCACCGGCCGCCGTACATCACCAGGAGGTCGTCGGCCAGCTCGGCGACGACGCCCAGGTCGTGGGTGATGACGATGACCGCGGAGCCGAACTCCTTCTGCAGGTCGCGGATGAGGTCGAGGATCTGCGCCTGGACGGTCACGTCCAGCGCGGTGGTCGGCTCGTCCGCGATGAGCAGCTCGGGGTTGTTGACCAGCGACATCGCGATCATCGCGCGCTGGCGCATACCGCCGGAGAACTCGTGCGGGTAGCTGTCCACGCGCTTGTCCGGCTGCGGGATGCCGACGCGGTCGAGCATCTCCACGGCACGGCGCTTGGCGGTCTTCTTGTCCACGTCGTGGTGGATGCGGTACGCCTCCACGATCTGCTGCCCGATCGTGTAGTACGGGTGCAGCGCGGACAGCGGGTCCTGGAAGATCATCGCCATCTGCCGGCCGCGCAGCTTGCGCACGTGGTCCGGGTCGGCGCCGAGCAGCTCGGTGCCGTCCAGCCAGATCTCGCCCGAGATCTGCGCCTTGCGCTTGCCGTACTGGCCGGCGGTGTGCAGGCCCATGATGCCGAGCGAGGTCACCGACTTGCCGGAGCCGGACTCGCCGACGATGCCGAGGGTCTTGCCCTTCTCCAGCTGGAAGCTGAGTCCGTCGACGGACTTGACCAGGCCGTCGTCGGTCGGGAAGTGCACCTTGAGGTCGCGCACCTCCAGGAAGGCCTTCGGCGCGGGCGAGGTGCCGGTGGGCTCGCCCACGGCTGCTCCGCTCTTGCTCAGGTCGGTCATGTGAGCCTCACTCGGGGGTCGATCACGGCGTACAGGATGTCCACCACGAGGTTGGCGATCAGCACCGCGAGGGAAGTGATCAGGACGACGCCCAGGATGAAGGGCAGGTCCTGGGTCTGGATCGCGTCCAGCACCTTCTGGCCGAGGCCGGGGAGGCTGAACGTGGTCTCGGTCAGGATCGCGCCGCCCATGAGGGCGCCGAGGTCCATGCCGAGCATGGTGAGCAGCGGGGTCAGGGTCGACCGCATGGCGTGCTTGCGGATGACGACCTGCTCCTTGAGGCCCTTGGCGCGCGCGGTGCGGATGTAGTCCTCGCCGAGGATCTCCATCATGGTCGCCCGGGTGATCCGGGCGTACATCGCGGCGTACAGGAAGGCCAGGGTGACCCACGGCAGGATCATGCCGCCGAGCCATCCGGTGAAGCTCTCCTCCAGGGGCACGAACTGACCGTCGATCCAGCCCAGTCCGTAGGAGAAGACGGCCAGGCTGACCAGGCCGGTGAAGTAGATGGGGAGGGAGACGCCCGCGAGCGCGACGACCATCGCGCCGCGGTCCCACAGGGTGCCCCGCTTGAGCGCGGAGAGCACACCCGCGGCGAGTCCGAAGATCAGCCACAGCACGGCCGCACCGAGCGCGAGAGCCAGGGTCACCGGGAAACGCTCGGTCAGGACGGGCCAGACGGACTGCTCGGTACGGAAGGAGTACCCGAAGCACGGCGCGGAGCACTGGGTGACGTCACCGCCGGCCGCGTAGGTGCGGCCCACGAAGATGCCCTTGAAGAACTCCCAGGCCTGGACGAAGACCGGGTCGGACAGACCCAGCTTCTGTCGCACACCCTCGACGGCGGCGGGGTCCGCCTGCTTGCCCACGAAGCTCAGGGCGACGTCGACGCCCGCCCACTTGGGGACGAGGAAGAAGATGCCGAAGACCACCAGAATGATGACCACCAGCATCACTGCGGCGGCGAACAGCCGCCTGATGAGATAAGCGAGCACGGGTTGCGGCCCGCTGCGGACCACGGGCCGCCGGAGATCATCCGGCGGCCCACGGTCACGCCGCGCCGGCCTTCACCTGCCTTTCGTGCCGTACGGCGGGTGTACCGGTTACTTCTTCAGGCCGATGTTGACGAAGTCGTACATACCGCTGTAGCCGTCGGTGGTGTACACGTTCGCCAGTCGGCTGGAGCGCCAGTTGATGAACTTCTCGAAGACGAAGGGCAGGTAGTACGCGCCCTCCATGACCTTGTGGTTGATCTCGGTGGCGATCTTCGCCTTGCCGGAGTCGTCCAGCTCGGTCAGGTAGTCGGCGAACAGACCGTCGATCGCCTTGTCCTTGATCATCGCGAAGTTGTTGTTCGCGCTGTCGAGGATGTAGTCGCTGTGCCACAGCGGCAGGCCGTAGCCCTGCACGGACGGGAAGTCCGGGCCCCAGCCCATGATGATGATGCCGTAGCCCTTCTTGGCCACGTTGGTCGGGCTGCCGATGACGCTGGCGTACTGGGCACCGTCGTACTGGTAGATCTCGACGTCGATGCCGACCTTCTTGAGCGACGCCTGGAGCGACTCGGCGGTGGCGACCTCGACCGGCTTGTTGTTGCGGACCGCGACGGTGGTCTTGAAGCCGTTCGGCTTGCCGCAGGCCTTCAGCTCTTCCTTGGCCTTGGCGACGTTGCCCTTCTTGTTCTCACCGGCCATGCCGTACGGGTCGTACTTCTGGCCCTCGGAGCCCGGGACGGACGGCGGCAGCATGTTGGTGCCGATGTCGCCACCGGCGACCGGGCCGCCGCGCGCGGTCTGCAGGGAGACGTGGTCGGCCCCGTAGAGCACGGCCTTGCGGCAGTGGATGTTGTCGAAGGGCTTCACGTTCTGCGGGAAGGACGCGTAGCGGATGTAACCCGAGACCGGGTTGTCCAGGTTGCCCTTGTGCTCCTGCAGGGCGGTGGTGCGGCCCTGCGGGGACAGGCCGGTCTGGGCCAGGTCGATGTCGTAGTCACCGGCCAGCAGGCGGGCGTCCAGGTCGTTGGCGTTGGAGAAGAACTTGATCGAGATCTTGTCCGGGTACGCCTTGCGGACCGGGTCCGACTCCTGCTTCCACTCGGTGTTGCGGACCAGCTTGAGGTCCTTGCCCGGGCTGTAGGACTCGAACTTGTAGGGGCCCGAGGAGAACGGACGCAGGCCGTACTTCGCCTTGGTGTCCTTGTCCTGACGGACCGGGGACGCCGAGGTCAGCGCGAGCATCTCCTCGAAGTCCGAGTTGGCCTGCGGGAGCTTGAAGACGATGGTCTTGTCGTCCGGCGTCTCGATGGCCTTCAGGCCGAGCTTGTCCGCGGACTTGTCCTTGTACGGACCCTTGTACTCGTCCTTCGGGTCGAGCACCTCCTTGAGGTACGTCGGACCGCCGGACAGCACGTCCTGCGCCCAGACGCGCTCGATGCCGTACTTGACGTCCTTGGAGGTGATCGGCTTGCCGTCCTCCCAGGTGACGCCGTCACGCAGGGTGTACGTGTACGTCTTGCCGTCGTCGGAGACCTTGGCGACGTCGGTGGCGAGGTCGGGGGTGACCTCCGCGCCCGCCTTGCCCGGCTCGGTCTTGTTCGTGACGAGCTGGCGGCTGTAGTAGCGCGAGAAGTTCCACATGAAGCCGTAGTAGCCGCGGGTGGTGTCCCACGAGTCGGCGTCCTGCGCGCTGGCGAACTTCAGCTCGCCGCCCTTCTTGGCCTCGGCGGCCTGAAGGACCTTGTTGTTGGCCGCGTCGAACTGGGGCGCGCCGTTCTTCGAACCGCCACTGCTGTCGTCGCCGCCGCCGCCGCACGCCGCTGTGGTCAGCAGCGCGGCGACCACTGCGGCAGCGGCCAAAGCCTGCTTGCGCCGCCCTGAGGTGCGTTGGGTAGTCACGATCTCGGATCCTCCGGATTAGATGAGAGACCCCGTGCAAATACCACGGGTCGCTTGCCGGTACGGCAGGTCAGCGGGAGCCCTTCGGGTCCAGCGCATCGCGTACGCCGTCGCCGAAGAGGTTGAAGGCAAGAACGGTGATGAAGATCGCCACACCGGGGACCACCATGTACATGGGGTCCGACTTGTAGTAGTCGATCGCGCTCGAGAGCATCTGCCCCCACGACGAGGTGGGCGGCTTGACGCCCACGCCCAGGAAGCTGAGCGCCGCCTCGGTGAGGATGTTGGTGGGGATCATCATCGTCGTGTAGACGATGATCGGCGCCACCAGGTTGGGCAGCAGTTCCTTGAACAGGATGTAGAACCGTCCGGCTCCCAGGGACCGGGCCGCCTCGACGTACTCCCGCTCACGCATGGAGAGTGTCTGACCGCGGACCACGCGGCCGATGTAGGGCCAGCCGAAGAAGCCGATGACCAGGATCATCATGAGCAGACGGACGCCCGTGCCGCTCAGTCCCAGCATGTTGTCGGGCATGACGGAGACCAGCGCGATGATGAACAGCAGCTGCGGGAAGGCGAGCAGACCGTCCATGACCCGGCTGATGAGGGCGTCGACCCAGCCACCGAAGAAGCCGGCCAGGATGCCGAGGACGGTGCCGAGGACCACCGCGACGAGCGCGGAGAGGAAGCCGACGAGCAGCGAGATCTGGGCGCCGTGCACGATGCGGGCGAAGATGTCACGGCCGTTGACCGGCTCGACGCCCAGCCAGTGCTCGCCGCTGATGCCGCCCAGGGACCCCACCGGGGTGCCGAAGAGCGGGTCGATCCTGTCCTCGTTGAACGCGTTGGGGTCCTGCCCGTAGAGGGAGGTGATCACGGGGGCGAGCACCGCGATCAGGATGAGGACGAGCACCACCACGCCGCCCCCGAGGGCCAGCTTGTCCCGTTTCAGGCGCTCCCAGGCGATCCTGCCCAGGGAACGCCCCTGTACCGCCTTGGCTTCGGCGCCGGCAACCGCCGCTTCCTCGGCCGCACTCGGGGCCGCTTCCGCGGTCGGCTCGTGCAATGGTGCCGTCATCTGGCAGGGACCCCTCTCAACCGGCGGTAGCCGGCCCGCACTTGCCGCTGTAGCGGCGTGATCAGTCCGTCGTACACAGGGGCGAACAATCACCCCCTGTTGCGGGAGTCTTCAACGCTTTGGCGATCTGTAGCCAGACTTGGCGGGGAATGGATGCGTAACCGTGATGCTGTTTGAGGTGTTCCGTTATCCGGACACTGGGTAACGGGGGTCGGACGCGGACGAGTTGGGACATCAGGGACAAATAGGTGTCTTACGCCCTCGTCTACGCGCGAAGATGTCCGCCCAGCACCGAGACGGCGGCCCCGCGACGGTCAGTATCCGCCCCCGGCCGGAGGGTACCCGTAGCCCCCCGCCGGAGCCTGGGCGGGGGCCGCCGCGTGGGCTTCGCGGTCGTAGAAGGGCCGGGCGTTGTCACGCAGCCACATCGCGACCGGGTCGTGGAGGTCGGTCATCGCCACCGTCGACACCGGCAGCCCGTCCGGCACCGCGCCGACGGACTGCTGCATCATGGCGCGGACCGCGTCCACGGCGGGCGGGGAGGTGTCGTACACGTCGAGGCCGATGGCGAGGTACGGCGCCCCGAGGGCCGGCTGCACCCAGGCACGGCGCAGGGCGCGGACCGCCGGGGTGCGGTGGGCGTTCTGCGCGAGCAGCGCGTAGAACTGCGGAACCTCGATGGCCGGTTCGGACAGGCGCAGGGGCCCGGCGGGCTGGCGGTCCAGGCCGGAGGCGATGCGGCGCAGGTCGAGCCACGGGATGCCGACGCCGCCGCCCCGGGCGTGCGGGTTCAGCCAGAGGCCGTAGTGGTCCGGGTAGAGGGCGCGGGCCACTTCGAGCCCGTCCACCACCTCGTACGACCGGTTCCAGCCGCTGGCCGACAGCTCCTGGGCGGAGGTGACACAGGGCGCGTAGCCGAAGCCCTCGACCTCCATGTTCCCGTACTGCGCGTCCGGGGAGCCGGCCTGACCGTGCCAGAGCAGCATCCACACCTGGCCGGAGGTGGGAGTGGCGAGCGCGCGCAGCAGGGCCTCGTAGGCGTCGTAGCGCCCGGGCGTCACCTGGCGCAGCATGTGCTCGACCTGTCCGGTCGTGGTGCCGCTGGCGCTCACGCGTATCGCCCCTTCGAGAAGTTCCCCGGTTGTGGCACCAGCTTAAGGCTCCGCCGGGCAGGGGTCCCCTGCGCTCGGGGTGCTTCGTCCGTTCCCGGGGCGGGCTCCTCGTCGCGGGCCGCTCCTCACAGGTCCCGGTCGTAGAACGGGCGGACGTGCGCGCGCATCCAGTCGCAGACCGGGTCGTGGGCCGCCTCCAGGAGGACCAGGTTGACCTGCGTCTTCAGGGGGGCCGTGGCGAGGGCGCGGCCCAGGGCGTCCAGGGGCAGGGCGCGGGCGTCACCCTCCCAGTGGGTCAGCTCGACGCCGACGAACATGACCGGGTCGGCGGTCTCGACGGCGGCCAGGCAGCGGCGGGCGGTGCGCACGACGCCGATGGCGGCGAACTCGGCGGAGGCCGCGGCGAGGAAGTCCACCGGGTCGTCCTGCCAGTCCGGCTCGAAGAGGCGGACCCGGCCGCCGGACGCGGGCCCGTCGAGCGGGGTGCGGCCGGCCCGGCACAGCTCGGCCACGGCCGGGGGCGGCAGCGGGATGCCGACCACGCCGTCCGGGTTCACGGCGATGCCGATCTGCGGGGGCAGACCGCGGGCGAACTCCGCGGCGGGGGCGACGGTGTACGCCATCTGCGCGCCGGCGACCTGGCGGAGCTGCTCCTCGGAGCTGAAGACCGGCACGTAGGCCTGGCCCTCGATCTCCAGCGAGGGCAGGTCGAGGGGGCCGCTGTCCGGTCCGCCGCCGTTCGGCAGGGGGATCCACAGGAAGCTGCGGCCGAGGACCTCCACGATCCGGCCGCCGGCGCCCGGCACGCCGAGGGAGGCGGACAGCACCTCCTCCAGTTCGTTGCCGGGCCATCCGCCGTGCGGGTGGGGGTGCGCCTGGGCCGGGAAGCCGGCGGAGAAGTCCGCCGGGAGGCCCCCTGGGATGTCCATCTGCCTACCGCCTGCCTGGTACCGCTGCTGTGGCTGAAAAGGCTAACCCGTTCGGTACCGGGGGCCTACGGGGTGTCACCCCGTGAAGGCGATCCGGCGCAGCACGCCCGCGGCCTCCCGGTCCAGGAGGATCGCCGAGGTGCAGCCGACGGGCAGGGAGCCCTCGGTGACCGCGCGCAGCAGCCGGGCGTTGGCCGCGCGGTGCCGCAGGAACGCGTACCGCGAGACGCCTCGGCCGCGCTCGCGCTGGCCGGCCAGCGCCTCGTCGGCGTCGACGTCGATCAGCAGCAGGTGCAGGGTGCCCTTGCGGCGCCGCGCCTCGCGGGCCAGCCAGCCGCGCACCCAGACCTGGGTGCCGCAGTCGTGCACGACCACGCCCTCGCCGGAGCGCAGGGCGCGGCGCAGTCCGGCGTAGTGGGCGAGGCGGACGAGGGGGCGGTAGAGCGCGTACGGCAGGAAGCGCGGCATGCGGCGGTCCCAGCGGTCGCGGGCGTCCTGGGAGTCGATGCGCGGGCCGCGCACGGTGCGCTCCATCAGCGTGGACTTCCCGCTGCCGGGCAGGCCGGTGATCACCACCAGGTCCCGGGGTCCGAAGAGCAGGGCGTGCGGGCTGTGGCCGCCGCGGTCCCGCAGGTCGCGGACGACGGGCGCGGGCAGTTCGGCGCACTTCTCCGGGGCCGGGGCGGCGGGCTGCTCGGGCAGCGCGAGACCCGTGGTGGTGGCGTACGCCGTGGTCCTGTTCACCGTGATCGTCCTCCCCTGGGGCGGTTCACGAAGTCCCCTCCCCGTCGAGTGTAAAGAGAAGGTAATGCGCAGGTCTCGCGTTTTCGTTCGCTTACTGCCACAAGCCGGTTACAGATCACGGTCTGCCACGGATCGGCCCGGCATGCAATGATGGCGGCGCCAACTGCATACCGGCCGTTTGAATCCGCGCGGGAGAGTCCCCGGCCGTCGCCGGGGCGCCGAAGGAGCAAGTCCCTCCCTTGAATCTCTCAGGCACCGTTACCGCGCGGGCGAGGCACATCTGAAAAGCGGGCCGCCGCGCGACGGCTGCCCCACCCAAGGTGCAAGTCCTGACCGCCGCGCTCCGGTGGTCATGGCGAACCTCTCAGGTTCCGATGACAGATGGGGAGGATCGACCTCGCCCCGTCCTGTCCTGGGAGACGACCGACCGATGAGCAGTACCGAACTCCGCCGTACCGCGCTCGACGCCACGCATCGGGCGCTGGGCGCGACGATGACCGACTTCGCCGGCTGGGACATGCCCCTGCGCTACGGCTCCGAGCGCGACGAGCACCTCGCGGTGCGCACCCGCGCCGGGCTCTTCGACCTCTCGCACATGGGCGAGATCACGGTCACCGGGCCGGCCGCGGCCGACCTGCTGAACTTCGCGCTGGTCGGCAACATCGGCAGCGTGAAGCCGGGCCGCGCCCGCTACACCATGATCTGCCGCGAGGACGGCGGCATCCTGGACGACCTGATCGTCTACCGGCTGGGCGACGCCGAGGCCGCTTCTTCCCACTACATGGTGGTCGCCAACGCCTCCAACGCCCAGGTCGTGCTCGACGCGCTGACCGAGCGGGCCGCAGGCTTCGACGCCGAGGTCCGCGACGACCGCGACGCGTACGCGCTGCTCGCCGTCCAGGGCCCCCAGTCCCCGGCCATCCTGAAGAGCCTCACCGACGCCGACCTGGACGGTCTGAAGTACTACGCCGGTCTGCCCGGCACCGTGGCCGGCGTCCCGGCCCTGATCGCGCGCACCGGCTACACCGGCGAGGACGGCTTCGAGCTGTTCGTGAAGCCGGAGCACGCCGTCGGGCTGTGGCAGGCGCTGACCGAGGCGGGCGAGGGCGCCGGACTGGTCCCCTGCGGCCTGTCCTGCCGGGACACGCTCCGCCTGGAGGCCGGCATGCCGCTGTACGGGCACGAGCTGACGACGGCGCTGACGCCCTTCGACGCCGGGCTCGGCCGGGTGGTGAAGTTCGAGAAGGAGGGCGACTTCGTGGGGCGCGCGGCGCTCACCGAGGCCGCTGCCCTGGCGGAGCGGAAGCCGCCCCGGGTCCTGGTCGGGCTGGTCGCCGAGGGCCGCCGCGTCCCGCGCGCCGGGTACCAGGTCGTGGCCGGCGGCGAGGTGGTCGGCGAGGTCACCTCCGGCGCCCCCTCGCCGACGCTGGGCAAGCCGATCGCCATGGCGTACGTCGACCCGGCGCACGCGGCTCCGGGGACGCCGGGTGTCGGCGTGGACATCCGGGGCAGCCACGAGCCGTACGAGGTCGTGGCGCTGCCGTTCTACAAGCGGCAGAAGTAGACACTGGGCGACGGGGCCCGGCCGCTCCGCACACGCCCGCTGCCCGCTCTCGTCGTCCACCGGCGGTTTCAGCATCCCCCCTCGCATCACCCCCTTCAGCAGCACTCCCCCGCGTACAGGAGAATTCAGGCCATGAGCAACCCCCAGCAGCTGCGCTACAGCAAGGAGCACGAGTGGCTGTCGGGCGCCGAGGACGGCGCCTCGACGGTCGGCATCACGGAGCACGCGGCCAACGCGCTCGGTGACGTGGTCTTCGTCCAGCTCCCCGAGGTCGGCGACTCCGTCACCGCGGGCGAGACCTGCGGCGAACTGGAGTCGACCAAGTCGGTCTCCGACCTGTACTCCCCCGTCTCCGGCGAGGTCACCGAGGTCAACGAGGACGTCGTCAACGACCCGTCGCTGGTGAACTCGGCCCCCTTCGAGGGCGGCTGGCTCTTCAAGGTACGGATCACGGACGAGCCGGCCGACCTGCTCTCCGCCGACGAGTACACCGCCTTCACCGCCGGCTGAGGAGTCACGGACCGCATGTCGCTTCTGAACACACCCCTGCACGAGCTCGACCCCGACGTCGCCGCCGCCGTCGACGCCGAGCTGGACCGCCAGCAGTCCACCCTGGAGATGATCGCCTCGGAGAACTTCGCTCCGGTCGCGGTCATGGAGGCCCAGGGCTCGGTCCTCACCAACAAGTACGCCGAGGGCTACCCCGGCCGCCGCTACTACGGTGGCTGCGAGCACGTCGACGTCGTCGAGCAGATCGCCATCGACCGGGTCAAGGCGCTCTTCGGCGCGGAGCACGCCAACGTGCAGCCGCACTCGGGCGCCCAGGCCAACGCGGCCGCGATGTTCGCGCTGCTCAAGCCCGGCGACACGATCATGGGTCTCAACCTCGCCCACGGCGGGCACCTGACCCACGGCATGAAGATCAACTTCTCCGGCAAGCTCTACGACGTCGTGCCCTACCACGTCGGCGACGACGGCCAGGTGGACATGGCCGAGGTGGAGCGCCTCGCCAAGGAGCACAAGCCGAAGCTGATCGTGGCCGGCTGGTCGGCCTACCCCCGGCAGCTGGACTTCGCCGCGTTCCGCAAGGTCGCGGACGAGGTCGGCGCGTACCTGATGGTCGACATGGCGCACTTCGCCGGTCTGGTGGCGGCGGGCCTGCACCCGAACCCGGTCCCGCACGCCCACGTCGTGACCACCACCACCCACAAGACGCTGGGCGGCCCGCGCGGCGGTGTGATCCTCTCCACGGCCGAGCTGGCCAAGAAGATCAACTCCGCCGTCTTCCCCGGTCAGCAGGGTGGCCCGCTGGAGCACGTGGTGGCCGCCAAGGCCGTCGCCTTCAAGGTCGCCGCGAGCGAGGACTTCAAGGAGCGCCAGCGTCGTACGCTGGAAGGCGCCCGCATCCTGGCCGAGCGCCTGGTGAAGGACGACGCGAAGGCGGCGGGCGTGTCGGTCCTGACCGGCGGCACGGACGTCCACCTGGTCCTCGTCGACCTGCGCGACTCCGAGCTGGACGGCCAGCAGGCCGAGGACCGCCTCCACGAGGTCGGCATCACGGTCAACCGCAACGCCGTCCCGAACGACCCGCGTCCGCCGATGGTGACCTCCGGTCTCCGCATCGGTACGCCGGCCCTGGCGACCCGCGGCTTCACCGCCGAGGACTTCGCCGAGGTCGCGGACGTGATCGCCGAGGCGCTGAAGCCGTCCTACGACGCCCAGGCCCTCAAGGCCCGGGTGAAGGCCCTGGCCGACAAGCACCCGCTGTACCCGGGTCTGAACAAGTAGACACCGCGTGACCGGGGCGCCGGGCCCGCCACAAGCGAGCCCGGCGCCCCACCCCCGAGCACCGCCCTCTGCACCACCCCCGTTCTGAGGAGTCCCCGTGGCCATCTCGGTCTTCGACCTGTTCTCGATCGGCATCGGCCCGTCGAGCTCGCACACGGTCGGCCCGATGCGCGCGGCCCGCATGTTCGCCCGCCGACTGCGCGGCGAGGAGCTGCTGGGCTCCGTCGCCTCGGTCCGCGCCGAGCTGTACGGCTCGCTCGGCGCCACCGGCCACGGCCACGGCACCCCCAAGGCGGTGCTGCTCGGCCTGGAGGGCGACTCCCCGCGCACGGTGGATGTCGAGACGGCCGACGACCGCGTGGAGACGATCAGGTCCTCGGGCCGCCTCAGCCTGCTCGGCGAGCGCGAGATCGCCTTCTCCTACGACGACGACATGGTCCTGCACCGCCGCAAGGCACTCCCCTACCACGCCAACGGCATGACGCTGTGGGCGTACGACGCGCAGGGCGCCGAGGTGCTGACCAAGACCTACTACTCGGTCGGCGGCGGCTTCGTCGTCGACGAGGACGCGGTGGGCGCCGACCGCATCGTGCTCGACGACACCGTGCTGAAGTACCCCTTCCGCACCGGCGACGAGCTGCTGCGGCTGGCCCGCGAGACGGGCCTGTCCATCTCCGCCCTGATGCTGGAGAACGAGCGGGCCTGGCGCGACGAGGACGAGATCCGCGAGGGCCTGCTGGAGATCTGGCGCGTGATGCAGGCCTGTGTGGAGCGCGGCATGTCCCGCGAGGGCATACTCCCCGGCGGCCTCAAGGTCCGCCGCCGCGCCGCCAACACCGCGCGCAAGCTCCGCTCCGAGGGCGACCCGCTGGCCCTGTCGATGGAGTGGATCACGCTCTACGCCATGGCCGTGAACGAGGAGAACGCGGCCGGCGGCCGGGTCGTCACGGCCCCCACCAACGGCGCGGCCGGCATCATCCCGGCGGTTCTGCACTACTACATGAACTTCGTCCCCGGCGCCGACGAGGACGGCGTGGTGCGCTTCCTCCTCGCGGCCGGCGCGATCGGCATGCTCTTCAAGGAGAACGCCTCCATCTCCGGCGCCGAGGTCGGCTGCCAGGGCGAGGTGGGCTCCGCCTGTTCCATGGCGGCCGGCGCGCTCGCCGAGGTGCTGGGCGGCAGCCCCGAGCAGGTGGAGAACGCGGCCGAGATCGGCATGGAGCACAACCTCGGGCTCACCTGCGACCCGGTCGGCGGCCTGGTCCAGATCCCGTGCATCGAGCGCAACGGCATGGCCGCGGTGAAGGCCGTCACGGCCGCGCGGATGGCGATGCGCGGCGACGGCTCCCACAAGGTGTCCCTCGACAAGGTCATCAAGACCATGAAGGACACCGGCGCCGACATGTCGGTCAAGTACAAGGAGACGGCCCGGGGCGGGCTGGCGGTCAACATCATCGAGTGCTGAGCGGCGCCGGGCGCGCGGGGCACTGATCACGCGTCTCACATCGTGACATGGGACAACTGAAAAATGAGACGCCTGAGATCGTGGCGGTGCCAGCACCTTTCGCACGTGAAAGACCGAGACATGCCCGCACCAGCCTCAGGACCGTCCCCGGCGCCCGTCAATCCGCGCTCCCGCGTCCTCGTCGCCAGCCTCATGGGCACGACGATCGAGTTCTACGACTTCTACATCTACGCGACCGCGGCCGTACTGGTCTTCCCGAAGCTCTTCTTCCCGAGCAGCGACCCGACCACCGCCCTGCTCTCCTCCTTCGCGGTCTTCGGCGCCGCGATGGTGGCCCGCCCGATCGGGGCCGTCGTCTTCGGCCACCTCGGCGACCGGCTCGGCCGCAAGAAGACGCTGGTGGTCTCACTCCTCACCATGGGCATCGCCACGTTCCTGATCGGCGTCCTGCCCACCTACGCCCAGGCCGGCTGGGTCGCCACCGCGCTGCTGGTGCTGATGCGGATCGCGCAGGGCTTCGCGCTCGGCGGCGAGTGGAGCGGCGCGGCCCTGGTCGCCACCGAGAACGCCCCCCGCGGCAAGCGCGCCCTGTACGGGACCTTCCCGCAGCTGGGCGCCCCGCTCGGCTTCATCATCGGCAACGGCCTGTTCCTGATCATCGGGGCGCTGCTGCCCTCCACGGCCGGCGCCGACCCCACGCAGCCCTCCGACGCCTTCGTCGAGTGGGGCTGGCGCATCCCGTTCCTGTTCTCGGCCGTGATGGTCGCGATCGGCCTGTGGGTGCGCTCGCGGCTGGTCGAGTCGGCGGTCTTCGCCAAGACCCAGGAGGCCGGCCGGGTGCGCAAGCTGCCGCTGGCCACCGTGGTGCAGGGCCACTGGAAGCAGCTGGTCCTGGGCACCTTCATCATGCTGGCGACGTACGTGCTCTTCTACCTGATGACCACGTTCTCGCTGAGCTACGGGCGGGCCGCCGAGGACGCCGCCGTGCCCGGTCTCGGATACGGCTACACCACCTTCGTCCTGATGATGATCTTCGGCGTGCTGTTCTTCGCCGCGTTCACTCTGGTCTCCGGCCCGCTCGCCGACCGGTACGGCCGCCGTTCCACCCTGATCTGGATCACCGCGGCGATCGTGGTCTTCGGGCTGGTCTGGGTGCCGCTGATCGGCCTGGGCACGCTCGGTGTGGTGCTCTGGCTGGTGCTCGGCTTCACGCTGATGGGCATGACCTTCGGCCCGATGGGCGCGCTGCTGCCCGAGCTGTTCCCCACCAGCGTGCGCTACACCGGCTCCGGCATCTCGTACAACGTCAGCTCCATCCTCGGGGCGGCCGTCGCCCCGTTCATCGCGGTGGCGCTGTGGGAGGCCGGTGACGGCTCGCCGTGGCTCGTCGGTGTCTACCTCTCGGCGATGGCGGTGCTGACGCTGGTCGCGCTGCTCCTCTCCAAGGAGACGAAGGACGTCTCCCTCGACGACGGCGAGGCGGCCCCCGCCGACGCCGCCGCCCCCCGGGCCGCGGTCACCTCCTCCGCCCCCTGATGCGACCGGCGTTCACCCCTCCCGTACGCCGAGCGTCCTCGCGCCCGGCGTACGGCCGCCGATCCCGGGCATAACAACAACCTCCGTCCACCGGGCACTTCAGCCCCACAGGCTACGAGGGAGTTCTCATGCTGCGCGGCATCGACGTGAGCGCGTACCAGTCCTCCAGCTACGGCACGGACGGCCTCTCCTTCGTCTTCGTCAAGGCGACGGAGGGCCGTTCGTACGTCAACCCCAAGCTCGGCGCCCAGACGGAACGGGCCCGCGACGCCGGACTCGTCGTCGGCTTCTACCACTTCCTGTGGCCGGGCAACCTCACCGCCCAGGCCGAGTACTTCGTCTCCAAGGCACCCGACCGGCCCGGCGACATCCTCGCCGTCGACTGGGAGACGACGGGCGAGGGCACCCACGCGAGCAACGCGGAGAAGGACAGCTTCATCCGCAAGGTGAAGGCGCTGCGGCCGGACAATCGCGTCGTCCTCTACTGCAACCGCAATTTCTGGCTCAACGTCGACACCACCTCGTACGCCGGCGACGGTCTCTGGATCGCCGACTACGTCGCGGCCGGCAAGCCCCGCATCCAGGCCACCTGGCGCTTCCACCAGTACACCGACGACCCCGTCGACACGAACGTGGCGGACTTCGCGAGCAAGGCCGCGCTGAAGACGTGGGCCGACGGCGCCTGAGGCGGGTCAGCCGCGGAAGTCGGCCTGCCGTTCCGGGGACGCTTCCGCCAGCGCCTTGGTGACGCCCTCGACACCCTCGCGCAGGCCGTACACCGGGGTGCCGGGCTGCTGGCGCCAGGACTCGTCGAGGCCGCCCGCGTCTACGGTGTCGAAGCCCAACTCGTCGATCAGCGAACGGACCTTCGCCTTGGCCGCCGCGTCGTCACCGGCGACCGGGAGGGCCATGCGGTCCGGGTCGCCGGACGGGCGCGGGCGGTCCAGGATGTCCTGTGCGTAGGTGCCGTTGAAGGCCTTGACCACGGTGTGGCCGAGGTGGCGTGCGGTCCAGCGGCTCTCGGTGAGGCCCTCGTCCTCGATGGCGGCGATCCTGCCGTCGCGCTGGCGCGGGTAGTAGTTGCCGGTGTCGATGACGGCCACGTCGTCGGCCGCCCCGTCGAGCACGCCGGACGGAAGGTCGGGGACCGCCTTCAGAGGGACGGTGACGACCACGATCTCGGCGCCGCGCGCCGCTTCCCCGACCGGTACGGGGGTCGCGCCGGTCTCCTCGGCCAGTGCGGTGAGCGTGTGCGGGCCGCGGGAGTTCGCCACCGAGACGTCGTGCCCGAGGGCGGTGAGCCGTCGGGTGAGGTTGCCGCCGATGTTGCCCGCGCCGATGATGCCGATCTTCATGATGCTGACTCGCCTGGCCTTCCGGAGGTCGTGTCGTGCGGAGACCGGCGGCTCGCGCCGGTCTCCGGTGCCAACACGCCCGCGCCGCCGGGTGTTCCGCGGCCCGCCGGACATGCCGCAGGGGCGCCCTCCGGGTGACCGGAGGGCGCCCCTGTGCACGGCGTCGTCACTTGTTCAGGTGGGCCTGGAACTCGTCGAACGACAGCAGCTTGTCCCCGTCGAGGTCACGGCCGGCGATGATCGCCTCGGCCACCGACTCGGTGACGTTCCAGTCGCCGCCCTGGGCCAGTGCGGTCTTGAACTCGGCCGCGGTGATGAAGCCGTCACCGTCCGTGTCGATCCGGTCGAACTGCTTGCGTGCTTCCTCGATGTCCGCCACCGATCCGCCCCTCATTCCGTGCTCCGCCCGTACGCTGGTCACCCCAGCGGACGCGTCTGACGCAGGTCAGATTAGCTGCCCCCGCCCGCCTGCGACGCGGCGACCACCCCCGGGCGGACGAGACACGAGGAGCACGGTGTGACGGGGAGTCTGCGCGACATTCTGGACTCGGTGGCGCGGGGCGTCTTCCCTGCGGCCGACGGCGGTACCACCGTGGTACCGCAGCACGGCACCCGGGACGCGGGCGTGATCGCCTTCACGGCGCACTCGGTGGTCTTCACGGACGAGGACCCGGGGTGGGTGCGCAAGACGCTGGACGGGCTCGGCTGCGATCCCCTCGCCGCGACGATGAACGCCCGGTTCCTGACTGCCTTCGCGGAGCGCACGGGCAGGACGACGGACACGATCGACGTGCTGCTGACCGGCGCTCCGCTTCCGGGCGGGCCGGGCACCGCGCTGACGGAGGTCGCCGATCCCGGGCATCCCCGGGTGGTGGCCGCCCGCAGGCGGCGCGACGAGGTGCGGGTGTGGGCGGCGGACGGCGGCGTGCTGGTGCTGGGCCGGGGGGTCGCCGGACGTCTGGAGGTCGCCGTGGAGGTGGCGGAAGGGGCCCGGCACCGGGGGCTGGGGCGGCACCTGGTGACGGCGGCGCGGCAGTTGGCGGGGGGTGAGCCGGTGTGGGCGCAGGTGTCGGCGGGGAACGCCCGCAGCCTGCGGGCGTTCCAGGCGGCGGGCTACACGCCGGTGGGGTCGGAGGCGCTGTTCCTGCGGCCCTGAGCGGGCCGGGGCGGTCAGTGCCAGGGCTTGTAGTGCGGGTTGCTCTCGCACTCGCTCATGATCTCGGTCTTGGTCTCCCGGTCGACCGGGCAGACGCCGATGATGTACTGCCGCTGGATGCCGCCGGGGAAGGCGACCTCGAGCTGGTCGGCCCACCTGTGCGTGTCGCCGATTGTCTTGTTGACGTCGATGCCGCCGGGAGCGTCGACGTAGTAGTTGTAACCGGACTTGTACCAGGTCTTGTACAGGTCGTGGTCGTAGGTGGTGGAGACGTACGGCGAGGGCTGGTTGACCAGGACGTACTTCTCGATGTCGTACTGGCCGTTCTTGACGTCCTTGGCGTGGAAGCCCTCTTCGAAGACGACCTGCGGGCCGCGGCTGTCGCTGCGGTAGAGGGTGCCGCAGGAGGTGCGCCAGACCGGCTCGGGGGTGATGCGGTCGACGTCGACCGTGCGGTCGGTGGCGGCCTCGATGCGGTCGTCGAGCAGGGGGCAGGCGGGGGCGGCCTTCGCGGGCGCCGTCGTGGGGGCCGCTTCGGGCACGGTGGCGGCCGAGGTGGCGAGGATGGCGGAGAGGGAGAGGACGGCGGCGGCGGCCCGGCGCCGCAGGCGAGTCGTGATCATGCGGGTACGATCCCGGCTGCCGGGCGCCGGAGGGCGGATCGTCACCCGTAGGCGGCGTGTTGGGCGAACGGGGTTGCGCGCGGCGGCAGATGGGTCGTCAGCGGTCCAGGACCCGCATCTCGAACCAGGTGGTCTTGCCGCGCGGCAGCAGGTCGACGCCCCATCGGTCGGACAGCTTGTCGACGAGGAAGAGGCCGCGCCCGCTGATGTCCGTCTCCTGCACCGGCATCAGACAGGGCAGGCCGCGGGAGGGGTCGCGGACCTCGACGCGGATCCAGCCGGGGCGGCGCCGCATACGCAGGCCGAAGATCCGGGCGCCGGTGTGGCGTACGGCGTTGCCCACCAGTTCGGAGACGAGCAGGACGGCGTCTTCCGTGATCTTGGGGCCGAGGTTCCACTGGCGCAGGGCGACGATCTGGGCCAGTCGGCGGGCGGTGGCCGCGGACTCCGGGAGGGACGGCAGCGGAACCTCGCACTCTGTGGGGCTGCCGAACAACTCGAGTGCCTTCAGTGCGCGTTCGTCCTCCACCGCCGGCGACCAGCGCGCCGCGGTCGCACGTCCGGCTCCCCGCGGCTGTTCCGTGTCCTCCAGCCCCGCCATATCCCCATCATGGCCGCCCCCGGGGGCCACCGGGGGCGTTCCCGGCGAATACGCACCCGCGGGGGCGGGGACGGACGGCGTCCGTCCAGCATATGCCAGAGGCAGTTCAGGAGCCGAAACAGCCCCACTGACCTGCGCGGACGGATGGACCGGTAACAAGCTGGGAGCTCCCTCGGCACGACGCGCTTAATGGTGCGTTAAGGCTGCCATAAACCGCCCCATCGAGGGACCCGGATCAGACACCGCGTCAACTGCGAGAGGTGAGCGGGGACTTCGCGGGCGGGTCGCGGAGGTCCCTCAGAGGAACTTCGCCTTCCCCGGGCCCTCCTCCACGAAGCTGCGCATCCCGCGCTCACGGTCCTCGGTGGCGAACAGGCCGGCGAACCAGTTCCGCTCGACGGCGAGACCGGTCTCGATGTCCGTCTCCAGACCCGTGTCGACGGACTCCTTCGCCGCGCGCAGCGCGATCGCGGGGCCCTTGGCGAGCCGGGCGGCCCAGGCGTGCGCCTGCTCGTACACCTCGCCGGCCGGCACCACCCGGTCCACCAGGCCGAGGGTGAGCGCCTCGTCGGCCCTGACCTGGCGGCCCGTGAAGATGAGGTCCTTGGCCCGGGAGGGGCCGATCAGCCGGGACAGCCGCTGGGTGCCGCCGGCGCCGGGGATCAGGCCGAGCAGGATCTCGGGCTGGCCGAGCTTGGCGTTCTCGCCGGCGATGCGGAAGTCGGCGCAGAGCGCGAGTTCGCAGCCGCCGCCGAGGGCGTAGCCGGTGACGGCCGCGACCACCGGCTTGGGGATGCGGGCGACCGCCGTGAAGGAGTCCTGGAGGGCACGGGCGCGCACGATCATCGCCGCGTGGTCCATCGCCTGCATCTCCTTGATGTCCGCGCCGGCGGCGAACACCTTCTCGCCGCCGTACAGCACGACGGCGCGTACGTCCTCGCGGCGGGTGGCCTCCTCGGCCAGCTCCTTGAGCCGGTCCTGGGTGGCGATGTCCAGCGCGTTCATGGGCGGGCGGTCCAGGCGCAGCGTGCCGACGCCGTCGGCGACTTCGAGATTCACGGTCATGCCCAGCAGGTTAACGGGGACTAACGGCATCGGCCCCGGTGCCGTACCTCACACGGAGGTCGGTACCGGGGCCGCGGGCCGGTGCGGGCTCAGGCCTTCCACTTCTCCCAGGACATGTTCCAGCCGTTGAGGCCGTTGTCCGGGGCGATGGTGGCGTCGTCGGAGTTCTTCACCACGACCACGTCGCCGATGAGCGAGTTCTCGAAGAACCAGGCGGCCGGCGCCTTCTCGTCCCAGCCGCCGCGGACGTCGCGCAGGCCGATGCAGCCGTGGCTGGCGTTGCGGTTGCCGAAGGCGTCGCCGCCCCAGTAGTTGCCGTGGATGAAGGTGCCGGAGGTGGACAGGCGCATGGCGTGCGGGACGTCCTTGATGTCGTACTCGCCGCCGTAGCCGACGGTCTCGCCGTTCATGCGGGTCACGGGGAGCCGCTCGGTGATGACCATCTGGCCGTTCCAGGTCTCGTAGCCGGGCGCGCCGGTGGTGACCGGGATGGTCTTGACGGTCTTGCCGTCGCGCACGACCTTCATGGTGAGCTTCTTGGCGTCGACGACGGAGACCTGGCTGCGGCCGACGGTGAAGGAGACGGTCTTGGCCTGTTCGCCGTAGACGCCGTCGCGGCCCTCGACGCCGTCGAGGGCGAGGTCGACGGTGACCTCGGTGCCGGGCTTCCAGTACTTCTCGGGGCGGAAGTCGAGGCGGTCGTTGCCGAACCAGTGGCCCTCGACCTCGACGGCCGGTTCGGTCCTGATGCGGATGGCCTTCTCGACGTCCTCCGGGTTGGTGATGCCCCGGGAGAAGCGGATCGAGAACGGCATGCCGACGCCGACCTTCGAGCCGTCCTCCGGTGTGAAGGTGCCGGTGAAGGTGTTCTCCGGTGTCAGGGTGGTGAAGCGGGAGTCCTCGGCGGCCGTGCGGCCCTCGGAGTCCTTGGCGACCGCGTGCACGGTGTAGGTGGTGGAGGCGGCCAGGTGGGTGGACGGCGTCCAGGTGGCGCCGTCGCCGGCTATCTTCCCGTCGACCCTGCCGCCGTCGGCGTCCTTGACCACGACCTCGGTCAGCTTGCCCTTGGCGGCGCCTATCTTCAGGTCACCGCTGGTGTCCACGGCCTTCGCCCCGTCCTTCGGGGCGATCGTGACCACGGCCTCGGACTGCTTGCCCTGGGCGGCGGTGGAGTCCTTGGCGTGTCTGCCGCCGTCCCCGGATCCGGCGCCCGAGCCCGATCCGCCCCCGCCGCAGGCGGTGACCGTGAGCAGTACGCCCAGTGCCAGCGCCGGCAGTGCCCTGCCGCGTCCCTTGCCGCCCCGTCCCCGGATGCCCGCCGGTGACGCCCCCGATATCGGACGCACGTTCAACTCGTCTCCCCTCGCCGGGCCCGGTCCGGGGCCCGCACCCCAGTGCGCCCGCGCGCACCGGCGCATCGTAACCGCAGGCCAGGGGCGCCGGGGACCGTGCAAATGTCACTGTTCCGTACCGAGTTGCGGGGGCGCGTGTCAGGGTCACTTCACCGCGGTGCCCGCCTTCCACTTCTTCCAGTTCATGTTCCAGCCACCGAGCCCGTTGTCAGGGGCGACGGTCTTGTCCTTGCTGTGGACCACCTCGACGACGTCGCCGATCAGGCTGCGGTCGAAGAACCACCCCGCCGGGGTGTCGGCACCACCGCCCTTGACGTCGCGCAGGCCGACGCAGCCGTGGCTGACGTTGGCCCGGCCGAAGGTGTCGGTGGGCGCCCAGTAGTTGCCGTGCAGGAAGGTGCCGGAGCTGGTCAGACGGATGGCGTGCGGGACGTCGGGGATGTCGTACTCGCCGCCGAAGCCGACCGTGCGGCTGTTCATGCGGGTGACGTCGAGCATCTCGGTGATCACCATCTTGCCGTTGTAGGTGGGGGTGGACGGCGCTCCGGCGGTGATCGGCACGGTGGTCAGCAGGGTGCCGTCGCGGCGCACCTGCATGGTCCGCTCGGCCGCGTCGACGAGCGAGACCTGGCTGCGGCCGACGGTGAAGGAGAACGACTTGCGCTGGAGCCCGTACACCCCCGGCGCGCCCTCGACGTCCCGCAGCCGCAGGTCGACGGTGACCTTGGTGCCGGGTTTCCAGTACTCCTCGGGGCGGAAGTCGAGGCGGTCCTTGCCGAACCAGTGGGGGCGGATCTCGGTGGCGGGCTTCGCGGTGACCGAGACGGCGCGCTCGACGGCGGCGCGGTCGGTGATCTCCCGGCTGAACGACAGCGAGACGATCATGCCGGTGCCGACGACCGAGCGGTTCTCGGGAGCGGCGTACGCGATGAAGCGCTCCTCGGGGACGTAGGTGGTGAAGGTGGTGTGCCGGGCCGCGCGGCGCGCGTGGCCGTCCAGGGCCACGACGTCGACGGTGTACTTCGCGGCGAGTGCCAGCCGGTCGTCGTCGGGCCGCCAGCTCAGGCCGTCGTCGGAGATCCGGCCCGGTACCGGGGTCTCCCGCGCGTCCTGCGACCTGACCACCTTCACCGACTCCAGGCGCCCGCCGGGCACCCGGACCGACAGCTTCCCGTCCGGCCGGACGCCCTTGCTGCCGTCGTCCGGGGTCACCCGGATGACGTCCTCGGCGGCGGGGGGTTTGCCGAAGACCTCGCCGATCCCACCCCCGTCCGAGGTGCATCCGGCGGCCCCGGCCAGCAGTCCTGCCCATGTCAGTACGGCGGCCAGAGCGGCCCCCGCGCGCCGTGCGCGCCCATGTACGTGCCTCACATCCACCCGTAACGACCGGT
This sequence comes from Streptomyces sp. NPDC047853, assembly GCF_043204535.1. NCBI lineage: Bacteria > Bacillati > Actinomycetota > Actinomycetes > Kitasatosporales > Streptomycetaceae > Streptomyces > Streptomyces sp. NPDC047853. The sequence goes on along the minus strand of NZ_JBIDCI010000013.1, from coordinate 18,432 downwards.
CCGCCCTGGGGAAACGTGAGTGCGAGCCATGCGGTGGGCAGAACAGTGGGGAGGACGACGCGACGGGGAGCAGCGGTGGGGACGCCGCGCCCTTCTCCCCGTAGCCGGCACGTCGTTCCACGAGCCGCAGGAGGCTGACAGGTGTCCAGCGCAGCCGAGCAGGAGGCGGTGGCCGGGAAGCCGGCCGCCGAGGACGGGCACCCCGCCGTCGTGGTGAACGGCTCGCGGCGTGCCGCGCCGCCCACCGCCGTGCCGGCCTGGCCGGGCACACCCGTGCCGTTGGGCGCCCGGTTCCGGACCGGACCGGACCAGGTGGCGGGCACCAACTTCGCGCTGTGGGCGGGCGGGGCGGAGGCGGTGGAGCTGTGCCTGTTCGACGAGCGGGGCCCCGGGGGCGGGGAGCGCCGGGTGCGGCTGACGGAGCTGACGCACGAGATCTGGCACGGTTTCGTGCCGGGCGTGGGCCCCGGGCAGCGGTACGGCTTCCGGGTGCACGGCCGCTGGGACCCGTGGACCGGCGCCCGCTGGAACCCGGCGAAGCTGCTGCTCGACCCGTACGCCCGTGCGGTGGACGGCGACTTCGCGCTGCCGCCCGAGGTGTACGGGCACGTGCGGGACTGGCCGGAGCAGCATGTGGCGGACACCGTGCGCGACGACCGGGACTCGGCGCCGTACGTCCCGAAGGGCGTGGTCGTCCATGACGACGACGACTGGTCGGACGACCGTCGGCCGAAGACGCCCTGGGCGGACTCGGTGATCTACGAACTGCACGTGCGGGGCTTCACCAAGCTGCACCCCGGCATCCCCGAGGAGCTGCGCGGGACCTACGCCGGCCTGGCGCATCCGGCGGCGATCGAGCACCTGGTGCGGCTCGGCGTGACGGCGGTGGAGCTGCTGCCGGTGCACCAGTTCGCGCACGAGGACCACCTGCTGAAGCGCGGCCTGAAGAACTACTGGGGTTACAACTCGATCGGCTACTTCGCCCCGCACGCCGGCTACGCCGCCGCCGGCACCCGGGGTGAGCAGGTCGGCGAGTTCAAGCGGATGGTGCGCGCGCTGCACGCGGCCGGGATCGAGGTCATCCTCGACGTGGTCTACAACCACACGGCCGAGGCGGGCGAGCTGGGCCCGACGCTCTCCCTGAAGGGCGTCGACAACCGCGGCTACTACCGCCTCCAGCCGGACGCCCGCCGCTACGCCGACTACACGGGCTGCGGCAACACCCTGCACGTCGTCCAGCCGCACGTACTGCGCCTGATCACCGACTCCCTGCGGTACTGGGTGACGGAGATGGGGGTGGACGGCTTCCGCTTCGACCTGGCGGCGGCGCTGGCCCGCTCCATGCACGACGTCGACATGCTGTCCCCGTTCCTCGCGGTGATCGCGCAGGACCCGGTGCTGCGGCGGGTGAAGCTGATCGCCGAGCCCTGGGACGTCGGCTCGGGAGGCTACCAGGTGGGTGCCTTCCCGCCCCTGTGGACGGAGTGGAACGACCGCTATCGCGACGCCGTGCGGGACTTCTGGCGGCACGCGCTGCCGGACGTGCGGGAGATGGGCTACCGGCTGTCGGGCTCCAGCGACCTGTACGCGTGGGGCGGGCGGCGGCCGTACGCGTCGGTCAACTTCGTCACCGCGCACGACGGCTTCACACTGCGCGACCTGGTCTCCTACGGGCGCAAGCACAACGAGGCCAACGGCGAGGGCAACCGGGACGGCACGGACGACAACCGGTCCTGGAACTGCGGCACGGAGGGGGAGACGGACGACGAGGCGGTACGGGCGCTGCGGCGGCGCCAGCTGCGCAACCTGATGACGACGCTGCTGCTGTCGACCGGGGTGCCGATGCTGGTCGCGGGCGACGAGCTGGGCCGCACCCAGCGCGGCAGCAACAACGCCTACTGCCAGGACAACGCGATCAGCTGGGTCGACTGGAGCCTGCTGGACGACCCGGAGTGGCGGCCCCTGTTCGAGCTGACCTCCCGGCTGATCGCGCTGCGCCACCGGCATCCGGTGCTGCGCCGCCGCGCGTTCTTCTCCGGCCGCGCGCACTCCGCGGACGGCCTGCGCGACCTGGCCTGGTTCACCCCGCGGGGCACGGAGATGACGGAACGGGACTGGTACGCGCCCGCCGCCACCCTCGGCATGTACCTGTCCGGGCGGGACATCCCGGGCCGCGACGAGCGCGGGGACGCCATCGTGGACGACAGCTTCCTCGCGGTGCTGCACGCCGGGGAGCGCCCCGCGCCCTTCGTCCTGCCGGCCGCGCCGTGGGCGGAGCGGTACGAGGTGGTCGTCGACACCAGCGGGGAGGAGCAGGCCGAGGCGCCGGGCGGGACCCACCCGGCGGGCGCGGAGGTCCCGGTCCCGGCGCGGTCGGTGCTGCTGTTGCGGGTCGTCGGCTGAGCTGTCGTTTCGGCTCCGTGAACTCCGCGGTGATCTTCTTGACCGGGGCACCGGCCTGCTGGGAGCGTCCCTGCCCATGAGGTCTTCCGCTGCCCGCCGGTGCGTGGGCGTCGCGCTCGTGGCGCGACGCCACGTCGACCTGTGCCGGCACGCCGGCGCCGTCTGTCGCTGACCCGCGCGCGCCTCCCCCTCCCTCCCTTTCTTCTCGCTCCTCCTTCCCCTGGGATCACGCATGTCTGAGATGTCCCGTCGTGTCTTCGGCGGCCTGCTCGGCGGCGGCGCGGTGACGGCCGTGGCCGGTCCGTCCGCGTCCGCCGCGCCCGCCGCGCCCGCCCCCGCCGAACGCCCCTTCCGGGCCCGCCCCGGCGCCGGACCGCGCAGACGCCCCAACGTCCTGTTCATCCTCGGCGACGACCTCGGCTGGGCCGACCTGTCCTCCTACGGCGCGCCGCACATCCGCACGCCCCACCTGGACCGGCTGGCGGCGCAGGGCGTCCGGTTCACGCAGGCCTACGCGGGGTCGGCGACCTGCTCCCCGACCCGGTTCAGCCTGTACACGGGCCGCTTCCCGGGGCGTACGGAGGGCGGACTGGCCGAGCCTCTCGGCGACCGGTCCCAGGGCCTGGACCCGGACCACCCGACGCTCGCGTCCCTGCTGAAGGGGGCGGGGTACGCCACCGCCCTGATCGGCAAGTGGCACTGCGGATGGCTGCCGGACCACAGCCCCACCAAGTCCGGCTGGGACGAGTTCTTCGGCAACTTCGGCGGGGCGCTGGAGTACTTCTCCAAGCTGGGCCAACTGGGCGACTACGACCTGTACGAGGGCGACACCACCTACCAGGACCTGCGCTACTACACGACCGTCCTCACCGAGCGCGCCGTCGAGTACGTCGGCCGCGACCACGACCGCCCCTGGCTGCTCAACCTCAACTACACCACCCCGCACTGGCCGTGGCTCACCGAGGACGACGCGCGTGAGGGCGCGGAGATCGCCGCCGAGATCCGCACCGGGAACGTGCTGGGCGCGCTGCTGCACCGCGACGGCGGTTCGGTGGAGAAGTACAGGGAGATGGTCGAGGACCTGGACGCCTCGGTCGGCAAGGTCCTCGCCGCGCTGCGCCGCTCCGGCCAGGAGGAGAACACCCTCGTGGTCTTCGCCAGCGACAACGGCGGCGAGCGCTTCTCGTACCAGTGGCCGCTCAGCGGCGGCAAGTCCGAACTGCTGGAGGGGGGCATCCGCATACCGACCGTGCTGCGCTGGCCGGCCCGCGTCGACGGCCGGCAGGTCAGCCACGAGCCGGTGTACTCGCCGGACTGGACGGCGACCCTGCTGGAGCTGGGCGGCGCCCGGCCGGACCCGGAGTACCCGCTGGACGGCCGGAGCCTGGCCGGCTACCTCCTGCGCGGCGAGGAGGTGCCCGAGCGCGACCTGTTCTGGCGGGTGCGCGGCAACCGGGCGCTGCGCCGGGGCGACTGGAAGTACTACCGGGACGCGGACGGCAGGGACCATCTGTACGACCTCGGTGCCGACGCCCGCGAGCAGGCGGACCTGGCCGCCGAACGGCCCCGGCTGCTCGCCGAACTGCGGGCGGCCTGGGAGAAGGTGGACGGCGGCCTGCTGCCGTACCCCGCGGCCTGAGCCCCGCGGGGTCGCACCCGGGAGGCCGTCCGTCCGCCGGAGCCGGTGGCGGCGGCCGCCCGTGGTGCGGAGGGGGTGCGCGGTGCGGCGGCGGGCGTGTCCTCCGGGCGCATCGGCCGGTCGTCCGATGCGCCCGTACGACCCCGGGTGCCGCGGAAACTCGGTGGGCAGTGTCAGTGGTGAACCGTAGGCTCGCTGCTGATGTCGACGACACCCGCCTCCGCCGAGACCCCCGCCCAGGACCGGTCCACCGTTCGCGCGCTGCTGCGGCTGTGGCCCTATGTGCGGCCCGTGCGTACGCGGTTGGCGACCGCCGCGGGCGTGGCGATCCTCGCCTCGTGCCTGGGTCTGGTGATCCCGCTCGTCCTGAAGTGGATGGTGGACGGGCCGGTCGCCGACCGCGACCCGGCCGGTGTGTGGCTCGGGGCGCTGTACCTGCTGCTGCTCGGGCTCGCGGAGGCCCTGCTGTTCGGGCTGCGGCGGTGGCTGGTGGCCCGGCCGCTGTCCGCGGTCGAGGCGGGGATGCGGGCGGACCTGTACCGGCACCTGCAACGGCTCCCGGTGGCCTTCCACGACCGGTGGGCTTCGGGCCAGTTGCTCTCGCGCGGCACGACCGACCTGATGCTGCTGCGCATGTTCCTCGCCTTTCCGCTGACGTTCCTGCTGGTCAACGGCGTGACGATCCTCGTCGGCGTGGGCATCATGCTGGTCCAGGACTGGACGCTGGGCCTGGTGATCCTCGGTCCTGCCCTCCCCGTGATGATCATGTGCGGGATCTTCGAGAAGAAGTACTCGCAGGTCGCGCGGCGGGCGCAGGACCAGGTCGGGGATCTGACGACCGTGGTCGAGGAGAGCGTCCTCGGCATCCGCATCATCAAGGGCTTCGGACGGCACCGCAGCCAGGCCCGGGCCTTCCACGAGCTGTCGCACCGGCTGCGGGGGACGGAGCTGCGCAAGGCACGGCTGCTGGCGGCGATCTGGGCGGTCATCGTCACGCTGCCGGAGGTGGCGATCGGGGCGGCGCTGGTCGTCGGGTCGGTGCAGGTGGCGGACGGCTCGCTGTCGGCGGGGACCCTGGTGGCGTTCCTGTCCACGGCGCTGGCCCTGCGGTGGCCCGTCGAGTCGATCGGCTTCCTGCTGGCGATGAGCCAGGAGGCGGCGACGGCAACGGACCGGTACTTCGAGGTGATGGACGCGCCGGTCGAGGAGGACGGGCCGACCGCGCGGGTCGAGGAGAAGGCACCGCCCGCTCCGGCGTCGCGGGGCGGCACGGCGCGGGGGGACGGCCTGCGCTTCGAGGGCGTCCGCTTCCGCTACCCGGACGCGCCCCCGGGCTCCCCGCCCGTCCTCGACCGCGTCGACCTGCACATCCGTTCCGGTGAGTCCATGGCCCTGGTCGGGGCCACCGGCAGCGGCAAGACGACGCTGACCGCGCTCGTCCCCCGGCTGCACGAGGCGACCTCCGGACGGATCACGCTGGACGGCGAGGACATCACCGCCCTGTCCCGCGAGGAGCTGCGCTCCATGGTCGCCGTGGCCTTCGAGGAGCCCACCCTCTTCTCGGCGACCGTCGGGGAGAACGTGCTGATGGGGGCCGCGGAGGGCGCCGGCGAGAAGGAGCTGGGGCGGGCGCTGGACGTGGCGCAGGCCGGCTTCGCGCACGACCTGCCCCAGGGCACCGGCACCCAGGTCGGGGAGCAGGGCCTGAGCCTCTCCGGCGGCCAGCGCCAACGCCTCGCGCTCGCCCGGGCGGTGGTCGGCGGGCCGAGGTTCCTCGTCCTGGACGACCCGCTCTCCGCGCTGGACGTGCACACCGAGGCCGCCGTGGAGGCCGCCCTGCGGCAGGTCCTCGCGGACACCACCGCCCTGATCGTGGCGCACCGCCCGTCCACGGTCCTGCTCGCCGACCGTGTCGCCCTGCTCTCGGACGGCCGCATCACCGCCGTCGGCACCCACCAGGAACTGCTGCGCGCCAATGCCGAGTACGCCCACCTGATGTCCGGGCTCGACGGGCACGACGACCGCCCGGAGCTCCGGGAACACCGGGAACACCGGGAAGGAGAGGGCCGATGACCTCGCCCACCGCCACCGCGCCGGACCGGGGACGACCGCGGCACGGAGGCGAGGCTGCCGAGGCGGCCGAGGCGGAGACCCGCGCGGCCGACGACCTCTTCGACCGGGACGTCCTGCCGAGCCCGCCGGGCGCCACCGCCGCCCTGCTCCGCTCCCTGCTGGCCCCCCTGAAGGCACGCGTCGCCCTCACCACCTTCCTCCTGCTCCTCCAGCAGGCGGCCGTGCAGGCGGGCCCGCTGCTGGTGGCGTACGCCATCGACCGGGCGGTGCCGGCCCTGCGGGACGACGACCAGGGTCCGCTGATCGCGGTCGGCGCCGGGTACCTGCTGTGCTCGCTGGCCGCGGGCGGACTGCAGTACGCGTTCGTGGCCACCGCGGCCCGGGTCAGCCAGGACGTGCTCCTGGACCTCAGGGGCCGGATCTTCCGGCACGCGCAGGCGCTGAGCGTCGACTTCCACGAGCGGTACACCTCGGGCCGGCTCATCTCCCGCTCCACCACGGACGTGGAGTCGCTGCGCGAGCTGCTCGACGAGGGCCTCCAGGAACTCGTGACGGTCATCCTCTCCTTCGTCTACATCGCGGCGCTGCTGCTCTGGCTGGACCTGGGGCTGGGCGGCGTCGCCGTGGCCTCGTTCGTGCCGCTGTACGCGCTGGTGCGGCGGTACCAGCGGCGCGCGGGACGGGTGTACCGGCAGCGGTCCACGGCGATCGCGGCGGTGATCGTGAAGTTCGTGGAGACGATGAACGGCATCCGCCCGGTGCGCGCCTTCCGCCGGGAGGCCGCCAACGACGCCGAGTTCGCGGCCCTGAACCGGCGCCACGAGCGGACCAACGGCGACGCGCTCCTGGAGATGGCCCGTTACGTCGTCGGCTCGCGGCTGGTCGCCAACACGGCCGTCGCGGGCATCGTGCTGTGGGGCGCCCACCGCGTCGCGGACCGCACGCTGGCGCTGGGTGTCCTGGCGGCGGCCGTGCTGTACCTGCGGCGGCTGTACGACCCGATCGACCGGCTCGGCATGTTCCTGAACTCCTACCAGTCGGCGGCGGCCTCCCTGGAGAAGATCGCCGGCCTGCTGGCGCAGACGCCGTCCGTGCCCGAGCCGACCGCGCCGAAGGAGCTGCCCGCGCGGGAGTCGGAGCACCCCGGCCGCGAGGTGGTCTTCGACGGGGTCCGCTTCGCCTACCGCACCGGCGGCGAGGTGCTGCCCCGCTTCGACCTGACGATCCCGGCGGGCCAGACCGTCGCCGTCGTGGGCTCCACCGGCGCGGGCAAGTCGACGCTGGCCAAGCTGCTCGCCCGGTTCTACGACGCCTCCGACGGGCGGGTCCTGCTGGACGGCACCGACCTGCGCGACCTGGCCGTGCCGGAACTGCGGCGCGGGGTGGTGATGGTGACGCAGGAGGCGTTCCTGTTCTCCGGCACGGTCGCCGAGAACATCGCCATCGGCCGCCCGGAGGCGACCCGGGAGGAGATCGAGCGGGCCGCGAAGGCGATCGGCGCCCACGACTTCGTCGCCGCCCTGCCCGACGGCTACGACACCGACGTGCGCAAGCGGGGCGGCCGGATCTCCGCCGGGCAGCGGCAGCTCGTGGCGTTCGCGCGGGCGTTGCTCGCGGACCCGGCGGTGCTGATCCTGGACGAGGCGACCAGCTCGCTGGACGTGCCCGGTGAGCGCGCGGTGCAGCGGGCGATGGCGACGGTGCTGAAGGGCCGTACGGCGGTGGTGATCGCGCACCGGCTGTCCACCGTGGAGATCGCCGACCGGGTGCTGGTGATGGAGCACGGCCGGATCGTGGAGGACGGCGCGCCGGCGGAACTGATCGCCGGTACCGGCAGGTTCGCGGACCTCCACCGGGCCTGGCGGGACAGCCTGGCGTGAGGTCGGGATCGCGCCGGCCCGGTGCGCCGGACAGGGGGGGGAGCCACCGGTGATCGACGCGTACGAGGACCCCGGCACGCCGGACCGCCGAGGCGGCTGGCGGTACCTGGGGTGGCTGGTCCGGCGACAGTGGCCGCGCTGCCTTGCGGGGGCCGGGCTCGCCAGTGTCTGGATGGTGCTGCTGGCGGCGACGCCGTACCTGATGGGGCGGGCGGTCGACCACGGCCTGGTCCCCGGAGACCTGGGCGCGCTGACGCTGTGGACGGGTGCGCTGGTCGCCGTGGGGGCGTTCAACGCCTGGCTGGGCATCATGCGGCACCGCACGATGACCCGGGTGCGGATGGACGCCAACTTCCGGACGGTCAAGGTGGTCGTCGGGCACTCCGCACGGCTCGGTGCGGCGCTGCGCCGGCAGGTCGGGACCGGGGAGGTCGTCACCATCGGCGTGGGTGACGTGCAGACGATCAGCACGTCGCTGACTGCCGTGGGGCCGGGCGTCGGAGCGGTCGTCGCCTACGCGGCCGTCGGGACGCTGATGCTGTCGGTGTCGACCCGGCTCGCCCTGGTGGTGCTGCTCGGCGTGCCGGTGCTCGGCGTGCTGCTGGGCCCGCTCATGGGGCGGTTGCAGGGCAGGGAGGCCGAGTACCGGGAGCGGCAGTCCGTGCTGACCGCGCGGATCGGGGACCTCGCGGGCGGGCTGCGGGTGCTCAACGGGCTGGGCGGCAAGGGCCTGGTCGCGGACGCGTTCCGCCGGGACTCGGGGCGGCTGCGCGAGCAGGGCTACCGGGTGGGGGCGGTGACCAGTTGGATCCAGGCCCTCGGGGTCGGCCTGCCGATGCTGTTCCTGGCCCTGGTGACCTGGATGGGCGCCCGGCTGGCCGCGCAGGGCCGGATCAGTGTGGGCGAGCTGGTGGCGGTGTACGGCTACGTGGTGGCGCTGGGCTGGCCGGTGGCGTTCCTGATCGAGATGGCCCACCAGCTCAGCCGGGGTGTGGTGGCCGCCCGCCGGGTCGTCGCGTTCCTGCGGCTGGAGCCCGACCCGGACACCGGCACCCGGGACGCCCCGGCCGAGCCCTCGCCGTTGTCCGACCCGGCCTCCGGGGTGCGGATCCTCCCCGGCCGCCTGACCGCACTGGCCGGGGCCCGTCCCGCGGACGCCGCCGAGGTCGTCGACCGCCTCGGCCGGTACGCCCCCTCCGAGGTGAGGTGGGGCGACGTCCCGTTGGCCGACGTGCCGCTCGCCCAGGTCCGGGCCCGCATCCTGGTCGCCGACGCGGAGGCCGACCTCTTCGCGGGCACCCTGCGCGAGGTGATCGGCGAGGCGGTGACGGACCCGGGGGACGCGGACGGCGCGGGCGCGGGACCGCACCGCGGGGGCGCGGCCGGCCGCGAGGCCTCGGCCGACGGGCGGCGGCGTGCCGGGGCGCTCCGGAAGGACGACCTGGCCCGGTCACTGCACGCGGCCGCCGCCGAGGACGTGGTCCAGTCCCTCCCCGAGGGCCTGGACGGCCCCGTCGCGGCCCAGGGCCGCAGTCTCTCCGGCGGCCAGCGCCAACGCGTCCGACTGGCCCGCGCGCTGTTCGCCGACCCCGAGGTGCTGCTGGCCGTCGAGCCGACCTCCGCGCTGGACGCCCACACCGAGGCCACGGTGGCGGACCGGCTGCGGGACGCCCGCGCGGGCCGTACGACCGTGGTGGCCTGCACCTCTCCCCTGCTGCTCGACCGGGCGGACGTCGTGCACCTCCTGGTCGACGGCAAGGTCGTCGCCACCGGCACGCACCGCGAACTGCTCGGCGCCGAGCCGGGGTACCGGGCGCTGGTCGCCCGGGACGACGAGGAGGACCGATGACGTCCACGTCCACATCCACGGCCACGTCCGCATCCGCATCCCGGCCCGCGTCCGGGGCCGCGTCGACGTCCGCGGGGCAGCTCCCCGTCGCCGGGCGGGCCGACGTCCGCCGGGCGGCGGCCGGGCTGGTCGGCGCCGACCGGCGGGCCTTCGCGCTCGTCCTCGGTCTGAACGCGCTGGCCGCCCTGGCCGGTCTCGCGGGTCCGTGGCTGCTCGGCCGGATCGTCGACGAGGTCCGCGCGGGGGGCGGGGTCGGCGCGGTGGACCGGATGGCACTGGCCATCCTGCTGTGCTCGCTGGCCCAGTTGCTGCTGGCCCGCTGGGCGCGGTACGTGGGCCACCGGTTCGGGGAGCGGACGCTCGCCCGGGTGCGGGAGCGGTTCGTGGACCGGACGCTGGCCCTCCCGGCCTCCGTGGTGGAGCGCGCGGGCACCGGGGACCTGACGACCCGCGGCACCGCCGACGTGACCACCGTCGGCACGACGCTGCGGGACGCCGGACCGGAACTGCTGATCAACTCCGTGCAGGCGCTGTTCCTGGCCGGCGCGGTGTTCGTGCTCGACCCGCTGCTCGGCGTGGTGGGCGTGCTGGGCCTGACGCCGGTGTGGGGCGCGCTGCGCTGGTACCTGCGCCGGGCGCGGGCCGCCTACCTCGCCGAGGGCGCGGCCACCTCGGAGGTCGCCGAGAGCCTCGCCGCCACGGTGGCCGGGGCGCGCACGGTGGAGGCGTTCCGGCTGGCCGACCGGCGCGTGCGGAGCAACCGGGACACGCTGGAGGTCTCCCGGCGCACCCGCCTCCACACGCTGTATCTGCGCAGCGTGTTCTTCCCGGCGGTGGAGGTCTCCTACGTCGTCCCGGTGGCGTGCGTGCTGCTCCTCGGCGGGGTCCTGCACGCGCACGGCTCGGTGAGTCTCGGCGCGGTGGTGGCGGGCGCCGTGTACCTCCAGCAGCTGGCCGGGCCGCTCGACGAGGTGCTGATGCGGATCGAGCAGCTCCAGGCGGGCGGTGCCTCCTTCGCCCGGGTGGAGGGGCTGGCGCGGGCCCCGCGGGCGGTGGCGGGCGACTCCCCGGTCCCGGCCGACGACCGGATCGAGGTGTCCGGGGTGCGGTACTCCTACGAGCGGGGCGGCGAGGTGCTGCGCGGGGTGGACCTGACCGTGCGGCCGGGCGAACGGCTGGCGGTCGTCGGTCCGTCCGGGGCCGGCAAGACCACGCTGAGCCGGCTGCTGGCGGGCGTCGACGCGCCGACCGAGGGCTCGGTGACGGTGGGCGGGGTGCCCGTGGTCGGCCTCGGACCGGAGCGGCTGCGCCGTCAGGTCGTGCTGGTCACCCAGGAGCACCACGTGTTCCTCGGCACGGTCCGCGACAACCTGCTCATCGCCGAACCGGCGGCCCCGGACGAGCGGTTGTGGGCCGCGCTCGCCTCGGTGGGCGCCGAGGAGTGGGTGCGGGAGCTGCCGGACGGCCTCGACACCGAACTGGGCACCGGCGGCCGACGGACGGACGGTGCGCAGGCCCAGCAGCTCGCGCTGGCCCGCGTGGTGCTGGCCGACCCGCACACGCTGATCCTCGACGAGGCCACCGCCCTGCTGGACCCGACGACGGCCCGGCACACCGAGCGCGCGCTGGCCGCCGTACTGGAGGGCCGTACGGTCATCGCCGTCGCGCACCGCCTGCACACCGCGCACGACGCCGACCGGGTGGCCGTGATGGAGGACGGCCTGCTGACCGAGCTGGGCACGCACGACGAACTGGTGGCGTCCGGCGGGGCGTACGCGGCGCTCTGGGGGTCCTGGCACGGGGAGCCGTCGGGACCCGGACTCGGGCGCGGGGAGCCCTCGGGGCCCGGAGCGGGCCTGCCTCCCGAGCCCGCGCGGGGCGGGTCGGCAGGTCCCGCCGCCGACTGAGCGGACGGTCAGTACGACACTCGGGCAACCGCTCCGTATATCGAACATGAACGCCCGGACAACGAACCATTTCCGGCCAACTTCCTGACGCGCTCCTGACAGAATGCGCGTTCCCCTGCCACTCTTCCCACGGCCGCTCCACAGCGCCCCCACAGCTTCCTCACCGTGCGCCGTGCCGTGGCCCGCTCCTAGCACGTGGTTTCTGCGTACCGCCCAGTACCGCCCGGCCGGCCCACCCGCCGACCGGTCTCCCCTGGCCGCGCGACCCGCGGCCACGCAGAAGGAGTCAGTGTTGAGCAGCAGTTCTCCCCACAGACGCACCTCCCACACCACGTCCCGCCGCTCCACCCACCGCCGCGCCGCCGCCGTCGCCCTGGCCGGTGTCGCCGCGCTGATCGCCACGGCGGTCCAGTCCGGCGCCGCCACCGCGGCACCCCGGCAGGCCCCCGTCCCGGGCGCCGAGTCCGTCAAGCTGACCCCGGCCCAGCGCGCCGAACTGATCCGCGACGCCGACGCCGCCACGGCGCGGACCGCGGGCGAACTCGGCCTGGGCGCGAAGGAGAAGCTGGTCGTCCGCGACGTCCTCAAGGACCGCGACGGCACCGTGCACACCCGCTACGAGCGCACCTACGACGGGCTGCCCGTCCTCGGCGGCGACCTGGTCGTCACCGTCGACGGCGGGAAGACCGAGCGGGTCGTCAAGGCCACGTCGAAGGCGATCAGGCCGGCCACCGTGACGCCGAAGATCTCCGCCGGCAAGGCCGAGGCCCAGGCCGTGTCCGTCGCCAAGGCCGCCGGCGCCGAGCAGGTGGAGGCGGACCGCGCCCCGCGCAAGGTGGTCTGGGCGGCGAACGGCACCCCGGTCCTGGCGTACGAGACGGTCGTGGGCGGCCTCCAGGAGGACGGCACCCCGAACGAGCTGCACGTGGTCACCGACGCGGCCACCGGCGCCAAGCTCTTCGAGTACCAGGCCATCCACAACGGCACCGGCAACACGATGTACAGCGGCACGGTGCCGCTGGGCACCGCGCAGTCCGGGTCGTCGTACACGCTGACCGACACCACGCGCGGCAACCACAAGACGTACAACCTCAACCGGGGCACCTCCGGCACCGGCACGCTCTTCTCCGGCCCCGACGACGTCTGGGGCAACGGCCAGGCCTCCAACGCCGAGACCGCCGGCGCCGACGCCCACTACGGGGCCGCGCTGACCTGGGACTACTACAAGAACGTCCAGGGCCGCTCCGGCATCCGCGGCGACGGCGTGGGCGCGTACTCCCGCGTCCACTACGGCAACAACTACGTCAACGCCTTCTGGTCGGACAGCTGCTTCTGCATGACGTACGGCGACGGCTCGGGCAACGCCAACCCGCTGACCTCGATCGACGTGGCCGCGCACGAGATGACCCACGGCGTCACCTCCAACACCGCGGGCCTGGTCTACAGCGGCGAGTCCGGCGGACTCAACGAGGCGACCTCCGACATCTTCGGCGCGGCCGTCGAGTTCCACGCCAACAACTCCTCCGACGTCGGTGACTACCTCATCGGCGAGGAGATCGACATCAACGGCGACGGCACCCCGCTGCGCTACATGGACAAGCCCAGCAAGGACGGCGCGTCCAAGGACGCCTGGTACTCGGGCATCGGCGGGATCGACGTGCACTACTCGTCCGGCCCGGCCAACCACTTCTTCTACCTGCTGAGCGAGGGCAGCGGCACCAAGACCATCAACGGTGTCACCTACGACTCGCCCACCTCGGACGGCCTCCCGGTCGCCGGCATCGGCCGCGACAAGGCCGCGAAGATCTGGTTCCGCGCGCTCACCACCAAGTTCACGTCCACCACCAACTACGCGGCGGCCCGCACCGGCACCCTCGCGGCGGCCGGTGAGCTGTACGGCACCGACAGCGACGAGTACAAGCGGGTGCAGGACGCGTGGGCGGGCATCAACGTGGGCGCCCGCTCCGGCGGCGGCGGTGGCGGCACCTCCTTCGAGAACGCCGCCGACGTGGCGATCCCGGACAACGGAGCGGCGGTCACCTCCTCGGTCACGGTGACCGGACGGGCCGGCAACGCGCCCGCCAACCTCCAGGCCGCGGTGGACATCGTGCACACCTGGCGCGGTGACCTGGTGGTCGACCTGCTGGCCCCGGACGGGACCGCGTACCGCCTGAAGAACAGCAGTTCGTCGGACTCGGCGGACAACGTGAACCAGACGTACACGGTGAACGCCTCCTCGGAGACCGCCAACGGCACCTGGAAGCTGCGGGTCCAGGACGTGGCGGCCCGGGACACCGGTTACATCAACTCCTTCAAGCTCACCTTCCCGTAGGCCCCCGGCAGGGCTCCACGGCCAGGGCGCCGTCCCGGCGGTCCACACCCCGGGGCGGCGCCGTCGGCGCGAGACGGCACGGCGCAACACGGCGGGCGGCACCCGGAACCAGCGGTTTCCGGGTGCCGCCCTAGTCTTGGTGCCCATGTCCTTCACGTACGACGACGTCGGCGCCACCCGCGAGCAGGGCCACTGCCCGCCCGGCTTCCGCTCCATGCACGTCCGCACGCGCCTCGGGGAGGGCGAACCGGTGTTCCGGCGGGCGGCCGAGGCCGTCCTCACCTGGGAGATGCACCGGGAGATGGGCGTCGGCATCGACGCGAGCGCGGAGCGCGCCGCGCCCGGCGTCGACGTCACCGTCACCCTCGCCGGAATGATCAAGGCGCCCTGCCGGGTGGTGTGGACCCTGGAGGAGCACCGCCGGGCCGGGTGGGCCTACGGCACGCTGCCCGGTCACCCCGAGTCCGGCGAGGAGGCCTTCGTGGTCGACCGCACGGGCGACGGCACGGTCTGGCTGACCGTGACCGCCTTCAGCCGCCCCGCCAAGTGGTACGCCAAGGCCGGCGGACCGGCCGCCCGCGCCTTCCAGCACGCCTACGCCCGCCGCTGCGGCACGGTGCTGCGACGGCTGAGCGGCGGCGACGAGGAGGACTGACGGCCCCCGCGCCACCGCCGCCCGCGGCGTTCACCTCATCACCAGCCCGGCCGCCTGGAGCACGTCGTCCGACGGCACCGCGACCAGCCCCGCCTCCGCCCCGGAGGCCAGCAGCCGGTGCGCGGGCAGGATGCGGACCGTGTAGCCGAAGGGCCCGGTGCGGTCCAGGGCCAGCGGACCCTCGTACGCCCAGCGGCCCTCCAGGTCGGGACCGCCCACCGGCTTCAGCGGCACGGTGGCCGCGTCCGTGATCCGGTCCTCGGAGTCCACCCGGCCGGAGACCGCCTGCACCTCGACGTCGTCCGGGGCGAGGTCGCCGAGGTTCACCCGCACCCGCAGCCCGAGCGTCGAGCCCAGCTCCGCCGTCGCGCCGGCCGCGGACGTCTCCACGTGGTCGACGCTCACCCCCGGCCAGGCCGCCCGCACCCGGTCCTTCCACTCGGCCAGGGCCCGGGCGGAGTCCGGGTCCATCGCGCGGTGCGCCTCGGCCGCCGGGGTGTAGAGCCGCTCCACGTACTCCCGGACCATGCGTCCGGCCAGCACCTTCGGGCCGAGCATGCTCAGGGTGCGGCGGACCATCTCGATCCACCGGTCGGGCAGCCCGCTCGCGCCCCGCTCGTAGAAGCGGGGGGTGATCCGCTGCTCCAGCAGGTCGTAGAGGGCGGAGGCCTCTATGGCGTCGCGCCGGTCCGGGTCGGTACCCGCGCCGTCGGCGGTGGGGATCGCCCAGCCGAAGTCCGGCTGGAACCACTCGTCCCACCAGCCGTCCAGCACCGAGAGGTTGAGGCAGCCGTTGAGCGCCGCCTTCATGCCGGAGGTGCCGCACGCCTCCAGGGGCCGCAGCGGGTTGTTCAGCCAGATGTCGCAGCCCGGGTAGAGCTTCTGCGCCATCGCCATGCCGTAGTCCGGCAGGAACACGATCCGGTGCCGCAACCTCGGGTCGTCCGCGAACCGCACCAGCTCCTGCACCAGCCGCTTGCCACCGTCGTCCGCCGGGTGCGCCTTGCCCGCGACCACGATCTGGATCGGCCGCTCGGCGTGCAGCAGCAGGTCCATCAGCCGATCCCGGTCGCGCAGCATCAGCGTCAGGCGCTTGTACGACGGGACGCGCCGCGCGAAGCCGATGGTGAGCACGTCCGGGTCGAGGACGTCGTCGATCCAGCCCAGCTCGGCGGTCCCGGCCCCGCGCTGCCGCCAGGAGGCGCGCAACCGCTCCCGTACCTCCTCGACGAGCTGCTCGCGCAGGGTGCGGCGCAGCTCCCAGATGTCCTGGTCGGGGATGTCGGCGACCGAGTCCCAGCGGTCCGAGCCGCCGACGGTCAGCGCGTCCTCGGCCCGCTGGGCACCGCTCTGCCGGGCCCCGAGCCGGAACACCTCCGGCGCGACCCAGGTCGGGGCGTGCACCCCGTTGGTGACCGAGGTGATCGGCACCTCCTCGGCGTCGAAGCCGGGCCACAGTCCGGCGAACATCTCCCGGCTGACCCCGCCGTGCAGCAGGGAGACGCCGTTGGCGCGCTGGGCCAGCCGCAGACCCATCACGGCCATGTTGAAGAGGTTCGGTTCGCCGCCGGGGTAGGTCTCCATGCCGAGCCGCAGGACGCGTTCGACGTCGATGCGTGGGAGTTCCGCGTCGGGGCCGAAGTGGCGGGCGACCAGCTCGCGGTCGAAGCGGTCGATGCCGGCCGGCACGGGGGTGTGGGTGGTGAAGACGGTGCCGGCCCGCACCGCCTCCAGCGCCGACCCGAACTCCAGGCCCTCGTCGCACAGTTCCGAGATGCGCTCCAGGCCGAGGAAGCCGGCGTGGCCCTCGTTGGTGTGGAACACCTCGGGCGCGTCGTGCCCGGTGAGCCGGCAGTACGTGCGCACCGCCCGGACACCTCCTATGCCCAGCAGCATCTCCTGGAGGAGCCGGTGCTCGCTGCCGCCGCCGTAGAGCCGGTCGGTGACCCCGCGTTCGCCGAGGTCGTTCTCCTCGACGTCCGAGTCCAGCAGCAGCAGCGGGACGCGGCCGACCTGGGCCAGCCAGATCCGGGCCCGCAGCTCCCGGCCGCCGGGCAGGGCGAGGGCGACGTGCGCGGGGGTGCCGTCGGCCTCCTTCAGGAGGGCGAGCGGCAGCTCGTGCGGGTCGAGGACGGGGTAGTGCTCCTGCTGCCAGCCGTCCCGGGACAGGGACTGGCGGAAGTAGCCGTGGCGGTAGAGCAGGCCGACGCCGATGAGCGGCACGCCCAGGTCGCTGGCCGCCTTGAGGTGGTCGCCCGCCAGGATGCCCAGGCCGCCGGAGTACTGGGGCAGGGCGGCGGTGATGCCGAACTCGGGCGAGAAGTAGGCGACGGCGGCGGGGAGTCGGCCCGACCGGGCCTGGTACCAGCGGTCGCCGGACATGTAGTGATCGAGGTCGTCGGCCACCGCGGTCAGCCGGCGCAGGAAGCGCCGGTCCTCGGCCAGCTCCGCCAGGCGCCCGGGCGGAACGGTGCCGAGCAGCCGTACCGGGTCGCGGCCGGAGGCGGCCCAGCACTCGGGGTCGACGGACTGGAAGAGGTCGCGGGTCTCCGGGTGCCAGGACCAGCGCAGATTGCGGGCCAGGTCACTGAGCGGCCGGAGGGGGTCGGGGAGAACGGGACGGACGGTCAGTCGACGGATCGCCTTCACCCCCACGACGTTACCGGGGTGATGTGTCCCTCGCCGGGGGCTTCGCCCACAGTCCTCCGAATCGGCCTGAACGGCGTCGTTCCCGGTCTCCGGACGGGCTAATAACCATCGGCGTGACGATCTTGTGGCGGGGAAGGTGTCCGGTCAGGGTCGTCGCGTGTGCCGACATACGCGTGAGTAGTTAACAAAGTGCCGGATTGCCCACCCGAGGAGTGGGGGAAGGCTCCTGCGGTACACCCCACACGCACCTCCGCAGGACCCACCTCCCCAGAGTCATCCGCCCACCCACGTTGACGCGGACAGGAGCGGTCATGCCCGCCACGCACCACTCGTCAGCGCCCCCCGCGGGGCCACCGGAGCAGTCTTCCGGGGTGCCGCCCGCGGACGGCACCACCGTCGTCGGACGGATACCCGTCCTGGACGTCCGCCCGGTGGTCCGCCAGGGGCGCAGGCCCGCCAAGGCCGTCACCGGCGAGTCCTTCGAGATATCGGCCACCGTGTTCCGCGAGGGGCACGACGCGGTCGCGGCCGACGTGGTCCTGAGAGATCCGCGGGGCCGCCCGGGCCCGTGGACGCCGATGCGCGAGCTGGCCCCGGGCACCGACCGCTGGGGGGCCACCGTCACCGCCGGTGAGCCCGGACTGTGGACCTACACCGTGGAGGCCTGGGGCGACCCGGTCACCACCTGGCGGCACCACGCGCGGATCAAGGTCCCGGCGGGCATCGACACGGACCTGGTCCTGGAGGAGGGCGCCCGGCTGTACGAGCGCGCGGCCGCCGGCGTGCCGGGCGCCGGGGACCGGCGCGAGCTGCTCGCCGCCGTCGACGCGCTGCGGGACGAGTCCCGGCCGGCCGCGTCACGGCTGGCGGCGGCGTTGACGCCGCAGGTGGACGCGGTGCTGGCCCGGCATCCGCTGCGGGAGCTGGTCACCAGCTCCGACCCGCTGCCCCTGCTGGTGGAACGCGAACGCGCCCTGTACGGCGCCTGGTACGAGTTCTTCCCCCGCTCCGAGGGCACCCCCGAGCGGCCCCACGGCACCTTCCG
>NZ_JBIDCI010000012.1:0-292936 GCF_043204535.1 Streptomyces sp. NPDC047853 | reverse complement strand
GCAGTCGGTGTATGCGGCGGCCAATGCGCATCTGGATGCGTTGGCGGAGCGGCGTCGTGCGCGGGGGCGGGTCGCGACGTCCGTGGCCTGGGGCCCGTGGGACGGCGACGGCATGGGGGAGATGGCCCCCGAGGGCTACTTCGCCCGCCACGGCGTGGTCCCGCTCCGTCCCGAGACGGCGCTCATCGCCCTGCGGCAGGCCATCGACAGCGGGGAAGCCACGGTGACCGTGGCGGACATCGACTGGGAACGGTTCGCCTCCGCCTTCACCGCCTTCCGCCCCAGCCCTCTGATCGCCGGCATCCCGGCCGCCCGCACGGAGACCACCGCCCGCACGGAGACCACCGCCCGCACGGAGACCAGCGCCCGTCGGCCCGCCGAGGAGACCCCCGCCGCCCCCGGCCTGCTGCGGGCGCGGCCCGAGGACCGGCCGCGGCTGGCCCTGGACCTGGTGCTCCGCCACGTCACCGCGGTCCTCGGCCATCCCGACGAGGACCGGGTCGACGCCCGGGCCCCCTTCCGGGACCTCGGCTTCGACTCGCTCGCCGCGGTTCGGCTGCGCCGGCGGCTCGCCGAGGACACCGGGCTCGACCTGCCCGGCACCCTCGTCTTCGACCACGAGGACCCCACCGCGCTGGCCCACCATCTGGCCGGCCTCGCCGCCACGGCGGCCACCGGCCCGCAGGAGGGCCCGGCCCGGGCCGAGAGCGGGCTGTTCGCCTCCTTCCGCACCGCCGTCGCACAGCACAGGTCGGCCGAGGTCGTGGAGCTGATGGCCGACCTGGCGGCGTTCCGGCCCGCCTACTCCCGACAGGACCCCGGCTCCGGCCGTCCCGCGCCGGTCACCGTCGCGACCGGGCCGGCGACGCGGCCCACGCTGTACTGCTGCGCCGGCACCGCGGTCGGCTCCGGCCCCGCCGAGTACGTCCCGTTCGCCGAAGGGCTGCGCGGCCTCAGGGAGACGGTCGTCCTGCCCCTGTCCGGCTTCGGCGGCCCCGCGGAACCGATGCCCGTTTCCCTCGACGCGCTGCTCGACGTCCACGCCGACGTCGTCCTGGAGCACGCCGCCGGCAAGCCCTTCGCCCTCGCCGGCCACTCCGCCGGCGCGAACATCGCCCACGCCCTGGCCGCCCGGCTGGAGGAACGCGGCACCGGCCCCGTCGCCCTCGTCCTGATGGACGTCTACCGCCCCGAGGACCCCGGTGCGATGGGCGAGTGGCGCGACGACCTGCTGGGCTGGGCCCTCGAACGCAGCACCGTGCCCCTGGAGGACCACCGGCTCACCGCCATGGCCGGCTATCAGCGGCTGGTGCTCGACACCCGGCTCACCGCCCCCGCGGCCCCCGTCCTGCTGGCCCGGGCGTCCGAACCCCTGCGCGCGTGGCCGCCCGCCGGCGGAGCGCGGGGCGACTGGCGCTCCCGGGTGCCGTTCGCGCGGACCGTCGCCGACGTGCCGGGCAACCACTTCACCATGCTCACCGAACACGCGCGGCACACCGCGTCCGTGGTGCACGAGTGGCTGGACAGCCTCCCGCACCAGGCCGGGCCCGCCCCGCTCACCGGAGGGGAACACTGATGTACGCCGACGACATCGCGGCCGTCTACGACCTGGTCCACGAGGGGAAGGGAAAGGACTACCGGCAGGAGGCCGAGGAGATCGCCGCCCTCGTGCGCGCCCACCACCCGGACGCCCGGACCCTGCTCGACGTGGCCTGCGGCACCGGCCGGCACCTGCACCACCTCGACGGCCTCTTCGACCACGTCGAGGGCCTGGAGCTCTCCCCCGACATGCTGGCCCTCGCGACGGGCCACAACCCCGGCATCACGTTCCACGAGGGAGACATGCGCTCGTTCTCCCTGGGCCGCCGGTTCTCCGCGGTGACCTGCATGTTCAGCTCCATAGGGCACCTGCGGACCACCGACGAACTCGACAGCGCGCTGCGGTCCTTCACCGACCACCTCGAAGCGTCCGGCGTCATCGTCGTCGAACCCTGGTGGTTCCCCGAGACCTTCACCCCCGGCTACGTCGGGGCCAGCATCACCGAGGCGGGCGAGCGCACCGTCTGCCGGGTCTCGCACTCGGTGCGGGAGGGGAACGCCACCCGCATCGAGGTGCACTACCTCCTCGCCGGGCCCGGCGGCATCCGTCACCTCACCGAGGACCACACCATCACGCTGTTCCGGCGTGCCGACTACGAGGCGGCCTTCGAGCGCGCCGGCTGCGACGTGGCCTACCAGGAGGGCGGCCCCTCCGGCCGCGGGCTGTTCGTCGGCACCCGCCGCTGACCGGACCCCACCGGCGCGGGGTCTCCCCGCGACCACGCACCACGCACCGGCCCGAGTGCGGGCCGCCGAAACCCATCCGGCACACCTGCCGCCCCGATCGTGCGAGCGCCTCCACCGACCCGAGAAGAAAGGCAGGGCAGCCATGCCCACCCTGGCCACGGAACCGGCCCCCGCGAACACGAACGCGAACACGAGCACGGGCGTGCGCGCGCTCGGCCGCCGGCTTCAGCTGACCCGCGCCGCCCACTGGTGCGCCGGCAACCAGGGCGACCCGTACGCGCTGATCCTGCGCGCCGTCGCCGACCCCGAGCCGTTCGAGCGGGAGATACGGGCCGCCGGACCGTGGTTCCACAGCGCCCAACTGGATGCCTGGGTGACCGCGGACCCCGAGGTCGCGGCGGCCGTCCTGGCCGACCCGCGCTTCGGCACCCTGGACCGGGCGGGCCGCCGCCCCGACGCGGAACTGCTGCCCCTCGCCGAGGCGTTCCCCCTCCCCGAGCGCGCGGAGCTGGTCCGCCTGCGGGCGCTGGCCGACCCGGTGCTCAGCCGGTGCGCCCCGGCCCAGGCGTCCTGCGCGGCCCGCACCACCGCCCGCAGACTGCTCGGCCGCCGGCTGCCCGCCGGTGACGCGGGTGACGCCGGTTTCGACCTCGTCACCGACGTCGCCCGGCCGTACGCCGTGGAGCTGATGCTCAGGCTCCTCGGAGTGCCGGGCCGCGACCGCGACACCGCCGCCCGGGCGCTCGCCGCCTGCGGACCCCAGCTCGACGCCCGGATGGCCCCGCAACTCCTCACCGTCGCGCGGGAGTCCGCCGACGCCGTCCGCACGCTGGCGGAACTGGTCCCCGAACTCGTCGCCGAGAAGTCCCGGTCCGCCGGGACCGCCGGGCCCCGGCCCGACGACGTCCTCGCCCTCCTCCTGCACGACGGCGTCACGCCCCACGACGTCGAGCGCATCGCGCTGCTCCTCGCGGTCGGCACACCCGAACCCGTCGTCACCGCCGTCGCGCACACCGTCCACCGGCTGCTCGGCCGGCCGGGGGAGTGGGAGAGGGCCCGCCGGACGCCGGCCGCGGCGAGCGCCGTCGACCAGGTGCTGCGCGACCGCCCGCCGGCCCGGCTGGAGAGCCGGGTCGCGCACGCCGACCTGGAACTCGGTGGCCGCCGGATCACCGCCGACGAGCACGTCGTGGTGGTGGCCGCCGCCGGACGGGAGGCCCCCGGGCCGGAGCCGCTCGGGGGCCCGGACGGCCCCCAGTCGGCCCTCGCCCTGCCGCTCGTCCGCCTGGCCGCCACCACCGCCGTCCAGGTCACGGCCGGCCGCCTGCCCGGACTGCGGGCCGAGGGCCCGCCCCTGACCCGGCCGCGGTCCCCGGTCCTGGGCGCCTGCGCCCGCTTCCGGGTGCACCCGGGATGACCTCGCCGTCCGTACGCCCCCTCCCAGACCGGAGCCGCTGTGCGCGTCCTGCTGACATCCCTCGCCCACAACACCCACTACTACAGTCTGGTGCCCCTCGCCTGGGCGCTGCGCGCCGCCGGGCACGAGGTGCGGGTGGCCAGCCCGCCCTCGCTCACCGACGTCATCACCTCCACCGGCCTGACCGCCGTGCCGGTGGGCGACGACCTGCCCGCCGCGGAGCTGCTCGCCGAGATGGGCAGCGACCTCGTCCCCTACCAGCGGGGCTTCGAGTTCGGTGAGGTGGAGAGCGAGGAGGAGACCAGCTGGGAGTACCTGCTCGGCCAGCAGAGCATGATGGCCGCCCTGTGCTTCGCCCCGTTCAACGGCGCCGCCACGATGGACGAGATCGTCGACTTCGCCCGCGGCTGGCGCCCCGACCTCGTCGTGTGGGAACCCTGGACCTACGCGGGCCCGGTCGCGGCCCGTGCCTGCGGTGCCGCCCATGCCCGCATCCTGTGGGGCCCCGACGCCATCGGACGCTCCCGCCTGCGCTTCCTCGCCGCGCTCGACGGGACACCGCCGGAGCTGCGCGAGGACCCCATCGCCGAATGGCTCGGCTGGACCCTCGACCGGTACGGGTACGCCTTCGACGAACGCGACGTGCTCGGCCACTGGGTGATCGACCCGGGCCCCCGCAGCACCCGTCTCGACCTGGGGCAGACCACGGTGCCCATGTGCTACGTGCCCTACAACGGGCGCTCCGTGATCGAACCCTGGCTCGCCCGCAAGCCCGACCGCCCCCGCGTCTGCCTGACCCTCGGCGTCTCCGCCCGCGAGACCTACGGCCGGGACGCGGTCTCCTACTCCGAACTGCTGGAGGCGCTCGGCCGGCTGGACATCGAGGTGGTGGCCACCCTCGACACCTCCCAGCTCGACCGCCTGGGCACCCTCCCCGAGAACGTCGTGCCGGTGGACTTCGTACCGCTCGACGCGCTGCTGCCGAGCTGCGCCGCGATCATCCACCACGGCGGAGCGGGCACCTGGTCCACCGCCCTGCGCCACGGAGTGCCGCAGATCCTGCTGCCGTCCCTGTGGGACGCGCCGCTCAAGGCGCAGCAACTCCAGCGTCTGTCCGCCGGGTTCGACCTGCCCGCCGCGACGCTCACCGCGCGCGGCCTGGCCGACGCGGTGCACACGGCCGTGCACGACCCCGCGATCAGGGCGGGCGCGCGGCGGCTGAGCGAGGAGATGCTCGCCGACCCCACGCCCGCCGGGATCGTCCCCACCCTGGAGCGCCTCACGGCCCTGCACCGGGCCGCCTGACGACACGAGCGAACGGAGACCTTCCCATGCCCGAGAGCCAGGCGCAGAGCGCGCTGCTCGCCGCGGTCACCGCCGCGGACCGCACCCCCGAGGACATCGCGGCGCTGCCGCTGCCCGAGTCCTTCCGGGCCGTGACCGTCCGCAAAGAGGACACCGACATGTTCCGCGGCATGCCGAGCGCGGACAAGGACCCGCGCAAGTCCCTGCACGTCGACGAGGTGCCGCTGCCCGAAGTGGGGCCCGGAGAGGCGCTGGTCGCGGTGATGGCCGGCTCCGTCAACTACAACACCGTATGGTCGTCCATCTTCGAGCCCCTCCCGACGTTCGGCTTCCTGGAGCGCTACGGACGCACCTCGCCGCTGGCCGCGCGCCACGACCTGCCGTACCACATCCTCGGCTCCGACCTCTCCGGCGTGGTGCTGCGCACGGGACCCGGCGTGAACGTCTGGAAACCCGGTGACGAGGTGGTGGCGCACTGCCTGTCGGTGGAGCTGGAGAGCCCCGACGGGCACGACGACACCATGCTCGACCCGGCCCAGCGCATCTGGGGCTTCGAGACCAACTTCGGGGGCCTGGCCGAGGTGGCCCTCGTCAAGTCGAACCAGCTGATGCCGAAGGCGGCCCACCTCACCTGGGAGGAGGCCGCCGCGCCCGGCCTGGTCAACTCCACCGCCTACCGCCAGCTGGTCTCCCGCAACGGTGCCGGGATGAAGCAGGGCGACAACGTGCTGATCTGGGGCGCCAGCGGGGGCCTCGGGTCGTACGCCACCCAGCTGGCCCTCGCCGGCGGGGCGCACCCCGTCTGCGTGGTCTCCAGCGCCCGCAAGGCCGAGGTGTGCCGGGCCATGGGCGCGGAGGCCATCATCGACCGCTCCGCCGAGGACTACCGCTTCTGGAGCGACGAGGACACCCAGGACCCGCGGGAGTGGAAGCGTTTCGGCAAGCGCATCCGCGAGGTCACCGGCGGCGAGGACGTCGACATCGTCTTCGAGCACCCCGGCCGGGAGACCTTCGGGGCGTCCGTCTACGTCACCCGCAGGGGCGGCACCATCGTCACCTGCGCCTCCACCTCGGGCTTCCGCCACGAGTTCGACAACCGCTACCTGTGGATGCACCTCAAGCGCATCGTCGGGACGCACTTCGCCAACTACCGCGAGGCGTGGGAGGCGAACCGGCTCGTCACCAAGGGACGCATCCACCCCACCCTCTCGCGCACCTACCCGCTGGCCGACACGGCGTCGGCCGTGCACGACGTGCACGGCAACCGGCACCAGGGCAAGGTCGGGGTGCTCTGCCTGGCCCCGACGGAAGGGCTGGGCGTGCGCGACGAGGAGATGCGGGCGCGGCACCTCGACGCGATCAACCGGTTCCGCTGACCGCGCGGGCCGGCCCTCCGGGGTCGGCCCCGCACACACGTCCGCCGCCGACCTGCCCGGGCAGGTCGGCGGCGGACGTACGCCCTCCGGTGACGGCACCCCGTGGCGCCGCGCACCGTGCGGGCTCACTCCCGTCGGCGGGCCAGCGTGATGCCGTCGGCGACCGTCAGCAGCGCGATGTCCACGCGTGGGTCGTCGCGCAGCAGCTCGTTGAGTGTGCGCACGGCGACGGTGTCGGGGTCGTCGGCGGCCGGGTCGGCCACCCGGCCGAAGAACAGCGTGTTGTCGACCGCCACGAGCCCGCCGGGGCGTACCAGGGCCAGCGCCTGCTCGTAGTAGTGCGGGTACCCGGTCTTGTCGGCGTCGACGAAGACCAGGTCGAACGAGCCGTCCCCCTCGTGCTCGCGGAGTTCGGCGAGGGTGCGGACGGCGTCGCCGACGCGCAGGTCGATCCGGGAGTCCACCCCGGCCCGACGCCAGTACGGGGCGCCGACGCCGGGCCACCTGTCGCTGATGTCGCAGGTGACGACGGTGCCGTCGGCGGGCAGCGCGCGCGCCATGCACAGCGTGCTGTAGCCGGTGAACGTGCCGATCTCCAGCACGCGCCGGGCACCGACGAGCCGGATCAGCAGGGCGAGGAACTGCGCCTCCTCGGGCATGATCTGCATGGCCCGGCCGCCGGGGAGCCCGGCGGTCACCTCGTGCAGTTCGCGCAGCAGGCCGTCGTCCCGCAGCGCGACGCTCCGGGCGTACTCCAGCAGCGCGGGGCTGAGAGCAGTCTGGTCCGCCACGCTCATCATCCTCTCGGGGTGGGTTCGTTCGACGCGGCCGGCGTCTGCGCGGGCTCGGACCCGGCCGGGACGACGGGCACGCCGGTCGGGTCGGACACGGGGGCGCCGCCCGGAGCCGCGGCTCCGCCGGGCTTCGTCCGGAAGGCGGACCCGCGGCTCCCGAACAGGCGCATACAGGGCTGCTCCACGACGGTGTGCAGCAGCCAGCCGCCCACGATCGCCACCGCCAGCATCGCCAGGGACAGAGCGATCGCGGCCGGGGTGCTCCACTGCCGCTCGTAGCCCAGATCGCCGCCCATCAGCCGGTGCCCGTAGCGGATGATCAGGAAGTGGACCAGGTAGAAGGCGAAGGACCACTGGCCCAGCCGCACCAGCGTCGCCGAGCGCAGCCCGGTGCGGCGGCCGTGCACGTCGGCGTCGGCCAGCGCCGTGATCAGCAGGGCGGCCGGTACGACGGAGCACGCGACGAGGGTGAAGATCGGGGACACCACCTGGGTGAGGCCGTAACTCCCGGCGAGGAGCAGGGTGCAGACCGCCGGGCCGGGGCCCCTCCACATCCCCGCGCGCAGGATCAGCGCCATCACGATGCCGAGGACGAACTCCAGCATTCGCACCGGCGGCAGCCAGTACGCGAACCAGACCTCGTTGAGCGTCATCCCGGGGGCCACCTCCTCGCTGGCGGGCAGCAGGCCCGCCAGGAAGGGCACACACGTCACCGCCGCGGCGAGCCCGGCGGCGCACCACCACAGCCGCCGCGCGGGAATCCTGCGCACCAGCCGGTACCACAGCGGGAACGACAGATAGAAGGCGATCTCGCAGGAGAGCGACCAACTGGGCGTGTTGAAACTGGCGGTGAGGGTCGCGTCGGGCAGCCAGGACTGCACGAGCAGGATGTTGGGCACCAGCCCGTCCCACACGGAACCGCCGGGGAGCACCGGTTCCGACAGGGAGAAGATGATGAGTGCCGCGATGCCGAACGTCGCGAGGTGCAGCGGATAGATCTTCGCGATACGGCGCCGCCAGAAAGTCGGCACGGAGTCCTCGTCGCGGGCCGACCACGTGAGAACGAATCCACTCAGGATGAAGAAGATCGAGACCGCCATGGAACCGAGCGGGGTGATGTGCAGCAGTGCGCTGCCGACCTGCTCGTCGGCGAAGAAGCCCTGCTGGGCGATGTGGCAGGCGAATACCGTCAGCGCCGCGTACCAGCGGAGGCCGGTGAGCGACGACAGATCGACGCGCTGGAGCACTGGATTCTCGCTCCTCTTTTCGGGGTGGGGGACCGGGGCCGGGACGACCGCAGGAAGGGCTGAGCCATCCTGGGGCGCGGTGTGTTCGGCCGACAACCCGCAGATGACACAGTCGGCGGTGATCGGCCCGCGCCGCCCGCGGACCCCGTCGGACCTGACGAAGTCGGCCGGTCATGCTCCCCGTCCGGCCGACGGCGTCGGCAGTCGCCGACGACACTGTGAATGACTCGTGAGCGGCTGTCGGAATCGGACCGGTTGATGGCCGAATTGCAGGGGGTATAGCGGTTGTTGATGGACCGTCGGGTCAAGACTTGGTAATGTCGCCGAGGTGACATTGAAATACCAACTGCCACCGCAATCCGTCTCCGCACCCACTGCCTCGCGCAGTGCCGCGCGGAGAGAATGGGGTCAGAACTTCTTCCGGACAGCCGCGGCGGCCTGCCGTTTCTCCGCTCAGCTGGACGGTTCGGACACCCCGCCGACCGCTTCCCCCGAAGACCTGATGACCGTGGAAATAGGCGCGGGATCAGGTCGGGTGACCAAGGCGCTGGCCGCGCCCGGAACGCCACTCATCGCGGTGGAAATAGACCCCCGCTGGGCTCGGCGACTGGCCGCCGAATCACTGCCGGATGTCACGGTGGTGAACGAGGACTTCCTGACCCTTGACTTACCCGGGCAGCCGGTCAGGATCATCGGGAATCTACCCTTCGTTTCCGGCACCAGAATGCTGAGACGCTGCCTCGAAATGGGTCCCGCACGCATGCGGAAGGGTGTTTTCCTGCTCCAGCGTGAATACGTGGGAAAGCGGACCGGAGCCTGGGGCGGAACCCTGTTCAACGCCCAGTGGGAGCCCTGGTACGCGTTCGAGCGGGGCCTGGCGTTCTCGCGCCGGGACTTCGCTCCCGTACCGCGCGCGGACACCCAGACGCTCATGGTCGCCCCGCACCGCAGGCCGCCCGTGCCCTGGCGTGAGAGAACCGCCTACCAGCGCTTCGTCCAGCAGCTCTTCGACACCGGCCAGTCGACGGTGGGCGACGCCGCACGGAAGGTGCTGCGCCGCGGACACGCCCGGTTCGTGCGCGGGGCGGGGGTGCGGCCGGCCGACCGGGTCAAGGACCTCACGGTCCCGGAGTGGACCGCACTGTTCCGCGCCTACGGGCGGGCGGCCCACCACTGAGACCGCGCCCGCCTCCCCGGGCGGACCCGGAGAGGCGGACGAGGGACGAGGGACGCGGGCGCCGCGCCTATTCGTTCGGGGGCTTCTTGAAGGAACGCCCCGCGACGTACATCCCCACGGCCATGAGCGCGGTGCCGGTCAGCAGCGCGCCGGGCACGCTCCACCCCGGGTCCCAGTCCAGCGCCAGGCGGCGGGCGCTGTCGACCGCGTACGTCACGGGGTTGAGGTGCGCCACCGAGCGCAGCCACTCGGGAAGGGCGTCCAGCGGAACGAACGCACTGGAGGCGAACATCAGCGGGAACATCACCAGCACCGCGAGGCTGGACATCACCTCCACACTGCGCAGCCACGCCGCGAGGGCGATGAACCCCCAGATCAACGACCAGATGACGAACAGGGTGAGGAGCAGGGCGGCGGACGTGCCCCACACGCCGCCCGCCGGACGGAAGTCCAGCAGGACCACACCGACGGCCACGAGGACGACCAACTCGGTGAACACGCGCACCAGATCGGCCAGCGAACGGGCGACCAGCACCAGGAAGAGCCGGGCCGGCAGGACGCGGAAGCGCGCCACCATCCCGTTGTCCATGTCCCTGACCAGGCCCACCCCCGCGCCCTGAGCCGAGCCGATACCGGTGGTGACCAGCAGCGCGGGCACCACGTAGTCGATGTAGCGCACACCCTGCGGGAAGTCGGCCGGGTCCGCCATGCTGCCGAAGATCTCGCTCAGCAGCAACAGCATGATCACCGGCTGCATCAGACTGAACAGCGCCAGCCTGCGGTCGCCGTACATGGAACGGATCTGCCGCGCGGTCAGGACCCACAGCTGGGTGCCGAGGCCGGCACCGCGCCACACGGGACCGGCCGGGGTACCGGTGTCGACCGCCACCTCCTGCACGGCGCGCTCCTGGATGGCCAACGGAACTCCTGGGGATCAGGCCGCGTCGGCGGCAGGTGAGGAATGGGTGAGCGCCAGGTAGACGTCGTCCAGGGACGGCTCCTTGACGGTCAGCTCGACGGCCTGCGTGCCGACCGTGTCCAGGGCGCGGATGACGCCCGCGATATCGGCCGAGGTGTCCACGGGCGTGCTCAGCGCGTGCTCCCCGGCGTCGGACCGCGGGCGGAATCCGGCGGCGGTCAGCGCGGCGGCGGCGGCCGTCAGGTCGGCGGCGGGCGGCAGGACCACCCGCACCGACCGGTGGCCCAGGTCCGCCTTGAGACGGTGGGTGGTGTCCGAGGCCACGACCCGGCCCTTCGACAGGACGGTGATCCAGTCGGCCAACCGGTCCGCCTCGTCCAGGTACTGGGTGGTCAGCAGGACCGTCGTACCGTCCGCCACCAGCTTCTCGACCGTCTCCCACAGGGCGATCCGGGTCGCCGGGTCCAGCCCGGTCGTCGGCTCGTCGAGGAAGAGCACGTCCGGCCGGCCGACCAGGCTGGCGGCGAGGTCGAGCCGCCGGCGCATTCCGCCCGAGTAGGTGCGGGAGGGCTGGTGGGCCGCCCCGGTCAGCTCGAACAGCTCCAGCAGCTCGGTGGCCCGGGCCGCCGCGTCACGGCGCCCCGCACCGAGCAGCCGGCCGATCAGGACGAGATTGCGGAATCCGCTCAGATACTCGTCCACCGACGCGAACTGACCGGTCACACCGATGCGCGCGCGGATCTCCGCGCCCTGCGTCGCGACGTCGAAACCGGCGACGGTCACCGTGCCCGCGGACGCCGGAGAGACCGTGGACAGGATGTTCACCAAGGTCGTCTTGCCGGCCCCGTTGTGACCCAGCAGCCCGAGCACCCGGCCCCGCTCGACCTCGATGTCCACGCCGTTGAGGGCGTGGACGTCACCGAAGCTCTTGCGGACGCCGACCGCCCTGATCATGGCGTCGTCGCTCAAGGGGCGTCCTGCCCGGCCGCCGCCATCGCCTCGACGAGGCTCTTGGGACGCATGTCGGTCCAGTTCTCGTTGATGTAGTCCAGGCACGACTGACGGTCCGTCTCCGACACGACGACGGACCAGCCCGCCGGGACCTCCGCGAACGACGGCCACAGCGAGTGCTGCCCCTCGTCGTTGACCAGCACGACGTAGGTGGCTTCCGTGTCCTCGAACGGGTTGCTCATGGTGTTTCCTTCCTCATCGGGATGCGCGAGGTGCGCGGGGTGCGCCGGATGCGCGGGGTGTGTCGTCCGCGGGCAGCCGACCGGCGAGCACGTCGGAGATCGCCGTGACCGCGGCCGGTTCGATCAAGAGGTCCTCGTGGAGGTGGTCGATCACCCGCTCGGTGATCCCCCCGGTGACGTACGGACGCCAGGCGGCCACGTCGTGGACCGGGTCGTCCTCGGCGAACGAGGTCCCGGAGGAGAAGAAGAGCACGTCCCCGTCGAACACCTCGGGCCGCAGGTTCCTCGTCAGGCGCGAGCTGTTCACGTAGACGCGGACCGCCGCGCCGATGTCGCCGCCCGGCAGATGCCCCAGGGGGTGCCCCTTCGCCCGCAGATCCGCGAGCAGGGCCTCCTCCTGGTCGGGACCGACCCGGTCCACGTCGAAGCCCAGCTCCTCACCGATCCGCGCCACCATCTCCGCCGCGTCCCAGTCGGCCCGCGTCGAGGCGGGCGGATAGGCGTCGACGATCGCGAGCAGGTCGACGCGCTGCCCCGCCGCCTGGAGGCGGGTGGCGACCCGGTGCGCGAGCAGCCCGCCCATGGACCAGCCGAGCAGCCGGTACGGACCCTCCGGCTGGACCTCGCGGATCTGCGCGCAGTAGTCGTCGATCATCGCGTCGAGCGTCTCGGCGGGCGCTTCCTGCCCGAGCAGCCCGCGCGCCTGCACCGCGTAGACCGGCAGCGCGCTCGGCAGCTGGGCGGCGAGCCGGCCGTAGCACCAGCCGAGGCCCAGGGCCGGGTGCAGGCAGAACACGGGGGCCCGGCCGTCGCCGCCCGCCCGCAGCGGAAGCATCGACGCGAAGGAACTCTTGCTGCCCTCCGCGTCCAGGTGCCGGAGCAGACCGGAGACCGTCGGGGCCTGGAAGAGGTCCCGGATCGACACCCGCAGACCGAGCGCCTTGCGGATGCCCGCGATCAGCTGGGTGGCCAGCAGGGAGTGACCGCCGAGCGCGAAGAAGCTCTCCTCGGTACCGACCCGTTCCAGGCCCAGCGCCTGGGCGAACAGCTCGCACAGGACCTGCTCCTGCGGCGTCACGGCCGCGCCGCTGCCGTCGCCGCCGCGGCTCGGGGCGGGGAGTGCCGCGCGGTCCAGTTTGCCGTTCGGGGTGAGCGGCAGGGCCTCGACGAGGACCACCGTCGGGACCATGTACTCGGGCAGCGCCGCGGCGACCCGGTGGTGCAGCTCCGCCGCGGTCGGCCGGGGCTCCGCGGCCGGGACGACGTAGGCCACGAGCCTCTTGTCGCCCGGGACGTCCTCCCGGACCACCACCACCGCCTGTGACACACCGGGGGCCCGGGCGACGACCGTCTCGACCTCGGCCGGCTCCACCCGGAAGCCGCGGATCTTGACCTGGTCGTCGGACCGGCCGACGAACTCCAGCAGGCCCTCACGGTTCCACCGGACCAGGTCGCCCGTGCGGTACATCCGGGTGCCGGGGGCGCCGAACGGGTCCGCGACGAAGCGCTCGGCGGTCGGGCCGGGCCGGCTCGCGTACCCCCGGGCCAGGCCGGCCCCCGCGATGTACAGCTCCCCGGTGACCCCGGGCGGCACCGGATGCAGCCAGGAGTCCAGGACGTGGACCCGGGTGTTGTCCAGCGGGCGCCCCAGCGGCAGGCCGTCGGCCGCCCGGTACGGCGCCCGGACGGCGTGACCGGTGGCGCACAGGGTGATCTCGGTGGGGCCGTACAGATGACGCACCGCGGTACGGGGGTTGGCCTCCAGGACCCGCTCCACGGCGCCCGCGGAGACCACGTCACCGCCGGTCAGCACCTCGCGGACCAGGCCGAAGCCGTCCGTCAGGTCCTCCGCCATCGCACGGAACAGGCCGGCGGTCAGGTGCAGGTGGGTGATGCCCCGCTCCCGGACCAGACGGTCCAGGACCAGCGCGTCCAGGTCGCCCGCCTCGGCGACCACCACGAGGGCTCCGCGCAGCAGCGGCACCCAGATCTCGTACACGGAGATGTCGAAGGCGTGCGGTGCGTGCATCAGCACCCGGTCGCCCTCGCCGACGTCCCATCCGCGGTCCAGGGCCAGGTCCGCGACGTCCCGGTGGGTGACGGCCACCCCCTTGGGGGTCCCCGTCGAACCGGACGTGTACATCACGTAGGCGAGCCGGTCCGGCTCCACCGTGCGGGGCAGCACCGCGACCGGGTCGGCGCCGGGCCGGTCGTCGCAGACGAGGAGCGCCGTGCCGGCCGCCCGCTGCTCGTCCACCAGTTCGTGCCCGGCCAGGGCGCGATCGGTGACGAGCACGGGGGCACCGGCCTCG
The DNA here is from genome assembly GCF_043204535.1 of Streptomyces sp. NPDC047853. Classification (NCBI taxonomy): domain Bacteria; kingdom Bacillati; phylum Actinomycetota; class Actinomycetes; order Kitasatosporales; family Streptomycetaceae; genus Streptomyces; species Streptomyces sp. NPDC047853. The sequence goes on along the minus strand of NZ_JBIDCI010000012.1, from coordinate 278,910 downwards.
GCGAGGACCGTGCGCATCCGTGCCGTCGGGTAGCCGGTGTGGAGGGGCACGTAGGTGCCGCCCGCCCGCACCACGGCGAGGAGCACCGCGAGGAGGTCCGCGGAGCGTTCCAGCAGCAGCGCGACCGGCGTCTCGGCCCGCACGCCCAGGTCCACCAGCCGTCGGGCCAGCCGGTCGGCCCGGGCGTCCAGCTCGGCGTACGTCCACCGCACCTCGCCGCACTCCACGGCCGGGGCGTCCGGGGTCCGCGCCGCCTGCGCGGCGAACAGCTCCGGCAGGGACAGCGCCGGTACCGCGGTCGCGGTCGCGTTCCAGTCCTCGACGACGCGCTGCCGCTCGACCGCCGACAGGATCTCGAACTCGCCGACCCTGCGGTCCGGGGCGGCGACCGCGGCGGCCAGCAGCCGCACCAGCTTGTCCGCGAGGCCGGTGACCGTCTCCCGGTCGAAGAGGTCCAGGCTGTACTCGATGCGCCCGCTGATGCCGGCCGGTCCGCCGTCGGGGGAGCTGAGTTCGGCCAGCCCGAAGTTCAGGTCGAACTTCGCCGTGCCCGCGTCGACGGGCTGACCGTCGGCCGCCAGTCCCGGCAGGTCCAGGGCGACCGCGGTGGTGTTCCAGCTGAGTGCGGTCTGGAACAGCGGGTGGCGGGCCAGCGCCCGTTCGGGGTTGAGGACCTCGACGAGCCGCTCGAAGGGCACGTCCTGGTGGGCGAAGGCCTCCAGGTCCGTACGGCGCACCCGGTCCAGGAGGTCACGGAAGCTCGGGTTGCCCGAGACGTCGGTGCGTAGCACCAGGGTGTTGACGAAGAACCCGACCAGGTCCTCCACCGCGGAGTCGGTGCGACCGGCGACCGGGGTGCCCAGGGGGATGTCGGTGCCGGCGCCCATCCTGGACAGCAGTGCGGCGAGGGCCGCCTGGACCACCATGAAGACGGTCACGCTCCGTTCGGCGGCCAGGGCCTGCGCGGCGGCGTGCAGGTCGGCGGGGATGTCCAGTTCGACGGTGCCGCCGCGGAACGTCGGCAGGGCGGGCCGGGAGCGGTCCGCGGGCAGCTCCAGCTCCTCCGGCAGACCGGCCAGCGTGCGCTGCCAGAAGCCCAGTTGGCGGGAGACGGCCGAGTCGGGGTCGTCGGCGGAGCCCAGCACCTCGTGCTGCCACAGCGCGTAGTCCGGATACTGCAGGGTGAGCGGCTCCCAGTCGGGCGCGTGGCCCCGGAGCCGTGCCTGGTAGGCGGTGGCCAGGTCGCGGGCGAGCGGCCCCATCGACCAGCCGTCGCCCGCGATGTGGTGCACCAGCACCAGCAGGACGTGCTCCGTCGGCGAGAGTTCGAACGACCAGACCCGCAGCGGTGTCTCGGCGGTGAGGTCGAAGGCGTACCGGCTCGCCTCCGTGACCCGCTCGGCCAGCTCGGCACCGGACACCCGGACCCTGACCAGCTCCGGCCGGACCTCCGCTTCGTCCAGCACGACCTGGTGCGGGCCCTCCGCGTCCTCCAGGAACACGGTGCGCAGGCTCTCGTGTCGCGCCGTCACGTCGTGCAGGGCCGACGCGAGAGCCTCGTGGTCGAGCCCGCCACGCAGCCGGACCGCCGTCGAGATGTTGTAGAGGTACGAGGACCGCTCCATCGTCTGCAGGAACCACAGGCGGCGTTGGGCGTGCGAGAGGGGGATGCGGTCGGGTCGGGGCCGGGCGGTGAGGGCGGTCCGGGCTCCGGGGGTGACGGCCAGCTCGCGGGCGAGTCCGCTGACGGTGGGGTGGTCGAACAGGTCCTTCACCGAGAGTTCGGCGTGGAGCGTGGTGCGGACGCGGGAGACGAGGCGGGTGGCGAGCAGCGAGTGTCCGCCGAGGTCGAAGAAGCTGTCGTCGATGCCGACGCGCTCCAGGCCGAGGATGTCGGCGAAGAGGTGGCAGAGGACTTCTTCGTGGGGGGTGCGGGGTGCGCGGGCGGTGGTGGGTGTGGTGTCGCGGTCGGGGTCGGGCAGGGCCTTGCGGTCGAGTTTGCCGTTCGCGGTGAGCGGGATGGCGTCGAGCGGGACGAACGCTGCGGGGATCATGTAGGCGGGCAGGGTCTGGGTGAGGTGGGTGCGCAACTCGTCGGCGGGGACTGTGTCCCCTGTGGTGTAGGCGATGAGGCGGTCGTCGCGGACGATGACGGCTGCCTGGGCGACGGCGGGGTGCTGGGCCAGGCAGGTCTGGATCTCGCCGAGTTCGATACGGAAACCACGGACCTTGACCTGGTCGTCGGCCCGTCCCAGGTACTCCAGTTCCCCGTCCGCGTGGCGGCGGGCCAGGTCACCCGTGCGGTACATACGAGTGCCCGGAGCGCCGTAGGGGTCGGCGACGAACCGCTCGGCGGTGAGCGCGGGCCGGTTGAGGTAGCCGCGGGCCAGACCGGCACCTGCGACATACATTTCACCGCTCACACCGGCGGGTACCGGTTGCAGGGCGTTGTCCAGGACGTACAGACGCAGGTCCGGGATGGGTTCACCGATCAGGGACGCTGCCTGTCCGGCGACTGTGTCCGCGTCCAGGGCGCGGTGGGTGACGTGCACGGTCGTCTCGGTGATGCCGTACATGTTGACCAGGCGCGGTCCGCCCGCCGACTCCGGGTGGCGTGCGTACCAGGCGGTCAGGCGTCCCAGGTCCAGGGCCTCACCACCGAAGACCACATGGCGCAGGGCCAGTCCGTCACCCAGGCCCGGGCTCTCCTGGTCGGCCTGCATCAGCTGGTAGAACGCCGACGGCGTCTGGTTGACGACCGTCACGCCCTCTTCAGCGAGCAGGGCCAGGAAGTCGGCAGGGCTGCGGGACACCGTGAACGGCACGACCACGAGCCGGCCGCCGTACAGGAGCGGGCCCCACAGCTCCCACACGGAGAAGTCGAAGGCGTAGGAGTGGAACAGTGTCCACACGTCATCAGACCCGAAGCTGAACCAGCTCTCGGTCTGGGTGAACAGGCGCACCACCTGCCCGTGCGAGACGACCACACCCTTGGGCCGGCCCGTCGAGCCCGACGTGTAGATCACATATGCCGGATGCTCCGCCCGCACCACCACACCCGACAACGCGGCACCCGAACGACCCGCAAGATCGGCGACCGTCGCCGGATCATCCAACAGGACGGTGGGAACATCCTGTGCGGCAGGCAGGGCCTCACGCGTCGTCACCAGCAGCGCCGGGGCCGCATCACCGAGGACGTAGGCGATCCGCTCGGCCGGATACGACGGGTCCACCGGCACATAGCCGGCGCCCGCCTTCACCACCGCCAGCAACGCCACCACCAGGTCCACCGACCGCTCCAGCGCCACCGCGACCAGCCGCTCGGCACCCGCACCCCGCTCGACCAGCAACCGCGCCAAACGATTCGCCCGAGCGTCCAACTCCCCGTAAGAAAGCGACACACCGTCACACGAGACGGCCACCGCGCCCGGCGACAACGCCACCTGCCGCGCGAACCACGACACCAACGTCACCCCCGCATCAACCGGGACCACGGAGGCGCCAGCAGCAGGCGCGGCCACAAGCTCAGCCCGCTCCCCCGGCAGCAACACCTCCACCCGCCCCACCGGCAGCGAAGGCTCACCCACCACAGCCTCCAACACCCGCACGAAGCGCCGCAGCAGCTCCTCGGCGGCCGCCGTGTCGTAGACGTCGGGCCGGTGGTCGAGGCGGAAGCGCATCGTGGCGCCCGGAAGGGCGACCAGGGTCAGGGGGTAGTGCGAGCGGTCGCTGGTGCTCTGGCCGACGACCTGGACCGTGTCCGCGGGCGCGGCCGCCGTCCCCGCCGCCGGGGCCTGTGAGGGGGACGCGGAGGACGCCGAGCGCCCCACGTCGTGGGGGTAGTTCTCGAAGACGACCATGGTGTCGAACAGTTCCGGGAGACCCGCCGCCTGCTGGATCTCCGTGAGGCCGAGATGCTGGTGGGGCAGGAGGTCGAGCTGTGTCCGGTGGAGGCGCTGGAGCAGCTGTCCGACCGGCTCCGCGGGGCGCGTCCGCACCCGTAGGGGGACCGTGTTGATGAACAGCCCGACCATGCTCTCGATGCCGGGGATCTCCGGCGGCCGGCCGGAGACGGTGACGCCGAAGACGACGTCGTCGCTGCCGAGGACCCTGGACAGGAGCAGGGACCACGCGCCCTGGACGAGGGTGCTGACGGTGAGCCCCAGCTCGCGCGCCCTGGCGGTGAGCTGTTCCGTCTGCTGCCGCGTCAGCTCGACGGTGACGCGCTCCGCCACGGTGTCGTCGGACCTGGTCCGACCGGCAGCCACCAGTGAGGGCTCGTCGAGGTCCGAGAGGGCGTCGGCCCAGGCGGTGCGCGCGGTGTCCCGGTCCTGCCGGGCCAGCCAGCCCAGGAAGGCGCGGTACGGGGTGACGGGCGGCAGGGCGCGGGCGTCACCGCCGTCGGCGTAGAGCGCGAAGAGCTCGTGCAGGGCCACCGACAGCGACCAGCCGTCCAGCAGCAGGTGATGGAACGTCAGCGAGAAGCGGTGGCGCCGGTCGGCGAGCCGCAGCAGGGTGAACCGCACCAGCGGGGGAGCGGACAGGTCGAAACGCTTCTCGCGGTCCGCGCGCAGGAGTTCCTCGGCCCGGGCGTGGCGCGCGGCGTCGTCCGGAAGGCCGGTGAGGTCCGCCTCGTGCCACGGGGTCTCCACCGACCGGGGCACGATCTGCACGGGCGTGGTGAGACCCTCGTGGCGGAAGCCGACGCGCAGGCTCGTGTGCCGGGCCAGCAGGGCGCCGACGGCCGAGCGGAGTGCGGTGCCGTCGACCGGGCCGGCAATGTCGAGGACGTGCTGGGAGACGTAAACGTCCTGGGCTTCAGGATTGTAGAGGCCATGGAAAAGCAGGCCTTCCTGGAGCGGGGTCAGCGGAAGGATGTCCTCGAGACCGGCCTGCTTCACTCCCGCACCTCTCGTTGTTTATGTGCAATGCCCTGGACGACTGGGCACGAGTATTGAACATGAGCCCATCAGGCCTGTCACTGGATTAAGGGGAGGCTGAATATCTCCGTCCGTCCCGGTGCGGGGCTAGTGGTCGTCCGGCCGTCGAGGGACCGGCCTGACGGCCGGGAACAGGCGGAATGTCGACGCCGAGTGACGTCGCGGCTACCTACGGTGGAGATTTCTGGGCCGGTCGCGGGCCGACCCTCTGTTGACTCGATTCCGATGCGATGACTATGTTCCCGCTGCAGATGGAATGTTGTCGTGAGCCGCGCACCGTGTGCCGCGCTTTGGGGGAATGGTCAATGTCCATTGCAGTTGCGGAACTTCCCAGTGTCGTCGCGGCTTTTCGCGGAAATGCCGCGTCCCGGCCGGGCGAGGCTGCGGTGACTTTCGTGCGCGATCTTTCTGCGGAAAAGGTCGACGAGACATTGACCTACGCGGCACTCGACGCGGAGGCCCGGAGCATCGCCGTACGGCTGGCCGCACACCTCGCGCCCGGCGACCGCGCCCTCCTGCTGTACCCGGAGGGACTGCACTTCGCGGCCGCCTTCCTGGGCTGCCTGTTCGCCGGGGTGGTCGCCGTGCCGGCCCCGCTGCCCGGGCAGTACCGTCACCAGCGCGAGCGCGTCACCTCCATCGCACGCAACGCGGGCGTCGGCGCCGTCCTGACGAACTCCGCCGTCCACGCGGACGTGCGCGAGTGGGCCGAGGCCCAGACCGACGTCGCCACCGGCCCCGTACTGGTGACGGACGAGGCCGACCCGGCCGGTCCCGTCGACCCGGACGCCTGGGCCGAACCCGCGCTGGACCACGCCACGCTGGCGTTGCTCCAGTACACCTCGGGCTCCACGGGCGACCCCAAGGGCGTGATGATCAGCCACGGCAACCTGCTGCACAACGTGGACAGTCTCCGCCGCACCTTCCAACTGGACGGCTCGACCCGCTTCGGCTCCTGGATCCCGCACTACCACGACATGGGGCTGATGGGCATTCTCCTGCCCCCGCTCGTGCTGGGCGGGTCCTGCACGCTGATGGCCCCCACCACCTTCCTGAAGCGGCCGCACTGGTGGCTGCGCATGGTGGACGTCTACGACCTCGACTGGTCCGCGGGACCGAATTTCGCCTACGAGCGGTGCGCCCGCACGGTCACCGACGAGCAGCTCGAAGGCGTCGACCTCTCCCGCTGGCGGTTCGCCCCCAACGGGTCGGAGCCCGTGCAGGCGGCGACGCTGACGGCCTTCGCCGAGCGGTTCGCGTCGGCCGGTTTCCGCGCCGAGGCGCTCACCCCCTGCTACGGCATGGCGGAGGCCACCGTGTTCATCTCGGGCGAGGGCGCCCGCAAGCCGGTCGTCCGGTCGGTCGACGCCGAGGAGCTGACCCGGCACCGGTTCGTGCCGTCCGAGGCTGCGTCGGGCACCAAGCCCGTGGTGAGCTGCGGCACCGCGCACGACTACGAGGTGTGCGTCGTCGACCCGCGGACCCGCGAGGTGCTGCCGCAGGGCAGCGTCGGTGAGTTGTGGCTGAAGGGCGAGAGCGTCGCCCAGGGCTACTGGGAACGGCCGGAGGCCACCCGGGAGACCTTCCGCGCCGAGACCGCCGACGGACGCTCCGGGTACCTGCGGACGGGGGACCTGGGGCTGGTGCACGAGGGCGAGATCCATGTCACCGGACGGATCAAGGAGACGCTGATCGTCCGCGGCCGGAACCTCTACCCGCAGGACATCGAGCACGAACTGCGGGCGCAGCACGACGACTTGCAGGGCCTGTTCGGGGCCGTCTTCGCCGTGCCCGGCGTCACCGGTACGAGCGAGGACATCGTCGTCACCCATGAGGTGCCGGGCCGGCTGGGCGAGGACGTCCTCGCCAAGCTCGCCGCGGACATGAGGCAGACGGTGGCCCGTGAGTTCGGCACGGGCGTGCGGGCCGTGGTCCTGCTGCGGCGGGGCGGAGTGCGCCGCACCACCAGCGGCAAGATCCAGCGGGCCGCGATGCGCGAGCTGTTCACGGGCGGTGAGCTGCGGCCGCTGTTCGTCGACGGCGGCCCCCGCGACACCGGACGCACGCCGACGCGACAGAGGTGAGCCCGCACCCCCGCAGCGCTCCCGCGCAGCCGTACGGAACGCCGTACGGCCGTGCGGTCGGCAGGCGTGAGGAGCGGCCAGAGGAAGGATTCCGCACAGTGCACCGGTCCGCCGTAGCGGCCCTGGACTCCCTGCTGGGGCTCCCGGGCGACGAGCACGCGTCGTTCCACCCCGCGGCGCTGGCCGAACTGGACCGCCAGGAGGCGTTCCCGGACGCCGCCTGCCGGGTCCTGGACGACTTCGGTCTGAGCGCGCACTACGTGCCGGACGCGGCGGGCGGCCGACTGACCGACTACACCGAGCTGATGTCGCTGCTGCGCACCGTCGCCCGGCACGACCTGACCGTCGCGGTCGGCCACGGCAAGACGTTCCTCGGCGCCGCCTCGGTGTGGGTGGCCGGGGATGACGAACAGGCCCGCGAGCTTGGCGGGTTGGTGTCCTCGGGAGCGGTCGCCTCCTGGGGCCTCACGGAGCGCGACCACGGCAGTGACCTGCTCGCGGGGCAGGTCACGGCGGTCCGGACCGCGCGCGGCTGGACCCTGAACGGCGAGAAATGGCTGATCAACAACGCCACCCGGGGCCGGCTCGTGTGCGTGCTCGCCCGCACGCGGCCGGAGGGCGGCCCCCGCGGCTTCAGCCTGTTCCTGGTGGACAAGCAGCGTCTCGCGGACGACGCGTACACCTGCCTGCCCCGCGTGCCCACCCACGGCATCCGCGGCGCCGACATCAGCGGCATCGCCTTCCACGACGCCGAGGTCCCGGAGGGGGCGCTCGTCGGGGAGGCGGGCGGCGGTGTGGAGACGGTGCTCAAGGCGCTGCAACTCACCCGGACCACCTGCGCGGCCCTGTCCCTCGGAGCGGCCGACACCGCGCTGCGGCTGGTGACCGACTACGCGCGCGGCCGCCGGCTGTACGGCCGCACCCTGAGCGACCTGCCCCGGATCCGGCGCATCGTCGGCGAGATCACCGCCGCCGCCCTCCTGGCCGAGGCCACCGGCATCATGGCGAGCCGCAGCGTCCACACGCTCACCGGAGAGATGAGCGTGACCTCGGCGGTCGCCAAGGCACTCGTCCCCGAACTCGTGCACCACGTCCTCGACCGGGGAGCGGAACTTCTCGGCGTCCGCAGCTTCCTCACCGAGACGTACGCCGACGGGGTCTTCGCCAAGCTGGAGCGCGACCACCGGGTGGTGGCCATCTTCGACGGCAACACGGCCGTCAACCGCAACGCCCTGATCGACCAGTTCCCGCTGCTCGTGGCCGGCTACCGGCGCGGACGCGTCGACGGCGCCGGCGTGGAGGCCGCGGCCCGTCCCGGCACCCCGCCCCCGGCCTTCGACCGCCGACGGCTCGCGCTGATCTCCCAGCGTGGGTGCAGCGTGGTGCAGAGCCTGCCCGACACCGTCGCGCGGGTCCGGGCCCGCGCCGAGGCCGGCCTCCTCCCCGCGGCCGTGGCCGGGCTAGCCGAACGGATCGGGGCCGAGGCCGACGCCCTGCACCAGGAACTCGGCGCCCAACGACGGACCGCACGGGACGTCCCCCCGTCCGCCTTCGTCCTCGCCGAACGCTACGAGCTGTGCTACGCGGCGGCGGCCTGCATGCTCCTGTGGCTCCACCACGACGAGGCGCTCGCGCAGGCGCAGGGCGGCTCCGGCGAGCCGCCGGCCGTGTGGCACGACGGTCTGTGGCTGCGGGCCTGCCTGAGCACCGTCCTGAGCCGCCTGGGCCACACCCTCGATGCGGCGGACGCCGAGGTCTACGACCGCCTCGCCGAGCACACGCTCGACACCGCGCCCCCCACCCTCGCCTCCGCGTTCGGGCCGGTGGCAGTCAGGAGTCACGCATGACCAGCCCGGCCACCCCGACCGCCACCCCCACGACGGCCAGCACCACGACCGCCGCGACCACCACCACCACGACCACGACCGCAGCCACCGCGACCGCGACCGCCGCCCTCGCGTCCCCGCACCGCGCCGACGCGCTGGAGCAGCACCTCGGTGACCCACGGGACCCCGGCAACCCGCTCGGCTTCCGGCAGATCCTCGCCGCCGACGAACGGGCCGAGATGTTCGCCGCCGGCGAGCGGGCCCTGGACGAGTACGGCCTCAACGCCGAGTTCGTACCCCCCGAGTACGGGGGCCGCCTGACCCGTCTCGACGACCTCATCGAGATCATGCGGTCCGTCTACCGGCGCGACCCCTGCCTCGGACTGGGCTACGGGGTCAGCTCCTTCATCGCCGCCGTCAACATCTGGACCGCGGGCAGCGAGGAACAGCGCAGGCATGTCGCCGGACTCCTCCTGGACAACCGGAAGGTCTCCGTCGCCTACCACGAACTGGCCCACGGCAACGACATGGCCGGGACCGAGTTCGAGGCCCTGCCCGGACCCGACGGACGTCTCGTCCTGAACGGACGCAAGGAGGTGGTGACCAACCTCCAGCGCTCCGACGCCGTCGTCATGTTCGCCCGCACCGACCGCCGCCCGGGCAGCCGCAGCCACTCCCAGATACTCGTCGACAAGGCCGGCCTCCCCGAGGACCGGATGGCCTACCTGCCCCGGTTCCCGAGCGTCGGCATGCGGGGCGTCCAGCTCGGCGGCATCGAGTTCCACGACTGCCCGCTGCCCGCCGACAGCATCGTCGGACGACCCGGGCAGGGCCTGGAGACGGCGCTGAAGGCCTTCCAGATCACCCGCACCACGCTGGTCGCGATGTTCAACGGCATGCTCGACACCGGACTGCGTACCACCGTGCGCCACCTCAGCGCACGCACACTGTACGGACGCCCCGCCATCGACCTGCCCGAAGTGCGCTCCGTACTCGCCACCGCCCACGCCGACCTGCTGCTCTGCGACGCCTTCGCCACCGTCGGCGCCCGCGCGCTGCACCTCGTGCCCGCGGAGACCGGCATCTACGCCCAGGCGGTCAAGTACTTCATCTCCAAGATCCTCATGGACGCCATGCACCGGCTGTCCACCCTGCTCGGCGCGCACTTCTACATCCGCGAGGGCGAGCACGCCATCTTCCAGAAGCTGCTCCGCGACATCCAGCCGGCCGGCTTCGGGCACGCCGCACGCGCCGCCTGCCAGATGTCCCTGCTGCCGCAACTCCCGCTGCTCGCCCGCCGCTCCTGGTCGCAGGGCCAAGCCGCACCCGAGGAGCTGTTCCGCCTCGACGCCGAGCTGCCGCCGCTCCCCTTCGACCGGCTGGCCGTCACCGCCGCGGGCCGCGAACGGCTCTCCTCCTCCCTGGCCGCCGGCCTGGAGGCGGAGCCCGCGCTGCTGCTGGAACACCCGGTGATCCGCCGCGTGGGCCGGCACCTGACGGACGACCTGCGCGACCTCACCGCCGCCTGCGCCCACCTGCCCGCCGCGGAACTGTCCGTGGCGGCCGGCTCGGCCTCGTACGACCTCACCCACCGCTACGTGAACGTGCTGGCCGCCGCCGCCTGCGTCGGACTGTGGCGGGCCAACCAGAACCACCCGGACCCCTTCCTCCGCGATCCCGCCTGGCTCGCCGCGACGCTGGCCAGGATCCCGCTGCGCCCCGGACACCCGCCCGAGCGGCTGCCCCAGGACCTCGGACAGCGGCTGTTCGACGAGCTGATCGTCCGCCACGAGGCGAGCACCAGCCTCGGCCTGGTCAGGCGGAGCCTCGCCGACCACAACCCCAAGGAGAACTGACCCATGTCCAGCCCCACCGTCGAGAAGACCGACGCCGCCCCCTCCCCGCTCGAACTCACCGCCTGGCTCACGGAGCGCATAGCCACACACCTGGAGATGCCCGCCGAGGACATCCGCACCGACGAGCCCCTCGGCGCCTACGGCCTCGACTCCATCTACGCCCTCACGGTCGTCGCGGAGATCGAGGACCACCTGGGCGTGACGCTCGAACCCACGGTCATGTGGGACGAGCCGACCGTCGCCGGACTCGTCGACCTCATCCTCGCCGAACTGCCCCTGGCGGCCTGACCGCCGGGCGCCACCCACGGGCACGGGCAGCCCGGGGGCCCCGCTGTGCCGCAGCAGAAGAGCCCGTAAGGAGACCGAAGAGAACGTGGGTAGGTGCGCAGTGTCTGAGCATGGGTCGGTTCACAGGGCTGTTTCGGCCGCACAGACGGGAATCTGGGTGGCTCAGCAACTGTCCCCCGACAGCCCGCTGTACAACTGCGCCACCTACTTCGAGATCGCCGGACACGTGGACGCCGGCGTCCTGACCGAGGCGGTCCGCCGTACCGTCGCCGAGACCGAGGCGCTGCGCGTGCGCTTCGACGAGGACGGTGACGAACTCCGGCAGACCGTGGAACCGGTCGGCGACGGCATCCCCGTGCACGTCCTTGACCTCACCACGGAACCCGCCCCGGACACGGCCGCCCTCGCCTGGATGAACGCCGACCTGGCGGCCCCCTCCGACCTGCGCACGGGACCGCTTTACACCCACGCCCTCCTGCGCACCGGCGAGAACCGGTCCCTGCTCTACTTCCGCCACCACCACATCGTCCTCGACGGCTACGGGCAAGCCGTCTACTGCCGTCGGCTCGCCCATGTCTACACCGAGCTGGCGGCCGGCCGTGAGCCCGCACCCACCCGGTTCCGTCCCCTGGCCGAACTCGTCGGCCAGGACCACGACTACCGCGCCTCGACCCGGCACGACGAGGACCGCGCCTACTGGCGGGGCGCCCTCGCGGGCGCCCCCGACCCCGCCCCGCTGACCGGCCGGACCGCCGACCCGTCCCCGATCGCCCTGCGGCGCACCGTCCGGCTGCCCGCCGACCACATGGCGCTGCTCGCCGCGGCGGGCCGCTGGTCCTCCGTACTGCTCGCCGCCGTGGCCGCCTACACGCACCGCCTCACCGGCGCCGACGACGTGGTCGTCGGCCTGCCCACCACGGGCCGCACCACCGCGGGCGCGCTCACCACACCGGCCGCCTTCGCCAACGAGCTGCCGCTGCGCCTCACCCTGGACCCGGACACCACCCTGACCGACCTCGTGCGGCAGGTCACCGCAGGGGTCGGCGGCGCACTCAAGCACCAGCGCTACCGCAGCGAGGACCTCCACCGCGACCTCGGCCTGTCCGGCAGCAGCGGGGGCCTGCACTCGGTCACCGTCAACGCCATGTCCTTCGGCCGGGAGATCCGCTTCGGCGGCCACGACACCGTCATGCACCCGCTGTGGACCGGCCCGGTCAAGGACCTGTCCGTGGTCTCCTTCGGCGACCCGGCGACCCCGGGAAGCGGCGTGCTCCTGGAGTTCGACGCCAACCCCGCCCTGTACACCGAGGCGGAACTGGCGGCCCACCAGGAACGGTTCGTCGCCTTCCTCACCGCCCTCGCCGCCGCCCCCGACCGGCCGGTCCGCGACACCGACCTGCTCGACGAGGCCGAACGCGAACGGATCCTCACCGACTGGAACGACACCGCGCACCCGCTCCCCGGCCGCTCCCTGCCCGAGCTGTTCGAAGCGCGCGCCCAGCGGACGCCCGAGGCCCCGGCCCTCGTCCACGGTTCCACCCGGACGACCTACGGCGAACTCAACTCCCGCGCCAACCAACTGGCCCGCGTCCTCCTGCAACGCGGCATCGGACCCGAACAGTACGTCGCCGTCGCCGTCCCGCGCTCCCCGGACCTGGTCGTCGCCCTGCTCGCCGTGCTCAAGACGGGCGCCGCCTACATCCCCGTCGACCTCGAGTACCCGGCCGACCGCATCGCCTACATCCTGGGCGACGCACGCCCCGCCCTGGTGCTCACCACCGGGGACTGCGCCGACCGCATCCCCGCCACGGCGCAGGCCCCGCTGCTCCTGCTCGACCAGGCCCGCAGCGCCGCCATGCCCACCGCCAACCCGCACCCGCGCGAACGCGCCACCGAGGTCCGCCCCGACCACCCGGCCTACATCATCTACACCTCGGGCTCCACCGGGCGGCCCAAGGGCGTCGTCGTCACCCGCGGCGCACTGGACAACTTCCTCACCGCCATGGTGCACCGCCTCGGCACCACGGACACCGCCCGGTGGCTGGCCGTGACCACGATCGGCTTCGACATCGCCGGACTGGAGCTGTACCTGCCGCTGCTGACCGGCGCCTCGGTCGTCCTGGCGGACCGCGACGAGGTCCGCGACCCGGACGCCCTGCGCACCCTCGTCGCACGCGAGCACGTCACCGTCATGCAGGCCACCCCCAGCCTGTGGCACGCGCTGGCCGCCGACCACGGCGACGTGCTCGGCGACGTACACGTCCTCGTGGGCGGCGAAGCGCTCCCCACGGCCCTGGCCCACACCCTCACCACCGTCGCCGCCTCCGTCACCAACCTCTACGGGCCGACCGAGACGACCGTCTGGTCCACGGCCTGCGACATCACCGCCGACGCCCCCGTCTCCATCGGCCGCCCCGTCCTCAACACCCGCGTCTACGTCCTGGACCACGCCCTGCGCCCCGTACCCGCCGGCGTCTCCGGCGAGCTGTACATCGCCGGCGCCGGACTCGCCCGCGGCTACCACGACCGCCCGGCGCTGACCGCGGAACGCTTCGTCGCCGACCCCTTCGGCGCGCCCGGCACCCGCATGTACCGCACCGGCGACGTGGTCCGCTGGACGCCCGACGGCCGGCTCGTGTACCAGCGGCGCGCGGACGACCAGGTCAAACTCCGCGGCTTCCGGATCGAACTCGGCGAGATCGAATCCGTACTGCTGCGCCACCCGCAGGTCGGCCGGGCCGCCGTCGTCGTACGCGAGGACCGCCCGGGCGACCAGCGCCTGGTCGCCTACGTCGTCCCGGACTCCGCCGAAGGACCCGACACGGCGATGCTGCGCGCGCACCTCGCCGCCTCGCTGCCCGACTACATGGTCCCCGCCGCGTTCGCCGTGCTGCCGGAACTGCCGCTGACCCCGAACGGCAAGCTGGACCGCAAGGCCCTGCCGGTGCCGGACTACGGCACCGGCGACACCGCGCGGCGCGCGCCCCGCACACCCCGCGAAACGGAGCTGTGCGGGCTCTTCGTCGACGTCCTCGGCCTGCCCGAGGTCGGCATCGACGACGACTTCTTCGCCTCCGGCGGCGACAGCATCATGGCCACCCGCCTGGTCGGCCGCGCCCGCCGGGCCGGCCTGCGACTCACCGCCAGGGACGTGTTCCGCCACCGGAGCGTGGCGGAACTCGCCCTGCTCCCGGACCTGGCCGCGGAGAGCGGCGCGACGGACCGAGTACCGGCCGCCGACGCCACGGACGCCCCCGCGACCGCCGACGCGCTCACACCCGAGGACATCGCCCAGGCGCAGGCCGCCGTGCCGGGCGCCGTGGACGTGCTCCCGCTCTCGCCGCTCCAGGAAGGCCTGTTCTTCCACAACCAGTTCGACACCGCGGCCCTCGACTACTACAACGCGCAGCTGGTCCTCCCCCTGGAAGGCGCCCTCGACGTCCCGGCCCTGCATCGGGCCGCCGACACGGTCCTCGCACTCCACCCCGGCCTGCGCAGCGGCTTCCGGCAGATCGCCGACGGACGAGCCGTCGCCGTGGTATCCGACACCGTCACCACCCCCTGGCACGAGGCCGACCTCACGCACCTCTCCGACGACGCACGCGCCGAGGCCTGGCTGGAGCTGCTGGACCGGGAACGGTGGACCCGCTTCGACCTGGCCGAGCCGCCCCTGATCAGGTTCACCGTGGTCAGGCTCGGCACGGACCAGTGGCGGCTCGTGCTCACCAACCATCACATCGTGCTCGACGGCTGGTCCCTGCCCCTCGTCGTCCGCGACCTGCTGAAGGCCTACGCCGAGACGGTCGACGGCGCCCACCCGGCACCGCTCCACGCCCGCCCCTACCGCGAGTACCTCGACTGGCTGGCCGCCCGCGACCACGACGCGGCGCTCGAAGCCTGGCGCACCGCCCTGGCCGGGCTGAACGAACCGGTGCGACTGGGAACGGACAGTCCCGGAACCGACCCCGAGGCACAGCAGCGCATCCGCTTCACCCTGCCCGACGACACGGCCCACGCCCTCACCCGGGCGGCACGATCCCACGGGGTCACCCCGAACACGCTGGTGCAGACCGCCTGGGCCCTGCTCCTCGCCCGTCTCACCGGCCGCGACGACGTCGTGTTCGGAGTGACGGTCGCAGGCAGACCGGCCGACCTCGACGGCGCGGACGACATGGTGGGCCTCTTCGTCAACACCCTGCCGCTGCGCGTCACGCTGCGTCCGTCGGAGACCGTCACCGGACTCCTGCGACGCCTCCAGGACGAACAGGCCGAACTGGTCGACCACCAGCACATCGGCCTCGCCGACCTCCAGCGTGCCATCGGCCTCGGTGAACTCTTCGACACCTTGACGGTGTTCGAGAACTTCCCCCTCGACCACGAGGCCGTCCGCACCGGCGCCGCGCGCGCCGGCCTGACCCTCGGCGACGCCGAGATCCGCGGCGGCACGCACTACGCCCTGAGCCTGGCAGCCCTCCCCGGCACCGGTGGAGAGGGCCTGAGCTTCCGGCTCGACTTCCGCCCCGACCTGGTCGCCCTCGACCTCGCGGAACGGGTGTCCGAGCGGTTCGTGCGGGTGCTGGAGGCGGTGGTGTCGGCGCCGGGGGCTCGGGTGGGCCGGGTGGGTGTGCTGGCGGAGGATGAGCGGCTGCGGGTGCTGGAGGAGTGGAACGACACCCGGTCGGTGGACGCGGGTGCGGACGTGGACGCTGGGGATGTGGTGGCGTGTGTCCGGGCGCGGGTGGCCCGGGTGCCGGAGGCGGCGGCGGTCGTGTTCGGTGGGGTGACCGTGTCCTACGCCGAGCTGGAGGCGCGCAGTGAGCGGCTGGCGCGGTTGCTGGTGGAGGCGGGGGTGGGTCCGGAGCGGTATGCGGCGGTGATGCTGCCGCGTTCGGCGGACCTGGTGATCGTGCTGCTGGCGGTGCTGAAGACGGGCAGTGCGTATCTGCCGCTGGATGCCGACTTCCCTGCGGAGCGGCTGGCGTTCATGCGGGAGGAGACCCGGCCGGTCCTGGTCATCGACGAGGAGTGGCTGGCGGGGGCGTGGGAGCGGGAGCCGGCTGCGGGGACCTCGCTGCCTGTAGCGGTTGATCCTGCGCTGGCCGCGTATGTGTTGTACACGTCGGGGTCGACGGGGCGTCCCAAGGGTGTCGTCGTCTCGCGCGGCGCGCTGGCGAACCTGCTCACCGACATGCGGGGGCGTATTCCGCTGGCGGGTGGGGACCGGTTGCTGGCGGTGACCACCGTCGGGTTCGACATCGCCGGGCTGGAGCTGTTCGCTCCGCTGACCGCCGGGGCGGCCGTGGTCGTGGCTCCGGCGGGTGTGGTGCACGATCCCGAGCAGCTGCGTGCGCTGCTGACCGGGAAGCGGGTCACGGTGATGCAGGCGACGCCGAGCTTGTGGCGGTCGGTGGTCGATGACGCGGGTGCGGCTGCTGCGCTGGCTGGTGTGCGGGTTCTGGTGGGTGGTGAGGCTTTGCCCGTCGATCTCGCCGAGCGGCTCACGGAGGTGGCTGCTCAGGTCACCAACGTGTACGGGCCCACCGAGACGACGATCTGGTCCACCGCGACGGCGCTGAGCGCGGGTGCGCCGGTGACCATCGGGCAGCCGATGGCGAATACCCGGGTGTATGTCCTGGACGCTCATTTGCAGCCGGTCCCGGTGGGTGTGCCGGGTGAGCTGTACATCGCGGGTGAGGGTGTGGCCCGGGGGTACCAGTTGCGCCCCGGTCTGACCGCGGAGCGCTTCGTCGCCGATCCCTACGGTCCGGCGGGGACGCGCATGTATCGGACGGGTGACGTGGTCCGCTGGACCCCGGAGGGCCATCTCACCTACCTGCGGCGTGCGGACGACCAGGTCAAGGTCCGCGGTCACCGCATCGAACTCGGCGAGATCGAAACGCTGCTCACCACCCACCCGACGGTCGCACGTGCAGCCGTCATCGTGCGGGACGAGCGGCTCATCGCGTACACCACGGGTGGTCCGGTCTCGGCGGAGGAGCTGCGCCGGCATCTCGCGCAGTCGCTGCCCGCGTACATGGTGCCGTCGGCGTTCGTGACGCTCGATGTGCTGCCGTTGACGGCGAACGGGAAGCTGGACCGCAAGGCCCTGCCCACGCCGCAGTTCGACGGTGTGGAGACGTCGGGGCGCGGACCGCGCGACGACCGGGAAGAGATCCTCTGCCATCTTTTCGCGGACGTCCTGGGCCTGGAGCGGGTCGGTATCGACGACAGCTTCTTCGACCTGGGCGGACACTCCCTGCTCGCCACCCGGCTCGTCGCCCGCATCCGCACCACCCTCGACGCCGAACTCTCTGTCCGGGCCCTGTTCGAGGCCCCGTCGGTGGCTGTGCTTGCCGAGTCGTTGTCCCGTGCGGGGCGCGCCCGTGCCGGGGTCACCTCCCAGCCTCGTCCTGAGCGGGTGCCGTTGTCGCCGGCGCAGCAGGGGCAGTGGTTCCTGCACAAGCTCGAAGGCCCCAACGCCACCTACAACATTCCCATCGCGCTGCGCCTGACCGGCACCCTGGACCAGGATGCCCTGCGCGCCGCCCTCACCGACGTCACCGCACGCCACGAGAGCCTGCGCACGATCATCATCGACGCCAGCGGGGGTGCGTATCAGGAGATCCGTCCGGCGGACGAGGTCGCCCCGGTCTTCGAGGTGTGTGCTGTAGCGAGTGAGGGCCTCGTGGGCGCGCTGGCGGACGCGGCGGGTCACGCCTTCGATCTGACCCGTGACCTGCCGCTGCGCACCACCCTGTTCCGCCTCGGTGAGACCGAGCACGTCCTGCTGCTCCTGGTCCACCACATCGCCGCCGACGAGGGCTCCTTCGCACCCCTCGCCCGGGACCTGACCCTCGCCTACAGCGCCCGCGCCACCGGGCAGGCGCCTGCCTGGACACCGCTGCCGGTGCAGTACGCCGACCACACCCTCTGGCAACGCGATGTCCTGGGCAGCGAGGACGACCCCGACTCCGTCCTGAGCAAGCAACTCGCCTACTGGGAGCAGGCGCTGTCGGGCCTTCCGGCAGAACTGGACCTGCCCACCGACCGGCCTCGCCCCGCGAGCCCGTCCCACCAGGGCGGCACCGTCACCTTCACCATCCCCGCCGACCTGCGTGACCGCATCGAGACCCTGGCCCGGCAGGAACAGGCCAGCACCTTCATGGTTCTCCAGGCTGCCCTGGCCGTGCTCCTGTCACGGCTGGGTGCGGGCACCGACATCCCGATCGGCTCGCCCATCGCGGGCCGGACGGACGACGCCGTCGAGGACCTGGTCGGGTTCTTCGTCAACACCCTCGTCCTGCGCACCGACCTCACCGGCAACCCCACGTTCACGGAGCTTCTGGCCCGGGTGCGGGAGACTGACCTCGCGGCCTACGCCCACCAGGACATCCCCTTCGAGCGGCTCGTTCACCACCTCAACCCGGAGCGCTCCGCCAGCCGTCACCCCCTCTTCCAGACGGTTCTGAACTGGAGTGACGAAGTTGAGCGACGGGCTCTTCTCGAGTCCACCGAGATGCCCGGTCTGAGCGTCGAGCACGAGCGTGCGGTCTCGGGAGCGGCGAAGTTCGACCTCGTCTTCCAGATCTCCGGCCTCAGTGGCGGTGAAGTGGAGTACAGCGTCGACCTGTTCGACCGTGCGTCGGTGGAGTTGCTGGCGGAGCGGTTCGTGCGGGTGTTGGGGGCTGTGGTGGGTGATCCCTCACTGCCGGTGGGGCGGGTGGAGGTGTTGCTGCCGGGGGAGCGGGCTGAGCTTGTGGCCGCGCCTGCGGCGAGTGGCTCCGCGCTCCCGGTGGATGCGGGGGTGACGTTGGTGTCGTGGTTCGCGCGGCAGGCGGCGTCGTCGCCGGGTGCGGTGGCCGTGTCGTGTGACGGTGTGTCGCTTTCCTATGGGGAGTTGGACGGCCGGGCGAATCGTCTGGCGCGGTTGCTGGTCGAGCGGGGTGCGGGTGCTGAGCGGCTGGTCGCGGTGGCGCTGGAGCGGTCGGTCGATCTGGTGGTGGCGTTGCTGGCGGTGGTGAAGGCGGGGGCCGGGTATGTGCCGGTGGACCCGTCGTATCCGGCCGAGCGGATCGCCTACGTCCTGGGCGATGCGGCCCCGGCGCTGCTGGTGACGACGCGTGAGGCCCTGCCTGCTGCCCAGGATGTTCCGACCGTGTTGCTGGATGATCCGGCGACGGTCGCTGATCTGGCGGGCCGGTCCGCTGATGCTCTGGCGGACGTGGTGGTGCGGGCGGAGCATCCGGCGTATGTGATCTACACGTCGGGTTCGACGGGCCGCCCCAAGGGTGTGGTCGTCTCGCACGGGCAGGTGGTGCGCCTGTTCACCCAGACCGAGAGCTGGTTCGGCTTCGGTGCCGATGACGTGTGGACACTGTTCCACTCCTACGCCTTCGACTTCTCCGTGTGGGAGCTGTGGGGTCCGCTGCTGTACGGCGGCCGGCTGGTCGTCGTGCCGTTCACGGTGTCCCGCAGCCCTGCCGACTTCCTGGCCCTGCTCGCTGAAGAGGGCGTGACGGTCCTCAACCAGACGCCGTCGGCGTTCTACCAGCTCATGCAGGCCGACCAGGAGAACCCCGGCCTGGGTGACGGACTGGCCCTGCGCCATGTGGTCTTCGGCGGTGAGGCCCTGGACCTGGGTCGCCTGACCGCCTGGTACGCACGCCACCCGGAGCCGGCGGGCGGACCCCGCCTGGTCAACATGTACGGCATCACCGAGACGACCGTGCACGTCACTCACCGCGGCCTGGACGCGGACACAGTCGCCGGACAGGCAGCGTCCCTGATCGGTGAACCCATCCCGGACCTGCGTCTGTACGTCCTGGACAACGCCCTGCAACCCGTACCCGCAGGTGTGACCGGTGAAATGTATGTCGCAGGTGCCGGTCTGGCCCGCGGCTACCTCAACCGGCCCGCGCTCACCGCCGAGCGGTTCGTCGCCGACCCCTACGGCGCTCCGGGGACCCGTATGTACCGCACGGGTGACCTGGCCCGCCGCCACGCGGACGGGGAACTGGAGTACCTGGGACGGGCCGACGACCAGGTCAAGGTCCGCGGCTTCCGTATCGAACTCGGCGAGATCCAGACCTGCCTGGCCCAGCACCCCGCCGTCGCCCAGGCAGCCGTCATCGTCCGCGACGACCGCCTCATCGCCTACACCACAGGGGACACAGTCCCCGCCGACGAGTTGCGTACCCACCTCACCCAGACCCTGCCCGCCTACATGATCCCCGCAGCGTTCGTCCCGCTCGACGCCATCCCGCTCACCGCGAACGGCAAACTCGACCGCAGGGCCCTCCCCGACCCCGACCGCGACACCACCACCGCATCCTTCCGCGCCCCCCGCACCCCCCACGAGGAAGTCCTCTGCCACCTCTTCGCCGACATCCTCGGCCTGGAGCGGGTCGGCATCGACGACAGCTTCTTCGACCTCGGCGGCGACAGCATCATGTCGATCCAGCTGATCAGCCGGGTCCGTCGAGCCGGACTGAGCCTGTCGGCTCGGGACGTCTTCGAGCACAAGACGGTCGAGGCGCTCGCGCCGCTCGTCGCCGTGGACGACCCGCAGGGCGGTGCCGCCGCCGAAGAGGACAGCGCCGGCATCGGTGCCGTGCCTCTCACGCCCGTCATGCACTGGCTCGCCGGACGCGGGGGGCCCGTCGACCAGTTCAACCAGGCCGTCGTGGTGCGCGTACCGGCCCGGGCTGATCGCGAACGACTGGCCATCGCCGTACAGAAGCTGCTCGACCGCCATGACGCACTGCGTCTTCGGCTGCGCACGGACGACGCGTGGACGCTCGAAGCGCTGGACGTCGGGCGCGTGCCCTCCGGGGACGCGGTCCTGAGCCGGGTGGACGCGTCCGAGGTGGACGGTCAGGCGCTGGAGGACCTGATGCGGGCGGAGGGGGAGCGGGCGCGGCGAGCGCTCGACCCGGCCTCCGGTGCCCTGGTCCGGGCGGTCTGGTTCGACCGTGGCCGGGAACTTCAGGGACGACTCCTGCTGGTCGTCCACCACATCGCGGTGGACGGCGTGTCCTGGCGCATCCTCGTGCAGGACCTGGAGGAGGCGTGGCAGGCGCTCTCGGAGGGACGCGAGCCCGTACTGGGGCAGGTGGGCACCTCGTTCCGAAGCTGGGCCCGCAGGCTGACCGAGGCCGCACCGGGGCGGGAGGGGGAGCGACCTCTGTGGGAGCGGACCCTGGCCGGACACGACCCGCTGCTCGGCGACCGTCCCCTGGACCCGGCGCGCGACACCTTCGCCACCGCGCGCACCCTCGAACTGTGGCTGTCCTCCGAGGTCACGCGCACCCTGCTGGGTGTGACGCCCGCGCTGTTCCGGGCCGGCGCCGACGAGGTGCTGCTCGCGGCCTTCGCGACCGCGGTGACCAGATGGCGGAGCGAACACGGCGTTCCCGCGGCCGATGACGTGCTCCTTGACCTGGAAGGGCACGGCCGGGTGGAGGAAGCCGCACCCGGCGCCGAACTGTCGCGCACGGTCGGCTGGTTCACCAGCATCCACCCGGTGCGGCTGGCACCCGGGGACGGGCGGAACGGCGCGTCCGACCCGGGTACGGTGCTGAAGCGCGTCAAGGAACAGCTGCGTGCCGTCCCCGACAAGGGTCTCGGCTTCGGGCTTCTGCGTCACCTCGTCCCGGGAACGGCATCCGACACCGAGCTGGGCCGGGTACGGCCCCAGATCGGGTTCAACTACCTGGGCCGGATCGCCGGCGCGGCCCCGGAGGGCAGTGCCGAGGCCACGGACTGGACGGCCGTTCCGTTGGCCGGTGCGATCGAGGACCCCCGACTCGCCCTGGCACACACGGTCGAGGTCAACGCCGCCACGCACGACGGCGAGCACGGTCCCGAACTGGTCGCCTCCTGGACCTGGGCCGGTGAGTTGCTGGACGAAGCGAGTGTGCGGGACCTGGCCGAGGGCTGGTTCCGGGCGCTGGAAGCGACGGCCGAGCACAGCCGGACCCCCGGAGCGGGCGGTCTGACCCCGTCCGACGTGCTCCTGACGGGCATCACGCAGCCCGAGATCGAAACGCTGGAGGCACAGGCAGCACAGGCAGCACAGGCAGCTCAGCCCCAGGTACTGGAAGACGTGCTGCCGCTGTCCCCCTTGCAGGAAGGGCTGTTCTTCCACAGCGCCTACGACGACTCGGCCCCCGACATCTACACGGCCCAGCTGGCCGTCGACATCGAAGGCGTCCTCGACGCCGACGCCCTGCGCGAGGCCGCGCGGGAGGTGCTGGGGCGGCACAGCGCCCTGCGTTCGTCGTTCCGCAGGACGGCTTCCGGGCACGCCGTGCAGGTCGTGGTGAGCGATCCGCCGCTGCCGTGGCGGGAAGTCGACCTGACCGGGGCGGACGAGCCGGACCGGGAGGCCGCGGCGGCCCGCGTCCTCGAAGAGGAGTACGGCACCCGGTTCGACCTGGACCGGCCCCCGCTGCTGCGCTACGTGCTGCTGCGACTCGGCGCGGAGCAGTGGCGCCTCGTCCTGACGAACCACCACATCATCCTCGACGGCTGGTCCTCACCCGTGCTCGTACGGGAACTGCTCGCCCTGTACGCGCGGCGGACCGACCGGGACACCGGCGCCGCCGGCCTGCCACGGGTCCGGCCGTACCGGGACTACCTGGCACACCTGGCCGGCCGGGACCGGCACGCCGCCCGAGCCGCCTGGCAGGAGGCGCTGGCCGGGCTCGACGAACCGAGCCGGGTGGCTCCGGTGGCGTCGGGGAGGGCCCCGCTCGCCCCCGCACGGCTGGAGTTCACCCTCGGCGAGGAGGACACGGCGGCCCTCGCCGCACAGGCCCGGTCGTCCGGTGTCACCCTCAACACGCTGGTCGAGGCGGCCTGGGCGATCGTCGTCGGCCGGCTCACCGGGCGGGACGACGTCGTCTTCGGTGTCACCGTCTCCGGCCGTCCGGCCGATCTGGACGGCGCCGAGGACATGGCCGGGCTCTTCATCAACACCATCCCGCTGCGTACCCGGATCAACCCGTGGGAGACGGCCGCCGCGTTCGCCGGCCGGCTGCAACGGGAGCAGACGGCCCTGCTCGACCACCAGTACCTGGGCCTCACCGAGATCCAGCAGCTCACCGGCCTGGGGGAGCTGTTCGACACCTCCATGGTCTTCGAGAGCTACCCGTTGGACGCCGACGCCCTGGGCGCGCTGGCGGGGCGCTCGGGCCTGACGCTGACCGGGGCCACGAACCGGGACGCCACGCACTACGCCCTCGCGCTCGTCGCCGTACCCGGGCCGCGCCTGGCGTTCCGCCTCGATCACCGGCCCGACCTGTTCGACGAGCGCGGCGCACGGTCGGCCGCCGACCGGTTCCTGGACGTGCTCCGCGACCTCGCCCACCGCCCGGACCGCCCGGTCGGACGCGTGGACCTGCCCGCACCCGCACCGCGCGACCGGTTCCTCGCCCTGGCGAGTGGGCCGACCCGCGCCCTGCCCGACGCGACGTTGCCGGATCTCTTCCGCACCCGCGCCCGCGACACCCCGGACGCGCCCGCCGTCGCCCACGAGGGCACCGTGCTGACGTACGCCCAGCTCGACGAGGCATCCGACCGGCTGGCCGGTCGGCTCGGCGCGGCGGGACTGGGCCCCGAGCGGATCGCCGCCGTCTCCCTGCCCCGGGGCGCCGAACTCGTCGTCGCGATCCTGGCCGTCATGAAGACCGGGGCGGCCTACCTGCCGGTCGACCCCGACTACCCCGCGGATCGCATCGTCTACATCCTGCGCGACGCGGCGCCCGGCGCGCTGGTCACCACCCGCATGCTGGGCGAGCGCCTGGCCACGATCGCCGGGACCGTCGGCGACGGTGCGGGCGAGGCGGCCGGCACCTCCGGCACAGCCGTGTCCGAGCTGCCCCGCGTCCTGGTGGACGACCTGGGACAGACCCCGGCCGCGCACGGTCACCCGACCTCACCGGACCGGGCCGCCCGACCGGGCAACCCGGCCTACCTCATCTACACCTCCGGCTCGACCGGCCGCCCCAAGGGCGTGGTCGTCACCCACGGCGGCCTGCCCAGCCTCGCCGCCGCGCAGATCGAGGCGTTCGGCGTCGAGGCGGACAGCAGGGTCCTGCAGTTCGCCTCGCCGAGTTTCGACGCGTCCGTCTCCGAGATCTGCATGGCGCTCCTGGCAGGTGCCTGCCTCGTCCTGGCCCCGCAGGAACGACTGATGCCGGGGGCGCCGCTGGCCGCCCTGCTCGACGAGCAGCGGATCACCCACGTGACCCTGCCGCCGTCCGCCCTGCCCTCGCTCCCCGAGAACGCCATGCGTACCGTCACGACCCTGGTCGTCGCGGGCGAGAGCTGCCCGCCCGACCTCGTCGAACAGTGGTCGCGCGGCCGGCGCATGCTCAACGCGTACGGACCGACGGAGGCGACGGTCTGCGCGACGATCAGCACCCCGCTCACCGGCCGGGTCACTCCCGCGATCGGCGCACCGATCACCAACTCCCGTACGTACGTCCTCGACTCCGCGTTGCGCCCGGTCCCCGACGGGGTCACGGGTGAGCTGTACCTCGCGGGCGCCGGCCTCGCCCGCGGCTACCTCGGACGCCCGGGCCCGACCGCGGAACGCTTCGTCGCCGACCCCCACGGACCGGCCGGCTCCCGCATGTACCGCACGGGAGACCTGGCACGGCGGACCGCGCAGGGAGAACTGGAGTACCAGGGCCGCGTCGACGACCAGGTCAAGGTCCGCGGCTTCCGCATCGAACTCGGCGAGGTGCGCGCCACGCTGACCACCGCGGCGCAGGTCGCCGACGCCTTCGTCATGGTCCGTGAGGACCGCCCCGGAGACCGCCGACTGGTCGCCTACGTGGTCCCGGGCCCCGACGCGGTCGTCGACACCGCCGCCCTGCGCGCCCACGTGTCCGCGGCCCTGCCCGCCCACATGGTCCCGTCGGCGTTCGTGGAGCTCGACGCGCTCCCGCTCACCGCGAACGGCAAGGTCGACCGCAAGGGCCTCCCCGCCCCCGAACGGGGTGGTGCCACCGCGGGTCGCAGGCCGCGTTCCCCGCAGGAGGAGATCCTGTGCGGGCTGTTCGCCGAGGTCCTCGGCGTCGCCGTGCCCGGCATCGACGACAGCTTCTTCGACCTGGGCGGACACTCCCTGCTCGCCACCCGCCTCGTGAACCGGGTGCGCACCACCTTCGGGGCCGAGATCCCGGTCCGCCGGCTCTTCGAACACCCGACGGTCGCGGGCCTGGCCGCCGTGCTCACCTCCGCGGAACGGGCCGGCGTCCCGCTGACCGCCGGACCGCGCCCTGCACACGTCCCCCTGTCCTTCGCGCAGCAACGCCTCTGGTTCCTCGACCGCTTCGAGGGCCCGAGCCCCACCTACAACCTGCCCACCGCCCTCCGCCTCACCGGCACCCTGGACCGGAACGCCCTGAAGACGGCGCTCGCGGACGTGGTGGAACGCCACGAGTCCCTCCGTACCGTCTTCACGGGGGAGGCCAACGACGTCCACCAGACGGTGCTCTCCCCGGACCGGGCCCGCCCCGACCTCCCCGTCGAGCGGATCGAGCCGGACGACCTGCGGGACCGCCTCACCGACAAGGCCCGGCAGGGCTTCGACCTCGCCGAGGAGATCCCCCTCAAGGCGTGGCTGTTCGAGCTGGCGCCCGAGGAGCACGTCCTGCTCGTGCTGCTCCACCACATCGCGGGCGACGGCTGGTCCATGGGCCCGCTGGCCCGGGACCTGACCACGGCGTACGCGGCCCGGGTCGCCGGACGCGAACCGTCCTGGACACCGCTGCCGGTGCAGTACGCCGACTACACGCTGTGGCAGCGTGAGGTACTGGGCGCCGAGGACGACGCCGAGTCGACCGCCTCCCGTCAACTCGCGCACTGGAAGCGTGAACTGGCGGGACTGCCCGCCGAACTGGACCTGCCCGTCGACCGCCCCCGCCCCTCGGCCCCCTCGCACCGGGGCGACTCCGTGCCGTTGAGCGTCCCGGCCGAGCTGCACCAGCGCCTCGAGGAACTGGCGCGCGCCCACGACTGCAGCGGTTTCATGGTCGTGCAGGCGGCGCTGGCCGTGCTCCTCTCCCGCCTGGGTGCGGGTACGGACATCCCGATCGGCTCGCCGATCGCGGGGCGGACGGACGACGCCGTCGAGGACCTGGTCGGGTTCTTCGTCAACACCCTCGTCCTGCGCACCGACCTGTCCGGCAACCCCACCTTCACGGAGCTTCTGGCCCGGGTGCGGGAGACCGACCTGACCGCCTACGCGCACCAGGACATCCCGTTCGAACGCCTCGTCGAAGCCGTCAATCCCGAGCGTTCCCCTTCCCGTCACCCTCTCTTCCAGACGGTCCTGGAGTGGAACAACGACGAGGAGAGCGCGGCACTCGACACAGTGGCCCAGCTCCCCGACCTGACGGTGACGACCGAGCGCGCCTCCACCGGAGCGGCCAAGTTCGACCTCGTCTTCCACGTCTCGGCGGCCCGCGACGCCAAGGGCAACGCCGGAGGACTGTCGGGAGAGGTCGAGTACAGCGTCGACCTGTTCGACCGTGCGTCGGTGGAGTTGCTGGCGGAGCGGTTCGTGCGGGTGTTGGGGGCTGTGGTGGGTGAGCCTTCGCTGCCGGTGGGTCGGGTGGAGGTGTTGCTGCCGGGGGAGCGGGCTGAGCTTGTGGCCGCGCCTGCTGCTGGCGCCTCCGTGGTCCCGGTTGATGCGGGGGTGACGTTGGTGTCGTGGTTCGCGCGGCAGGTGGCGTTGTCGCCGGGTGCGGTGGCCGTCTCGTGTGACGGTGTGTCCCTGTCTTATGGGGAGTTGGATGGCCGGGCGAATCGTTTGGCGCGGTTGCTGGTGGAGCGGGGTGCGGGTGCTGAGCGGCTGGTCGCGGTGGCGCTGGAGCGGTCGGTCGATCTGGTGGTGGCGTTGCTGGCGGTGGTGAAGGCGGGGGCCGGGTATGTGCCGGTGGACCCGTCGTATCCGGCCGAGCGGATCGCGTACGTCCTGGGCGACGCAGCCCCAGCCCTGCTGGTCACGACGCGCGAGTCCCTGCCCGAGCAGGTGGGCGACGTGGACACCGTCCTGCTGGACGATCCGGCGACGGTCGCCGATCTGGCGGGCCGGTCTGCTGACGCTCTGGCGGACGTGGTGGTGCGGGCGGAGCATCCGGCGTATGTGATCTACACGTCGGGCTCGACGGGCCGCCCCAAGGGTGTGGTCGTCTCGCACGGGCAGGTGGTGCGCCTGTTCACCCAGACCGAGAGCTGGTTCGGCTTCGGTGCCGATGACGTGTGGACACTGTTCCACTCCTACGCCTTCGACTTCTCCGTGTGGGAGCTGTGGGGCCCGCTGCTGTACGGCGGCCGGCTGGTCGTCGTGCCGTTCACGGTCTCCCGCAGCCCTGCCGACTTCCTGGCCCTGCTCGCTGAAGAGGGCGTGACGGTCCTCAACCAGACGCCGTCGGCGTTCTACCAACTGATGCAGGCCGACCAGGAGAGCCCGGGCCTGGGTGACGGACTGGCCCTGCGCCATGTGGTCTTCGGTGGTGAGGCCCTGGACCTGGGACGCCTGACCGCCTGGTACGCACGCCACCCGGAGCCGGCGGGCGGACCCCGCCTGGTCAACATGTACGGCATCACCGAGACGACCGTGCACGTCACCCACCGGGCCCTAGACGTCGCGACCGTAGCGGGGCAGGGCGCCTCCCTGATCGGTGCACCCATCCCCGATCTGCGTCTGTACGTCCTGGACAACGCCCTGCAACCGGTACCCGCAGGTGTGACCGGTGAGATGTATGTCGCCGGCCCGGGTCTGGCCCGCGGTTACCTCAACCGGCCCGCGCTCACCGCCGAGCGGTTCGTCGCCGACCCCTACGGCGCTCCGGGGACCCGTATGTACCGCACGGGTGACCTGGCCCGCCGCCACGCGGACGGGGAACTGGAGTACCTGGGACGGGCCGACGACCAGGTCAAGGTCCGTGGTTTCCGGATCGAACTCGGCGAGATCCAGACCTGCCTGGCCCAGCACCCCGCCGTCACCCAGGCAGCCGTCATCGTCCGCGACGACCGCCTCATCGCCTACACCACCGGCCAACCGGTCACATCCGACGAACTGCGCACCCACCTCACCCAGACCCTGCCCGCCTACATGATCCCCGCAGCGTTCGTCCCGCTCGACGCCATCCCGCTCACCGCGAACGGCAAACTCGACCGCAAGGCGCTGCCCGACCCCGACCGCGACACCGCAACCGCCTCCTCCCGCGCACCCCGCACCCCGCACGAGGAAGTCCTCTGCCACCTCTTCGCCGACATCCTCGGCCTGGAGCGGGTCGGCATCGACGACAGTTTCTTCGACCTGGGTGGTCACTCGTTGCTGGCGACGCGGCTGGTGTCGCGTATCCGTACGGCGCTGGGGGTGGAGCTGTCGGTGCGGGCTCTGTTCGAGACGCCGTCGGTGTCGGGCCTGGCGGCGTTGCTCGGGCAGGCCGTGTCAGCGCGTACGCCGGTGGTGGCGCGGGCGGTGCGTCCGGAGCGGGTGCCGTTGTCGTACGCGCAGCAGCGGCTGTGGTTCCTGCACCAGTACGAGCCCGGCAGCGCCCTCTACAACATCCCCGTCGCCCTGCGCCTGACCGGCACCCTCGACCAGGACGCCCTGCGCACCGCCCTCACCGACGTCACCGCGCGCCACGAAGCCCTGCGCACCCTCTACGCCCAGGACGACCACGGCGCCCACCAGGTCATCCTCACCCTCGACCGGGCCACCCCGCTCTTCGAGGTACGGGACGTCACCGAGACCGACCTCGACGCCGCCGTGGCCACCACGGCCGCCCGGGGCTTCGACCTCACCCGCGACCTGCCCCTGCGCACCACCCTGTTCCGCCTCGACGAGACCGAGCACGTCCTGCTGCTGGTCGTGCACCACATCGCCGCCGACGGCTGGTCCCTCACCCCGCTCGCCCGGGACCTGACCCTCGCCTACAGCGCCCGCACCACCGGCCAGGCGCCTGCCTGGACACCGCTGCCGGTGCAGTACGCCGACCACACCCTCTGGCAGCGCGACGTCCTGGGCACCGAGGACGACCCCGACTCCGTCCTGAGCAAGCAACTCGCCTACTGGACGCAGACCCTGGCCGGCCTCCCGGCC
Organism: Streptomyces sp. NPDC047853; assembly: GCF_043204535.1. Classification (NCBI taxonomy): domain Bacteria; kingdom Bacillati; phylum Actinomycetota; class Actinomycetes; order Kitasatosporales; family Streptomycetaceae; genus Streptomyces; species Streptomyces sp. NPDC047853. The sequence continues at coordinate 249,789 of NZ_JBIDCI010000012.1, read as the reverse complement.
GAACTGGACCTCCCCACCGACCGACCCCGGCCCGCCACCCCGTCCCACCAGGGCGGCACCGTCACCTTCACCATCCCCACCGACCTGCGCAAACGCATCGAGACCCTGGCCCGGCAGGAACAGGCCAGCACCTTCATGGTCCTCCAGGCCGCCCTCGCCGTCCTCCTGTCACGGCTGGGTGCGGGCACCGACATCCCGATCGGCTCGCCCATCGCGGGCCGGACGGACGACGCCGTCGAGGACCTGGTCGGGTTCTTCGTCAACACCCTCGTCCTGCGCACCGACCTCACCGGCAATCCCACCTTCACCGAACTCCTCGCCCGCGTACGCGAAACCGACCTCGCCGCCTACGCCCACCAGGACATCCCCTTCGAACGCCTCGTCGAAGCCGTCAACCCCGAACGCTCCACCAGCCGCCACCCCCTCTTCCAGACGGCGCTCAGCTGGAACGACGACGAGGAGCGGCGCGCACTCTCCGCGGTCGGTGGGATGCCGGGGCTGGAGGTCTCGGCCGCGGGTGCCTCATTGGGCGCGGCCAAGTTCGACCTGCTCTTCTCCTTCGGTGACGCGGTCGACGGGTACGCCGGCCGGATCGACTACAGCACCGATCTGTTCGAGGAGGGCACCGTCCGTGTCCTGGCCGAACGGACGGTACGAGTGCTCGACGCCCTGGTGTCGGACGTCGGCCGGCCCGTGGGGGAGACGGTCGTACAGGGCGAGGAGGAACTTCGCCGGACGCTCGTCGAGTGGAACGCGACCGAGGTCCCGGGCCGGGAGCGGACCCGTGCCTCGCTGCCGGACCGCTTCGAGGCTCAGGTCGCTCGCACGCCGGACGCCGTGGCTGTCGTCTGTGAGGGTGCCGAGGTCACATACGCGGAGCTGAACGGCCGGGCCAACCTCCTCGCCCACCGACTCGTCGGGCTCGGGCTGGGGCCGGAGTCCCGGGCGGGTGTCCTCATGGAACGCTCCGTGGACCTGGTCGTGGCACTGCTGGCGGTGGCCAAGGCGGGCGGCGTGTACGTGCCGCTGAGCGAGGCCTACCCGGACGACCGGATGCGCTGGATCCTCGACAGCACCGGGGCCGAGGTCCTGCTCACCGACCGCGCGCTGCGTACCCGGGCGGAGTCGGTGCGCCAGGCGATACCCCTCCTGACCGCCGACACCGCCGACACCGTCGACATCACGGAAGGGGGCGGGGACGGCCTCGGCCTCGGCCTGGACATCCAGCCCGACCGCCTCGCGTACGTGATGTTCACCTCGGGGTCCACGGGTGAGCCCAAGGGCGTCGCCTCGACCCACGCCGACGTGACGGCACTGGCCGAGGACTCGCGCTGGCTGGACGGCGTGGTGGACCGGGTGCCGCTGCACTCGCCGCACGCCTGGGACGGTTCGACGTTCGAACTGTGGGCGCCCCTGCTGAGCGGCGGACGGGTCGTGGTCGCCCCACCGGGTGACCTGGACATCGAGACGCTGAGCCGCATCATCGTGGAACAGCGGATCACCGCCCTGTTCCTGACGACGGGTCTCTTCCGGGTGCTCGCCCAGGAGCACCCCGAGTGCCTGGCGGACGTCCGGCAGGTGTGGACGGGTGGCGACCTGGCCTCCGCGAGTGCGATGCGCAGGGTGATGGAACACTGCCCCGGCGTCCGCGTCGTCCATGTGTACGGTCCGACCGAGGCGACGACGTTCTCGACCTGCCATGTGGTCACCGCGGCCGATGTCGACGCGGCGTCCGCCGGCGTCCCGATCGGTGGGCCCATGGACAACACACGGCACTACGTCCTGGACGAGCGACTGCGTCCCGTGCCGGTGGGCGTGCGGGGCGAGCTGTACATCGCGGGTGCCGGGCTGGCCCGCGGCTACTGGGGGCGGCCCGGTCAGACGGGCGAGCGGTTCGTCGCCGACCCCTTCGGTGCTCCGGGCGCGCGCATGTACCGCACCGGTGACGTGGTCCGCTGGAACGGCGCCGGCCGTGTGGAGTTCCTCGGCCGGGCGGACAGCCAGGTCAAGGTCCGCGGCTTCCGCATCGAACTGGCCGAGATCGAGGCGGCGTTCGCCGCGCATCCGTCCGTCACCGAGGCCGCCGTCGTCGTGCGCGAGGACCGCCCCGGGGACAAGCGGCTCGTGGCGTACGTCGTGCCGGCCGCGGACGGCGGCGCGGACACACTCCGCGACCACCTGGCCGGGGCACTGCCCGACTACATGGTCCCGCGGGCCGTCGTGGAACTGGACGCCCTGCCGTTGACGTCCGTCGGCAAGCTCGACCGCGCGGCGCTGCCGGTGCCCGAGTTCACGACGGAGGCCGGCCGTGCGCCGCGCACCGAGCGGGAGGAGACGCTGTCCCGGCTGTTCGCGGAGGTGCTCGGCGTGGCGGAGGTCGGGATCGACGACGGGTTCTTCGATCTGGGCGGCGACAGCATCATGTCGATCCAGCTGGTCAGCCGCGCCCGCAAGGCGGGGCTGGTGCTGTCGCCCAAGGACGTCTTCGAGCGCCGCACCGTGGCCGCCCTCGCCGCGGCCCTGGAGAACGGCGCCGAGGCCGTGGCGGCCGAGGAACCGGGCGCCGGTGTGGGGCCGCTGCCGATGACGCCGATCATGCACTGGCTGCGCGAACGCGGGGGTGCCGTCGACCGCTTCAACCAGTCGACCGTGCTGCGGGTGCCGGCGGGACTGCGGCTGGAACCGCTGCTCACGGCGGTGCAGGCACTGCTCGACCACCATGACGCGCTGCGCATGCGGGTGTCCGAGGCTCCCGAGTCCGGGGCGCTGAGCTGCGAGGTAGCGGAACCCGGAGGTATCCGCGCCGAGTCGGTGACCCGTCGGGTGGAGGCGGCCGGGCGGGACGCGGACGGGTTCGAGCGGACCTACACGGCCGAGGCCCGGGCGGCCGTGGAACGACTGGACCCGGAACACGGGATCATGCTCCAGGCGGTGTGGTTCGACCGCGGGCCGGCAGAGCACGGAAGGCTGCTGCTGGTGGTCAACCACCTGGTGGTCGACGGGGTGTCGTGGCGGATCCTGCTGCCCGACCTGAAGGAGGCGTACGAGGCCGCGGAGCGGGGCGGGAAGCCCCGGCCCGAGCCGGTGGGGACCTCGCTGCGCCGCTGGGCCCTGGGGTTGCGGGACGCGGCCAGGACACCGGACCGCGTCGCGGAGGCCGACTTCTGGGCCCGGGCTCTGAACACCCCGGAGCCGTTCGTCGGATCGGGGCCGCTGGACCCCAAGCAGGACACGCACCGTACCGCCGGCCGGGTCGAGATGGTCCTGCCGGAGGACGTGACCGTCCCGCTGCTGACCAGAGTGCCCGCCGTCTTCAACGTCGGCGTGAACGACGTGCTGCTGGCGGCGTTCGCCTGGGCCCTCGACGAGTGGCGCGGCCGGGAGGGGCAGACGTCGTTCCTGGTCGACCTGGAGGGCCACGGACGGGTCGAGGAGACCGTGGAGGGCGCCGACCTGTCGCGCACCGTCGGCTGGTTCACCAGCATGTATCCCGTACGGCTCGCCCCCGGCGCCTACGACCGGGCGGACGCCCGGGCGGGCGGTCCGGCCGCGGGCACGGTACTCAAGCGGATCAAGGAGCAGCTGCGTGCCGTGCCCGGCTCGGGCATGGGATACGGCCTCCTGCGCTACCTCAACCCGGTCACCGGGCAGCGGCTCGCCGCCGGGCAACGGCCCCAGCTCGGCTTCAACTACCTGGGGCGGTTCGCGACCGACGGCGCCGAGGACGCCGTCTGGGCCCCCGAACCAGGAGTGGCGGGCCCGGCCGGTGAGGCGGACACCGCTCCGCTGTCGCACGTGGTCGAGCTGAACGCCCACACCGCCGACGGCCCCGAGGGCGGCCGGCTGGTGGCCGGCTGGACCTGGGCCCAGCGCCTGGTGGCGGACGACTCCGTCATGGAACTCGGCCGACTGTGGTTCGAGGCGCTTCGGGCCCTGGTCCGGCACGCCGAGACCCCGGAGGCGGGCGGGCTGACCCCGTCGGACGTGGCACTGGAGGAGATCACTCAGGAGGAGATCGACGAGTTCGAGGACCTGCTGTAGCCGGGCCGCGCGGCCCGGCACACGCGGGACGCGCGGCACACAGGCGGTAGGCGTGGCAGGCAGGGAAGGGCCCGTCCGGGACACACCCCGAACGGGCCCTTCCCCATGCCCGCGCTTCCCCGTACCCGCGGCCCGCGCGGCCCGCGCTGCGCGCCCGCCCGCCCGCGTGCGACGAAGGCACCGACCGCACGACCGCCCCGACCCTCTGTCGAAAGTCGTAGAGGCACTCTGTCGTTGGACGGAAGACCAGGTCAGCGCCGGGCCCGTACCGTCATCGACATGAACGGACCCCTGAGGACGGACTGGCCATGATCACCTTGCGCGCAGTGACGAAGCAGTACGGCACCGCCGTGGCCGTGGACGGCCTGAACCTGGACATCGCGCCCGGCAAGGTGACCGGCTTCCTCGGCCCGAACGGCGCCGGCAAGTCCACCACCATGCGCATGATCATGGGTCTGGACAATCCCACCTCGGGCGAGGCGCTGATCAACGGCAAGCCCTACGCGGCCCTGAAGCACCCCCTGCGTGAGGTCGGCGCGCTGCTGGACGCCAAGGCACTCCACCCGGGCCGGAGCGCGCACAGCCACCTGCTGGCCATGGCGCGCAGCAACGGGATCTCCCGTCAGCGGGTGGACGAGGTCCTGGAGATCGTCGGCCTGGAGAAGGTGGCCAAGAAGCGCTCCGGCTCCTTCTCCCTGGGCATGGGGCAGCGGCTGGGCATCGCCAGCGCCCTGCTCGGCGACCCGGAGATCCTGCTGTTCGACGAGCCCGTCAACGGCCTCGACCCGGACGGCGTGCGCTGGGTGCGCGAGCTGATGCGCTCACTGGCCGAAGAAGGCCGTACGGTCTTCGTGTCGAGCCACCTGATGAGTGAGATGCAACTCACCGCCGACCACCTCGTGGTGATCGGCCGGGGCAAGCTCCTCGCCGACGACACCATCGACCGTGTCATCGCACGCAGTTCGCTGACCGCGGTCCGGGTGCGCACCCCGGACGGCGACGGCATGGACAACCTGGTCGGGCGTCTGGAGGCCCAGTCGCTCCAGGTGCAGCGCCACGAGGAGCACGAGATCCTCGTCTCCGGGGTCTCGGTCGAGACGATCGGTGACCTGGCCTACCAGCTCGGCATCAGGCTGCACGAACTGCGCGTCGTCGAGGCCTCGTTGGAGGAGGCCTACATGGAGATGACCGCCAACAGCATCGAGTACAAGTCGCCCAAGCCCGCCGCCGTGGGCGCGGTGCCCCTCCAGGAGCAGCAGGAAGTCGAGGCCTGAGTCATGGCAAGCACAACCGTGAGCACGCGTGCGTCCCAGGCGTCCGCGCAGCAGGGTGGCGGTGGCACGTGGGGAGCGGTGGCCGCGGAGTGGACCAAGCTCTGGTCGGTTCGGGCCACCTGGTGGTGCCTGGCCGGCTCCGTCGTCCTGATGGGCATCTTCGCGCCCGGACTGGGTGTCAGCATCGCGAACAGCTACCGCAGCGACGGTGAGAACGTCGACATCCCGATCGCCCACCCGATGGTCCTGGCCGTGAACATGGTGCAGTTCGCCGTCGTGGCGCTCGCCATGCTGGCGATCACTGCGGAGTACTCCACGGGCAGCATCCGCACCTCGTTGCAGTGCGTGCCGGTGCGCGGTCGCATGCTCTTCGCCAAGTCCGCCGTCGCCGCGCCCGTGATGTTCGTGGTCGGGACGCTGCTGGCGCTGGTCGGGACCGTCACCACCGCACCCCTGCTGTTCGAGTACGCCGACTCCGACCTGGGCAAGGCGGTGCCGACCATCGTCTGCACCGGTGTCTACGTGGCGCTGATGGGCGTCTTCGCCATCGGTATCGGAGCCGCGATCCGCAGCGCCGTGGGCACGCTCACGACCGTGTTCATGATCCTCGCGGGACTGCCCGGAGCGCTGGCGCTCTCCAGCAGCGACTTCACGAAGAAGATCATGGACTATCTGCCCTCCACCGCGGGCCAGCACCTGATGGACGGTGACGCGGAGCCGTACGGACGGATGGGCGCACTCCTCGTCGTCCTCGTGTGGGTGGCCGCCGCCCAGGTGGCCGGCTACCTGGTCCTGCGCAGGCGGGACGCCTGAGCCGATGGCGGCGACTGTCTTCCCCCGTCAGTCGCCGCCATCTTCCCGCCTCCCGGCCCGGGCCGGGAGGCCATTCCCGCATTCGCACTGACTGGCACGTTCCGTTTCTCTATCATCAGATCTCCCCCTGTGCAAGGCCCTTTAGTGCCTACTGAAGGTCCACCTGCGCTACCGTGTTCGATTCGGACGCGTTACTTTGGGAACTACTGCCCTGGACCGGTCGCATATCGGCCGCATGGATTTGGCGTCCGCGAAGCCGAGCGGTCCGGGTGATATGGTCTGAGGTTGCGTGATCTGGCTAGCGTAGTGGGGGAACGATGCAGCGGATACGTTTGAACGGCGAGAGTGTCGAAAATGTACGCATGATGACCACTCTGGGACCTGTCTCGGAAGCGATATTCTCCGTTCGCCAGATGGGCGGCAGAAGCGAGGCGGGGTTCCGGGAGTGGGAGGAGCAGGTGTCCGACCGGCTCCGGTCCGGCCGGCTCGACCTCGGCGTCATCTCCGCTCTGCGCCGGACCTCGGACCTGACCTGGCTGCTTGCCGGGGAGGGCAACACCGCGGCCGAGGAACGGCTGTTGCCGCAAGGGCTCAGACGGGGGGACGTCCGCTCCGCGATCGAGCGGTACACCGACGCGTCGGTCGGCCCCTACTGGCCCCAGATGCTGGTGCGCCTGGGCGCCGAGCGCGAGGAGCGCATGCGGAGAGCGCCCGAGGGGGGCGAGAGCCTGCTGAATTCGCTGCATCCGGAAATTACCTGGAAAAGGCCGTATCTGGAAATACCCGGGGGTGAGGACGGCGAAATCGAGGTCAACGGCAAGGGGATCCTGATAGCCCCTTCGATCTTCCTCGGGTCACGGCCCGCGGTGTTTTTGCCTAATGTTGGAGGAACCAGCGAATTGCCGGTCCTCGTCTTCTCCGTTCGACTCGCTCCCGCCGAAACGCGTTCCCTGTGGACGGCCCAGGGAAAGGACGCCGAGGCGTTGGACGCGCTTATGGGGCGCACCCGCGCCCAATTGCTCAGGCTCACCCTGGTCGGCGGCACCACCAGTGAACTGGCACGCCGCGTGGGCACTTCTGCGGCGGCCGTCAGCCAGCACACGGGCATACTGCGCAACGCCGGCCTGATCCGTTCCGAACGGGACCGGAACACGGTCATCCACCGCATCACCGGCCTCGGCAGAGCCGTTCTGAACGGGAAATTCCAGGCGGCACACGCGCAGCCGGAAACGATGACCCTCGCCAACGCGGGCGGCGGCCGGGAGACCCGCGTCCCCCGGCAGCGGCAGCCCTTCGCCGTCGGCCGCAAGAGACCCCTCTCCGCGCCCCTGCAGGTGGCGGACGGCGGCCTGGCCTGTCGGGTCTCCTGAGCGACCGCACTCCGCGTGAGCGCGACACACGGCCGTGAGCGGGAGACACGGCCGGGGCGCGACACGCGGACGAGAGCGACGACGCGCGGCCGAATGACGACGCGCGGACGAGTGGGGGGGGGGGGGTGGGGGGGGGGTGGGCCCCGCCCCCCCCCCCCCACTCGTCCGCGCGCGCCTACGTCCCCTGGCCGCCCGGCCAGTCCGCCAGCCGCACCGTCCAGCCGCCCAGCCGCAGTTCGTCCGCCAGGACGGCGGCCCGGCCCGGCAGCACCGCCAGCCGGGCCCGGCCCATGAGCCGGTCGGAGGAGTGCTCCATGTCGATGTCCTCGATGTTCACGCCTGCCTTCGCCGCGTCCGCGAACAGCCGCGCCAGCTCTCCCGGGCTGTCGCCCACCGACACCTCGACGGCCGCGAAGTGCGCGTCCGGCACCCCGTGTTTGCCCGGGATGCCGTTCCGGCCGTCCACTCCCCGCTGGAGCACCTCGGACAGCACCGCCGACCCGCTCCCGGCGGCACCGTCCTGCCGCTCGACCCGCCGCAGCGCCTCCGCCACGCCCAGCGCGTCGGCGGCCAGCGCCTCCAGCACCTCGGCCACCGGGCCGGCGTTCGCCGACAGGATGTCCGTCCACAGGGCGGGGCTGCCCGCCGCGGTCCGGGTGACGTCCCGCAAGCCCTGACCGGCCAGCCGCAGGGCGGACTCGCTGCCCTCCAGCAGCCGCGCCGCCGTCAGGCTGGCCACCAGATGCGGCACGTGCGAGACGAGCGCCACCGCACGGTCGTGCGCCTCCGCGTCCAGCAGCACCGGCGTGGCACCGCACAGGGACACCAGTTCCAGGGCGCAGTTGAGCGCCGGATCACCGGTGCGCTCCGAGGGGACGAGCACCCACGGCCGGCCCTCGAAGAGGTCCCCCCGTGCCGCCAGGGGGCCGGACCGCTCCCCACCGGCCAGCGGATGCCCGCCCACGAACGAGGTCAGCTCGCAGCCCAGCGCCTCGACCTCCTGGCCCGGCAGGCACTTCACGCTGGCCACGTCCGTGTAGAAGCGGGCCGTCCCGCGCTTCTGCAGATCCACCAGGACCGGCGCCACCTGCACGGGCGGAACGGCCAGCACCGCCACGTCCGCGCACTCGGACGGCTCCCGGGCCCGGCCCGCGCCCAGCGCCTCCGCCGTACGCGTGGCCGTGGGGTCGCTGTCGAGCAGATAGGTGTCGACCCCCCGTCGCCGCAGTGCCAGCGCGACGGACGTACCGACCAGACCCGTCCCCACTATGACCGCAGTACGCATAGGACACCCCAACTCCCGGCCGCGCGGGCCCGGCGTCGATCCGATGCCACGTCAGCCCAGTCGCTGCGTGACGAGGGCCGCGAACCTCTCCAGCCCCAGGTCAATCTGATCACCCGTCACGAGGCTGTAGGACAAGCGGATCTGGCGGGCCGCCCCGGGATCCGAGCTGAAATAGCACATCGGCGTCCACAGGACCCCGTAGTCGCGGGCCGAGGTCTCCAGCAGCTTCTCGTCCGCCTCGAACGGCACGCTCACCACGAGGAAGAAGCCTCCCCGCGGCACGTTCCACCGGACCCCCGTGCCACCGCCCGGCGGGAAGTGCCGCTCCAGGCCGGCGAGCAGACGCTCCAGGTTCCCCCGGTACACCGCGATCTCCCGCTCGTTCGCGCCGTACAGGTCGCAGCCGTGGGCCAGGAGCTTCCCCCCGATCACCGCCTGGGCGATCGGCGACGTGTTCACCGTCACCATGCTCTTGATCTTCGACAGCTGGTCGGCCAGCGGGCCGACGGAACCGCCGGCGTCCGCCACCGACTGGTCGGCGACGACGTAACCGATCCGGGCGCCGGGCAGACCCGTCTTCGCGAACGACCCCAGATAGATCACCCTGCGCCGCTCGTCGAGCGCCTTCAGCGTGGGCAGCCGCACCCCGTCGGCGCTGAAATAGCCGTACGGGTTGTCCTCCAGCAGCAGCAGGTCCTCCCGCTCCGCCAGGTCCAGCAGGGCGTGCCGGGTCTCCAGGTCGAGGCTGACCCCCGACGGATTGGAGAAGTCCGTCACCAGGTAGCAGGCCCGTGGCCGCAGCCCGCGCGCCCGCGCGTCCCTCACCACCGCCGTGAGGCTCTCCAGGTCAACACCGCGGGGCCCGCCGTCCACCTCGAGGACCGGCATGTCGACCAGAGCGGCCGCACCCGTCAGGCCCACGTAGCGCGGCGACACCGTGAGGACCACGTCCCGCTCGTCGGAGCGCAGCGCCCGCAGCACCAGGAACATGGCCTCCTGGCACCCGACGGTCACCACGACCGCCTCGGGGTCGACCACGATGCCCTCGTCCACCTCCAGGTGCCGGGCGACCAGCTCGTGCACGATGCCCTTGGTACGCCCGTACTGCAGCAGCGTGCGGCGGACCTGGTCCTCGTCGAACCCCTTGTCCTCCCTGAGGTACCGCTCGAAACGCCGCAGGTAGTCGTGGACCAGGGAGGTGTCCCAGAAACCCTCGAACGGGCGGCCGGGCGCGAACGACACCGCGTCCGGGAACCGCTGCGCGATCTCGTTGAGGAAGTTCATCGAGCTCAGCGCCTCGTCCTCGAGCGAGCCGTGCAGCGCCGAGGTGTGCAACTGCGCCGACCGGCCGGCCCCGGCCCCGCCGCCGTCCGCCCGCTCCGCCTGCTCCATCGACTGCGCCCGCTCCGTCCGTTCCGTCCGCTCCGCCGCGTCCCGGATCACCGCCACACCGCCCCCTCGCCGACATCCGTACCGTCGTGCGACGCCCTGCGCAGCACGCGAAGCCGCCGCGCCTCGGCCACCCCGGAGCAGCCCGCCAGCCCCAGGGCGTCGCGGAACTCCTCCGCCAGCAGCCCGAGCACCCCGCGGGCCCCCTCGGCGCCACCGGCGGCCAGCCCCCACAGCAACGGGCGCCCCACGAGCACTCCGCTCGCCCCCGAGGCCAGCGCCTTCAGCACGTCGGTGCCACTGCGGACACCGCTGTCCAGCAGCACCTCGCACCGCCCGGCCACCTCGGCGCACACCGCCTCCAGCACGTCGGCGCTCGCCACCGCGCCGTCCAGCTGCCGTCCGCCGTGGTTGGACACCACCACGGCGTCCGCCCCGGCCTCGGCGGCCCGGGCCGCGTCCGCCGGGTCGAGCAGCCCCTTGACGATCAGCGGCAACCGGGTGCGCCGCCGCACCTCCTCCAGGTCCGACCAGCTCAACGACGGGTCGAACGCCGTGCTCGTGTGCGCCGCCAGTGCGGAACCGCCCGGACTCGCCCGGTGCGCCTCGGACGCCGTACCCGTCGCGAAGTTGGCGGCCACGACGTCGTCCGGCAGCGCGAAGCCGTTGCCCATGTCGCGCAGCCTGCGGCCCATCCACGGCACGTCCACGGTGAGCATCACGGCGGCGCAGCCGGCCGCCTCGGCCCTGCGCACCAGGTCGAACGAGAGGGCACGGTCCCGCAGCCAGTACAGCTGGAACCAGGTGATCGCCCCGACCGCCGCCACCCGCTCCAGCGGGAAGCTGCTCAGCGTGCCGACGGTGAAGGGGACCCCCGCCTCCTTCGCGGCGGCCGCCGCGGCCAGCTCCCCCTCCGGGTGCACCAGCTTCTGGTACCCGATCGGCGCGGTGGCCAGCGGCATGGCCACCCGCCGTGACAGCAGCGTCGTGCCGGTGTCGCACCCCGACACGTCCCGCAGCGCCCGCGGCACGACCCGGATACGGTCCAGGGCCGCGAGGTTGTCGGCGAGCGTGCGCTCCGCCCCGCTGCCGCCCGCCACGAAGTCCCGCACGCCGGCCGGGAGTACGGCGGCGGCGGCCCGCTCGAATTCGTCCAGGGACAGCGGGGCGGTGGGCGTGAGGGTCTGGGCCGTCACCTGGACCAGCCGTTCTCCCGGTGCCGTTCCAGCTCCACGGCCTCGTACAGCGCCTTGATGTTGGACGAACCGAACGTCTCCGCGCCGAGCCGCTCGATGACCTCGAAGAACAGGGTCCGCCGCGCGTGCGTGGAGCGCGTGAAGATCTGGAACAGCTGACCGCCGTGGTCCTCGTCGACGAGGATGTTCAGCTCGCCCAGCTCCGCGAGGTCGTGCTTGCGCAACCGCACCCGCTGACCGAGCAGCTCGTAGTAGGTCGCCGGAGTGGTGAGGAACTCCACGCCGGCCCCGCCCAGCGTGCGGACCGAACGGGCGGCGTCGTCGCTGGAGAAGGCGATGTGCTGGACGCCCGCACCGTCATGGTTCTTGAGGAACTCGTCGATCTGACCGGCGTCGGCCACCGGGTCCGGCTGGATGACGGTGAACGTGATGTCCCCGGACCGGCTCTGCACCACCTTCGACAGCATCGCCTGGGTGCCCACGACGATGCGCTCCTCGAAGATCTCCCGGAAGCCCAGGGCCTGCCGGTAGAACGCGATGGTGTCGTCCAGCTCGCCGATGTTCACGCACACGGCGAAGTGGTCGACCTCGACGAGCCCCGGGAGGTCCGCCGAGGGACGGCCCCCCTGGATGTGCGGCCCGTCCACCGCGGCGTCGACCGGCGCGAAGCCCTCGGGGAGCTCCGAGGGGTCCTCCTCGGCCCGCTGCACCAGGGAGTGCACGACGTCGCCGAAGCCCGACACCGTTGCGGTGACGACCACGCCGGGGCCCTCGTGGCGCACCGGCTCCGCCAGCGGACGGGCGCCGTGGCGCACGGCGTGGTCGAAGACCGCCGCCACGTCCGGGGCGCGCAGGGCGATGCGGGCCACGCCGTCCCCGTGCGAGTGGACGTAGGCGGCGGCCGGGTGCTCGTCCGTGGTGCTCTCCGTCAGCACCAGGAGGATCCGGCCCTGACGCAGGGCGACGCTGCGGAAGCCCTCCGCGGGGGAGCCCGCGGTACCGACGACGGCGAAGCCGTAACCGCCGGTCCAGTCGGCGACCTTGCGGTCCAGGTCCTCCACGTAGAGTTCCACGTGGTCCAGCCGGAGATCCTCCACGGACGCGTCGTCGCGCGGCGCGTCGTCCTGGAGGCCGGTGTCGAGGCCGGTGTCGGGGCCGGTGTCGAGGTCGGTGTTCGGAGCATGGGTCATAGCGACGGAATTTCCTGTTCTTCCGGTACGGAGCGGGCAGGAGACACGGGTCGTCGGCGCGCGCCGACGACGCCGGGCCGGGGTCGGGCGAGGCCCGGGCGGGGCGGTACCCGGGACGCGTCAGTCGGACATCGCGACCAGGATCCGGCGCGGGCCGGTGAACGGACGCCGACCGTGCGCCACCAGCACGTTGTCGATCAGCAGGAGGTCCCCGGTGTGCCAGTCGACGTCCACCGCGGCGTCGAGCCCCTTGTCGCGCACCTCGATGACGTACTCGGCCGGGATCGGGCTCCCGTCGGCGAACCGGACGGACTGCGGCAGCTCCTCCTCGGGCAGGATCTGGGCGAGTTCGGCGGCCATGTCGTCACCGAGCGCGGCCGGATGCCACTGGTCGGACTGGTTGAACCACACCTCCGCGCCCGTCACCGGGTGGCGCACCGTGGACGGCCGCACCTGCGTCACCCGCAGACCGCCGTCCCCCAGCCACTCCCACTCGGCCTCCGTGCCCTTGAGGAAGACCTCGACGTCGGCCCGGTCGTCGGTCTCGAACGTGTCCTGCCAGCTCTTGCCGAGCCCGGCCCCGCCGTGCAGGTTCTGCGTGTAGCGCACGCCCCCGGCGAACGCCTCCCGGACCTCGGGCGCCAGCGACTCCAGCCAGGTCACCCCGTCGACGACCGGCGTGGCGCCACCGGTGGTGGGCTCGTGCGCCGCGAAGAAGAGCAGCCGCGACGGCCAGGCGTAGGCGTACGACAGCTCGTTGTGCATGGAGATGGTCAGCTCCGACGGGTATTCCGTCGAGGTGTACACATTGCTCCCCACCTTGCTGCGCGGCGAGTTGCCGTGCACATAGGCGAGCCGGTTGGGCAGCAGGGGATCCATCACGGAATCCAGCGTGCCGTCGTCCACCCGGAAGCCGCGGAACACCAGAGCCTTCTCGCGGACGAGCATCTCGCCGACCCGCTCCGTGTCACTCACGAATTCGGCGAGACCCGCGGGCGTCGCCGCGACACCCGCGCTCTCCGGCGTGATCTCGAGGGGCCGCCAGTCGTGCTGTTGAGTCATCAGATCTCGATTCGGGGATTCGCCCGTACGCGATAACCGCACGGGGCTGCTGGACAGGGAATCGGAAGTGCCGGTTCTCAATGGGCCGGAATGACGGGGACCTGACGGAAGAACTCCACGACGCTCTTGTTCACGGCGTCCGGATCCTCCAGGTACCCGAAGTGACCGCACCCGGGGATCTCTTCGAACGAGGCACCCGGAATCGCCTCGGCGACTTCCCGCCCCAGATCCGGAGGCGTCACCAAGTCGTCCTGGAAAGCGATGACATGACAGGGCACCCTGATCGCCCGGTAGGCGTCGAGGCGTGCCGGCACGGGATCGAGGGTCATGTGGACCCGCTCCCCGGGTCCGGAACCGGACGTCGCCTCCAGGACATCCAGCCAGTCGCTGACGGCGGTGTCGTCCGAGAGGGTGCGCGGGGACAGGTTCCGCATGGCCTGGACCACCGCGTCGAACCGCGGAGGCAGCGTCGTCCCCGAGTCGTAGAGCGCGATCTCCGCCGCCGTCAGCGCCCGCCGCATGGCGTCCACCCGCCCCCTGGTGGCCATGAGAACCGCCTGGCGCACCAGCTCGGGCCTCGCCAGCGCCAGCTCCTGCACCACGTACGCCCCCATGGACGTGCCCACCAGGCGGCACGCGCCGAGCCCGAGGTGTTCGATCAGGCCCGCGAGGTCACGCACGAGGTCGTGCACCGTGAACCCCTCGGCGCAGACATCGGTCGGCGGGATCCCGCGGTTGTCGAACGTGATGACCCGGTGACCCGCGTCCGTCAGGGCCGGCACCTGGTGCAGATGCCAGGCACGCCCGGAGGCGCCGGAGCCCATCACCAGGACGACGGGCTCACCGGCCCCACCGGAGTCGTCGTAGTTCAGGTTGATTCCGTTGACGGACACGAGGGGCATGGGGCGTTCCTCCGGCGTGGGTCAGTGGTGTCGATGGCGTCCGGGCCGCGGCGTGGACCGGGCTCACGCGTCCCATTCCGCCTGCAGGCGGTCGAGCTCCTCCTGGCTGAGACCGGTGAGCGGCGCGTCCGCCTCGAAGTCGGCGACCACCGGAGCGGCCGCGTCGAAGCGCGCGTTCGCCGCCAGCACGGCCACGGTCCTGTGCTCGAACACGTCCCGCACCGTGAACGAGGCGCCTTCGCTCCGCGCCTGCGCCACGACTTGCAACGAACGGATGCTGTCGCCGCCGAGGTCGAAGAAGTCGTCGTCGATACCGACCCGTCCCAAGCCCAGGACATCGGCGACGATGCGGCAGAGCACTTCCTCGTGCGGAGTACGGGGCCCGCGCGCCGACGTGTGCACGCCGTCCCAGTCGGGGTCGGGGAGGGCCTTGCGGTCGAGTTTGCCGTTCGCGGTCAGCGGGAGTGCGTCGAGCGGGACGAAAGCCGCGGGGATCATGTAGGTGGGCAGGGTCCGGGCGAGGTGGGCGCGGAGTTCGCCGGGAGTGGCCGTCTCGCCGGTGGTGTAGGCGATGAGCCGTTCGTCGCGGACGATGACGGCTGCACGTGCGACCGCCGGGTGGGTGGTGAGCAGCGTTTCGATCTCACCCAGCTCGATGCGGTGGCCGCGGACCTTGACCTGGTCGTCGGCGCGCCGCAGGTAGGTGAGGTGGCCGTCGGGGGCCCAGCGGACCACGTCACCCGTGCGGTACATGCGCGTCCCCGCCGGACCGTGGGGGTCGGCGACGAAGCGCTCCGCGGTGAGGCCGGGGCGCAGTTGGTACCCCCGGGCCACGCCTTCGCCGGCGATGTACAGCTCACCCGGCACACCCACCGGGACCGGCTGGAGGTGAGCGTCCAGGACGTAGACGCGGGTGTTGGTCAGGGGGCGCCCGATGGTGACGGCGTCGCCGGCGGTGAGGGTGGTGGCGGTGGACCAGATCGTGGTCTCGGTGGGCCCGTAGACGTTGGTGACCTGCGCAGCCACCTCGGTGAGGCGGTCGGCGAGGTCGGTGGGCAGTGCTTCACCACCGGCGAGGACCCGCACCCCGGCGAGGGCCGCGGCGGCGCCCTCGTCGGCGGTCACGGATCGCCACAGGCTGGGCGTGGCCTGCATGACGGTGACGTGCTCGTCGGTGAGGAGTGCGCGCAGCTGGTCGGGGTCGTGGACGACACCCGTGGGCGCCACGACGACGGCCGCGCCGGCGGTCAGCGGTGCGAACAGCTCCAGTCCGGCGATGTCGAACCCGACGGTGGTGACCGCCAGCAGCCGGTCCTCGCCGGTGAGCGGGATACGCCCCCGCATGTCGGTGAGGAGGTTCGCCAAGGCCCCGCGGGAGATGACGACACCCTTCGGGCGGCCCGTCGACCCCGAGGTGTAGAGGACATAGGCGGCCTGGTCGGGGCGGGTGCCGACGGGCAGGTGTGTGGCAGGGTCGGGCTCGCGCTCCCGCACGCCGTCCAGCCACTCTTCGTCGATGACGAGGACGGGCCGGGTTTCGTCGCGCATGAAGGCGAGTCGGTCGGCGGGGAAGTCGGCGTCCAGCGGCAGGTAGGCGCCGCCGGTCTTCAGTACTGCCAGCAGCACCGTGACCAGGTCGTTCGTTCGAGGCAGCATCACCGCCGCGTACCGCTCCGGGCCCATTCCGGCCTCGACCAGGAGCCGGGCGAGTCGGTCGCTGCGGGTGTCCAGGTCGGCGTAGGAGGTGGTGGTGTCGCCGTGGATGACGGCGGGTGCGTCGGGGGTGTGTGCGGCGTGGGTGCGGAGGCGGGTGATGAGGTCGTGGTCGTCGGTGATGGGTGCGGGGGTGCCGTTGGCCCAGGTGGTGAGGAGGGTGTGCTGTTCGTCGGTGTCGAGGACCGGGGTGTGGCCGATCCGGGTGTCCGGTGCGGTGATGACGGCGTCGAGTATCTGCACGAACCGGCGGGTGAGCAGCTCGGCACTCTCCTGGTCGAAGAGGTCCGCGCTGAACTCCAGGACGGCGTCGATGCCCGCCGCGCTGCCCAACTCCGCATAGGACAGCGACAGGTCGTACCGCGACGTACCCGTGCTGCTCGGCTGGTGCGCCGCCTTGAGGTCGCCGAACTCCACGGTGCCCGTGACCGCCGAGGTCAGGACGTTGGGGTTGAGCATGGTCTGGAAGAGGGGGTGGCGGCTGGTGGAGCGTTCGGGGTTGACGGCTTCTACGAGGCGTTCGAAGGGGATGTCCTGGTGGGCGTAGGCGGCGAGGTCGGTTTCGCGTACGCGGGCGAGGAGTTCGGTGAAGGTGGGGTTGCCGGTGAGGTCGGTGCGCAGGACGAGGGTGTTGACGAAGAACCCGACCAGGTCCTCGACGGCGTCGTCGGTGCGTCCGGCGATGGGTGAGCCGATGGGGATGTCGGTGCCGGCGCCGAGGCGTGACAGGAGCACGGCCAGGGCGGCCTGGAGGACCATGAAGGTGCTGGCCTGTTCCTGCCGGGCCAGCTGCGTGATCCGGGTGTGGAGTTCGGTCGGGATGGTAAAGGTGACGGTGCCGCCCTGGTGGGACGGGGTGGCGGGCCGGGGCCGGTCGGTGGGCAGGTCCAGTTCGGCCGGGAGACCTGACAGTGCTTGCTCCCAGTAGGCCAGTTGGCGGTTGATGGGTGCTTCGGGGTCGTCCTCGGTGCCCAGGAGCTCGCGCTGCCAGAGGGTGTGGTCGGCGTACTGGACCGGGAGGGGTGTCCAGGTGGGTGCCTGGCCGGTGGTGCGGGCGCTGTAGGCGGTGGTCAGGTCCCGGGCGAGCGGGGTGAGGGACCAGCCGTCGGCGGCGATGTGGTGCACGACCAGCAGCAGGACGTGCTCGGTCTCGGAGAGGCGGAAGAGGGTGGTGCGCAGGGGCAGGTCGCGGGTGAGGTCGAAGCCGCGGGCGGCCGTGGTGGCCACGGCGGCGTCGAGGTCGGCCTCGGTGGCGTCCCGTACCTCGAAGAGCGGGGTGGCCCGGTTGGGGGTGAGGATGACCTGGTGGGCGCCGTGGTCGTCCTGGGCGTAGAGGGTGCGCAGGGCTTCGTGGCGTGCGGTGACGTCGGTGAGGGCGGTGCGTAGGGCGTCCTGGTCGAGGGTGCCGGTCAGGCGCAGGGCTACGGGGATGTTGTAGAGGGCGCTGCCGGGCTCGTACTGGTGCAGGAACCACAGCCGCTGCTGCGCGTACGACAACGGCACCCGCTCCGGACGCCGTCGAGCGGTGACGGCCGTCCTCGCCTGACCTGCGCCCGCGAGGGCGTGAGCCAGGCCCGCGACGGAGGGTGCTTCGAACAGGGCCCGCACCGACAGCTCCACTCCGAGAGCCGTACGGATACGCGACACCAGCCGCGTCGCCAGCAACGAGTGACCACCCAGGTCGAAGAAGCTGTCGTCGATGCCGACCCGCTCCAGGCCGAGGACGTCCGCGAAGAGGTGGCAGAGCACTTCCTCGTGCGGGGTGCGGGGTGCGCGGGCGGTGGTGGGTGCGGTGTCGCGGTCGGGGTCGGGCAGCGCCTTACGGTCCAGTTTCCCGTTCGCGGTGAGCGGGAGTGCGTCGAGCGTCACGAACGCCGACGGCACCATGTACGCGGGCAGCGACTGCGCGAGATGCCGGCGCAGCTCCTGTGAGGAGACCGTCTCGCCGGTGGTGTAGGCGATGAGCCGTTCGTCGCGGACGATGACGGCTGCACGTGCGACCGCCGGGTGGGTGGTGAGCAGCGTTTCGATCTCGCCGAGTTCGATGCGGTGTCCGCGGACCTTGACCTGGTCGTCGGCGCGCCGCAGGTAGGTGAGGTGGCCGTCGGGGGTCCAGCGGACCACGTCTCCGGTGCGGTACATGCGGGTGCCGGCCGGACCGTAGGGGTCGGCGACGAAGCGTTCCGCGGTGAGGCCGGGGCGCAGCTGGTATCCACGTGCTACACCTTCGCCCGCGATGTACAGCTCACCCGGGACGCCGGCCGGGACCGGCTGGAGGTGATCGTCCAGGACATACACCCGGGTATTCGCCATCGGCTGCCCGATGGTCACCGGCGCACCCGCGCTCAGTGCCGTCGCGGTGGACCAGATCGTCGTCTCGGTGGGCCCGTACACGTTGGTGACCTGCGCAGCCACCTCGGTGAGGCGGTCGGCGAGGTCGGTGGGCAGTGCTTCACCACCGGCGAGGACCCGCACGCCGGCGAGGGCCGCGGCGGCGCCCTCGTCGGCGGTCACCGACCGCCACAGGCTGGGCGTGGCCTGCATGACGGTGACCCGCTCCCCGGTCAGCAGCGCACGCAGCTGCTCGGGATCGTGCACCACACCCGAAGGAGCCACGATCACGGCCGCCCCGGCGGTCAGCGGAGCGAACAGCTCCAGCCCGGCGATGTCGAACCCGACGGTGGTGACCGCCAGCAACCGGTCCCCACCGGCCAGCGGGATACGCCCCCGCATGTCGGCGAGGAGGTTCGCCAGTGCGCCGCGCGAGACGACGACACCCTTGGGACGGCCTGTCGACCCCGACGTGTACAGCACGTACGCGGCCAGCGCAGGATCGACCGCAGCAGGCAGCGAGGTCCCCGCAGCCGGCTCGCGTCCCCACGTCCCCTCCAGCCACTCTTCGTCGATGACGAGGACGGGCCGGGTTTCGTCACGCATGAAGGCGAGTCGGTCGGCGGGGAAGTCGGCGTCAAGCGGCAGGTAGGCACCCCCGGTCTTCAGTACTGCCAGCAGCACCGTGACCAGGTCGTTCGTTCGAGGCAGCATCACCGCCGCGTACCGCTCCGGGCCCATTCCGGCCTCGACCAGGAGCCGGGCGAGTCGGTCGCTGCGGGTGTCCAGGTCGGCGTAGGAGGTGGTGGTGTCGCCGTGGATGACGGCGGGTGCGTCGGGGGTGTGTGTGGCGTGGGTGCGGAGGCGGGTGATGAGGTCGTGGTCGTCGGTGATGGGTGCGGGGGTGCCGTTGGCCCAGGTGGTGAGGAGGGTGTGCTGTTCGTCGGTGTCGAGGACCGGGGTGTGGCCGATCCGGGTGTCCGGTGCGGTGATGACGGCGTCGAGTATCTGCACGAACCGACGGGTGAGCAGCTCGGCACTCTCCTGGTCGAAGAGGTCCGCGCTGAACTCCAGGACGGCACGCACGCCGCCTGATCGACCACCGTCCGGGGCTTCGAGTTCCTGCATGGCGAGAAGCAGGTCGAACTTCGACACCGCCCCCTCAGCGTCCACCGGGCGCACGCTCAGGCCGGGGAACCGACCGGCGGTCGCGACGGCTGCCGGGTCGACGTTCTGCAGGGAGAGCATGGTCTGGAAGAGGGGGTGGCGGCTGGTGGAGCGGTCGGGGTTGACGGCTTCTACGAGGCGTTCGAAGGGGATGTCCTGGTGGGCGTAGGCGGCGAGGTCGGTCTCCCGCACCCGGGCCAGAAGTTCCGTGAAGGTGGGGTTGCCGGCGAGGTCGGTGCGCAGGACGAGGGTGTTGACGAAGAACCCGACCAGGTCCTCGACGGCGTCGTCCGTCCGGCCCGCGATGGGCGAGCCGATCGGGATGTCGGTGCCGGCGCCGAGGCGGGACAGGAGGACGGCCAGGGCGGCTTGGAGGACCATGAAGGTGCTGGCCTGTTCCTGCCGGGCCAGCTGCGTGATCCGGGTGTGGAGTTCGGTGGGGATGGTGAAGGTGACGGTGCCGCCCCGGTGGGACGGGGACGCGGGGCGAGGTCGGTCGGCAGGCAGGTCCAGCTCGGCCGGAAGGCCCGACAGTGCCTGCTCCCAGTAGGCGAGTTGCTTGCTCAGGACGGAGTCGGGGTCGTCCTCGGTGCCCAGGACGTCGCGCTGCCAGAGGGTGTGGTCGGCGTACTGGACCGGCAGGGGTGTCCAGGAGGGTTCACGTCCAGCCACCCGGGCCGTGTAGGCGGTGGTCAGGTCCCGGGCGAGCGGGGTGAGGGACCAGCCGTCGGCGGCGATGTGGTGCACGACCAGCAGCAGGACGTGCTCGGTCTCGTCGAGGCGGAACAGGGTGGTGCGCAGCGGGAGGTCTTGGGTGAGGTCGAAGCCCTGGCCCACGGTGTGGGACAGCTCGTCGGCGAGTCGGTCCTCGGTGACGTCCCGTACCTCGAAGAGCGGGGTGGCCCGCTCGGGGGTGAGGATGACCTGGTGGGCGCCTTGGTCGTCCTGGGCGTAGAGGGTGCGCAGGGCTTCGTGGCGCGCGGTGACGTCGGCCAGAGCCTTGCGTAGGGCGTCCTGGTCGAGGGTGCCGGTCAGGCGCAGGGCGACGGGGATGTTGTAGAGGGCGCTGCCGGGCTCGTACTGGTGCAGGAACCACAGCCGCTGCTGCGCGTACGACAACGGCACCCGCTCCGGACGCACCGCCCGCGCCACCACCGGACGGCCCGTCCGTCCGGCCACCGTCATCAGCCTGGCGAGGCCGGCGACCGTCGGGTTGTCGAACATGTCACGCACCGACAGCGTCATACCGAGCGCCGAACGGGCGCGCGCCAGCAGCCGGATGGCGAGCAGTGAGTGTCCGCCCAACTCGAAGAAGTCGTCCTCCCGGCCGACCTCCTCGACACCGAGCACGTCGGCGAACAGTCGGCCGAGGACCTCTTCCCACGGGTTGTGGGCCTTCTGGACGGGAGCGCTGGGCTCGCGCTCCTCCACCGGTACCGGAAGGGCGCCGCGGTCCAGCTTCCCGTTCGCGGTCAGCGGCAGTGCGTCGAGCAGGACGAACGCGGACGGCACCATGTAGTCGGGCAGACTTTCCGCGAGGTGCGCGCGCAGGGTCGCCGCGGTCGGGGCGGCCTGCCGGCCGGTGCCCGGGACGACATAGGCGACGAGACGCTTGTCTCCCGAGCCGTCCTCCGTGAGGACCACCGCCGCCTGGTGGACACCGGCCGTGCCCACCAGCACCGATTCGATCTCACCCAGCTCCAGGCGGTAGCCGCGCAGCTTGACCTGCTGGTCGGCGCGGCCCACGTACCGCAGCTGTCCGTCCTTGTCCCACAGGGCGAGGTCCCCGGTGCGGTACATGCGGGAGCCGGAGCCGCTCGCGTCGAACGGGTCGGCCACGAACCGTTCCGCGGTCATGTCCGGGCGCCCCAGGTAACCGCGCGCCAGGCCAGTGCCGGCGATGTACAGCTCGCCCGGAACGCCGGCCGGTACGGGTTGCAGGTGCGCGTCCAGGACGTAGGCCCGGGTGTTCCAGAACGGGCGCCCGATCGGAACCGGCCCCGACGGCGTCGGAGCACCCGGTTCGAGTGTGTAGTCGGTGCAGTTGACGGTGGCCTCGGTCGGGCCGTAGGCGTTGACGACCGTCACGTCGGGGTGCCGTGCGCGCCACTCGGCCAGGTTCTCGCCGAGCAGCTGCTCGCCTCCGAGGATGAGTGTGCCGGTCGGCGAGACGGTGTCCGGGAGGGAGCCCAACAGCGCCAGGTGACTCGGCGTGGCCTTCATGAAGGTCGGCCGGACGGAGGTGCCTGCGCCGCCCGAGTCGTCCTTGAGATCGGCCAGGCGTACCCGTCCGCCCGAGACCAGCGGGGTGTACAGCGCGGTCACGGTCAGGTCGAAGGCGATGCGGGAGTGGAGCAAGGCCGTACCGGCGGCATCCGGGTAGACACGCCGCGCGCGCTGGAGGTAGGCACCCACCGAGCGGTGCTCGACGACGACTCCCTTGGGGCGGCCCGTCGAGCCCGAGGTGTAGATGACGTACGCGGGGTCGTTCGGCAGGGGCAACCCGCCGGGACGTGACCCGCCCGTCGCCGTCCCGCCGAGTGAACCGATCGCGTCACCCGATGCCTCGGCCAGTGCCCTCCTGGTCTCTTCGGTGTCCCACACCAGCACCTTGCGGTCGGGAGTCTCCGCCACGAGGCCGGACGACCGCTCGTCGGTGAGGATGAGCAAGGGGGAGGCGTCCTCGACCATGTAGCGGACCCGCTCCGCCGGCTGGTCGAGGTCGAGGGGCAGGTAGGCGCCTCCGGCCTTGAGCACGGCGAGGAGGCTCACGATGAGTTCCACGGAACGGGGGAGGGCCACCGCGACGAACCGCTCGGGGCCCACGCCGTACTCGGCCAGCAGACGGGCGAGGCGATTGCTGCGCTCGTCCAGCTCGGCGTACGTGAGGGTGGTCTCCTCGAACAGCAGCGCCTCGGCGTCGGGGGTACGGGCGACCTGGGCGGCGAACAGCTCGACCACGCCTGCCGGATCGACGTCTCGCGCGGTGGCGTTCCAGGTCTCCAGCAGACGGCCGCGCTCGGCATCGTCCAGGACGTCGATCCGGCCGACGGGCCGCTCCGGCTCGGTGACGGCGCCGCGGAGCACGCGCACGAAGCGCTGGGCGAGGGACTCCGCGGTGGCCGCGTCGTAGAGATCCGCGCTGTACTCCAGCACGCCGCCGAGGCCCGAGTCCGCGTCGTACAGGCGGAGCAGCAGGTCGAACTTCGCGCCCTCGTCGGAGGTCGCCTCCGTGGAGACCGTGAGCCCCGGAAGCGCCAGCGCGGCCCCGGCGGAGGACCGGGGGTCCGCGTTCTGTACGACGAGGCGGACCTGGAAGAGGGGATGCCGGTTGGCGGAGCGTTCGGGGTTGAGGGCCTCTACGAGGCGTTCGAAGGGGATGTCCTGGTGGGCGTAGGCGGCGAGGTCGGTTTCGCGTACGCGGGCGAGGAGTTCGGTGAAGGTGGGGTTGCCGGTGAGGTCGGTGCGCAGGACGAGGGTGTTGACGAAGAATCCGACCAGGTCTTCGACGGCGTCGTCGGTGCGTCCGGCGATGGGTGAGCCGATCGGGATGTCGGTGCCGGCGCCGAGGCGGGACAGGAGCACGGCCAGTGCTGCCTGGAGGACCATGAAGGTGCTGGCCTGTTCCTGCCGGGCCAGGGTCTCGATGCGTTCGCGCAGGTCGGCGGGGATGGTGAAGGTGACGGTGCCGCCCTGGTGGGACGGGGTGGCGGGCCGGGGCCGGTCGGTGGGCAGGTCCAGCTCGGCCGGAAGGCCGGCCAGGGTCTGCGTCCAGTAGGCGAGTTGCTTGCTCAGGACGGAGTCGGGGTCGTCCTCGGTGCCCAGGACGTCGCGCTGCCAGAGGGTGTGGTCGGCGTACTGCACCGGCAGCGGTGTCCAGGACGGTTCACGTCCGGCGACCCGCTCCACGTACGCCGTGGTCAGGTCCCGGGCCAGGGGCGCGAAGGAGCCCTCGTCGGCGGCGATGTGGTGGACCAGGAGCAGCAGGACGTGCTCGGTCTCACCGAGGCGGAACAGGGTGGTGCGCAGCGGCAGGTCACGGGTCAGATCGAAGGCGTGACCGGCAGCGTCGGCCAGCGCGCCCACGAGGCCCTCGCTCGTGACAGCACGCACCTCGAAGAGGGGAGTGGCCTGGTCCGGAGTGAGGATGACCTGGTGGGCGCCGTGCTCGTCCTCTGCGTAGACGGTGCGCAGGGCTTCGTGGCGTGCGGTGACGTCGGTGAGGGCGGCGCGCAGGGCGTCCTGGTCCAGGGTGCCGGTCAGGCGCAGGGCGATGGGAATGTTGTAGGTGGCGTTGGGGCCTTCCAGCTTGTGCAGGAACCACTGCCCCTGCTGCGCCGGCGACAACGGCACTCGCTCAGGACGAGGCTGAGCCGTCAGAGCCGCCCTCGCGTGGCCTGCCTCGCCCAGGGCTCGGGCGAGCCCCGCGACGGACGGGGTGTCGAAGAGGGCACGTACCGGGACTTCGGCGTCGAGGGTGGTGCGGATGCGGGCGACGAGGCGGGTGGCGAGCAGGGAGTGTCCGCCGAGGTCGAAGAAGCTGTCGTCGATACCGACCCGCTCCAGGCCCAGGACGTCCGCGAAGAGATGGCAGAGGATCTCTTCCCGGTCGTCGCGCGGTCCGCGCCCCGACGTCTCCACACCGTCGAACTGCGGGGTGGGCAGGGCCTTGCGGTCGAGTTTGCCGTTCGCGGTCAGCGGGAGTGCGTCGAGCGTCACGAACGCCGACGGCACCATGTACGCGGGCAGCGACTGCGCGAGATGCCGGCGCAGCTCCTCCGCCGAGACCGGACCACCCGTGGTGTACGCGATGAGCCGCTCGTCCCGCACGACGACCGCCGCACGCACCACCGCCGCATGTGCACCGAGCAACGCCTCGATCTCACCCAGCTCGATGCGGTGACCGCGGACCTTGACCTGGTCGTCCGCGCGCCGCAGGTAGGTGAGATGGCCCTCCGGGGTCCAGCGGACCACGTCACCCGTCCGATACATGCGCGTCCCCGCCGGACCGTAGGGATCGGCGACGAAGCGCTCCGCGGTCAGACCGGGGCGCAACTGGTACCCCCGGGCCACACCCTCACCCGCGATGTACAGCTCACCCGGCACACCCACCGGGACCGGCTGCAAATGAGCGTCCAGGACATACACCCGGGTATTCGCCATCGGCTGCCCGATGGTCACCGGCGCACCCGCGCTCAGCGCCGTCGCGGTGGACCAGATCGTCGTCTCGGTGGGCCCGTACACGTTGGTGACCTGAGCAGCCACCTCCGTGAGCCGCTCGGCGAGATCGACGGGCAAAGCCTCACCACCCACCAGAACCCGCACACCAGCCAGCGCAGCAGCCGCACCCGCGTCATCGACAACCGACCGCCACAAGCTCGGCGTCGCCTGCATCACCGTGACCCGCTCACCGGTCAGCAGCGCACGCAGCTGCTCGGGATCGTGCACCACACCCGACGGAGCCACGACCACGGCCGCGCCCGCCGTCAGCGGAGCGAACAGCTCCAGCCCGGCGATGTCGAACCCAACGGTGGTGACCGCCAGCAGCCGGTCCCCACCGGCCAGTGGAATACGCCCCCGCATGTCGGTGAGCAGGTTCGCCAGCGCGCCGCGCGAGACGACGACACCCTTGGGACGGCCTGTCGACCCCGACGTGTACAACACATACGCGGCCAGCGCAGGATCAACCGCTACAGGCAGCGAGGTCCCCGCAGCCGGCTCCCGCTCCCACGCCCCCGCCAGCCACTCCTCGTCGATGACCAGGACCGGCCGGGTCTCCTCCCGCATGAACGCCAGCCGCTCCGCAGGGAAGTCGGCATCCAGCGGCAGATACGCACCGCCCGTCTTCAGCACCGCCAGCAGCACGATCACCAGGTCCGCCGAACGCGGCAGCATCACCGCCGCATACCGCTCCGGACCCACCCCCGCCTTCACCAGCAACCGCGCCAGCCGCTCACTGCGCGCCTCCAGCTCGGCGTAGGACACGGTCGCCCCACCGAACACGACCGCCGCCGCCTCCGGCATCCGGGCCACCCGCGCCCGGACACACGCCACCACATCCCCAGCGTCCACGTCCGCACCCGCGTCCGCCGACCGGGTGTCGTTCCACTCCTCCAGCACCCGCAGCCGCTCATCCTCCGCCAGCACACCCACCCGGCCCACCCGGGCCCCCGGCGCCGACACCACCGCCTCCAGCACCCGCACGAACCGGCGGCCCAGCAGCTCGGCGCTCTCCCGGTCGAAGAGGTCCGCGCTGAACTCCAGTTCCGCGTCGATACCTGCCGCGGAGCTGTCGTCGTCGTGGAGTTCCCCCAGGTTGAAGGCGAGGTCGAAGCGTGCCGCGCTCGATCCGACCGACTGCTCGGACATCTCCGCACCAGGCCAGGACGCGAGGGAGGCCGTGGCCGTCCGTGAGTCCAGGTTGTGCAGGGAGAGCATGGTCTGGAAGAGGGGGTGGCGGCTGGTGGAGCGGTCGGGGTTGACGGCTTCTACGAGGCGTTCGAAGGGGATGTCCTGGTGGGCGTAGGCGGCGAGGTCGGTCTCCCGCACCCGGGCCAGAAGCTCCGTGAAGGTCGGGTTGCCGCTCAGGTCGGTGCGCAGGACGAGGGTGTTGACGAAGAACCCGACCAGGTCCTCGACGGCGTCGTCCGTCCGCCCCGCGATGGGCGAGCCGATGGGGATGTCGGTGCCCGCACCCAGCCGTGACAGGAGCACGGCCAGGGCGGCTTGGAGGACCATGAAGGTGCTGGCCTGTTCCTGCCGGGCCAGCTGCGTGATCCGGGTGTGGAGTTCGGCGGGGATGGTGAAGGTGACGGTGCCGCCCCGGTGGGACGGGGACGCGGGGCGAGGTCGGTCGGCAGGCAGGTCCAGCTCGGCCGGAAGGCCCGACAGTGCCTGCTCCCAGTAGGCGAGTTGCTTGCTCAGGACGGAGTCGGGGTCGTCCTCGGTGCCCAGGACGTCGCGCTGCCACAGGGTGTGGTCGGCGTACTGGACCGGCAGGGGTGTCCAGGAGGGTTCACGTCCAGCCACCCGGGCCGTGTAGGCGAGGGTCAGGTCCCGGGCGAGCGGGGTGAGGGACCAGCCGTCGGCGGCGATGTGGTGCACGACCAGCAGCAGGACGTGCTCGGTCTCGGAGAGGCGGAACAGGGTGGTGCGCAGCGGGAGGTCTTGGGTGAGGTCGAAGCCCTGGCCCACGGTGTGGGACAGCTCGTCGGCGAGTCGGTCCTCGGTGACGTCCCGTACCCCGAAGAGCGGGGTGGCCCGGTCGGGGGTGAGGATGACCTGGTGGGCGCCTTGGTCGTCCTGGGCGTAGAGGGTGCGCAGGGCTTCGTGGCGCGCGGTGACGTCGGCCAGAGCCTTGCGTAGGGCGTCCTGGTCGAGGGTGCCGGTCAGGCGCAGGGCGACGGGGATGTTGTAGAGGGCGCTGCCGGGCTCGTACTGGTGCAGGAACCACAGCCGCTGCTGCGCGTACGACAACGGCACCCGCTCCGGACGCACCGCCCGCGCCACCACCGGCGTACGCGCTGACACGGCCTGCCCGAGCAACGCCGCCAGGCCCGCCACCGACGGCGTCTCGAACAGAGCCCGCACCGACAGCTCCACCCCCAGCGCCGTACGGATACGCGACACCAGCCGCGTCGCCAGCAACGAGTGACCACCCAGGTCGAAGAAGCTGTCGTCGATGCCGACCCGCTCCAGGCCGAGGACGTCCGCGAAGAGGTGGGCCAGGATCTCCTCCTGGCCGGTCCGCGGTCGCCGTGCCGACTCGATCGTGCCGTCCCAGTCGGGCGCGGGCAGGGCGCGGCGGTCGAGCTTGCCGGTGGGGGTGAGGGGCAGTTCGGGCAGGGGGACGACCGCCGCCGGCACCATGTGCTGGGGCAGCCGCTCCGCGACGTACCGGCGCAGCGCGGCAGGGTCGGCCCCGGCGTCCTCGGTGAGGGAGACGTACGCGACGAGCCGCTTGTCGCCCGGCCGGTCCTCCCGTACGACGACCGCCGCCTGGGCCACGGCGTCGTGGGCGCCCAGCAGGGACTCGATCTCGCCCAGCTCGATCCGGAAGCCGCGTACCTTCACCTGGTCGTCGGCCCGGCCGATGAACTCCACCAGGCCCTCGTCGGTCCAGCGGACCACGTCACCGGTGCGGTACATGCGGGAGCCCGCCGGACCGAACGGGTTCGCTACGAAGCGTTCCGAGGTGAGACCGGGACGCCCCAGGTAACCGCGGGCCACGCCGGCGCCGGCGACGTAGAGCTCGCCGGCCACCCCGACCGGTGCGGGGCGCAGGGCTGCGTCCAGGACGTACACCTGCGCGTTGGAGACGGGGGTGCCGAGTTCGGCGGGGCGGGCGTCGCGCACGACCCCGGTGACGCTGTCGGCGGTGCACTCGGTCGGGCCGTAGAAGTTGAACGCCAGGAGGCCTTCCACCGACGTCAGTTCGCGGCGCAGGCTCTCGCCGATGGCCTCGCCGCCGAGGACCACGAGCGAGGGGCGGTGGCGGTCCGCGTCCAGCAGACCGGCGAGGAGCAGGTGCTGGCACTCCGACGGGGTCATGTCGACCACGTCGATGCGCTGCTCGTCGACCTGCCGGGCGAAGGCCTCCGGGTCGTGCCGGGTGTCGTCGTCGAGCAGGTGCAGCTCGTGGCCGTGCGCGGCCATCCACAGGAACAGGCCCCACGACGCGTCGAAGGAGAAGGAGGCCGTGTGGG
Organism: Streptomyces sp. NPDC047853; assembly: GCF_043204535.1. NCBI lineage: Bacteria > Bacillati > Actinomycetota > Actinomycetes > Kitasatosporales > Streptomycetaceae > Streptomyces > Streptomyces sp. NPDC047853. The sequence goes on along the minus strand of NZ_JBIDCI010000012.1, from coordinate 221,351 downwards.
CCATGCGCAGCCTGCGGCCGCCCACGGAGTCCACCACTCGGGTCAGGACTTCGTACTGGTGGTGGTGGAGCAGGTTGCTGAGGCTCGCATGGGTGATCAGGGCCGCCTTCGGGCGGCCCGTCGACCCGGAGGTGTACAGGATGTAAGCGCCGCCCGCGGGGGTCACGGGGGCGGCGACCGGGTTCGTGTCCGGTCGGCCGTCGAGGGCACGGCGGGTCTCCGCGTCGTCCAGCCGGATCACGGGGACGCCCGAGCCGTCGAGGACCGCGGTCCGGTCCGCCGCGGCGGCGACGGTGACCACGAGCGTGGGCGCCGAGTCCGTCAGCATGAACGAGGTGCGGTCGGCGGGGTACTCCGGATCGACGGGGAGGTAGACCGCTCCCGCCTTCATCGCCGCCAGCAGCGCCACCATGGAGTCCACGGAACGGGGCAGCACCACGGCCACGACGTCCTCGGGGCCGACGCCCTGCTCGGTGATCAGCCGGGCCAGCCGGTTCACCCGGGCGTTGAGTTCCCGGTAGGTGACGCGGGTGTCCTGGAAGACGACGGCCGTCTCGTCGGGAGTACGGGCCACCTGGGCCTCGAAGAGACGGGGAAGGATGTCGGCCGGTACGGGACGCTCGGTACGGTTCCAGTCCACGAGCAGCCGCTCCCGCTGCGCCGCGGCGAGGGCGTCGACGCGGCCGACCGGAGCGTGCGGGGCGTCGAGCAGCAGGCGCAGGATGCCCAGCAGGTGCTCGGCCAGCTCCTCGGCCTCCTCGGCGCGGAAGACGTCGGGGCGGTAGTCCAGCTGGAAACGCAGCGTGGAGTCGGGCATGCAGACGAGGCCCAGTGGATAGTGCGTGGCGTCGTAGCCCTCGGTGCGCAGAACCCTCAGACCGTCGGTCGCGCGGTCGAGACCGGAGGCGTCCAGCGGGTAGTTCTCGAACACCATGGAGGTGTCGAAGAGTTCACCCACGTCGGTCAGCCTCTGGATCTCGGCGAGTCCGAGATGCTGGTGGGCGAGGAGCCGGCTCTGTTCCTCCTGGAGCCTGGCCAGCATGTCGGCCAGGGGCTCCGCCGGGCGCAGTCGCAGCCGCAGCGGCAGGGTGTTGATGAACAGACCGACCATGTCCTCGACCCCGTCGAGCTCCGGCGGCCGGCCGGAGACCGTGACGCCGAACACCACGTCGTCGATCCCGGTGATCCTCGACAGGAGCAGTGACCAGGCACCCTGGACGACGGTGTTGAGGGTCAGACCGTGTTCGCGGGCGAGTGCGGTCAACGCCCGCGTCTCCTGGCCGTCCAGACCGAACCGGACCTGTTCCGGGACCACCGGTGGCTGTCCGGGACCGAGCGCCGCGACCCGGGTGGGCTCCTCCAGACCCGCCAGTGCCTCCGACCAGGCCCGTACCGCCGCGCCCGTGTCCTGCTCGGCGAGCCAGGTCAGGTGATCGCGGTAGGGACGCGGGCGGGGAAGCCCGGTGTCGTCGCCCTTGGCCAGGTAGAGCGCGAGCAGTTCCCTCATCAGGATCTGCATCGACCAGCCGTCGAGCAGGATGTGATGGTTCGTCAGAACGAAGCGGTGACGTTGTCCGCCGAGGTGGATGAGGGTGAAGCGCACCAGGGGCGCCTGCCCCAGGTCGAAGCGCCGGCTGCGGTCCTCCAGCGCCTCGGCCTGAGCCCGGCCCTCCCGGCTCGCCTCCGGCAGACCGCCGAGGTCGACGGTGCGCCAGGGCAGCTCCACCTCGCGGAGCACCAACTGGGCCCACTCGCCGGACTTGCGCTGGCGGAAAGCCACCCGCAGGTTCGGGTAGCGGGCGAGCAGCGCCGCGGACGCGTCCCGCAACGCCCCGGTGTCCAGCGGACCTTCGAAGTCCGTCGTCACCTGGGCCACGTAGACGTCGGTGGCGGTCCCTTCGAGGACGTTGTGGAAGAGCAGTCCCTCCTGAAGGGGGGACAGCGGATAGATGTCCTCGATCTTACGGGGCCGTCGCGTCACTGCCATCTCTCCCACTCGGACCGCACTTTGTCACCGTGGCCAGCGTCGAAAATAGGGCTGGCAGCAATATCAGCGAGCAACCTATTCGCCTCGGTGGGTGGTCTGTCAAGGTAAATGGGGCGCCCTTAACCCACGCCTTAAACACGGCTGTCGCGTCACGGTTTCCTATGGGCGGTGTTCAACTCCACCCTTAAACAGCGGGGCTTGCGGCGGTGTGACTGCTGGCCGGTGCTAGGGTCACGGCACTTGCGATGGAGCTGGAGGCGTAATGGCACATCATGAGTTGAGGGAGGAATTCATCACCTGGCTGGGCGGGGATTCCTTCACCTGCCTGGGAGCGCGTTCCGCTCTGCGACAGGACACCCTTGTCGTGCGGTTCTACGATGAGTTGGGCGGGGCGGAAGCCACTGCTCTGCTCCATCGGGACCTGGTCGCGTTCACTGAGGAGCAACTCACCGGGGAAAACGAATTCGCTTCGTTCGTGGCGATATTCCTGAGCCCCCGGATGCACGGCGAAGAGGAATTCGAAAAGCTGCTCTGGGAGCAGTTGGGGCATCTGCACCGGCTGGATGCCAAAACCCACGAATGGAGCTCCGGCTACTCCAGTGACACCGAGTCGCCTGAATTCGCCTTCAGTGTCGCCGGCCATCCGTTCTTCGTGGCCGGGCTCAGCCCGGAATCCTCTCGGATTTCCCGGCGCTTCTCGCATCCGGCCCTCGTGTTCAATTCGCACGAGCAGTTCGCCCGGTTGAAGGCGCAGGGGACGTACTACGGTCTGCAGCGCAGGATCCGCGAACGTGAGGTGCGCCTCCAGGGGAGCGTCAACCCCATGCTGTCCGACCACGGCCAGTCCTCCGAGGCCCGCCAGTACGCGGGGCGGGCCGTACCGGCGGACTGGCGGTGCCCGTTCTCCGCGGAGGGCTCCTGAGCCGGGTGGCCGCGTGTCCGGGTGGCCGTGTGTCCGGGTGGCCGCGTGTCCCAGTGGTCAGGTGTCCGAGCGGACGCCCCCGTGCGCGCCGGCCCGGAAAGGGGTGAACGGCTGATTCCTTTCGCCGAGCCGCGGTGAGCGGTGTCCGGAACGGTTCCGGAACCGCTTGTGCGCGGTCGCCGGAGAAGCCCTTGTGCGCGGTCGCCGGAACCCCTTGGGCGGGCTCTCCGCAACAGCCCCGTACGGTGTCCGGAAGACCTCGGGCGCGGTGTCCGGATTCAGTTGACGCTTTCGATCAGTCCCGCTTCGTAGGCGATGATGGCCGCCTGGACACGGTTGCCGACGGCCAGCCTGGTGAGGATGGAACTGACATGAGTCTTGACTGTGCCTTCGACGAGGCGCAGCCGCCGGGCGATCTGGGCGTTCGACAGCCCTTCCCCGAGCAGTGTCAGCACCTCCCGCTCCCGGGCGCTGAGGCGGTCGACCCGCTCGCGTGCCGCGGAGCCCCGTGCCATCCGGGCCGTGGGCAGACCGCGGATCACCCGGTGCGCCGCCTCGGGGGAGAGATACGCGGCCCCGTCGGCGACGGCGTGCACCCCCGCGATGAGGTCGCGCGGATCTCCCGACTTCAGCAGGAAGCCACTGGCGCCCTCGCCCAGGGCGCGGGCGATGTAGTCGTCGTTGCTGAACGTGGTGAAGATGATCACGGCCGTGCCCGCGTCGGACTTCAGGATCTCGGAAGCGGCGTCGAGTCCGTCGAGCTGCGGCATCTGCACGTCCAGGAGGGCCACGTCCGGCCGGTGCCGGCGCACCAGCTCCACGGCCTCCCGGCCGGTGGCCGCCTCCGCCACCACCTCGATCTCGGGATCGGCCGACAGGATCGCCCGCGCCCCCGCGCGCATCATCGTCTCGTCGTCGGCGATCAGAACCCGAATCACACGTTCCCCATTTCGTCCCCCGCCGGGGCTGTCGCCGCACCGGCGCTCTGTCAGGACTCCCGGTGAAAGGCCTCCCGGTGAGGGGCCTCTGGAAGTCCTGGGATCCTGCACGGACCAGTCGATCCCGAATCCTTGTCGAGCGGACCCGGCAACGCAAGGTCGTCCGAGGCGCCCTGCTCTGGGCGGCGCTCGCCGTCCCCGCGCTGCTCGACTCGCCCGGCGACTCCGATCCCCGCTCCCTGTGGTGGCGGCTGGCCGGCGTCCTGCTGCTCGTACCCGTCGTCGCGCTGCGGGCCACGCGGCTGTCGCTGGCCTGGGGGACCACCGCGGTCCTCAGCCTCGTCAGCCCCTGGTTCGCGCCCAGCCTGTTCGTCATGGGCTACCTGGCCGGCCGGCGCGGTGACACGCGGGAGCGTCCCGTCGACACGGCGGTGGCGGTCACGGCCGTGCTGACGACGCTGGGCGTCCTCGGGCTCCGGGCGGGCCACCTCACCACCTGGCTGAACAGCGTCCCGCTGCTGGTGGGCGCCGTGACCGCGTGGCTGGCCGGCCGGCACCGCCACCAGCGTCGCGAGCTGGAACTCGCCGGCTGGCAGCGGGCCCAGCACCTCGAACGGGAGTACGAGCTGGCCGCCGACCGGGCCCGGACCCGGGAACGCGCCCGCATCGCCCAGGACATGCACGACCAGCTCGGGCACGACCTCACCCTCATCGCCATGCAGGCCGCCGCCCTGGAGGTCGCCCCCGACCTGGACGCGTCCGTGCGGGCCACGGCGAGGCAACTGCGCGGCAACGCGGGGCAGGCTGTCAGCCGGCTCAGCGACATCATCGGAGTGCTGCGCGTGGACACGGCGCAGGAACCGACGCCGCCGCGCGAGGACCTCATGACGACGGTGGACCGGGCGCGTACCGCGGGGATGCTGATCGACCTGCGGCGGATCGGCCTCGACGTCACGGCCCCGCCCGCGGTCGAGGAGGCGGTGCGGCGGGTGGTCCAGGAGTCGCTCACCAACGCCGCCAAGCACGCGCCCGGCGAGGAGGTACGGATCCGGATCGACCGCCTGACGGACCACACGGCCGTCACCGTCACCAACGGCATCTCCGACGGCCCCTCCGAGCCGGCCGTCGGCAACGGCACCGGACTCGTCGGTCTCTCCGAGCGGGTCCAGGTACTCGGCGGGACGCTCTCCGCCCGGCCCCGCGAGGACGGCGTGTTCGAGGTCTCGGCCCGCCTGCCGCACTCCGGGGAGCTGTACGGGGCCGGTGCCGCCGGCCCCCAGGGCCCGCTCGGGGTCCCGCTCACCGTCACGGCCCAGCGGGACGCCGAGCAACGGGTCCGCCGCAGCCTCATGACCATGCTGGCGGTGCCCGTGGTCGCGGTCGCCGTCGTGTGCGTGATGATGGTCGTCTACTTCTCGAACGCGTTCGACAGCAGCGCCACCCTCGACGCCTCCACCTACCGCGGGCTGACCCGGGGCGAACGGTGGCAGGACCTCCGAGGGGTCCTGCCCGCGGAACAGGTGCCCGCGGAGTGGCACGCCGACTCCCCGCCGGCGCCCGAGCGCGCGGTGTGCCGGTACTACCGGGCCGAGGGCGGTGGCCTGTTCTCGATGGAGGCGGGCGTCTACCGCCTGTGCTTCGTCGACGGGCGACTGGCGGCCAAGGACCTGCTGTCCGACGAGCGGTGACCGGCCCGCCGAGGTGCCCGCCGGACTCGGGGGCGTGTTCTCGGTCTGGCGGGAAACCTGAGGCGGCATGGCGAGATTCGGAACACGCAGGCCGGCGGAGACCCAGGACGGTCCGGCGCTGAAGCGGGCGCTGACCACCCCGCTGCTGTACTTCTTCATCCTGGGCGATGTGCTGGGCGCGGGGGTGTACGTCCTGGTGGGGCAGGTGGCCGCCGACACCGGGGGAGCGGTGTGGGTGCCGCTGGTCGTCGCGCTGCTGCTGGCGATGCTGACCGCGGCCTCCTACGCCGAGCTGGCCACGAAATACCCCCGGGCGGGCGGCGCCTCCCACTACACCACCCTGGCCTTCGGACCGTTCGCCGGCTTCGTGGCGGGCTTCTGCATGCTCGCCGCCGGCATCGTCTCCGTGGCCGCGCTGGCCCGCGGCTTCGGGGGCGACTACCTGTCGGCCTTCGTGACGCTGCCGGTGGGCGCCGTCGCCGTGGTGTTCCTCGCCCTGCTCGCGCTGGTCAACGCACGCGGCATCAAGGAGTCCACCCGGGCCAACGTCGTCGCCACCGTCGTCGAGGTGGGCGGCCTGCTCGTCATCGTCGCCCTCGGCGCGTGGCTGCTGCTGCGCGGCGACGGCGACGTGGCACGGCTCGGGCAGCTCGGGACGCCGGAGAAGGGGGCCGCGGCGGCCGTACTGAGCGGCTCCGTCCTGGCCTACTACTCCTTCGTCGGCTTCGAGACCTCCGTGAACGTCGCCGAGGAGACCCGCGACCCCCGCCGCTCCTACCCGCGCGCCCTCTTCGGCGCCCTCGCCACCGCCGGCGCCGTGTACGTCCTGGTGGGGCTCGCCGCCTCCGTGGCCGTCCCGACAGCCCGCCTGGCCGGGTCGAGCGGGCCGCTGCTGGAGGTCGTCGAGGCGGCCGGCGGGGTGCCGACCCGCCTGTTCAGCGCCATCGCCCTGGTCGCGGTCGCGAACGGCGCGCTGCTCACCGGCATCATGTCCTCCCGCCTGGCCTACGGCATGGCCCGGGACGGGCTGCTGCCCGCCGCGCTGACCAAGGTGCTGCCCGGGCGCCGTACCCCCTGGGCGGCGATCGCGGTCACGACCGTGCTGTCGATGCTCCTCGCGCTCACCGGCAGCGTCGCCACCCTCGCGTCCACGCTGGTCCTGCTGCTGCTCGTGGTCTTCCTCATGGTCAACACGGCCGTGCTGGTGCTGCGCCGCGACCCGGGCGAGGCCGACCACTTCCGGACCCCGACCGTCCTCCCCGTGCTGGGCGCGGCGTCCTGCGTCGCGCTCGCCACCCAGATCGAGGCGGAGGTGTGGCTGCGCGGTCTGCTGGTCGTGGCCGTGGGGACGGTGCTCGCCGCGGTCGCCGCCGTACGGCGGGGCGGCCGGGCGGACGCGACCGAGCCCGCGCGGGAGCCGGACGGGGCGGATCACGAGGGCCGGGCGGACGGGGCGGATCACGAGGACCGGGCGGACGGGGCGGATCACGAGGACCGGGCGGACGGGGTGGATCACGAGGACCGGGCGGACGGGGTGGATCACGAGGACCGGGCGGACGGGGTCGGGTCCCGCGGGCACGGCGGGCCACGGGGAGACGACCGACCGGCAGGGTGAGGCGACGCGGGGCCACCGGGCCCGGGCCGGGCGGACGAGGTCCGGCCCTGTCCGGGCTCGGGGGGCCCGAGCCGGCCCGGGAGGCCGCGGGCGGGCGAGTCGCCGCTCGGCCCCGGGCACGGCCCCCGTGCCAGAATGGACGCCCCGCCGCCCCACCACGCGCCCCAGAGGTTCCCCGTGACCAAGTCAGTCGCCCGCGAGCCGCAGCGACGCAACGCGCGGTCCAACCGGGCGCGCATCCTGGCCACGGCCCGCCGCGAACTGGGACGGAACCCGGACACCACGCTGGAGGAACTGGCCCGCGCCGCCGGTGTCGTACGGCGGACCCTCTTCGGGCACTTCCCGGGACGCGCGGCCCTCCTGGAGGCCCTCGCCGAGGAGGCCTCCGAGGTGCTGCGGAGCGCGATGGCCGCCGGTGCGGAGCGCATCGGGCCCGCGGAACCGGCCGAGCGTGCCCTCGCGTACTTCGTGCTGCTGATGTGGCCGGTCGGCGACCGCTACCGGATGCTCCTGGCGCTGGCCCGGCACGACCTGGGCGTGGAGCGGGTCTCGGAGATCCTGGCACCGGCCCGTGCCGAGGTCACCGCCATCCTGGAACGCGGCCAGCGGGACGGGGCCTTCCCCGCGCATCTGCCGCCCGCCGTGCTGAGCGCCGGACTGGAGGCGATGACGGTCGCACTGCTGGAGCAGGTGAACACGGGGGCGCTGGAGGACGACGGCACCCGCGTCGCCCTGGCCCAGCTCATCGCGGCCGGCGTACCGGAGCGGCGGGCCCGGGCCGTCGTCGCGTCGGTCACCCCGGCGGAGCCGATCCCGGACGAGTAACCCCCGGTCCGCACCACCCCATCACCCCACCACCCCACTCACCCCCTCCGCGCCCCCGCGTCCAGCCGCGGGCACCTGCGCCCCGACGGCCCGCCCCCGCACTCAGCCCGTCGGCTTCCGCACCCCCGCTGACCCCTGCCCGCTCACCGCGTCGGCCTCCCTCACCCTGCGTTCCAACCGTTCCGGCGGGTTCCGGCCGCACGAGCCGCACGAGCCGCACGAGCCGCACGAGCCGCACGAGCCGCACGAGCCGCTCCGTCGCGCCTTCCGGACCTCCGCCCGCCTCTTATTTGCACCTCTATGTGCAACAAACTACGCTGCCATTGATCTGCACATCGATGGGCAATTAACTCGCCCCAGCCCTCCCGGGAGCCCCGATGCCCCTCCTAGCCACCACCCCCGTCGAGAAGATGACCGGGCCGTACGCGCGGCGTTGGTGGGCCCTCGTCGTCCTCTGTCTGAGCCTGCTGATCGTGGTCATGGCCAACACGTCGCTGATCGTGGCCGCACCGGACATGACGGCCGATCTCGGCCTCAGCAGCAGCGACCTGCAATGGGTCATCGACGGCTACACCGTCCCGTACGCCGCGCTGATGCTGGTCCTCGGCTCGGTCGGCGACAAGTACAGCCGCCGAGGCGCCCTGATCACCGGCCTGGTGATCTTCGCGGGCGGTTCCGTGATGGGCAGCCTGGTGGAGGAGACCGGGCTGGTCATCGCGGCCCGGGCGATCATGGGCGTCGGGGCCGCCGTCGTCATGCCGGCCACGCTGTCCCTCCTGGTCGCGGTCTTCCCGAAGGGAGAGCGGGCCCGGGCCATCACCGCCTGGACCGCCACCTCGGGCCTCGCCATCGCGGTCGGCCCGCTGGTCGCCGGCCGACTCCTGGAGGACCACGCCTGGGGCTCGACCTTCCTGGTCAACGTCCCCGTCGCGGTCGCCGCCGTGGTCGGCGCGCTGATCCTCGTACCGCCGTCCAAGGCGGCCGGCATGGGCCGTATCGACTACGTCGGCGGTCTGCTGTCCATCGTCTCCGTCGGCAGCCTGGTCTACGCGACCATCGAGGGCCCGCACTTCGGCTGGGGCGCCGGCCCGGTCGCCGCCGCCGTCGCCGCCGTCGTCGGCCTCGTGGCCTTCGTGGCCTGGGAACTGCGCCACCCGCACCCCATGCTGGACGTCCGCAGGTTCCTGCTGCGACCGTTCAGCGGCTCGATGCTGGCGGTGCTGTTCTTCTTCTTCGGCACCTACGGCGCCATCTACTACGCCACGCAGTTCCTTCAGTTCGTGCTGGGCTTCGGCGCCCTGGAGACCGGCGTACGACTGCTGCCGCTGGCCGGCGCCGTGTTCGTCGGCGCCGCCGTCACCGGCCGGCTGACACCGAGGCTGGGGGTGAAGGCCATGGTCGGCTCCGGCATGGTGCTCGGCACCGTCGGCGTCCTCCTGCTGGCCCTCGTCGAGAAGGACTCGACGTACGCCGACTTCCTGGCCCCGATGCTGCTGCTGGGCCTCGCGATCGGGCTGAGCGTGTCCCCGGCCACCGACACCATCATGGGTTCCTTCCCGGAGAGCGAGCTGGGCGTCGGCGGCGGGGCGAACGACACCGCGCTGGAACTCGGCGGCTCCCTGGGGATCGCCGTGCTGGGCTCCCTGCTCGGCACCGCCTACCGGGACGAACTCGCCGACCTGGCCGGAGGCCGGCTCCCGGCCGCCGCGCTGGACACCGCCCAGGACTCCGTGGGCGGCGGACTGGCCGTCGCCGAGCGGCTCGCGGCGAACCCCTCGGCCGGACCGCGGCAGGCCGAGGCCCTGGCCGACGCCGTGAACCAGTCCTTCGCCCACGGGGTCGCCACGACCAGCCTCGTCGGCGGGATCATCATGGCCGCCGGCACCCTCATCGTCCTCGCCGTCCTGCCCGGCCGCCGCCGCACCGCCCGCCACCTGCCGGAGGACGGCCCGGCGAGGGACCGGGACGCGGAGTTCAGCGACTCGGCACGGTGAGCCGCTGCGGCCGGTTCCGCGTCAGTCGGCCAGAGCGGCCGGCTCCTCCGGCGTGCGCGGGCCGGCCGCCGAGTCCGTCAGCAGGTCCCGCGCCCGCCGTACTCGCGCCACTGTGTGCGTGGGTGACACCGCTCGTGCCGCGCACGGTGCGCGCAGGTGGCGTCCGCACACGTGCTCCCGGTGCCGTCAGCCCCGCCGGTCCCGCTCCGTGCGCCGGACCACCATGTCGCGCAGCCGCTGGGTGAGCGCGGTCGCCGCGGCGGTCAGGAACACGAAGCTGTAGGCGATCTGCAGGACCGTCACGATGCGGGCCGCCTGGCCGCTCGGGGTGATGTCGCCGTACCCGACGGTCGCCAGCGTGACGACGGTGAAGTACAGGGCGTCGACGCGGGTGTCGAGGCCGGTGAACTCGCCCTCGTGCTTGGCGAGGGCGTAGTAGGTGGCCGAGAAGATGTGCACGGTCAGGACGATCAGCAGGGAGAGGACCGCACCGGGCCGGGAGTCCGGGCGGTTGGTGAACACGTGGCGGATCTGCCGGAGCAGCAGCACGGCCACGACGGCGAGTGCGAGGGCGAACAGCACCCAGCTCAGTACGGGGCGCCGCGGACCCAGGTGGTCGAGCGGGAGGACGAAGTAGGCCACGACCACGGCCGCCGTGACACCGGCCCGCGTCAGCCAGGGACGCGCCGCGTGCCAGACGGCCCGCACCCTGCCGGAGCGCGCGGGGCCACCCCGCGGGCTGCCGGGCCGCCGCCGGCCGGACCGGTGGTGCTCCGTCACCGTGCGGTTCCCCTGCCCGGGCTCTCGGCGGCCGCCGGTTCGGTCCGGCGTACCAACTGGGCGACGACGAAGGCGACGACCGAGGCGATGACGATCAACGGCGTCTGGTCGTGGGCGTCCCTGCCCATCAGCAGCACCGCCAGCACCGCGCTGGCCAGCGGCAGCCCCGTCACCGCCGCCGCGGCGGCCGAGATGCCCAGGGCGAGGGCCGGGGTCGCCCCGAAACCCGGCAGCCCGGAACACGCGACGGCCGTGGCCGCGCCCAGCAGCACCGCGGGAAAGATCGGCCCCCCGCGCAGGCTGCCCAGCGCGATGCCCCAGGCCAGCCCCTTGCACGCCACCAGGGCCACCAGCGCGCCCACCGACCACGCGTGCGGGTCCGCGGCCAGTACGCCGAGCGTCGCCTGACCGGACAGGGCCGCCTCCGCCGGGGACCGGCCGGTGACCAGGGCGTACCCGCAGAGGCAGCCGCCCACGGCCACGGCGCACAGGACGGTGCGCGCGGCCGTGTGCCGCCGCGTCCAGGAGACGGTGCGGTGACCCAGCTCGCGGCCCAGCGTGACCAGCACCGCGATCAGGGCCGCGGTGGGGATGCCCCAGAGGAAGTCGCCCGCGTCCGGGCCGGCGGCCGGCGGGAGGTCCTGGAGGCTCAGGGCGCCGATCTCCAGGCCCGTCCACTGACCGAACCCGGTGAAGACCAGCGCGCCGGCCGCGCTGGCCAGCAGACACGGCAGCAGCAGGGCGACGAGCTGGGTGCCCGCCAGCCCCGCCCCCTCGATCAGCAGGACGGCCGCCGCGACCGGACCGCCGAGGATGGTGGAGATCGCGGCGGTGGACCCGGCCGTCGCGATGATCGCGCTCGCTTTCGGGTCGCCGGCCGCGCCCGCCCGCCGGACCGCCAGCAGCGCGAGCCCGCTGCCGACGGCCATCAGCGGCGCCTCCGGCCCCAGCACCACACCGAGCGGCAGCGTGGCCAGCGCGGCCAGCACCGCGCCGGGCAGCGCACGGGGGCCGACGGGCGCGCCGCCCAGCCCGTTCACCGGCAGATGCCCGCCGCCGCCCGGCATCCTGGTGACGATCGGCGCGAGGATCAGCCCGGCCAGCAGCAGTGCGGGCAGCGGCCACCACCAGGGCGGGGCGTCGTAACCAGCTGCCTCGGGCAGCGACGTCCACACCCAGTGCTGCAGCTGGTGCTGGAACCCGACGAAGAAGAAGCAGGCCAGCGCGATGGGCACGCCCAGCAGGACGCACAGCAGCAACAGCCGCAGATAGCCGGGGCTCAACAACGTGTGCCGCAGGGACTGTTCCGCCCGGCCCGGCACCGCGTTCGCCGGCGGGGGCCCAGTCGCCACGGTCCTCCTCCGTCCACCTCACCCCGGCACCTGGTCCGACGGGTCCGGGGCACGCGCTCGCACGTGCGCCTCAGTTAACGCGAGACGGGGCGGGGACGCATGCGCACGGGGCGCCCCCGGGGAGCGGGCGGCGGGCGGACCGGGCGGCGCCGGTTCACCCGTTCGGCGTACCCGCATGGCCGGTCGGCACCGGTGGCCGCAGGCTCGGAGGGACCTGTCGGCGCCCGGCGCACCGACGGGCCGAGGCCCGTACGGGCACACGCAGAAAGGACTCGCTCATGAGCCAGCACGCCGCACCTTCTCCCGGCAGGCCGACGCACGGCACAGGTGCCCCACGGTCGGCGGACCGCTCCGGCGGATGGGTGACCGGCGGGGTCGTCTTCGCGGGCGTCCTGATGCTGCTGAACGGTGCCCTCGCCGTCCTGCAGGGCATCGCGGCCATCGCCGAGGACGACGTGTACGCCCGCGTCGGCAGCTACGTCTACGAGCTCAACCTCACCGGCTGGGGCATCATCCACGTGATCCTGGGCGCCCTCGTCCTCGCCACGGGCTACGGACTGCTCAAGGACATGGCCTGGGCGCGCTTCGCGGGCATCTTCCTCGCCTCGGTCAGCCTCATCACCCAGTTCCTGTTCCTGCCGTACTCGCCCGTCTGGTCGGTGATCGTGATGGCGATCGACGTCTTCGTGATCTGGGCGCTGGCCAGTCGTCAGGACCGGGCGGACCAGCGGTCCTGAGGCCCCTTCGGCTCCCGACCGCGCGGGGTCCCGAAGCGGGCCGACCGCGGCACGGCGGTGGCGCGGACCCCGGCCGGGGTCGCGCCACCGCCGTGCCGGCGACCCGGATTCCTCCGGCGACCACCGGGCACGGAGCGTCGCGAAACGTGTCGCTGTTGGGCCGAACGGGTGACTTGGCGTAAGAATTGGCTGGTGCACGCATTGAAGGCGAGTGAGATCGGGGGGAGCCGGTGAACAGCCACGACGTCACCGATGAACAGTGGGAGGGGCTCGCCCAGGTCGTTCCTCTGCGCGGGCGGGACGCCTGGCCGTCCGCGGTGGGCCACCGGGCGCTGCCGGAGGCGGAGACGGAGACCCGCCGCCGCTTCGTCGTCCTGAGGGTCAACGTGTTCGCGGACGCCCGCGAGGTCGCCGAGATCCTCATGGCGGGCATCCCGGTCCTCCTGGACCTGACCAGCGCCGAGGGCGAGGTCGCCAAGCGCGTCCTGGACTTCAGCACGGGCGTCGTCTTCGGCCTGGCCAGCGGGATGCACCGCGTCGACCGCAACGTCTTCCTGCTCACCCCCGCCGGGACCGAGGTGAACGGGCTGATGGAGAGCGCGGCGCAGGTACCGGGAGTGTGACGGACCGCTCCGGTCCTGACGGTCCCGTCCCCCGTTCGTAGGAACGCCGTCCGGGCGGAACGGTTCGCCGTTCCGCCCGGACCCTACGGTCCGGACATGGCAGTGCCCCCCGCGTCGACGGCCCCGGCCGCACCCCTGCCGGACCGCCCCCGCGTCACCGAGCTGCGGCTGTCCGCCTTCGCCGGGCACCGCCGCGCCGTGCTGCGGTTCGGGCCGCTCACCGTGCTCGCCGGCCCCAGCGGGAGCGGCAAGACCACCGCGCTCAGGGCGTACGACGCCCTGGCCCGGCTCGGGGCCGGTGCCCGGCTCGGCGCGGCCTTCCCCGACCCGGTGGCCTGCGTGCCCGAGCGGGCCCGGCCCGACGCCCAGCACCGCCGCGGTTTCCGCATCGGCTGCACGGCCGACGGGGCGGAGGGGCCCGTGCACCTCGACGTCGCCGTGCAGGCCGAACCCGAGCTGCGCATCGTGGGGGAGCGGCTGACCGCGGACGGGGTGGTGCTCCTGGAGACGGCCCTGCGCGACCCCGGGCGCCGTGCCGTCCAGGCGGCCTGGCACACCGGCGGGTCCGCGCTCGTGACCCGCGCCCCGCTGCCCGACGACCGGCTCGGCACCCCGCTGCTGCCGCTGCGGGTGGCCGGCAAGACGGACGGGCAGCGCAGGGTGCTCGCCGCCGCCGAGCAGATGGTGGTCGCCCTGCGCTCCGTCTTCTCCTGCGACCCCCGGCCCGGCCGGATGCGGGAGCCCGTGCCCAGCGGCACCGGCCGGCTGCTCGGCGGCTGCGACAACCTCGCCGACGTGCTGTGGCGCACCCGTACCGAGTGCGGCCGCCGGCACGCGCAGTTCGTCGCGGCGGTACGCGCCGGATGCGCGGGCTCGGTCGCGGACGTGCTGGCGGAGCCGGTGACCGGCGGCGTGGTCCGCGCGTCGCTGGACCGTGGCGACGGCGTCCGCACCGGCCTGGCGCGGCTCGGCTACGGCGAGCTTCGCTACCTCGCCCTCGCCCTGCTGCTGTTCACCGGCCCCGGGGTGCTGGAGGTCGACCCGGTCGGTGAGGTCCCCGCCGCGCTCCAGACGCTGACCGTGCTCGCCGACGGCTTCGACCGGGGCCTGGACACCCGGCAGCGCGGGGAACTGCTCCGCCTGGCGGCGCGGATGTGCGACCGCGGTCACATCCGAGTGGTCGCGGCGGTGGCCGACCCCTCCTGGGCGACCGGGACGGACGGCGTCACGGTGGTACACCTGGACCCGTGACCGATCTTCCGCACCCGCCCCCCGACCTGCCCGCCCTCCAGCGCAGGCTCGCAGAGTTCGCCGCCGCACGGGACTGGCAGCCGTACCACACGCCCAAGAACCTCGTCGCGGCGCTCAGCGTGGAGGCCTCCGAACTCGTCGAGATCTTCCAGTGGCTGACGCCCGAGCAGTCCGCCCGCGTCATGGCCGACCCGGACACCGCGCACCGGGTCCGGGACGAGGTCGCCGACGTACTGGCGTATCTGCTCCAGTTCTGCGAGGTGCTCGGCGTCGACCCCCTGGCCGCGCTGGCGGCGAAGATCGAGCGCAACGAACTCCGGTTCCCGGCGCGGCCGGACCCGGACGCCTGAGCCGGAGGAGCCGCGAACTCCGTTATTACTCTCCGCAGTCGAAATCGGGTAGGAAACCATTTTGTTGTCCGAAGATTTCCCCCTTCCTCTGGCTTTTCGCCCCACACGCCTTCACTCTGGGTAGTGGACAACGGAGTTCGGGCGGACGCGCCGCGAGCGCGTCGGAGACAGACGGGGGCAGCGCATGGACGCTGTGCGGCTCATCGTGACGAGCGGGCGTGCCCTGGCGGCCGGCGGCGAGGTGCCGGACATCCTGACGGAGGTGTGGCAGGTGCAGGCCCTGGCGCAGGCGATCGGCAGCCGGCTGGCGGTCCACGGGCCACCGGAGCTGCGCGGCGAGGCGATCGGGCTGACCGAGCTGGCGGGCCGCGGCTGCGGAGTGCTGCACACCCCGGAGCTGGCCCCGGGAGAGCTGCGAGCCGCCCAGCTCACCGAACTGGGCGACGCGCGGCAGGCCCTGATGCGCCTGGGCACCCTGCTGGGGGAGACCGGCATAGCCCTGGTCGGCGTCGCCTGCGCCGCCGACGACGAGGCCACGTACTGGCAGTGCATGGAGGCCATCGACGCGGCGGACGAGTCGCGTGACCGGGTCCTGGAGATGCTCCGCAAACTGGCGGACCGGGACGCGGACCTGCCCGAGCGGGAGGCGGGCTAGCCGCCCCCCCCCGACGAGCCGCCGACCGCGCCCCGCACAGCTCAGTCGGTGTGTCCTGCCCCGTCCGCCGGACGCCCGGGACGCCCCGTGGACGCGGCGGACTCCGTCGCCTCCGGCAGCTCCCGGGGGCCGGGCCGCTCGGGGTCTCCCGCCGACTGGAGATCGGCGTCCAGGGCCGACAGGTCCGCGTTCAGCGCCGCCATGAGTTCCTCCATCTGCTGGAGCAGCCCCTTCGGCCGGGCCTGAGCCCCGTCCTGACGCGGCAGGTTCTCTTCGGACACGACGGCCTCCTCGGCCCCAGGCCCCACGGGGGGCGACACGGTTGGCGCGCCGGCGCACACCGCCCGGCGCGGAGGCCGGGCGATCCGCCTCCGCCCCGGCAAACGATCAACGCCCGACCCGGTCACCGGACCGGCCGCGCACCTCCCCCGGGCCGACGCGCGGCCACCCGGAAGCCGCGCGACCCGCCAGGCATCCGCGCCGAGCCGGGCGGGCCCGGGGGGAGCGGGCCGGGCTGGGCGGAGGCGGGGGGAATGCGCGCTGGGACGGACGGGCCCTGGAGGGACGCGCGTCGGGTCGGGTGGACCCGGAGGACATGTGCGCCGGGCCGGGCGGACCCGGAGGACATGCGCGCCGGGCCGGGCGGAGCCTGTGCGGCCCACCCGCGCCGAGCAGGCAGGATGGAGACATGGATCTGCGTATCTTCACCGAGCCCCAGCAGGGGGCCACCTACGACACCTTGCTCACCGTGGCCAAGGCCACCGAGGACCTCGGCTTCGACGCCTTCTTCCGCAGCGACCACTATCTCCGCATGGGCTCCGCGGACGGCCTCCCCGGCCCCACCGACGCCTGGATCACCCTGGCCGGCCTCGCCCGCGAGACCAAGCGCATCCGGCTCGGCACCCTCATGACCGCCGGCACCTTCCGACTGCCCGGCGTCCTCGCCATCCAGGTCGCCCAGGTCGACCAGATGTCCGGCGGCCGCGTCGAGCTGGGCCTGGGCGCCGGCTGGTTCGAGGAGGAGCACAAGGCGTACGGCATCCCCTTCCCCAAGGAGAAGTTCGCCCGCCTGGAGGAGCAGCTGGCGATCGTCACCGGTCTGTGGGCCACCGAGACCGGCAAGACCTTCGACTTCCACGGGACGTTCTACGACCTCACGGAGTCGCCCGCGCTGCCCAAGCCCGCGCAGCGGAAGGTGCCCGTCCTCATCGGCGGTCACGGCGCCACCCGCACACCGCGCCTGGCCGCCCGGTACGCCGACGAGTTCAACATCCCGTTCGCCTCGCTGGAGGACACCGAGCGCCAGTTCGCCCGGGTGCGGGCCGCCGCCGAGGAGGCCGGCCGCGCGGCCGACGCCCTCACCTACTCCAACGCCCTCGTCGTCTGCGTCGGCAAGGACGACGCCGAAGTCGCCCGCCGGGCCTCGGTGATCGGCCGCGAGGTCGAGGAGCTGAAGGCCAACGGGCTGGCCGGCTCCCCGGCCGAGGTCGTCGAGAAGATCGGCCGCTACGCCGAGGCCGGCGCGCAGCGCATCTACCTCCAGGTCCTCGACCTCGACGACCTGGACCACCTGGAACTGATCTCCTCCCAGGTCCAGTCACAGCTGTCCTGACCCGGTCACTCCGCCCCCCCGCCCCACCGGAGGACGCGCGGACACCACCCCTCGCACCGCCGCAGGACGCTCGGACACCGGCCCCGCGAAATAAGGGAAGGCGCCGGTCACCCGCCCTGTGCGATGGTGTGACCGTCGTCCTGCCGGAGCCCTCGGGATCTACCACCCCGGGGGCTCCCGCGCGTACGGCATCCCGACACCGACCACCGGCCGGAGAGGCCCTCCGCATGTTCCTGACCATCACCACCACCGGTACTCCCGAACGCCCCGCGACCGATCTCGGCTTCCTGCTGCACAAGCATCCCGACAACGCGCAGGCGTTCTCCACCTCCTTCGGCACGGCCCACGTGCTCTACCCCGAGGCGGAGGAGCAGCGCTGCACGGCGGCGCTGCTGCTGGAGATCGACGCGGTGGCGCTGGTACGGCGCGGCAAGGGCAAGGGACGGGGCGGCGCCCCCGACGCGGCACTCGCGCAGTACGTCAACGACCGCCCCTACGCGGCCTCCTCGCTCCTCGCCGTCGCGCTGGGCAACGTCTTCTCCAGCGCGATGCGCGGCGTGTGCAGGACACACCCCGAGCGGGCGGCCGAGCCGCTGCCGCTGCGCGTCGAGGTCCCGGCGCTGCCCGCCCGCGGCGGCCCGGACCTCGTACGCCGCCTCTTCGAGCCGCTCGGCTGGACCGTCACCGTCCAGAGCGTCCCGCTGGACACCGCGTTCCCCGAGTGGGGCGACTCGCGCTACGTCCGCCTCGAACTGGAGTCCGCGACGCGCACCCTCGCCGAGGCCCTGCGCCACCTGTACGTGCTCCTCCCGGTGCTCGACGACGCCAAGCACTACTGGGTCTCCCCGGACGAGGTCGACAAGCTGATGCGCGCCGGTGAGGGCTGGCTGCCCGCCCACCCGGAGCAGAAGCTGATCACCAGCCGCTACCTGTCCCGCCGCTGGTCGCTGACGCGTGAGGCGATGGAGCGACTGGAACTGATCCGGCTGGCCGAGAGCGACGACAGCGAGGTCGAGGAGATCGACAACGCCGTCGGGGCCGAGACCGAGCAGGAGGACCGGCCGACCCCGCTCGCCGTGCGGCGCCGCGAGGCGATCCTGGCCGCCCTGCGGGAGAACGCCGCCGCCCGCGTCCTCGACCTCGGCTGCGGCGAGGGGCACCTGGTGCGGGAGCTGCTCAAGGAGCCGCGGTTCACCGAGATCGTCGGCGTGGACGTGTCGGTGCGCGCGCTCACCATCGCCTCCCGCCGGCTCCGGCTGGACCGCATGGGCGAGCGCCAGGCCGCGAGGGTCGCCCTGTTCCAGGGCTCCCTGGCCTACACGGACAAGCGGCTGCGCGGCTACGACGCCGCCGTCCTCAGCGAGGTGATCGAGCACGTCGACCCGCCCCGCCTGCCCGCCCTCGCCTACGCGGTGTTCGGGTCCGCCCGCCCCCGCACCGTCGTCGTCACCACGCCGAACGTCGAGTACAACGTGCGCTGGGAGAGCCTCCCCGCCGGCCGCGTCCGCCACCGCGACCACCGCTTCGAGTGGACCCGCGCGGAGTTCCGGGCCTGGGCGGACGAGGTGGCCGAACGGCACGGCTACGCGGTGGAGTTCCGGCCCGTCGGACCCGACGACCCCGAGGTCGGCCCACCCACCCAGATGGCCGTCTTCACCACCAGGACCGAGACCGAGAAGGAGGCGAAGGCCGCATGAGCACCACCGACGCCACCGCACGGGCCCGCACCCTGCCCGTCACCGACCTCTCCCTCGTCGTGCTGATCGGCGCCTCCGGCTCCGGCAAGTCCACCTTCGCCCGGCGCCACTTCAAGCCCACCGAGGTCGTCTCCTCGGACTTCTGCCGGGGTCTGGTCGCCGACGACGAGAACGACCAGAGCGCGAGCCGTGACGCCTTCGACGTCCTGCACTACATCGCGGGCAAGCGGCTCGCCGCCGGACGCCGCACCGTCGTCGACGCCACCAACGTGCAGCAGGACGGCAGACGCCAGCTGGTCGAGCTGGCCAGGAAGCACGACGTCCTGCCCATCGCCATCGTCCTCGACCTGCCCGAGGAGGTGTGCGCCGAGCGCAACGCGGCCCGCACCGACCGGGCCGACATGCCCCGCCGGGTCATCCAGCGCCACATCCGCGAACTCCGCCGCTCCCTGCGCCACCTGGAGCGCGAGGGGTTCCGCAAGGTGCACCTCCTGCGCGGCGCGGAGGAGGCCGAGCAGGCCACCGTCGTCACCGAGAAGCGCTTCAACGACCTCACCCACCTCACCGGCCCCTTCGACATCATCGGCGACGTCCACGGCTGCGCCGCCGAACTGGAGGCCCTGCTCGCACGGCTCGGCTACGCCGACGGTGTGCACCCCGAGGGCCGCACCGCCGTCTTCGTCGGCGACCTCGTCGACCGCGGCCCGGACAGCCCCGGCGTACTGCGCCGTGTGATGTCGATGGTGAAGTCGGGCAACGCCCTGTGCGTCCCCGGCAACCACGAGAACAAGTACGGCCGCCACCTCAAGGGCCGCAAGGTCCAGCACACCCACGGACTCGCCGAGACCGTCGCGCAGATGGACGGCGAGAGCGAGGAGTTCCGCGCCGAGGTACGGGAGTTCATCGACGGCCTGGTCAGCCACTACGTCCTCGACGGCGGCCGGCTCGTGGTCTGCCACGCCGGCCTGCCGGAGAAGTACCACGGCCGCACCTCCGGACGGGTCCGCAGCCACGCCCTCTACGGCGACACCACCGGCGAGACCGACGAGTTCGGGCTGCCGGTGCGCTACCCGTGGGCCGAGGACTACCGGGGCCGTGCGGCCGTCGTCTACGGCCACACCCCGGTCCCGGAGGCCACCTGGCTCAACAACACCATCTGCCTCGACACCGGTGCCGTCTTCGGTGGCAGACTGACCGCGCTGCGCTGGCCCGAGCGCGAACTGGTCGACGTACCGGCCGAGCGGGTCTGGTACGAGCCGGCCAAGCCGCTGCGCACCGAGGCGCCCGGTGGCAAGGACGGTCGCCCGCTCGACCTGGCCGACGTGCACGGCCGCCGGACGGTGGAGACCCGGCACGCCGGCCGGATCACCGTGCGCGAGGAGAACGCGGCGGCGGCCCTGGAGGTCATGAGCCGCTTCGCCACCGACCCCGGACTCCTGCCGTACCTGCCGCCGACCATGGCCCCCACCGCCACCTCGCAGGTGGACGGCTACCTGGAGCACCCGAAGGAGGCCTTCGCCCAGTACGCGGCCGACGGCGTGGCGCGGGTCGTGTGCGAGGAGAAGCACATGGGCTCGCGGGCAGTGGTCCTGGTCTGCCGTGACGCGCAGACGGCGCGCGCCCGCTTCGGGGAGGGGGGCACCTCCCGCTCGAGCGCGGCCGGGAGCGGGGGAGGCCCCACCGGGTCCCTCTACACCCGCACCGGCCGCCCCTTCCTCGACGACGCGACCGTCTCCGAGGCGATCCTCGACCGGCTGCGCACCGCCATCGGCGAGGCCGGTCTGTGGGACGGACTGGCCACCGACTGGCTGCTGCTCGACACCGAGCTGATGCCGTGGTCGCTGAAGGCCTCCGGACTGCTGCGTTCCCAGTACGCCGCCGTGGGCGCCGCCTCCGGCGCGGTGTTCCCGGACGCACTGGCCGCGCTGGAGGCCGCCGCGGCCCGCGGCGTCGACGTCACCGGCCTGCTGGCCCGCCAGCGCGAGCGGTCCGCCGACGCCGCCGCCTTCACGGACGCCTACCGCCGCTACTGCTGGCCCACCGAAGGCCTCGACGGCGTCCACCTGGCCCCGTTCCAGATCCTGGCCGTCCAGGGCCGCAGCCTGGCCGCCCTGCCCCACGACGAGCAGCTCGCCCTCATCGACCGCCTCGTCGAGCACGACGGCAGCGGCCTGCTGCGCACCACCCGGCGCCTGTACGTCGACACGGGCGACCCGGAGTCGGTGGCTGCGGGCACCGACTGGTGGCTGGAGATGACCGGCCGCGGCGGCGAGGGCATGGTCGTCAAACCGCTCGGCGCACTGGTCCGTGACGCCAGGGGCCGCCTGGTCCAGCCCGGCATCAAGTGCCGGGGCCGCGAGTACCTGCGGATCGTCTACGGCCCCGAGTACACCCGCCCGGACAACCTCGCCCGGCTGCGGCAGCGGTTCCTCGGCCACAAGCGGTCCCTGGCGCTCCGCGAGTACGCCCTCGGCCTGGAGGCCCTGGACCGCCTGGCGGACGGCGAGCCGCTGTGGCGGGTCCACGAGGCGGTGTTCGGCGTGCTGGCCCTGGAGTCGGAGCCGGTGGACCCGCGGCTGTGAGCGCACGTTTCCGGCCGAGATGCCCCTGAGGGGGTGTCCCGGCCGGACGCCGTGCCCCGGGACCCCACACGTCCCTGGTTAACCGTCAGTTGCCGTGCTAGCTTCGCAGGTCGGTCAGGCAGACGTACCGACTCACGGGGGACAGTCGGTGGAGACAGGCGCGGGATTCGGCGGGACGGCGGACGCTTCCAGGCACGCGCGGGGCATGGCGCTGCTCTTCGACCTGACCGAGGCGCTGTGCGGCATGAGCTGCACGGAGGACCCGCAGGCGCGCGGACAGTTCGCCCAGATGCTCGGCGAGAACCTCGGCCGCCCCGTCGACCTGCGGGGCGTCAGACAGCGCGAGGACGTGGTGACCCTCGTGCGCACCGCCCTGAACGAGGCGGGCGGGGAGCACGTACTCGTCGGGGTGGTGCGCATCCTCGAAGGCGCGCCGGCCGGCGAGGAACTGGACCAGCTGATCGCGCCCGCCCGCTCCGGCGCCCCGCCTCCCCAGGCGCCGCCGGGTCCGCTCGGCCGCGACGACGAGACCAGCGCGCGTGCCGTCCTGGCCAAGGGCGAACTCCCCGCGGACCGGCTGCGGGACGACCTCGCGGTGGAGCTGGGCGGTCTCGACCTGCCCCTCGGGCTCCTGCCCGACCAGCTCTTCCAGCACGTCCTCGAACGGAACGTCCAGCCGGACGGCCTGCCGCCCGCCGTGCTCCTGCTCGACCGGGCGTCCCTCCTCGCCGACGCGCCCGGCCACCGCACCGCACTGTCCGGCTGGGTCGACGACTGGGCCCGGCGCGCTGAGCTGACCCGGGCCCTGGAGCAGCGGCGGGACGCGCGGGCCGCCGTGGTGCGCGGTCCCGACATCCCCCGCTGCCTGATCGTCGCCGTGGAACCGGCCCGGGACGCCTCCGGCGACGTCGTGGTGCGCCACTGGCTCAACACCGTGGCCGGCCACTGGAACCCCCAGCCCGGCACGCCGGCCGTCACCACCCTGGACGCGCTCGGCTCGGCCGTCGACGAAGCGCTGAGCCAGGGCGCCCGGCTCCGTCCCGGCCCCCGCGACCGGCGTCCGAGTGGAACCGGGCAGCCTTCGGCGTATGTCGAGTTCGTCCTTCCGTACGACCTCCTCAACCACGATGTGGCGGGGTTGACGCACCGTGTCGGCGACGGCCAGCCCTTGCGCCTGGGCACCCGGTACGGAGTCCACCTACGCAGTCTCGAGCGCATGCGGTCCCGGGACCGCCGGGTCCTGGAGCAGTGGGAGGAACGCTGGGACGCCCTGCGGGAGCAGGGGGTGGCCGTGCACGGCTGGAGCGCGCCGGACGGTGGCCGGCTCGGTGCCTGGCAGACGGCGCTCGCCGGGGACACCGGCCGGACGGCCGTGGTGCTGGACGCCCCGGCCGACGCGCCCGCCCTGGAGGCGCTCAAGGCCGCCATAGCGGAAGGCGTGGGGCTTGCGGTCTGGGACCGCAGGGGAGTCTTCCCGGAGGAACGCCGGGAGGTGGTGACCGCCCTGTTCGCCGCCGTGCCGACGCCCGGGCAGATCCCCCTGGCCGTCCACCGCCTGCGGGAGAACGCCGAACGGCACTCCCAGGGCCCCGGCCGGCTCCTCGGCCGGCACATCGGGTTCCTCTGGGACGATCCCACCCGTCTTGTCGACATCCAGTCCGACTACGGCGATCTCGCCGGCGAGGAGGCAACGGCATGAACGCGCAGGAGCAGGCGTCCCCGAACGGCTGGCGGGTGTTCCACGGCACCGGCCGGCCACCGGTCGTTCCGCCCGCGCTGCCCGCGGCGCCGCCCTGGCGGCTCTTCCGCGGCGAGCCGCCCCAGCCCGCGCCGCCGGACGACCCGCAGGCCGCGCTGCGCCGCCTGGGCGACGGACAGGTCACCGCGCAGCTGGGCACCGACGAGATCGACACCGTCAACGCCGCCCTGCTGCTGCGCAGGCCGCTGCTGATCACCGGCCCGCCGGGGGTCGGCAAGTCCACCCTCGCCTACCTGATCTCCCGTGAACTGGGCCTGGGCCGGGTCCTGGAGTGGAGCATCGTCAGCCGCACCACGCTCCGGGACGGCCTCTACGTCCACGACGCGATGGGACGTGCCCAGGCCATCGCGGCCTGGCAGGCCGGGCTGCGCACCACCACGGCCCCCCACGCACCCGACGGGACCGGATCCGCCGCCGGGCAGACCCCGGCCGACACGGCCGACGTCAATGTCCCGAAGTCCTCGTCACCCGAGCAACTCCCGCCCGTGCTGGGCGACTTCATCACCCTCGGGCCCCTCGGTACGGCTCTCCTCCCTTACGATCGTCCGCGGGTGCTCCTCGTCGACGAACTCGACAAGAGCGACATCGACCTGCCCAACGACCTGCTGCACGTCCTGGAGAACGGAAGCTATGACGTCCCGGAACTGGTCCGTGACGCCGCCGACAGCGCGCGCGTCCACACCAGCGACCCCGGCGGCCAGGCACTGCTGCGCAGCGGACGGGTCGAGTGCCGGGAGTTCCCGGTCGTGGTGATCACCAGCAACGGCGAACGGGAGTTCCCCGCCGCCTTCCGCCGGCGCTGCCTGCCGTTGGAGATGCGCACGCCGAGCCGCCGGCAGTTGCTGGCCCTGGTGGAGGGGCACCTGGGGTCCAGGCCGCAGGGCACCGAGGATCTGGTCGACCTCTTCGTGCAGCGGGTGCAGGCCGGCGGTACGCACTCCCTGGATCAGCTACTCAACGCGGTGCAGATGACTACCGCGGGTGGTTTCCAGGCGGACGGTGACGGGCGTAAGCTCGTGGAAATGCTCCTCCGCGACCTCGCGAAGGGCCGCTGAATGACCGGCTTCCCCAGGGAGCACGCATCCGGACCGGGCGACGAAGACCCCGTATCGGGGACGTCGCCTCCTTCGGTGCTGCCCGAAACCCTCGACGAGGGCGTCGTCGCCCTCGGCGGGCACCAGGCCGGCGTGCCCGTCGCCTCCGACCGTGACGTCGCGGGGTCCGCCGCCACGGACCGGTCCGTGCCGGGGCGTGACCAGCCGTACCCGGGTGATCCG
Source organism: Streptomyces sp. NPDC047853 (assembly GCF_043204535.1). NCBI lineage: Bacteria > Bacillati > Actinomycetota > Actinomycetes > Kitasatosporales > Streptomycetaceae > Streptomyces > Streptomyces sp. NPDC047853. The sequence continues at coordinate 196,707 of NZ_JBIDCI010000012.1, read as the reverse complement.
CAGTCGTCGGCGCCGCACTGGCAGGAGGTCGCCGACGCCGTCTGGCTCGCCGCCTACTGGGACCGCCACGGTGCACCGGGCCGGACGCCGGTCCCCGCCCCGCGGCCGGACCGCCCGCTCCCCACGGATGCGCCCGTGGCCGAAGGACCACGGGACCCGGCTCCGGAGGAGACGGACGCCGGCCCCCCGGGCCCGGACCCCGCCGCCGAAGAGCTCCCGGCTCCCGTCCGGCCACCCGCCCCCGGCAGCCCCGATCCGGCGCCGGGCCCCCCGGACGCGTCCGCACCACCCGCACCCGCTCACGTCCCGCTCCGGCCGGCGGCCCGCAACCGGCTGTTACCCGACCCCGAGGGCCCCTTCACGCTGCACGCCGGCCGACCGCTGCTGCCCGCCGAGGACGACCCGCAGTCCGGGCCCGGCCGGGCCACCGCCCTGCTCGCCCGCGCCCTCCACCAGCTGGCCCGGCGCATCCCCTCCCGCCACACCCTGGAGCTCGACGAGGAAGCCACCGCCGAGCAGGGGCTGGCGGACGGCATGTGGCTGCCCTTCCTGCGGCCCGCCCGCACCCCCGCCTTCGACCTGGTGCTGCTCACCGACGACGCCCCGACCATGCGCATCTGGCAGGAGACCTGCGCGCGGCTGGCCGAGGCCGCCGAGCACAGCGGCGCCTTCCGAGGCGTCCGCCCGGTACGGGTGCACGTGCCGCGCACCGGCACCGCCACCCTGCGCTGGAGCACCGGCCGGGCCGACGCCGACCCGGCCGAACTGCTCGACGGGCGCGGCGGCCGCGTCTTCCTCGTCGTCACCGACGGCCTCGCCCCCGGCTGGGCGGCCCCCGCCGCCGACGACCTGCTCAAGCGCCTCGCCCACGCCGGCCCCACCGCCCTGGTCCACCTGCTGCCCCCGCACCTGCGCCACCGCAGCTCCCTCTACCCGTACGAGGCGGTCCTGGAGGCCGGCGGCTTCGGCGCCCCGAACGACGGGCTCGGCCACTGGGCGCCGCCCGGCGGCCCCGACCCGTTGCGCCCCCTGCCCGAGGCCGGCGACGACTCGGTGCCGGTGCCCGTGCTGTCGCTCAAGCCCGGCTCCCTCGCCGCCTGGTCACACCTCGTGACCGGGGAACGCGGCGTGCGCCGCGCCCTGCCCATCGTGCTGGCCGGTGCCCTGGCCAAGGGCGCCCCCGCCCCCGGACTGCGCGCCCCGCGCTTCCCGCGCGCCGCCACCACCGCCGTACGCCGCTTCTTCACCCTCGCCACTCCGGCCGCCCGCCGGCTCGCCACCCAGCTGGCCGCCATCCCGTTCGACCTGGACCTCGTGGAGCAGCTGCGGCGGCGCACGATGCCGGAGACCGGGCCCGACCACCTCGCCGAGATCCTGATGGGCGGTCTCATCGACTGGGACCGAGCCGGCGAAGGGCGTCCCGAGTTCGCCGAAGGGGTCCGCGAGGCACTGCTCGCCACCACGACCCGCAGCCAACTCGCCCGCACCGTCGCGGTGGTGGGCGAGCTGCCCGCCGCGGGGCAGCGGGGCGTCGCCCTGCGCGCCGCCCTCCACGACCCGGCGGGCGCCGCTCTGCCCGACCCGGCCGAGCGGGGCTGGGTGCGCAGCGAACTCGCCGTGATGCGCGCCCTCTCGGGGCCCTACTCCGAGCGGGCCAGGCGCATCGAACCCGCAGTCGCCGGGCCCGTGCCGCCCGGTGCGGCCGAACGGGTGGACGTCCGTTTGCCCACGGGTACACCCACTGAGGTGAACCCGGCGGGTGACGACGGGTCATCCGGTGGCCGAGAAGGCAGTCATCCAGCGTCGAGCGATTCCGACGAACCTGGAGCACCCGTGCCGCTGGTACCCGACGCGACCCCACTCGAAGCCCCGGAGGCTGAGCCGCTCATGCAGAGCACCACGACCGCCACGTCCGCCCTCCTGGTGAACGTTCCCCTGCGGAACACCTCGTTCGTCGGCCGCCAGGGGCTGCTGAGCGCCGTGGAGGAGCAACTCGGCGCGCAGGACACGGCCGCCGTGCTTCCGCACGCACTGCACGGGCTCGGCGGGGTCGGCAAGTCGCAGCTGGCGCTGGAGTACATCTGGACCCACCAGCACGACTACCGGGTGATCTGCTGGATCCCCGCCGAGCGCGAGAGCCTCGTGCTGGCCGCACTGGGCACGCTCGCCGCCCAGCTGGGCGTCGTCCCCGCCGGCCAGGACCGCCCCGGCGCGCCCGCCGCGAACACGGCGGTGCCCGCCGTGCTGAAGGCACTGAGCGAGGGGAAGCCGCACGGCAACTGGCTGCTCGTCTTCGACAACGCCGAGGACGTCGACACGGTGCGGCAGTACTTCCCCACCAACGGGCCCGGCAAGGTCATCGTCACCTCCCGCAACCGGGCCTGGGAGCGGGTGGCCACGCCCCTGCCGGTGAACGTCTTCGAGCGTTCCGAGTCCATCGAGCTGCTCCAGAAGCGCTCGCCCGACCTGTCTTCCGACGACGCCGACCGGCTCGCCGACGCCCTCGGCGACCTGCCGCTCGCCGTCGAGCAGGCGGGCGCCTGGCGCGCGGTCACCGGCATGCTCGTCGACGAGTACCTCGACCTGCTCGCCCAGCGCAGCCCCGAGATCCTGGAACTCGACCCGAACCCCGACTACCCGGTGTCCGTCGCCGCCGCCTGGGACCTCTCGCTGGAGCGCATCCGGCAGAACAACCCCGGTGCCCGGCAGCTGCTCGACATCTGCGCCAGCATGGCCCCCGAGCCCATCCCGCGGTCGATCCTGCGCGGCAGCCGGGGTGTCAGCATCACGCCGGAGATCGACCCGCTGCTGCGCGAGTCGATCACCCTGAACCGCGCCATCCGCGACCTCAACCAGTTCTCCCTGATCAGAGTGGACCCGCGGTCCAACACCCTCCAGATGCACCGCCTCCTGCAGACCGTGCTCCTGGCCAAACTGGGCGCCGAGGAACGGGAACGGATGCGCGGCGCCGCGCACCAGCTGCTGTCGGCGGCCAAGCCGGGCGCCCCCGGCGCCTCCCTGGAGTGGCCCGCCTACCAGGCGCTGCTGCCGCACGTGCTCGCCTCCCAGGCGGTGACCAGCTCCGACACCTGGGTGCGCGACCTCGTCACCGACACCGTCTGGTTCCTGTACTACTGGGGCGACCACGAGGGCGCGGCGGACTACGCCCGGGAGGCCTGGAGCGCCTGGCTCGCGGCCTCCGGCGAGGAGGACATCCACGTCCTGCGCATGACCAAGAGCTTCTCGTTCCTGCTGCGCCAGACCGGCCAGGTGACCGAGTCCATCCCGCTGATCGAGCAGGCGCTGGAGACCTCCCGCCGGCTGGAGGTCGAGCCCGAGGAACTGATCGACTCCCTGTGCGAGATGGCCGACGCCCGCCGCTACCAGGGCCGCATCCACGAGGGGAGGACCGTGAGCCAGGAGGCGACCGAGCTGTCGCGGTCCCTGTTCGGCCCGGACGATCCCACCACGCTGCGCGCCATCCACTCGTGGGGCGTCGACCTCAGACTGTGCGGAGAGTTCCGCGAGGCGCTGCCGCTGGACCGGGAGAACGCCCGGCTCCGCGACCTGCTGTTCGGACCCACCAGCTTCTTCACCCTCAACACCCTCAACGGCCTGGCCATCAACATGCGGGAGAGCGGCGACTACCCCGGGGCGCGCGACTTCCAGGAGGACGTGTACCGGCGGGCCGGCGCCGCCTTCGGTGCGGAGCACCCGCTCACCCTGCGCATCGCACGCAACCTGGCCGTCTGCCGCCGCCGCGACGGCGCGCTCACCGAAGGCGCGGAGCTGTCCACGGAGACGCTGCGGCGCTTCAACAGCCGCTACGGGCCGGACCACTTCGACTCGCTCTCCACCGCCACCAACGTCTCGGTCGACCTGCGGCTGACCGGGGACCTCGACGGCTCCAGGGAGCTGGCCGAGGAGACGGTCCGGCGCTACGAGCAACGGCTCGGCGAGGAGCATCTGTACACCCTGCTGACCCGGGCCAACCTGGCCGCGACCCTGCGCACGCTCGGCAACCTGGACAAGGCGCAGGAGCACGAGGACGAGGTGGCGGACCGGTTGGCCGCGACCGTGGGGGAGGGGCACATCACCGCCCTGACCACGGCCCTCGGCCAGGCCAGTACGGCTTACGCCCGCCTGGACTTCGAGCGGGCGCACGCAATCGACCGGGCCAACCTGCCGCGGCTCGCCGAGGTGGCCGGCGAGGACCACCCGCTGACCCTGTCGTGCACCGCCAACCTCGCCCTCGACCTGCGCGGCCTCAGCCGGGGCGCGGAGGCGGACGAGTTGCTGCGCAGGGCGGTCGAGGGCTTCACCCGCGTGGTGCGCGCCGACCACCCCTGGCTCCTCGCGGCCCGCGGTCGGCGTCGCATCGAGTGCGACATGGCGCCGATGCCGCTGTAACGCCGCCCAGCGCCCGGCGGGGCCGTCTCAGCCGACGTCCGCCGCCGGAGCCGCCGTCGCCGTGCCGTCCTGGGCGGACGAAGCAGAGGAAGCAGAGGAAGCAGAGGAAGCGGACGGGGCGGCCACGGTGCCGAAGACCGGTGGCGCGGGGCGGTCCCGTTCGGCCAGGCGGCGGACCAGGAGCAGGAGCGGCTGGGTGAACAGGGTCGTGGCCAGGGCCATGAAGACCAGCACGGTGTAGAGCGGGGGACTCAACAGTCCGGCCTGCAGGCCCGCGTTGAGCGCGATCAGCTCGGTGAGCCCCCGGGCGCTGAGCAGTACGCCGACGGTCCGCGCGTCGTCCCGGTCCAGTCCACCGAGCCGGGCCGCGACCGTCCCGCTGCCGATCTTCGTCGCGACCGCCAGGACGGTCACCACCACCAGGGCCGTCCAGCCCGTGCCGTCCATGGTGTTCAGCGCCACCGACTGCCCCGAGATCACGAAGAAGAACGGCAGCAGCAACGAGCTGACGTCGTGCAGCGGTCGCAGCAGGTCCGGATCGAGGGTGCCGTCCTCCTCGCGCGGGACCACCACCCCGGCCAGCAGCGCACCGAAGATCACGTGCAGCCCGAGGGAGTGCGTCACCCACGCCGACCCGAGGGCGAAGCCGATGAGCAGCGCGAGCCGCAGCGAGGGCTCCATCCGGGTGCCCCACAGCAGCCGGCGCAGGACCGGCCGGGCCGCGAGCGCCATCACGGTGACGAAACCGACCGCGAGCGCCGCCCGCCAGGGCCAGTCCAGCGCGGCTCCGCCGCCGCCCCCTTCCATCAGCGCCGCCGCCAGGACCGTCCAGCAGACCGCGTCCAGCACGCCGGCCGCCGAGACCGCCACCACACCCGGCACCGAACGGGAGAGTCCGTTCTCGCGCACGATGGCCGTCAGTACGGGCACCGCCGTTATCGACAGGGCCACCCCGGCGAAGACCACCATGGCGGGGTCGGGGTCTCGGGGCATGCCCAGGTCGTGCAACTGCTCCCGGAACAGCAGCGCGCCCCCGCAGCCGGCGGCCATCGGCACCACGAACGACGCCAGCGCCACGGTCAGCGAGGTACGGGCCCGGGCGCCGAGGATCTTCAGGTCCAGCTCGTAACCCACCGCGAAGAGGAAGACCACCAGCGCGAACTGCGCGAAGCCGGTCAGGGCCGGGCCGATCTCCGGCGGGAAGAGCGAGGCATGGGCGTCCGGCGCCAGCGCGCCGAGCAGGGACGGGCCGAGCGCGATGCCCGCCGTCAGCTGGCCGACGATGTAGGGCTGCTTCAGCCGTCGGGCCAGCCAGCCGGCCGCGTGGGCGGCGACCAGGACGAGAGCCGAGGCACCCACGAAATGCGTGATCAACGCGTCAGGGCTCATGAGGTCTCCCCGTTGGTCCGGTGGTCATCCGGTTGCAGACGTGTTCGACGGTCGCCCGTGCGACGATCCCGTGTTCGGAGCCTTCCCCGCGCCGGAGCCCCAACTTTCCTAGAATAAGGCGCAATTGACGAAGCAACGGAAGTCGTACACGGACTTTCACCGGGGTCACGGGGGGCACATGACGGCGGTTGTCTTCATCCACGGCACAGGGGTGCGCGAACCGGGCTTCTCTGCGCTCGCGGGGCGCTTCTCCGCCGGAGTGACGGCCCTGCGCGGCGGGCTGCGCGTGGTGCCGTACTACTGGGGCGGCGAGCACGGGGCCGCCCTCGCCGCCGGGGGCGCGAGCCTGCCGCCGGTCTCCGGCGCCGGCCGGGGCCCCGGCGCGCCGGACGCGGCCGAGGACGACACGGCCGCCTGGGCCGCCCTCTACGCCGACCCGTACGCCGAACTGGCCCTGGCCGCCGGTTCCCTGCCCGCGGCCGAACTGCCGCCCGGTTCGCTGTCCCTGGACCAGCCGGTCCGGGAACGGCTGGCCGCCCTCGCCGCCCAGGGCGACGCGCCGGCGGCCGAGCTGGGCCCGGGCCTGGGACGCGCCGCCGCCGACCTCGCCGCCCACCCGCTGCTCGGCGCCGCCGCCGCGGCCCTCGCCCCGGACGACCTCCCCGACCTGGCGGCCCGTTGCCTGACCGCCCAGGTCGTCGCCGGTGCCCTCGACGCCGACGCGCCCCTCGTGCCGGTCGGCGCCACCCGGGACGCCGTCGCCGACCGGCTCGCCCTGACCCTCGGCGCACCGGCCCCCGGCACGGAACGCGGGGTGCGCTCGCTGGCCCTGCGGGTCGCGGGCTCGGCCGCCTCCCGGGCCGTCGTCCGCCGCCGCCGTGCCCTCACCGAGGCCGCCCATCCGGCCGCCGGGGACGTCCTGCGCTACCTCAGCCGCGGCGAGGCGGTCCGCGCCGGACTGCGCGACCTGCTCGCCGGGCTGGAGCCGCCCGTCGCGATCGTCGCCCACAGCCTCGGCGGCATCATCGCCCTGGACACCCTGGTCCTCACCCCGCTGCCGCAGGTCCGACTGCTGGTCACCGCCGGCTCCCAGGCGCCGTTCCTGTACGAGTCGGGGTCGCTGCCCTCCCTGGAGCACCCGGCGCCCCTGCCCGACCACGTCCCCGAGTGGCTGAACCTGTACGACCCCCGCGACCTGCTCTCCTACCTGGGCGCCGGCCTGTTCCCGGGCCGGGTCACCGACATCGCCGTCGACAGCCGCCAGCCGTTCCCGGCCGCGCACAGCGCCTACTGGACCAACCCCGACGTGTACCGGCACCTGGTGGAGCGGCTGCCGTGACCGGCCCGGTCGCGGCAGGGGCGGTGGACCCGGCGCGCGTGCACGCCCTCGTCGTCGGCGTCGAGGCGTACGACGCGGGCGCCGGCTGGGACCTGCCCGGGCCCGCCCGGGACGCGGTCCGCTTCCACCGCCTGCTGCGCGCCGCCGGCGTACCGGAGGCCAACCTCCGCCTGCACCTCGCACCGTTGCCGCCGTACGTCCCCGAGACGCCGTACGCGCCGGCCGACCACGCCACGCTGCGCCGGGTACTGGTCCGCGAACTGCCCGCGGTGCGGGGCGACGTGCTCTGGGTGTGGTGGGGCGGGCACGGCGTCCTCGACCGGTCCGGGCGCCTGCGGTTGTTCTGCGCGGACGCCACCACCGACGACAAGCTGGGCATCGACCTGGACTCCGCGCTCGAACGCTACGCCGGGGACGCCGTGCCCGGCCTCGCCGACCAACTGTGGGTCGTGGACGCGTGCGAGACCTTCGAGGAGGCGCTCGCCTTCCGGGAGCCGCTGCCGCCCGACGGACTGCCCGTCGGGCGGCGCAGCACCGCGCACCGGCAGACCGTGCTGCGGGCCGCCGGACGGGGCCGGACCGCCGCCAACGACCCCGCGCGGGCCACGGGCCTGTTCTCCGACGTCCTGCTGGCCCTGCTGGACGACCGGACCGCCGTACTGCCCTCCCCGCCCGATGCGGAGGAACTGTTTCCGGCCGTGCGAACGCGTATCGCCGCCCTCAGGGACGCGGGTCGTACTCTGCAGTATCCCGAGATCCGGCTGCAGGGCCCCGAACGCACCGAGATCCTCACCTCGGCGGACCTCGACGGCGGGGAGCGGCGGACCTCCCCGCTGCTGCGGGCCGTGGACGCCCTCCTCGCCTACCCGCTGATGAGCGACCCGACCGAGCGGCAGACGGTGGTCGCCGCGCTGGGCCCCGGCGTCACCGGCACATTGCCGCGTCACAGCAAGGCCCGCACGGACGCGGCCGGAATTCTCGCCGGCCTCGCCCGGCACCGGCCGCAGGCGCTGTGGGACCTGTTCGACGCGGTGCTGTCCGTGGACGACGACCCGGAGCTGAGCGCGGAACTCGCCGAGGCGTTACGGCAGTTGGAGGCCTCGTCCCGGTCGAGGCGGACGCGCCGATGATCGGTGGCGTGATCGTACGGTTTTCGGCAAGGGCAGGAACGGCCATGATGGAGTAAGACACGGTGTCATCGCGTGCCACCGTGCGAGAAGGGGGAGCATCTTGGATCAGCCGCCCGCTCTGCATCATGCCGTGACCGCCGCCCGGGACCCGGCCGCTCGTACGCGCGCCGTCTGGGAGTCGGACCTGGCGGACGTCGCGGCGCTGCCCTTGTCCGCTGTGGACGGTCTCACGCCGCTCCGCCCTTCCGTCCGCCTTCTCGAAGAGGTCCTGCGCGCACGCGGCAGCATCCGGGGCGGCGGCGAGGGCAGCGGCGGTGGCAACGGTGGTGCCCGAGCCGACTAGCCGACACCCGCCCTACGGCAGAGCCCGACGCGGCCGTGCGCCCGCCGGGCCGTCCGTGTGTCCGCACCCGTAACCGGAGGTCCCCGCTCATGACCAGCGCCCCGCGTCCCGCTCCGTTCCGGATGCCGGACCGGCTCTTCGCGCAACTGGCCGCGGGGGGCGGTTCCCCGGAGGCCGTCGCCTTCCTGGAACGCGGGGAACGGGCACGGCGGTTGCTCCTGCTGCGCACACTGCTGGACCGGCTGGCGGAGCTGCCCACGCCCCTGACGCCGGTGGCCCAGGCCTGGGCGACGTTCAAGGAGGCCGCCGAGCGGGCGCCCGAGGCGGTCGACCGGCTGCTGCTCGCGCCGACGACCGGCGGCTGGATCGCCCACATGCTGCGCCGTGTGCACGGCACCGCGACCGGGCCGCCGTTGTGGGCGGAGGCCGGCCGGCTGAACGTCCTGGCGATCACCGCCTCCCTGCACGCCGGTACGGAGCGGACCCTCACGGTTCCCGTCACCGACGGCGGACTGCACCTGCCGGGCCTGGGCACGCTCCGCGTCCCGGACCGGGCGCCGGGCCCCTCCGTCGCCCGTGCGGCGACGAAAGCGGGCGAACTCACCTTCTCCGGCCCACCGCACCACGACGGGACCCGGACCCTGGTGACGTGCCGTCCGACGACGGCACCGGCGCGGTACCTCCGCCATGACGGGCTCCGCCCGGAAGGACCCGAGCCGGAAGGCCCCCGGCCGGACGGTCCCCGACGGAGCCCGCCCGAGCCGGACGCCTCCACGGAGCGGCGTACGTCCGCCCCGGGGCCCGTGGGCGGCCGGCGCGCACCCGAGCCGGCCGTGCTCTCGCAGCGCCCCGGCCCGCCGGCGGCCGCCGCCGTGGCCGCGGGCCCCTGGCTCCCCCTGCGCACCCTCACCCACACCACCCCCGCGGGGCCGGTCGCCATACCGCTGGACGACCTCGACCCCTACCGCGACCTCGACGACCCGGTCCCGCCCGCCCGGCTCGACGCCGACGAGGCGGCCGAGTGGCAGCGGATCTTCGACGGTGCCGTCGCGCTGCTCGCCGCCACCGGCGCCGCACCGGGCCCGGGACGGCTCGACCCGGCCCTGATACGCGCCGTCGTGCCGTACGGCCGTACCGCGCTCAGCCCGCCCGCCCCGCCGACCGTCCGCGTCTCCGCCTCCAGCGGCGACTCCTTCGGCGCCATGCTGATCTCCCGGCCCGGATCCGCGCTCGCCCTCGCCGAGACGCTCGTCCACGAGTTCCAGCACAGCAAACTCGCCGCGCTCCTCCACCTCTTCCCCCTCCTCGACGACGACCGCGAGGAGCGCTACTACGCCCCCTGGCGCGCCGACCCGCGCCACCTCACCGGGCTGCTGCACGGCGCGTACGCCTTCACCGGCGTGGCCGGCTTCTGGCGGGACCGGCTGGCCGAGCCGGAGCACGCCGAGGCCGCCGCCTACCACTTCGCGCTGCGCCGTCTGCAGAGCCGGCTGGTCGTGCGGACGCTGCTGACCAGTGGCCGGCTCACCGCTGCCGGCCGGCGGCTGGTCGGCGGCCTCGCCCGGACCCTGGACGGCTGGTTGCGCGAACCCGTCGCCCCGGCCGCGCTCGCCCGGGCCCGTACGGCCGCGGCCCTGCACCGCACGCAGTGGCGGCTGCGCAACATCGCGGCGGTGGAGGGGCCGGACGGCGCCCTCCGGTTCCGCCCGGACCGCGTCTTCTGGCCGGACACCCGCACCCACGCCTTCGCCACCCGTCCGGCGGCCCCCCTCGCCCCCGACGAGCACCTCGCCGCCGGTGACGCGGCCGCCGCGCTGGACGGCTACACCGAGGACCTCGCCCGCGACCCGGCCGACGTCCACGCCCGGTCCGGCTGGATCGTGGCCCGCGCCGCTCTGGACCCGGGCCCCGCCACCCGCCGCACCCTTGCCCGCCCGGAACTGCTCCAACCGCAGCCCGGTCGCTGAACCGGGACGCACGGGTCTGCCCGAGCCGGGGGTGAACAGGCGCCCGAATGGTCAGGATGGAGGCATGGGATTCCACGTCGACTCCGAAGCCGGGCGGCTCACCCGCGTCATCCTGCACCGGCCGGATCTCGAGCTCAAAAGGCTCACCCCCAGCAACAAGGACGCGCTCCTCTTCGACGACGTGCTCTGGGTGCGCAGGGCGCGCGCCGAGCACGACGGGTTCGCCGACGTGCTCCGCGACCGCGGGGTCGCCGTGCACCTCTTCGGGGACCTGCTCACCGAGACCCTGGACCTCCCGGCCGCGCGGCGGCTGGTCCTGGACCGGGTCTTCGACGAGAAGGAGTACGGAGTGCTGGCCACGGACCATCTCCGGGCCGCCTTCGAGACCCTGCCCGCGGGCGAGCTGGCCGAGGCGCTGGTCGGCGGCATGACCAAGCGCGAGTTCCTCCAGGCGCACCCGGAACCGACCTCCGTGCGCTTCCACGCCATGGAGCTGGACGACTTCCTGCTCGGCCCGCTGCCCAACCACCTCTTCACCCGCGACACCTCGGCCTGGATCTACGACGGCGTGTCCATCAACGCCATGCGCTGGCCCGCCCGGCAGCGCGAGACGGTCCACTTCGAGGCGATCTACCGGCACCATCCGCTCTTCCGCGACGAGGACTTCCGCCTGTGGTCGGAGGGCCAGGCCGACTACCCGTCCACCATCGAGGGCGGCGACGTCCTGGTCATCGGCAACGGCGCCGTGCTCATCGGCATGAGCGAGCGGACCACGCCCCAGGCCGTGGAGATGCTCGCCCACAAGCTGTTCGCCGCCGGCTCCGCCCGCACCATCGTGGCCCTGGACCTGCCCAAGCGGCGGGCCTTCATGCACCTCGACACGGTGATGACGATGGTCGACGGCGACACCTTCACCCAGTACGCCGGGCTCGGCATGCTCCGCTCGTACACCATCGAGCCGGGCGCGGGCGACAAGGAGCTGAAGGTCACCGACCACCCGCCGGAGCACATGCACCGCGCGATCGCCGCCGCCCTCGGTCTGAACGAGATCCGGGTGCTCACCGCGACCCAGGACGTCCACGCCGCCGAACGCGAGCAGTGGGACGACGGCTGCAACGTCCTGGCCGTCGAGCCCGGCGTCGTCGTCGCCTACGAACGGAACGCCACCACCAATACCCACCTGCGCAAACAGGGCATCGAGGTGATCGAGATCCCGGGCAGCGAGCTGGGCCGGGGCAGGGGCGGACCGCGCTGCATGAGCTGCCCGGTGGAACGGCAGGCCGTATAAGAATTCTGTTGCTCGTATACTGTTCCAGAGTCACCGTCCCCGTACCCCTGGAGCGCCCCCATGGCGACAGTCCCGACCGCCCTCGCCGGCCGCCACTTCCTCAAGGAGCTCGACTTCACCGCGGACGAGTTCCGCGCGCTGGTCGAGCTGGCCGCGGAGCTGAAGGCCGCCAAGAAGGCCGGGGCCGAGACGCCGTACCTGCGGGGGAAGAACATCGCGCTGATCTTCGAGAAGACCTCGACGCGCACGCGCTGCGCGTTCGAGGTCGCGGCCGCCGACCAGGGCGCCTCGACGACGTACCTCGACCCGGCGGGTTCGCAGATCGGCCACAAGGAGTCCGTGAAGGACACCGCGCGCGTGCTCGGCCGCATGTTCGACGGGATCGAGTACCGGGGTGACAGTCAGCAGAAGGTCGAGGAGCTCGCGGCCTTCGCCGGGGTGCCCGTCTACAACGGCCTGACCGACGACTGGCACCCGACCCAGATGCTCGCCGACGTGCTCACCATGACCGAGCACAGTGACCGCCCCCTCACCGGGATCTCCTTCGCCTACCTCGGCGACGCCCGCTTCAACATGGGCAACTCCTACCTGGTCACCGGCGCCCTGCTCGGCATGGACGTGCGGATCGTCGCCCCCGAGTCCTACTGGCCGGCCCAGGAGGTCGTCGACCGGGCCAGGAAGCTCGCCGAGTCGAGCGGGGCGCGGATCACGCTCACCGAGAGCGTGGCGGAGGGCGTGGCCGGCGCCGACTTCGTGGTCACCGACGTCTGGGTCTCCATGGGCGAGCCCAAGGAGGTCTGGGCCGAGCGCATCAAGACCCTCGGCCCGTACGCGGTGACCATGGACGTCCTGCGCGCCACCGGGAACCCGGACGTGAAGTTCCTGCACTGCCTCCCCGCCTTCCACGACCTGGGGACCAAGGTCGGCCAGGAGATCTTCGAGGCCCACGGCCTGGAGTCCCTCGAGGTCACGGACGAGGTCTTCGAGTCCGCGCACTCGGTCGTCTTCGACGAGGCGGAGAACCGGCTGCACACCATCAAGGCGGTCCTGGTCGCCACGCTGGCCTGACCGGATCGCCGCCCCGACTCGACCCGACCGGATCGCCTCGCCGCCCCACCCGGCGGCCGGTCGGCCCTGTCGTACGGCCGACCGGCACCGTTATATTGACCGGCGGCCCCGGAGCCACCCCTTCCGGAGCCGTCGGCCGCGACCACCGTCGCGCCCCCGCACCACCAGAAACGAGCACCACCCGCAATGCCCGCTTCCCGTATCAAGTCCCCCCACCAGCTCGTCGCCGAATCCGGCGCCGACCGCGAAGGCCACGGCCTGAAGCGCACGATGGGACTCTTCCAGCTGGTCTGCTTCGGCGTCGGCGCCATCGTCGGCACCGGCATCTTCGTCGGCCTCTCCGACTCGGTGGCCGAGGCCGGACCGGCCGTCGTCGTCTCCTTCGTGCTCGCCGCGATCACGTGTGTGTTCACCGCGTTCGCCTTCGCCGAGCTGGGCGGCGCGATCCCGGTCTCCGGCTCCTCGTACTCCTTCGCCTACGCCGGACTCGGCGAGCGGACCGCCTTCCTCGTCGGCTGGTGCCTGCTCCTGGAGTACGGCGTGTCCGTCTCCGCGGTCGCGGTCGGCTGGAGCCAGTACGTCAACGAGCTGCTGGACGGCGTCCTCGGCCTGCGCCTGCCGGAGGCGCTCTCCGCGGGACCCGGCGACGGCGGCGTGGTCAACCTCCCCGCGGTGATCGTCATCGCCCTGGCCTGCGTCCTGCTGGTCCGCGGGGTGCGCGAGAGCGCCCGCGCCACGGCCGCGATGGCCGTGCTCAAGCTGGCCGTCCTCCTCGCCTTCTGCGCGATCGGCTTCCTCGCCTTCGAGGACGGCAACCTCAGCCCGTTCTCGCCGGCCGGTCTCGGCGGCATCGGCGCCGGCACCACGGCCGCCTTCTTCTCGTACATCGGCTTCGACGCGATCACCACCGCCGGTGAGGAGGCCAAGAACCCGCGCCGGGACATCCCCGTCGCGATCCTGGTCTGCATCGGCCTGGTCACCGTGCTCTACTGCGCGGTCGCCGTGGCCGCGATCGGCGCCGTCGGCGGCGACGCGGTCGGTGACCGGCCCGCCGCGCTGTCCTACGTCGTCAACGAGGTCACCGGCTCCACGATCGGCGGCGGGGTCGTCGCCTTCGGCGCGGTGGTCGCCATCGCCTCGGTGGTGCTGGCCGTGATGTACGGCCAGACCCGCATCCTGATGTCCATGTCCCGCGACGGCCTGATCCCGCGCGTCTTCCAGAAGGTCTCCCCGCGCACCGCGACGCCGGTCGCCGGCACCCTGATCGTCGGTGCGGTCTTCGCCCTCCCGGCGGCCTTCGCCCCGCTGGACGCGGTGGTCAACCTGTGCACCATCGGCACCCTGGCCACCATGGCCGCCGTCAACGTCGCGGTGATCGCGCTGCGCCGCCGGGAGCCGGGCCTCGCCCGTACCTTCCGCGTGCCGCTGTACCCCGTGACGCCGCTGCTCGGGGTCGGCTTCTGCCTGTACCTGATGTACGAGACGGGTGGGGCGACCTGGCTCCAGTTCGCGGTGTTCCTCGCGGTGGGCCTGCTGGTGTACACGGCCTACGGGCGCCGGCACTCCCGGCTCGCGGAGGCCGGCGAGCAGGTCACTCCGGGGAGCGACGCGGAGCGGGTACGGCAGGAAGCCTGAACCAGACCGCCTTGCCGGACCCGGTGGGGCGGTGCCCGCAGGACGAGCTGAGGGCGCGGATCAGCAGCAGGCCGCGCCCGTGCTCCTGCCACGGGTCGGGCGGCTCCTTGTCCGGGCGGGTGAGGTCGCCGGGCGGCGACGGGTCCGGGTCGTGCACCTCGACCTGGCAGCCGGTCGGCAGCAGCTCCACGACCAGCTCTATCGGCGACCCGCCGGCGGTGTGCTCCACGGCGTTCGCGACCAGTTCCGCCGTGAGCAGCTCCGCGGTGTCGCCGTCGGCCGTGTGCTCCAGCTCGGCCAGGGCCGTCCGCACCAGGGCGCGGGCGACCGGCACGGCCGCGGCGGAGTGCGGCAGCGCGATGCGCCAGGATGCGGGGGCTGGGATGCGATCGTGCACGGCGAGTCCGTTCTGGAGCAGGCGGTCCTGTCCTGCTTTCAACTTTATGAATGGTACGGGTCCGGTCGGCAGAGCCCTTCGACGGGCACCGTGCGGGACCTTCGACCCCGCCGAGGGGCGGCGTACCCCGTCGGACTCCGCGCTTCACGCGGACGATCCCATCGTTACCACCTCAGCGACGGCCTGTGACACATCGGCTATCGCGTGCTCGTGACGACGGTCACGGATGGGTGATAACTTCGAGGGGCAGTGCTCGGTGATGCCGCGCCCGCCCCAGGAGGCCGCCCGTCATGAGTCCCTTCACCGGATCCACCGCCCCCACTCCCGCGTGGCGGCACCTGCGCGTCGATCTGACCGACGGCGTCGCCACCGTCACCCTCACCCGCCCCGACAAGCTCAACGCCCTCACCTTCGGCGCCTACGCCGACCTGCGCGACCTGCTCGCCGAGCTGTCCCGGGAACGGTCCGTGCGGGCCCTGGTGCTGGCCGGTGAGGGCCGCGGCTTCTGCTCCGGCGGCGACGTCGACGAGATCATCGGCGCGACCCTGTCCATGGACACCGCCCAGCTGCTGGACTTCAACCGGATGACCGGCCAGGTGGTGCGGGCGGTACGGGAGTGCCCGTTCCCGGTGGTCGCCGCGGTCCACGGGGTCGCCGCCGGGGCGGGCGCGGTCCTCGCCCTGGCCGCCGACTTCCGTGTCGCCGACCCCTCCGCCCGCTTCGCCTTCCTCTTCACCCGGGTCGGCCTCTCCGGCGGCGACATGGGCGCCGCCTACCTGCTGCCCCGGGTGGTGGGCCTGGGCCATGCCACCCGGCTGCTGATGCTCGGCGAACCGGTGCGGGCGCCCGAGGCCGAGCGGATCGGCCTGATCAGCGAGCTGACGGACGAGGGCCGCGTCGACGAGGCCGCCCGGGCGCTCGCCCGGCGCCTGGCCGACGGCCCGGCCCTGGCGTACGCCCAGACCAAGGCCCTCCTCACCGCCGAGCTGGACATGCCGCTGGCGGCGGCGGTGGAGCTGGACGCCTCGACGCAGGCCCTGCTGATGACCGGCGAGGACTACGCCGAGTTCCACGCGGCGTTCACGGAGAAGCGGCCTCCGAAGTGGAACGGACGATAGGGATGCGCACCCCAGGGGCGCGGGAAACCGCGCGACCGGCCACGTCGCACCCGCACCCGCACCCGCGCCCGCTCCCGCTCCCGCACGACGAGGGCGGCCACCCCCTGCGCGTCGCGGTCATCGGCGGCGGCCCCGGCGGCCTCTACACCGCCGCCCTCCTCAAACGCCTCGACCCCGGGCGCCGGATCACCGTCTGGGAACGCAACCCTCCCGACGTCACCTTCGGCTTCGGCGTCGTCCTCTCCGACGAGACCCTGGGCGGCATCGAACACGCCGACCCGGTCGTCTTCGAGGCCCTCGCGCGCCACTTCGTCCGCTGGGACGACATCGACGTCGTCCACCGGGGCACCCGCCACACCTCCGGGGGGCACCGCTTCGCCGCCCTCGGCCGCCGCCGTCTCCTGGAGATCCTGCACGACCGCTGCCGGGCCCTAGGCGTCGAGCTGCGCTTCGGCGCCGAGGCCCCGCCCCCGGACCGGCTGGCGCGGACGCACGACCTGGTCGTCGCCGCCGACGGCGTGCACAGCGCCACCCGCGAGGCCTACGCCGATGCCTTCGGACCCCACCTCACCAGTCACCGCTGCCGCTACATCTGGCTGGCCGCCGACTTCGCCCTCGACGCCTTCCGCTTCGAGATCGCCGAGACCGAGCACGGCGTGATGCAGCTGCACGGCTACCCGTACGCGCCGGACGCCTCCACGGTCATCGTGGAGATGCGCGAGGAGGTCTGGCGGGCGGCCGGCTTCGACGGATCGGACGAGGGGGAGTCGGTCGCCCGCTGTGCCAAGATCTTCGCCGACACGCTGGGCGGCCGACCGCTGAAGTCCAACAAGTCGGCGTGGACGACCTTCCGCACCGTCGTCAACGACCGCTGGGCGCACGGCAACATCGTCCTCCTCGGCGACGCCGCCCACACCGCCCACTTCTCCATCGGCTCGGGCACCAAGCTGGCCGTGGAGGACGCCCTGGCGCTCGCCGCCTGCCTCCAGGAGCGGCCGGCCCTCCCCGAGGCGCTCGCCGCCTACGAGGCGGAGCGGCGCCCCGTCGTCGCCTCCACGCAGCGGGCGGCCCGGGCCAGCCTGGAATGGTTCGAGGACCTGCCCCGGTACCTCGGCCTGCCGCCCCGCCGGTTCGCCTTCAACCTGCTCACCCGCAGCCGCCGCGTCACCCACGAGAACCTGCGGCTGCGCGACGCCCGCTTCACCGAGTCCGTCGAGCGCGAGTTCGGCTGCCCGCCCGGCACACCCCCGATGTTCACCCCGCTGCGGCTGCGCGGCCTGACCCTGCGCAACCGCGTCGTCGTCTCCCCGATGGACATGTACTCCGCCACCGACGGCGTGCCCGGCGACTTCCACCTGGTCCACCTGGGGGCCAGGGCCCTGGGCGGCGCCGGACTGGTGATGACCGAGATGGTGTGCGTCAGCGCCGAGGGCCGCATCACGCCGGGCTGCGCGGGCCTGTACACCGGACGGCAGGGCGAGGCGTGGCGGCGGATCACGGACTTCGTGCACGCCCAGGCGCCCGGCACCGCCATCGGCGTGCAGCTCGGGCACAGCGGGCGCAAGGGCTCCACCCGGCTGATGTGGGAGGGCATCGACGAGCCGCTGCCGGACGGCAACTGGCCGCTGGTGGCACCGTCCGCGCTGCCGTACAAGCCGGGCAGTCAGATCCCGCGCGCCCTGTCCCGGGCGCAGCTGACCGACATCAGGGAGCAGTTCGCGGCCGCCGCCGCACGGGCCGCCCGAGCCGGCTTCGACCTGCTCGAACTGCACTGCGCCCACGGCTACCTGCTCTCCGGCTTCCTCTCCCCGCTCACCAACCACCGCACCGACGCCTACGGCGGATCACCGGAGAAGCGGCTGCGCTTCCCGCTGGAGGTCTTCGACGCCGTACGCGGGGTGTGGCCGCAGGAGCGGCCGATGACCGTCCGGATCTCCGCGACCGACTGGGC
Source organism: Streptomyces sp. NPDC047853 (assembly GCF_043204535.1). NCBI lineage: Bacteria > Bacillati > Actinomycetota > Actinomycetes > Kitasatosporales > Streptomycetaceae > Streptomyces > Streptomyces sp. NPDC047853. The sequence continues at coordinate 178,672 of NZ_JBIDCI010000012.1, read as the reverse complement.
CGAGGGCGGCATCGGCGGCGAGGAGGCCGTGGCGATCGCCCGGGCCTTCGCGGCCCACGGCGCCGACGCCGTCGACGTGTCGACGGGGCAGGTGGTGGCCGAGGAGCGGCCGGAGTACGGGCGGTCGTACCAGACGCCCTACGCGGACCGCGTCCGCAACGAGGCGGGCGTCCCGGTGATCGCCGTCGGCGCGATCTCCTCCTGGGACGACGTCAACTCGCTGATCCTGGCCGGACGCGCCGACCTGTGCGCCCTGGCCCGCCCCCACCTCTACGACCCGCACTGGACGCTGCACGCGGCGGCCGAGCAGGGCTACGAGGGGCCGGGCGTCGTGTGGCCCGCGCCCTACCGGGCGGGCAGCCGTCGTCCGGTGACCGGGCGCACCGACGCGCCCAGACCCCGGCTCACGCTGCGCGGCGCAGCTCAGGACGTGTAGCCACGGGCCGCGGACGCCGCCCGCAGCGGCTCGGGGATCGCGTCGTCGGCGGGCAGCGCACGGCCGGGCTGGACGGTGCCGGTGCGGATGTTCTCCCGCCAGTCGCCGAGGCCGCGGACGAGTTCGCCGCCCTTCCTCGCGCCGTAGTGCAGCGTCGCCGGTGCGTAGTCGAGGCCGACGAGGGTCGGAGGAGGCTGAGGGTTCCCTGATCGCGGCGGAGTGTGACACGGGTCACTGTTCGGGGCGGTGTGGGGGCTCCGGCGTCACGTAGAGGGCGCCCGCGTCGCGCAGCCGCTCGTGCAGGGCCCGGAAGACGGCCGCCGAACGGGCGCCGGGCCAGTCCGCGGGGAGCAGCCCGGCGGGCAGCCCCGGGTCGGCGTACGGCAGGTGGCGCCAGGAGTCCAGGGCGAGGAGATAGTCGCGGTACGCCTCCTCGGGCGGGGTGTCCGTACGGCGCTCCCAGTCGTGCAGCACGCGCGCGTGGCGCTCCAGGAACGCCTCGTGCTCCTTGGCGATCGCCCCCAGGTCCCACCAGCGGGCCACCGCCTCGGCGGTCGGCGTGAACCCGAGGTGCGCGCCGCGGAAGAAGTCCACGTAGGCGTCGAGGCCCAGGCGGCCCAGCGCGTGCCGGGTCTCCTCGTACAGCCGGGCCGGGGCGATCCACACGCCGGGGGCCGCGGTGCCGAAGCCCAGGCCGGCCAGGCGGGAGCGGAGCACGTGCCGCTTCTGACGCTCCGACTCCGGCACGGAGAACACGGCCAGCACCCAGCCCTCGTCCTCGTAGGGCGCCGTGGCGTAGACGCGCCGGTCGCCGTCGTCGAGCAGTTGCCGGGCCTCGGCGGACAGCTCGTACCCGGCCGCGCCCCGTGCGGTACGGGCGGGCAGCAGCAGCCCGCGCCGCTTCAGCCGCGACACCGACGAGCGTACGGACGGAGCGTCCACCCCGACCGCGGCCAGCAGCCGGATCAGCTCGGCGACGGGCACCGGACCCGGCAGGGAACGGCCGTAGGCGCCGTAGAGCGTGACGATCAGGGACCTGGGGGCGTGCTGCGCGTGCTGCTCGGACACGTTGATCATCTTATGTCGTCGGCATCACTCCTGGTCACCCTGGGCACGGCCGGGCGGTGGGAGGAGCCGGTAGCGCTGGAGCTTGCCGGTCGCCGTGCGCGGCAGCGCGTCCGGGAAGAGGATCTCGCGCGGGCACTTGTACGGCGCCAGCTCGGCCCTGAGGAACGCGCGCAGCGCGTCGGCGTCCCGCTCGGCGCCCTCCCGCAGCACCGCGTGCGCCACCACGACCTGCCCGCGGTGCGCGTCGGGCCGGCCCACCACCGCGGCCTCCACGACGTCCGGGTGCCGCAGCAGCGCGTCCTCGACCTCCGGCCCGGCGATGTTGTACCCGGCGGAGATGATCATGTCGTCGGCGCGTGCCACGTACCGGAAGTACCCGTCGGGCCGGCGGACGTAGGTGTCCCCGGTGATGTTCCAGCCGCCGCGCACGTACTCCCGCTGGCGCGGATCGGCGAGGTAGCGGCAGCCCACCGGCCCCCGCACCGCCAGCAGTCCGGGCTCCCCGTCGGGCACCGGCACGCCGTCCTCGTCCTGCACGCGCGCCTGCCACCCGGGCACCGGCACGCCCGTCGTACCCGGCCTGATGTCCCCGTCGGCCGCGGAGACGAAGATGTGCAGCAGCTCGGTGGCCCCGATGCCGTTGATGATGCGCAGGCCGGTGCGCTCGTGCCAGGCCCGCCAGGTGGCCGCGGGCAGGTTCTCGCCCGCGGAGACACACCGCCGCAGACAGGTCACGTCGTACCCGTCCAGCTCGTCGAGCATCGCGCGGTACGCGGTCGGCGCGGTGAACAGCACCGACACCCGGTGCTCGGCGACGGCGGGCAACAGCTGCCGGGGACCCGCCTGTTCGAGCAACAGGGCGCTGGCCCCGGCCCGCATCGGGAAGATCACGAGCCCGCCGAGCCCGAAGGTGAAGCCGAGCGGCGGACTGCCCGCGAAGACGTCCTCCGCGCGGGGGCGCAGGACGTGCCGCGAGAAGGTGTCGGCGACCGCCAGCACGTCACGGTGGAAGTGCATGCAGCCCTTGGGGCGGCCGGTCGTGCCCGAGGTGAAGGCGATCAGCGCCACGTCGTCGGCCGCCGTGTCCACGGCCGGGTACGGCGTGTCCGGTGCCGTCCCGCCCTCCGCGCGGGCCAGCAGGTCGTCGGGCGCGTCCCCGCCGTACGTCGTGATCCGCAGCCCGGGGATCTCCGCCTTGGCGAGGTCGTCGACGGCCCGGACGTCGCACAGCGCGTGCCGCACCCGGGCGATCTCGCCGATCGCGCGCAGTTCGTGCGGGCGCTGCTGGGCCAGCACGGTGACCGCCACCGCCCCCGCCTTCAGCACCGCCAGCCAACAGGCGGCCAGCCACGGGGTGGTGGGGCCGCGCAGGAGCACCCGGTTGCCGGGGACGATGCCCAGTTCGCCGGTGAGGAGGTGGGCGAGCCGGTCGACGCGGGCCCGCAGCACCCCGTAGCTCCAGCTCTCCCCGGAGGCCGTGCGGAAGACCGGGCGGTCCGCGGGCGGGCCGGTGAGCAGCTCGGCGGCGCAGTTCAGCCGCGCGGGGTAGCGCAGTTCCGGCAGGTCGAAGCGGAGTTCGGGCCACTGGTCGGGGGGCGGCAGGTGCTCGCGCGCGAAGGCGTCGACGTGGGCCGAGCGGTGCGGATCCGCGCGGTGCGGGTCTGCCATGGCGGTTCGCCCCCTTTGTCGTGGTGGGCTCGCGCAACGAGCGTATCGTGTTGGTGACGACAGTCAACGGTGCGCGATAACCTCGGGTGCGGCCCGGTGGGGCAGGGGAGCAGGGGAAGGGACCGGCGATGACCGCATTCTCGCTCGAACCGGCACAACTCGCCTGGTGCGCCGAGCTGCGCGCCCTGGCCGCCGAGCGGCTGCGCCCGCTGGCCGACAAGGGCGAACCGGGCCGCGTCAACCGCGCCCTCGTCACCGAACTCGGCACCCTCGGCCTGCTGTCGCGCCTCTTCACCTCGGGCGCCCTCGACCTGTGCCTGATGCGGGAGTCCCTCGCCCGGGCCTGTACGGAGGCGGAGACCGCCCTCGCCCTCCAGGGCCTGGGCGCCCACCCGGTGCACGCCCACGGCACCGAGGCCCAGCGGGCCCGCTGGCTGCCCCGCGTCGCCGACGGCAGCGCGGTGGCCGCCTTCGCCCTCAGCGAGCCCGACGCCGGCTCGGACGCGGCGGCACTCAGCCTGCACGCGGAACGCGACGGCCGCTCGGGCTGGCGGCTCACCGGGGAGAAGTGCTGGATCTCCAACGCCCCCGAGGCCGACTTCTCCACCGTCTTCGCCCGCACCACGCCCGGCGCCGGCGCCCGAGGCGTCACCGCCTTCCTGGTGCCGGCCGACCGCCCCGGCCTGACCGGCACCCCGCTCGACATGCTGTCCCCGCACCCCGTCGGCGCCCTTGCCTTCGATGCCGTTCCTGTCACCGCCGACGACGTCATCGGTGAACCCGACCGGGGCTTCCGGGTCGCCATGGGCACCCTCAACCTGTTCCGCCCCAGCGTCGGCGCCTTCGCCGTCGGCATGGCGCAGGCGGCCCTGGACGCCACCCTCGCGCACACCAGCTCCCGCGACGCCTTCGGCGGCAAGCTGCGCGACCTCCAGGCCGTCTCCCACCAGGTCGCCGAGATGGCCCTGCGCACCGAGGCGGCCCGGCTGATGGTGTACGCCGCGGCGACGGCGTACGACGAGGGCGCCACCGACGTCCCCCGGCGCGCCGCGATGGCGAAACTCCTCGCCACCGAGACCGCCCAGTACGTCGTGGACCAGGCCGTCCAGCTGCACGGCGCCCGTGCCCTGCGCCGCGGGCACCTGCTCGAACACCTCTACCGCGAGGTGCGCGCCCCCCGCGTCTACGAGGGCGCGAGCGAGGTGCAGCGCGGCATCATCGCCAAGGAGCTCTACCGCGCCGTCAACGCGACGAAGGAGACCGGGACATGACCGTGGAACGGGTGAACCCGTCCGAACTCTCCCCACCGACCGGCTTCTCCCACGCCGTCACGACCACGGGCACCCGCGTCGTCTTCCTGGCCGGGCAGACCGCCCTCGACGCCGGCGGCAAGGTCACCGGCGACACCCTTCCCGCCCAGTTCGAGAAGGCCCTCGCCAACCTCCTGACCGCCCTGCGCGCGGCCGGCGGCACCCCCGCCGACCTCGCCCGGGTCACCGTCTACGCCACCGACGTCGCCGCGTACCGCGCGCACGCCGCCGACCTCGGCCGTGTCTGGCGCGAGCTGGCGGGCCGCGACTACCCGGCGATGGCGGTGGTGCAGGTCGTACGTCTGTGGGACGAGCGGGCGCTGGTGGAACTCGACGGGTTCGCCGTACTGCCGTAGGCCCCCCCGCGGTGCGCGCAGGTGCGGGCAGGTGCGGGCGCCGGGGGCCGGGCCGGGTTCAGGCGGCCATCGCCAGGCGCCCGGCGGGCACCCGGCACGGTGCGACCACGCGCCCGTCGGGCAGCAGCTCGCCGGTGTCGTCGAAGACGATCGAGCCGTCGCACAGCAGGGTCCAGCCCTGCTCGGGACGGGCGGCGACGACGTGCGCGGCGCCGGCCCGCGCGGCGGGGGAGTCGGCCGCGGAGCGGGAAGACCGGTGGGTACACATGGCGCACCTCCACATCGGAGGACCGTCCCGTCGTCGGGACCGTCCCTCGTACCGACCGTGCGCCCGGTCGCACCGCGCCGCCAACCCCCGGGCGCCGAGCGTGACAGGACCCGGACGAGCCGGCGACGGTTCCACGACGGCCGACGCGGACTCGCCACCGAGCGGGTGACGGTCACTCCGGGCGGCCCGTGCGCCGGGTACCAGTGGAACCCCCCATTCCGTCCGACCGGGAGGTTCTCCATGCCCGTACGATCCGCGGCCCTCGCCGCCGCCGCCGGCGCCGCCCTGCTGCTGGCCGTCCCCACCGCCACGGCGGCCACCCACGACGCCCGCCAGGTCACGGAGTCGGTGACCGTCGACCCGACCGGCCGTATCGCCGCGGACGGCAGCGTCACCCTGTCCGGGACCTACCGCTGCGCCGCCGGCACCGGCCCCGTCTTCGTCAGCTCCTCCGTGAGCCAGGGCGACCCGTCCGTCCGCTACGGCATCGGCGGTACCCGAGCGGTGTGCGACGGCCTCGAACACCGCTGGATCAACACGGGCACGCCCTCCCAGGACGCGCTGGAGCCCGGCGCGGCCCGGGTCGAGGCCACCTTGATGGAACTGCGCACCACGGGGATCCTGCCGCTGCCGAGCTTCCACGCACGGCATGGCCAGGACGTGACGCTGGTCGAGGGCTGACCCTCACCGCCACCGGCCCCGCACCACCCGGGCGCGGGGCCGGGCCCGGGTGGTGCGCACGGCGACCGTCAGGACCGCCGCCCCGGCCCCCCGCCCGGCCTCGGCGTGCGCGCGGGCCGCATCCGCTGGTGCGGCAGGGACACCGCCTCCGGACCCGCCGCGTCCGGGTCCGCCGCCTCCGCCGACCCGTCCCCGGCCTCCGGTGAGGGCGCGGGGCGCTGACGGTGACGCGGCAGCGCACGCCGGGGCGGACGGGTGAGCGTGATCTGACGGACGATCTGCTGGAAGCACACCAGCGACGCCAGCCCCGGGAGGGCGGCCGCCGCGCCGTCGCTGAGCGTTCTGGGCGCCTGCGCGATGCACAGCAGCATCGCGATCGCCGAGAACAGCAGCACCACGGCCCAGGAGTGGACCGCGCGGCGCTGGTGCAGCGCCGACCGCAGCACGGCCAGCGACGCCACCAGCCAGGGCCCGTAGACCAGCAGGGGCCACCACGACACGACACCGGCACGGGTGCGGGTCACGGCGGCCAGGCGCAGCGGTTCGTAGGCCACCATGCCGCCGAACAGACTCACGGAGGCCGCGATGACCGCGGCGAGGGCCGCCACGAAGAGACTCGCGGCACGCAGGCGGCTCACTTTTCTGCGAATACGGCGGTGGCTCGTGGGGAATTCCCGCAGCGGCGGAAGTTCGGCCGTGATTTCCTGCAGATTGCCCAGCGGCGTACCCGGCACGGGGGTGATCACCGACGTGTCCGCCGTCCCCTGAATGACGGTGGCCTGCTGGTCCATCGCGTCCTGGAGCAGGAACGCGAGCTCCTCGGCCGGGTCCCAGCCGGGTTCCGGCGGGACCAGCGCCTCCTGCGGCGGCCCCTCCGGCGCGCGGTGCCGGCCGGTGCCGGAGGAGCGGAACGAGCCTTCCCCGTACGCCATGTGATGGTGCATCTGTTCCTCGTGCATGACGCCCCCGGTCACTCCGACGCGGTGGAGGTGCGGGTTCCCTGGGACCGGCGCCACCGCTCCGCGAGGCCGGCCTCCAGCTCGGTCATGACGTCCAGGAAGCGCTGGAGCACGGGCTCGGTCACCCGGAGTGGCACGGGAAGCCCGCCTCTGGTCAGAGTTCCCTCACTCGGTGACGGGCAGTGATCTCTGCCGGGCCGGTAAACGTATGGCCCAAGCGTCACCAATTCCCCGTATTCCTCTGTCATATCCGAAGTAACGTCTGCCTACTCCGTCGGATGCGCGGCAGTCGAGTGAACGATTTCTGCGATACTTACCCAATCTCGAATTCACACCGGCTCGAATGTCATGCAGTACGAAGACCGGTGCCGTACGGGGTGCCCCGCCCTCACCTCGGGTCAAGGTAGACTTCCGCGACTTCCGGGCAATGACGCCCGACCGGCGACCAGAGGGTCGCCGCCCTGCCCGGCGAGGCCCCCCGCGAGGCGGCCGGGCCGCCGGGGGAGCCGCACTCCCGCGGGCTCACCAAACACCGCGCGTGCGTGTCCAGTGGCAGGGACGCCTGCGCCCGAACAGGAACGGTTGCATGTCCTCACCGCTGTCCGCAGCTCCCCGGCCGCGCATGACCAAGCCCGACTGGCTCGCCTCCCCGAGGATCCTGCGCACCGAGGTGCTGGCCGGCCTGGTCGTGGCCCTGGCGCTCATACCGGAGGCCATCTCCTTCTCGATCATCGCCGGTGTCGACCCCGGCATCGGGCTCTTCGCCTCCTTCACCATGGCGGTCGTCATCTCCGTGGTGGGCGGCCGCAAGGCGATGATCTCCGCCGCCACCGGCGCGGTCGCCCTCGTCATCGCCCCGCTCAACCGCGAGCACGGACTGGGGTACCTGGTCGCCGCCGTCATCCTGGCCGGCGTGTTCCAGGTGATCCTCGGAGCACTCGGCGTGGCCAAGCTGATGCGGTTCGTGCCCCGCTCGGTGATGGTCGGCTTCGTCAACGCGCTGGCCATCCTGATCTTCACGGCGCAGGTGCCGGAGATGCACGACGTGCCGTGGGCCGTGTACCCGCTCCTCGCGGGAGGCCTGGCCCTGATGGTGTTCTTCCCCAAGGTCACCAAGGTGCTCCCGGCGCCGCTGGTCTCCATCGTCGTGCTGACCGTGATCACCGTCGCGGCCGGCATCGCGGTCCCGACGGTCGGGGACAAGGGAGAACTGCCCTCCTCCCTGCCCGTCCCCGGGCTGCCCGACGTCCCCTTCACCGTGGACACCCTGACGACCGTCGCGCCCTACGCCCTCGCCATGGCGCTGGTGGGCCTGATGGAGTCGCTGATGACGGCCAAACTGGTCGACGACATCACCGACACCTTCTCGAACAAGACCCGTGAGTCCATCGGTCAGGGCGTCGCCAACATCGTCACCGGCTTCTTCGGCGGCATGGGCGGCTGCGCCATGATCGGCCAGACGATGATCAACGTGAAGGTGTCCGGCGCCCGGACCCGGCTGTCCACCTTCCTGGCCGGCGCCTTCCTGATGGTGCTGTGCATCGTCTTCGGCCCGGTCGTCTCCGACATCCCCATGGCCGCGCTCGTCGCCGTCATGGTCATGGTGTCGGTCGGCACCTTCGACTGGCACTCCGTCCGGCCGGCGACCCTGAGGCGCATGCCGCTCGGCGAGACCGTCGTCATGGTGGCGACGGTGGTCGTCGTGGTGGCCACCCACAACCTCGCCGTGGGCGTCGTCGTCGGCTCCGTCACCGCGATGATCATCTTCGCGAGGCGGGTCGCCCACAGGGCCGACGTCTCCGGTGTGGTCGACCCCGAGGGCAAGCAGGTCGTCTACGCGGTCACCGGCGAGCTGTTCTTCGCCTCGTCCGACGACCTCGTCCACCGCTTCGACTACAAGGGTGATCCCGACGACGTCGTCATCGACCTGTCCGGCAGCCGCGTCTGGGACGCCTCCTCCGTCGCCGCGCTGGACGCCGTGGAGGCCAAGTACGCCCAACGCGGCAAGAAGGTCACCCTCACCGGCCTCGACGCACCCAGCGCCGACATGCGCCGGCGCCTGGCCGGCCGGCTCACCGGCGGCCACTGAACGGGCCGGTACGCGGCGCACGCCGTGGCCGCCGGCGCCGCCCGGGCCCGACCACGGCGAAGGGCCCGTACCCAGGCCCTCGGAAGGGCCAAAGGCGTACGGGCCCGGCCGGTTGACGACGTACGGTCTCGGCCGGTCGCACCGGCCGGTGGTCCCGGCGCGTCAGAACGGCATACGGCCGCGGGCGCGCCGACCGGCCGAGCCACTGCGGCCGACGGCCTTGGAACTGCTGCGGAACGGCTTGCTCAGGGCGCGGCCGAGGACACCGGGGGCCTTCCCCCCGGCACGTGAACCGGCGCCGAGCGTCCGCTGCGTGCCGCGCTGGGGGTGGTGGGACAGGCGCGGTACCAGAAAGGCGAGTACGAGCAGCACGGCGCAGACAGCGACGATCCCGACGACCATCATGATGACCCTCCCGAAGTGTGGCGTGTCCATCGCGTGCCCCGGGGACGTGACGGCATGCCCGCCGGACCGGATCGGACCGGCGCGGCCCGGACCGGCCCCGCGCGGCCCGGCCGGTGATTTCCCGGTCACCCCTCGGCGGGCGACTGCTCGACTCGGTGCGGACCGACCCCGTGACGGCACCGTGCCGCCCACCGGAAGCCGACGGCGGGCGGCACGCGGGCGGTTCAGGCCGGCGGTTCAGGCGGCGTCCAGTGTGGCGCGGCGCTCGGAGCCCGGTACGCCGCCCGCCGAGCGGCCGGGATCGGTGACGCTGCCCAGCCAGCCGAGCAGGAATCCGGCGGGCACCGTCAGCAGGCCCGGGATCGTCACGTCCCAGACCCGGAAGTCGAGACCCGGGAAGATCGACTCGGGCGTGCCGGACGTGTACGGCGACAGTGCGAGCGCCGCGACGCTCAGCGCCGTCGCCCCCCACAGGCACCACAGCGCGCCACGGGCCGTGAACCCGGGCCAGTACAGGGCGTACAGCAGCACGGGCGCGAGGGCGGCGCCGCAGACGGCGAGCCAGAGCGTCGAGACGACCACCAAATTCCAGTCGGCGGCGACGACCGCCATCAGCGTGGCCACCGCCCCCGTCAGGGCCGCGGAGCCCCGTGACGCGGCACCGTCCGCCAGTCCCGCCGTCCGTCTGCCGGACGCGCCCAGCACGTCCCGGCCCAGGGCGAGGCCGGCGGCGAGCGTCACATCCACCACGGCCGCCAGCGCGGTGAGGAAGAGAACGCAGGCCAGGGCCGCGACCAGGATGCCCCCGCTGTCGAGCGCCCGCCCGAGCAGCAGCGGCGTGAACGTCTGAGCCGCCGGCCCGGCCTCGCGCAGCGCCCCGCCGACCAGGGCCGCCGCCCCGATGCCGACGACGGCGAGCGCGCCGTACAGCAGGGTGAGTTCGCCGAGCATCCAGCGGCCGACGGTCCGGGCGCCCCGGGGGCTCTTCGTGGCGATGGCCCGCATCAGCACGGCGGGCATCGCCAGCGTGGCCATCGACATGCCGAAGGTCTGGCCGATCCGGTTCACGGCGCCCACCCATCCGTCGCCGGTGTAGCCGCCCGGCCGCAGGAAGGCCTCACCCGTCCCCGAGCCGTGCGCGGCGGCGTCGAGCAGCCGCCCGGGGTCCCCGCCGAAGCGGTGGAGCACGAGCACGGCGGCGATCACCAGCACGGGCAGCGTGACCACCGACTTCGCGATCATGACCACGCCGGTGCCCCGGATCCCGCCGCTGACGGCCAGCGCCGTCATCACGCAGCCGATCACCACGACGCAGCCGGTCCGCACACCCGGCTGCCCGATCAGCGCGGCGGCCACGTTGCCGACCACCACCAACTGCACGACCAGCAGCGGGAAGCAGACGAGCAGGGTCACCGCACCCCACGAGACGCGGACGGCGGGCCCGCCGCTGCCGCGCGCGTCCAGCATGTCCGCGGGGGTCGACGAGGCGTGCCTGCGCAGCGGCTCGATGATCAGCACAAGGAGCAGCAGCACCCCGATCAGGCTGCCCAGCATGACGCCGAGGCCGTCGAAGCCGAAGGTGGCGACCATGCCCACCAGTACGGTGACCGTCGCGACCGTGGTGGTGTCGCCGCCCATCGCGATGCCCTGCTGCCAGGAGCGCAGCCGACGGCTGTCGGACCGTACGAGGGCCCGGTCGTCCTCGTCGGCGCCGGTGACGACGCACAGCATCAGGCAGATCACGACGAACACGCAGAACACGGCGAAGACCAGGGACCGGGACGAGGGGTCGAGGAGCGTGGTCATGACCACCTCCGCGCGTCCTGCTGCGGCTGGAGCCGGTCGATCCGCCGCCCGTACACCATCAGTGCGTGCACACCGACGGCGAACGGCACCAGGGCGAGGAGCACGCCGAGGCTCAGCGGTCCCACGACCCGTGTGCCGTACGCGGCGGGTGCGAGGGCGGCGGGCACCACGTAGAGCAGCCAGACGACGGCGATCCGGAGGCCGAGCCGCAGCCCGACGGCGAGTCGTGCCGCCTCCTCGGCGTCCCGTCGCTCGTGTTCCGCCGGGCCCGGTACGCCGGCTGAGGGCTCGTCATGGTGAGGCGGCCCGTGCCAGGGCTGCGGTCCCAAGGACATGTGTGCGGCTCCGCTCACGTTGCTCCGGCACCCCACGAAGGGGCGCGTACGGGTGTGGGGGTGGGCGCGGAGTCAATCAGACGGCCGCGTACTCCCGTACGCCTCGAGCGCAGATCTGTTCCGCCGCCCAATGCGGAGCCGCGCCGACGGTGAACGGGCACTGTCCGGCCGGGACCGGGGACCGGGGACCGGGACGGCCCGCGGCCGCCGCAGTGGGAGAGCCTCGCACTCACGGATTGGTCATTGGGCCTTCACTGTGCGTAGGCGCGCGATAGGATTCCGGGTCTGCCCAGCCATGACCGGTCTCGCCTCGCAGCAGCCTCGAAGCAGAGGAAACGACATGTCGCCCAGTCCAGTGCCCTGTTCACGTCGACGGGTGTTCCGGCGCGGCTCGGCCGCGGCTCGGGCCGCACTGCTGATGTCGGCCCTGGCGGCGACGCTCGTCGCCGGTTGCTCCGATGCGGCCGGACCGGACCGGAGCGGGCCGGACCGGAGCGGGGCGAACGAGGGCAAGGCGACCGTGTCGGCTCCTACGGGCGCCTCGTTCCCGCCGAGTTCACCGCCCGACGCCGGGTGTACCGGAAGGACGCTCGACCATCGGGACATCCGGCATCCGGACCTCGGACCGGTCCGCGTGTTCCTGGTCCGGCGGCCCGCCTCCGAGCAGCCGGCCGGATGCGTCACGGCCGTCACCCACGACGGACGCACGCTGGCCCCGGCCGAGGTGGACGCCAACTGGACCATGGAGGGCGCGTTGCGTTTCGCCGCCCCGGCGACCGACTCGACCAGGAACGTCTTCGTGACCTACAACCCCGGGCGCTACGACGGGGTGCTGGTGCTCGTGCCCACCGCGGACGGGTTCGCCGACATCGGCTGGAGCAGCGCGGGTGACCACTACAGCGGCGGCAGATTCGCCTTCTACCACGCGAGGCCGGTCGGCCCCGGAGAGGACGGCCAATACGCGATCGTCCATTCCATCAAGGGGTGCGATCCCTCCTGCGCCGAGGGCGCGACCTCGAAGGTGACCCTGCGCTGGGACGGTCGCGACTACCTGCCGACCGGTTGATGCGGACGCCCTGGTCGCCTCGTGAGCGGAGGCTCGGATCGGTGTCCGCCCGGCTGCGCTCCGCCGTGGCCGGCCGCGGACCGGTCAGAGCCGAGCTGGGGTACGGCGTCTTCCTGTCCTACAGCGGTGAGCGCGACCGACGATGGCTGCCTCGGCTGCGGCACGAGATCGAGAAGCAGTCCCGGCCCTGGTACAAGCCACCGCGCATCAGGGTCTTCCTCGACAAGACGGGTGTGTCGATCGGGCCGGAGCTGTGGGGCAAGATCGAGGCCGGTCTCGCCCGCTCCGACTGGCTCGTGGTCCTGGCGTCACCGGAGGCGAGGGCGTCGGTGTGGGTCGACCGCGAGATCGCCTGGTGGTTGGAGCACAAGTCGGTACACACCATCCTGCTCGTCGTCACGGCCGGGCAACTGGTGTGGGACGAGCGGCAGGGCGACTGGGATCCTGAACTGTCGACGGCGCTACCGGCCCGGCTGGCGGGGAAGTTCCAGCAGCAACCCGTCTGGAAGACCGTGGACCTGCGCCCCCACGGTGGCGCGGGCTTCGCTCCCGATGTCGACGGAGTCGCCTTCGGTGTCGCGTCCGTCGTGCGCGGCCTCTCCGAGGACGAACTCCGGTCGGAAGGCTTGCGCGACACCCGGCGCAACCTGCGGACGGCGAGGATCGTCGCCGCCGTGTTGGGCTGTCTGACGCTGATCGCGAGCACCTTGTCGGTGGTCGCGGTCCTCTCGCGTGCCGAGGCCACCCGGCAGCGCGACCAGGCCGTCGTCCAGCAACTCGTCAACCAGAGCTCGTCGCTCACCGGCCGGGACCCGTTCGCCGCCCGGTTGAAGGCCTTGGCCGCGTGGCGTATCGACCCTTCTCCACAGACCCGTTTCGCGGTCCTGCACGCATCGGTCGATCCGGCGTCCGGAGTGCTCTCCCACTCGGTGCCCGTGGACGCGGTGGCCTTCAGCCCTGACGGCAGGACCGTGGCCTCCGGCGGTGGCGACGGGGTGGTGAGACTCTGGCGGACCCGGACACAACGGACGACGGGGCGCCCCCTCATCGGGCACCACCAGGGCATCACGTCGATCGCCTTCGCGCCGGACGGCAGGACACTCGCCAGCTCGGGATTCGACGGCACCGTCCGGCTCTGGGACGTCTCCGGCGGCACGCAGATCGGCGCCCCCCTCAACGCCCGCTCCGGGGCGGTCCATTCAGTCGCCTTCCGTCACGACGGCAGAACACTCGTCACCGTCGGGCTGGGGACGCTACGGGTGTGGGACCTGGCGACCCGCCGCCAGATCGGTCAGCCGCTCGACAGCGCGGGACACTTCCTCGCCGTGAACTCCGACGGCACTCGTGTGGGCTCCAGCGCTGACCGGGGCGGAGTGCAGCTCTGGGACACCGACTCGCGCGCACCGGTCGCGGGAGCGTCGAGGCACCCCGGCGAGGTCGTCACGTCACTCTCCTTCAGCCCCGACGGTGAGACCTTCGCCACGGCTGACATCGACGGCGGCCTCCGGTGGTGGGACATGTCGACGCAGACCCCGATCGGAGAGCCGATCGCCTCCCCTTCCACGGGGATCAGATCGATCACCTTCAGCCCCGACAGCACCGTGCTCGCCGCCGCCTACGAGGACGGCGGAGTGCGACTCTGGGATCTCCGGCGGCGCGCCCAGGTGGGCGGCCCGCTCATCGGCCACACCACCACGGCCCGGGCCGTCGCCTTCAGCCCGGACGGATCGGTCCTGGCCAGTTCGAGCGAGGACACCGCGGTCCGCCTCTGGGACATCCGTACGCTGCGTCGGGCCGCAGCACCGATCGACACAGGGGGACAGGGCAACGCAGCGCTCAGCCCGGACGGTCGGACCCTGGCCGTCGCCGACCCCGAGGAGACCGTGAGCCTCTGGAACGTCGCCACGCGACGCCGGGGCGACGATCCACTGGTCCGCGATGCCGACGAGCTCGACCCCGGCCTCGCGTTCCGCGCCGACAGCGCGGTCCTCGCGATCGGGTCCGACGGGCTACGACTCTGGGACGTCACCACCCGCCGCCCCCTCGGCGAACCGCTGCTGGACACAGGCGACGTCGGTGCGCTGGCCTTCGGCCCGAAGGGCAGGACCCTCGTGAGCGGCGGTCCGGACTCCGTCCGCGTGTGGGACCTGTCAGCGCGGCCTCCCACCAGCACCACACTGGGTGCCCGGTCCGACAGCTTCGCGTGGAGCCCGGACGGCCGGGTCCTCGCCACCGTCACGGAGGACAACACCGTGGCGTTCTGGAACATGGTCACGCACCACCGCATCGACGAGACGCCGATCGATCACACCGCGCAGATCACGGCGGTGGCCTGGAGCCCGGACGGCACCACGCTCGCCACCGCGAGCCGCGACGACACCGTCCGGCTCTGGGACGCGGCCACGCACGAACGGATCGGGACCCCACTGCGGGGCCACCGCGGCGGTGTCACGTCCGTGGTCTTCAGCCCCGACGGAAGCACCCTCGCCACCGGGGGCAACGACCACACCGTCCGCCTCTGGGACGTCGCCACCGAGCGCCAGATCGGCGATCCGCTGGAAGGTCACGCCGCGGGCGTCGCCGGTGTGGCGTTCCCCCCTGACGGTAGGACGCTGATCAGCTGGGCCCAGGACGGCACGGCACAGCGGTGGAACGTCGACGTGACGGTGGACCCGGTCCGGTCACTGTGCGGATGGGCGGGCGGCGCGTTCACCACCGCCCGGTGGCGCGAGGCCGTACCCCCGGGACCCGAGTCCCGCCCGCTCTGCCCGAAGTGAGCGCCGGGGCGGCGGGGCGACCGGTGACGTGGTCGTGGCGGCCCATTCGTCCTTCGTTCTTCGTCCCCGAAAGGTGACTGTTCCGTTTCATGGAGTGAGGCACCTGCTTCCGCAGGGTGACGAGGAGCGACCGTCGGGTGACCGGCTCTGTGAGGGCGCGCACAGGGCTCACGTCACACAGGGCCGGGGTTAGTAGACGCCCGACGGCCGCTCGCCCACGTGGTCGCCGGCCGTCCGGGCGGTCACGCGGACGGTCTGCGAAGCGGCGTAGTAGGTCACACACTTGTCGCGGCGCCCGAACGTTCCGCAGTCTGTTCGGCGTACCGGGGAGCCGAGCGCCGGACCGGGACGGGAAAACCCGTCCGGGATCCAGACACCGGCCCTGATGACGCGAAGACGCGTCCCACGCGGACACCGCGTCGCCGACCCCCCGTCGGCCTCCCCATCACGTTCCCGAATGGAGAGGTACACCCATGCACGCCCTCATGCGCCGCCCCCACGTCCGCAAGTCCGCCGTGGCCTCCCTCGCCGCCGCGGGCGCCGCCGCCGTCAGCCTCACCCTCGTCCCGAGCCCGGCGCACGCCGCCGAGCCGGCCAAGGCCTCCACCGCGCAGACCCAGGCCCAGACCGACAAGATCGCGGCCATCGTCAAGGCCGGCGAGAAGAAGCACGGGGACGACCTCGACGGCTGGATCCGCACCGCCCTGGACGTCATGCACGCCAAGAACATCCCGGGCACCTACGAGGGCGTGCACCGCAACATCATGCGCGAGTCGTCCGGCAACCCGAACGCGCAGAACAACTGGGACGTCAACGCCCAGAACGGCATCCCCTCCAAGGGCCTGCTCCAGACGATCCAGCCCACGTTCGACGCCTTCCACGTCAAGGGCACGAAGGACTCCATCACCGACCCGGTCGCCAACATCGTCGCCGCCTGCAACTACGCGGCCGACAAGTACGGCTCCATGGACAACGTCGACTCCGCCTACTGACCGGCGGACCCACCGACCGCCTGAGCCCCAGGGACGACCGGTCCCACGCGGAGGCCGGCGGGGCTCAGGCAGCACGGCGGGGCCGGAGGGACGACACGTCCCTCCGGCCCCGCCTGCGTCGCACGCCGTGCCCTACTCGGGCTCAGATGTCCCGGAAGATCTCGATCTGCGCCCCGATCGAGTTCAGCCGCTCCGCCAGGTCCTCGTAGCCGCGGTTGATGACGTACACGTTGCGCAGCACCGACGTGCCCTCGGCGGCCATCATGGCCAGCAGGACGACCACGGCGGGGCGCAGGGCCGGCGGGCACATCATCTCGGCGGCGCGCCAGCGGGTGGGGCCCTCGACCAGGACGCGGTGGGGGTCCAGGAGCTGGAGGCGGCCGCCGAGGCGGTTGAGGTCGGTCAGGTAGATGGCGCGGTTGTCGTAGACCCAGTCGTGGATGAGGGTCTGGCCCTGCGCCGAGGCCGCGATGGCCGCGAAGAAGGGGACGTTGTCGATGTTCAGGCCCGGGAAGGGCATGGGGTGGATCTTGTCGATCGGCGCTTCGAGTTTGGAGGGGCGCACGGTCAGGTCCACCAGGCGGGTACGGCCGTTGTCGGCGAAGTACTCCGGCGTGCGGTCGTTGTCCAGGCCCATCTCCTCCAGGACCGCCAGCTCGATCTCCAGGAACTCGATCGGGACCCGGCGGACCGTCAGCTCCGACTCCGTGACCACGGCGGCGGCGAGCAGGCTCATCGCCTCCACCGGGTCCTCGGAGGGGGAGTAGTCGACGTCGGCGTCGATGACCGGCATGCCGTGCACGGTGAGGGTGGTGGTGCCGATGCCTTCGACGCGGACGCCGAGGGCCTCCAGGAAGAAGCAGAGGTCCTGGACCATGTAGTTGGAGGAGGCGTTGCGGATGACGGTGACGCCGTCGTGGCGGGCGGCGGCGAGGAGCGCGTTCTCGGTGACCGTGTCGCCGCGCTCGGTCAGCACGATCGGGCGGTCCGGGCGCACCTGGCGGTCCACGACCGCGTGGTAGTGGCCCTCCGTCGCGGCGACGTCCAGGCCGAAGCGGCGCAGCGCGATCATGTGCGGCTCGATGGTCCGGGTGCCGAGGTCGCAGCCGCCGGCGTAGGGCAGCCGGAAGCGGTCCATGCGGTGCAGCAGCGGGCCGAGGAACATGATGATGGAGCGGGTGCGGACGGCCGCCTCGGCGTCGATGGCCTCCATGTTCAGCTCGCTCGGCGGCACGATCTCCAGGTCGGTGCCGTCGTTGATCCAGCGGGTGCGCACGCCGATGGAGTTGAGGACCTCCAGGAGGCGGTAGACCTCCTCGATCCGGGCGACCCGGCGCAGCACCGTGCGCCCCTTGTTGAGCAGCGAGGCGCACAGCAGGGCCACGCAGGCGTTCTTGCTGGTCTTGACGTCGATGGCCCCCGAGAGGCGCCGGCCGCCGACCACACGCAGGTGCATCGGGCCCGAGTAACCCAGAGAGACGATCTCGCTGTCCAGCGCTTCACCGATTCGGGCGATCATCTCAAGGCTGATGTTCTGGTTGCCGCGCTCGATGCGGTTGACGGCGCTCTGACTGGTGTTGAGCGCCTCCGCAAGCTGTGACTGGGTCCAGCCGCGGTGCTGCCGGGCGTCACGGATGAGCTTGCCGATGCGTACGAGGTAGTCGTCTGCCATGAGCTTGAGGCTATCTCAGATATGAGATCGCGCCTCTCGGGGGGTCCGTCCGGGTGACGGGGTGTCGACGCCGGGCTCAGCGCCGCTTGCTGGTCGTCGTGCGGCGCCATCCGAAAGGCCCGGGCAAATCCATCGATGTCGTACGACGTCCGGTGCTGCTGCGGGTGTGGCGCGGACCGTTCTTGCCACCGGTCGTGATGGACCACGAGCGCTTGTTGATGTTCAGCCGCACTCCGGGGAGGATCCGGAAGCTCTTGCGGAACGTGAGCGGCATCTTGCCCCCTTCCGAGTAGTGCCGGGGGTTCCGGCGCAAGTCGGATACCCCGGTTCGGCGTAGAGATGGCCGCCGGGGTCACCCGGGTGGGGCGCACGCCACACCGCGCCCGGGCATGACCCGGCCGCCCCCATGTACTAGAGTTATCTCGACATCGAGATATCTGCCGAGGCGTACCGCGGTCGCCACCCTGGTAAGGGTTACCTAACTTAGCCTTACCTTAGCGGATTGGCCAGGGTGGCGTGGCGGCAGGATGCGGTGGTACGCGCACATAAATGAAGGAGACTGTCGTGTCGGCGAACAGCTTCGACGCCCGCAGCACGCTGCAGGTGGGCGACGAGTCGTACGAGATCTTCCGGCTGGACAAGGTCGAGGGCTCCGCGCGCCTTCCCTACAGCCTGAAGGTCCTGCTGGAGAACCTGCTCCGCACCGAGGACGGCGCGAACATCACCGCCGACCACATCCGCGCCCTCGGCGGATGGGACTCGCAGGCCCAGCCGTCCCAGGAGATCCAGTTCACGCCCGCCCGCGTGATCATGCAGGACTTCACGGGCGTGCCCTGCGTGGTCGACCTCGCCACCATGCGTGAGGCCGTCAAGGAGCTGGGCGGCGACCCGAACAAGATCAACCCGCTCTCCCCGGCCGAGATGGTCATCGACCACTCGGTCATCGCCGACAAGTTCGGCACCAACGACGCCTTCCAGCAGAACGTCGACCTGGAGTACGGCCGCAACAAGGAGCGCTACCAGTTCCTGCGCTGGGGCCAGACCGCCTTCGACGACTTCAAGGTCGTCCCCCCGGGCACCGGCATCGTCCACCAGGTGAACATCGAGCACCTGGCCCGCGTCGTCATGACCCGTGACGGCAAGGCCTACCCCGACACCCTGGTCGGCACCGACTCGCACACCACCATGGTCAACGGCCTCGGCGTCCTCGGCTGGGGCGTCGGCGGCATCGAGGCCGAGGCCGCGATGCTCGGCCAGCCGGTCTCCATGCTGATCCCGCGCGTCGTCGGCTTCAAGCTCACCGGTGAGCTGACCCCCGGCACCACCGCCACCGACCTGGTCCTCACGATCACCGAGATGCTGCGCAAGCACGGCGTCGTCGGCAAGTTCGTCGAGTTCTACGGCGAGGGTGTGGCGGCCACGAGCCTCGCCAACCGCGCCACCATCGGCAACATGTCGCCGGAGTTCGGCTCCACCGCCGCGATCTTCCCGATCGACGACGAGACGCTGAACTACATGCGTCTGACCGGCCGCTCCGACCAGCAGGTCGCGCTCGTCGAGGCGTACGCCAAGCAGCAGGGCCTCTGGCTGGACCCGAAGGCCGAGCCGGACTTCTCCGAGAAGCTGGAGCTGGACCTCTCCACGGTCGTCCCCTCCATCGCCGGCCCGAAGCGCCCGCAGGACCGCATCGTCCTCGCGAACGCCGCCGAGCAGTTCAAGCAGGACGTGCGCAACTACGTCGACAGCGTGGACGAGGCGGGCCAGGAGTCCTTCCCGGCCTCCGACGCCCCCGCCGTCACCAACGGCGTGCCGTCCAACCCGGTCCCGGTCACCGCCCCCGACGGCACGACCTACGAGCTGGACCACGGTGCGGTGACGGTCGCGGCCATCACCTCCTGCACCAACACCTCCAACCCGTACGTCATGGTCGCCGCCGCCCTGGTGGCCAAGAAGGCGGTCGAGAAGGGCCTGACCCGCAAGCCGTGGGTCAAGACCACCCTCGCCCCGGGCTCCAAGGTCGTCACCGACTACTTCGAGAAGGCGGGCCTGACCCCCTACCTCGACAAGGTCGGCTTCAACCTCGTCGGCTACGGCTGCACCACCTGCATCGGCAACTCCGGCCCGCTGCCGGACGAGGTCTCCAAGGCCGTCAACGACCACGACCTCGCCGTCACCTCGGTGCTCTCCGGCAACCGCAACTTCGAGGGCCGGATCAACCCCGACGTCAAGATGAACTACCTGGCGTCCCCGCCGCTGGTGGTCGCCTACGCCCTCGCGGGCTCCATGAAGGTGGACATCACCAAGGACGCCCTGGGCGCCGACCAGGACGGCAACCCCGTCTACCTGAAGGACATCTGGCCCTCCGAGGCCGAGGTCAACGACGTCGTCGCCAACGCCATCGGCGAGGACATGTTCGCCAAGTCCTACAGCGACGTCTTCGCGGGCGACGCCCAGTGGCAGGCGCTGTCCATCCCCACCGGCGACACCTTCGAGTGGGACGGCGAGTCCACCTACGTGCGCAAGCCCCCGTACTTCGAGGGCATGGGCATGGAGCCGGCCCCGGTCGAGGACATCTCCGGTGCCCGCGTGCTCGCCAAGCTGGGCGACTCGGTCACCACCGACCACATCTCCCCGGCCGGCGCGATCAAGGCCGACACCCCGGCCGGCAAGTACCTGACGGAGCACGGCGTCGAGCGCCGCGACTTCAACAGCTACGGCTCGCGTCGCGGCAACCACGAGATCATGATCCGCGGCACCTTCGCCAACATCCGCCTGCGCAACCAGATCGCGCCGGGCACCGAGGGCGGCTACACCCGCGACTTCACCCAGGACGGCGGTCCGGTGTCGTTCATCTACGACGCCTCGCGCAACTACATCGAGCAGGGCATCCCGCTCGTCGTCCTGGCCGGCAAGGAGTACGGTTCCGGCTCGTCCCGCGACTGGGCCGCCAAGGGCACCGCGCTCCTCGGCGTCAAGGCCGTCATCGCCGAGTCCTACGAGCGCATCCACCGCTCGAACCTCATCGGCATGGGCGTCCTGCCGCTCCAGTTCCCGGAGGGCCAGACCGCGGCCTCCCTCGGCCTGACCGGCGAGGAGTCCTTCTCCGTCTCCGGCGTGACCGAGCTGAACGAGGGCACCACCCCGCGCACGGTGAAGGTCACCACCGACACCGGTGTCGAGTTCGACGCGGTCGTCCGCATCGACACCCCCGGTGAGGCGGACTACTACCGCAACGGCGGCATCCTGCAGTACGTGCTGCGCAGCCTGATCCGCAAGTAGGTTCCACCGCACGACGACTGAGGGCCGCACCCCCGGATCACCGGGGGTGCGGCCCTCGTTCATGCCTTCAGCGAAGGCACGGGGTGCCTCAGAAGAGCAGGCGGTACGTGTTCCAGCCGCCGGCGCCGATCTTCACCGGCGAGCTGAGCGGCTTGGCGCCGTTGCCGGTGCCCTTGTACAGGTACAGGGCCCCGCTCTTGTTGCGGGCGACCAGGTCCGTGATGCCGTCGATGTCGATGTCACCGACGGACACGATGTTGTTGTACGTGTTCCAGCCGCCACCGATGCGGGCGCGGGACGAGAACGGCGCCTTGTAGTTGCCGGTGCCCTTGTAGAGCCACAGCACGCCGGACTTGTCCTTGGCGACGATGTCGTCCTTGCCGTCACCGGTCAGGTCGCCCTTGCCGGTGATGTGGGTGTACGCGTTCCACCCGCTGCCGACCTTGTAACGCTGGGTCAGCTTGCCGTTGCCGTAGCCGAGGTACAGCCACAGCACGCCGGAGCTGTCCCGGGCGAGCAGGTCGTCGGCGGCGGCGCCACCGACGTTCGCCGGCGAGAACACCTGGTTGTAGATCTTCCAGCCGTTGCCGACGAAGGTGTGGTCCTCCGTGTTCCAGGGGGCGTAGTAGAGCTGTCCGCCGGAGGTGACGTGCCAGAGGCCGTCCGAGTAGCCGTCGTCGTCCTGGTCGACCTGCGTCATGGCGCGGGCCGAAGCCCACCCGTACCCGGAGTCCAGGCGGGAGTCCAGACCGCCCTCGCCGGTGGGGTAGTAGCTCCACAGGTCGCCGTTGCCGTCCACACCGAACAGCGGGTTGATCTGCGCGTCGCCGGGCAGCGCGGACGCGCCGAACTTCGACTTGTCCGACGTCTTCGCGTCGACGTGCGGCCGGGACGCGATCGGTCCCGGCGCGTCGGCGGCGACGGCGGTGCTCGCACCGGTCGCCACCAGAGCGGCGGTGAGCGCCGCAGCCGTGGCACGCGCCAGGGCGCGACGCGTGTTCAGGCCGGAGCTTTTGGCCACGTGGGTCCTCCATCTGGTCATGCTGAAGGGATCGCGGACGGGTAAGTCCGCAGGTTCCCGGGGTACTTCGTGATCCTTACACATGACGTTCACACGTCAATCAGATTTACGGCAGGGGACGAGAGCGGTACAGAACAGGTATGCAAGCGCAACGTGGGCCGTACAACCTTTTGCGGGGTACGCCAGTCGCCCGGCGTACCCCGCGTCGTCATCCCGCGCTCACCTTCGGCGCGCGCTCACCCTCACGCCAGCAGTTCCACCTCCGCCAGCGTGTGCTCGCCGTCCAGGACCAGCCGGTACTTCGTGTACGTGCCCGGTGACTTCACCGAGAACGCCCGCGTCTGCCGGTCCCAGGCGAAGGACTCGCCCGTGCGCTGGTCCAGCGTCCGCCAGGTCGTGCCGTCGGCCGAGCCCTCGAGCTTCCAGCCCGTCGGGGCCTTCGTCCGGTCGGCCGGCGACGTCAGGGTGTACTGGACCGCCTCGGCGCCCTTCCCGGACACCGGCAGGTCGAGCGAGGTCACGGCCGCCTCCGTCGCCGACGTGTCGTCGAACAGGGCGCCCTCGCCCCCGACGGCGTCCGCGCGCGGGGTCGGCACCTCGTCGTCCTGCGTGATCGACGGCGGCGCGGCGTTCGCGCCGGTGCCCCACGCGGAGGGCTTCGCGCCCATGTCGAACTCCAGGACACCGCCCTTCGCGATCAGCGAGTGCGGGAGCGAAGTGGAGTTCCACCGCTTGCCGTTGACCTTCAGACCCTGCACGTAGACGTTCTTCATGCTGTTCTTCGGCGCCTTGACGACCAGCTCGCGGCCGTTCTCCAGGTGGACGGTCGCCTTGGTGAACAGCGGGGAGCCGATGGCGTACTCGCCGCTGCCCATCACCAGCGGGTAGAAGCCGAGGGCGGAGAAGAGGAACCAGGCCGACTGCTCGCCGTTGTCCTCGTCGCCGTGGTAGCCCTGGCCGATGTCGCTGCCGGTGTACAGGCGGGAGAGCACCTCGCGGACGTTCTTCTGCGTCTTGTACGGCTGCCCGGCCGCGTCGTACATGTACAGGGCGTGGTGGGCGACCTGGTTGGAGTGCCCGTACATGCCCATCCGGACGTCCCGCGCCTCGGTCATCTCGTGGATGACCCCGCCGTAGGAGCCGACGAACTCGGGGGAGGCCGTCTCGGGTGTGGACAGGTACTCGTCGAGCTTGTCACCGAGTCCCTGGCGGCCGCCGTAGAGGTTGGCCAGGCCCCGGCTGTCCTGCGGGGCGGTGAAGGCGTAGCCCCAGCCGTTGGTCTCCGTGTAGTCGTGGCCCCACACGCGCGGGTCGTACTTCTCGGAGTCCACGCGCCACTTGCCCGCCGCGTCCTTGCCCTGGAAGAAGCCGGCCTTCGCGTCGAACATGTTGACGTAGTCCTGGGCGCGGTTGAGGAAGTACGCCGACTCCTCCTTGTACCGCTTCTGTCCCGTCTCCTTGTAGAGCTGCTCGCCCATCTTCGCGATGCCGTAGTCGTTGAGGTAGCCCTCCAGCGCCCACGACAGGCCCTCGTGCGTCGCGGTGCTGGTGTAGCCGAGGAACGGCGAGGTCGCCATGCCCTTGCGGCCCACGCCCGAGGACGGGGGCACGGTGGTGGCGTTCTTGACGGCCGCGTCGTACGCCGCCTTCGCGTCGAAGTCGACGCCCTTGACGTAGGCGTCGGCGAAGGCCACGTCCGAGGAGGTGCCGGTCATCAGGTCCGCGTAGCCGGGGGAGGACCAGCGGGAGGTCCAGCCGCCGTCCTTGTAGTGCTGCACGAAGCCGTCGACCAGTTCACCGGCCTTGGACGGGGTCAGGAAGGAGTACGCGGGCCAGGTGGTCCGGTAGGTGTCCCAGAAGCCGTTGTTGACGTAGACCTTGCCGTCGACGATCTTGGCGCCGGTCTCCGTCGGGGTGTCCTCCTTGACCGCCTTGGAGAACGGGGAGGCGTACTTGTACGTCCCGTCGACCTTCTCGTGGCCCGCGTTCGGGTACAGGTACAGCCGGTAGAGGCTGGAGTACAGCGTGGTCAGCTGGTCCTGCGTGGCGCCCTCGACCTCGACCTTGCCGAGGATCTTGTCCCACTGCTTCTGGGCGTCGCGCTTGACCCTGTCGAAGGAGGCGCGTGCCGGGAGTTCCTGGCGCAGGTTGTCCTTCGCCTGCTCGACGCTGATCAGCGAGGTGGCGATGCGCAGCGTCACGGTGCGGTCCCGGCCCGCGTCGAAGCGCAGGTGGCCCTTGACGCCGCCGGCGTCGCCGCCGGTGACCTTGCTGTCGAACTCGCCGTGGACGAAGAGGCGGGTGGCGCCCGTGGACAGCCCCGACTTGACGTCGGAGTAGCCGCTGAAGGTGCCGTTCTCCTTGTCCAGGGTCAGGCCGGCCTGGTCGTTGACGTTGTCGAAGATCACGCTCGCGTCGTCACCGGGGTAGGTGAAGCGCATCATCGCGGCGTGGTCGGTCGGCGCCATCTCGGCCTTCAGACCGTTCTCGAACCGCACCCCGTAGTAGTACGGCCGGGCGGTCTCGTTCTCGTGCCGGAAGGCCAGCTCGCGGGCGTCACGGCCGGTGTCCGGGGTGCCGGAGGCCGCGGACGGCATCACCTGGAAGGTCTGCCGGTCGCCCATCCAGGGGCTCGGCTCGTGGCTCGCGCTGAACGCCTGCAGGGTCGGCAGGTTGTCCGCGTTGTTGCCGCGCGCGTAGTCGTACAGCCAGCTCAGCGACCCGGCGTTGGTCACCGGCGTCCAGAAGTTGAAGCCGTGCGGGACGGCGGTCGCCGGGATGTTGTTGCCGCGCGAGAAGCCGCCGGTGGAGTTGGTACCGCGGGTGGTCAGCGCGTAGTCCGACAGGTGGGCCTTCGGCCGCTCGGGCTCGGCCCGCTCGATGGCCACGTCGTCCAGCCAGCCCCGGAACTTCGCCGGGCCCTTGGGGGAGTCGTACGCCACCAGGATGCGGTCGACGGTCTTGCCGGCCGCGACCGACCCGATCCCCGACCTCACGCTGTTCCACTGGTTGACGTAGAGGATCTTGGCGTCGCCCTGACCGCGCGGCGTCAGCGGGAACCCGTGCTGGTCGGTGGCCCTGAGGTCGCTCAGGTGGGTGCCGTCGGTGAAGGCGAGGTCGACGGAGACGTTCGTGGCGTCGTAGTCGAGGTCGCCGTCGGCCATCGCCGGGAAGATCTTGTACGACAGCTCCGTGCGGCGGTCGACCTTCACGTCGACGTCGAAGACCTTGTTGTACGAGTAGGCCCGGCCGTCCGCGGTGTGCCGGCCCGCGTACCGCAGCGCGTGCCTGCCGGTGAAGCCGGCGCCCGCCTTCGCCGTCGGCGAGCCGCTGGGGCCGCGGTCGACGAGCGAGAGCATGTCCTCGGGGGTCGGCGTCTCGGTGGCGGCGGTGGCCAGGTGCACGTCGGCGAGCTGGAGCGCGTCGCCCGCCCCGTTGTTCTTCGTGATCTCCAGTCGGAAGTGTCGGTACTCGGCCGCCTCGGCCAGGTCGTACGTCGTCGTCTGGAACCGCTCGTCGAAGGACTCCCCGGAACGGGTGTCCAGCGTCCGCCAGTCGGCGCCGTCCGCCGAGCCCTTGAGGGTCCAGTCGACCGGGTCGCGCTCGTCGTGGTCGTTGGCGGAGGTGAGCGCGTACTTCGCGATCTTCGCCGGCTCGTCCAGGTCGAACTCGACCCAGCCGGTCTTCTCGAAGGTCAGCCACTTGGTGGTCGGTTCACCGTCGACGAGGTTCTCCTTGACCTCACCGCCGCCCGCGTTCTCCGCGCTCGCCCGCACCTCGGTGACGTGGTCGGTGACGCTGCCCGGTATGCCGGTGCTGAATCCGCCGTCGACGCCCGAGGCCCGCTTCTTGCCGTCCCGGCCCGTGTCCACGGTGTTGAGCCAGTCCGGAGCCGGATCGTCCGCCTCGAACGAGGAGCTGAACTCCCGGTCGGCCTTGGCGGGCGCCCCGGGCAGCGCGACGGCCGCCCCCTGCGAACCCACCGCCACGGCGAAGGCGGTCGTCATCACGACCGCCGGACCCCATCTGTGCCGAACTCTGTACTGCATGCCCTGGCCACCCTCCCTGCGCTGGGGACAACGTTGTCAACTCAACTGCGCAAGGACCAGTAGCGGTCAAGTGACATGTGATGTCAAGGGTGTTGCTTGTGGCGTTCGAGGCTTATGGAGGGGATTCTTCCGGCAAGTGAGACACAGGCCGTTCATATTTCCGGGAGGTCTCAACTCGGAAAAGACGTACCGCCAACCTTGCATTCGATCTTGCTCAGCCGACGGAAAGTGGACTATACCTGTCGCCCATCGGGGGGATCCGGGGGAATCGCGAAGAGGAACCGCCAGAGCGCCCGAACAGCAGTGTCCGTACAGCAGTACCCGCATTTCCTGCACGACCCAGCGTGACCCGATCGCGGTGCCGGGGAGGATCCGGTTCACCGCCTGAGTCCTGGAGAAGGCGAGGACTTGAGCATGGGATCCACTTCCGCCGAGAACGACGGCAAGGGCGTCGGCCGCCGCGATCTGATCAAGCGTTCCGCGGCGCTCGGCCTGATCTCCGTACCGACCATGAGCTTCCTCTCCGCCTGCGCGAGCGGCGGCGGGGACGACCAGGAGAAGGCGGAGGCGGGCAAGAAGTCCGCAGAGAACCCGCTGGCGGTCAACGAGAGCGCCAAGATGGAGTTCGTCCTCTTCGACGGGGGCTTCGGCAAGGAGTACGCCGAGGACGCCGTGAAGCTGTACGAGAAGGCCTTCCCCGAGGCCACGGTGAAGTTCTCCGCCACCCAGAAGATCCAGTCCACCCTCCAGCCGCGCTTCAACGGCGGCAACCCGCCCGACCTCGTCGACAACTCCGGCGCCGAGCAGATGGACATGGGCGTCCTGGTGGGCAAGAAGCAGCTCACGGACCTCACCCCGCTGCTGGACGCCCCGTCCTACGACGACCCGAACAAGAAGGTTCGCGACACCCTGCGGCCGGGCATCGTCGAGATGGGCCAGTTCGACGGCGACCCGGTCTGGATCCTGTACTACGCCTACACGGTCTACGGGAACTGGTACTCCAAGAAGGCGCTGGACTCGCTGGACGCGGAGTACCCGCAGACCTGGGACGAGATGCTCGCGGTCTGCGCGAAGGCCAAGAAGAAGGGCATGGCCGGCTGGACGTACGCGGGCAAGTACCCGTACTACATCCCCTTCTCGATGTCCCCGATGATCGCCAAGGTCGGAGGCGTCGAGGTGCTCGACGCCATCGACAACCTGGAGCCGAACGCCTGGAAGCACCCGGCGGTCAAGACGGTCTTCGAGGCCTGGTACGAGCTGTACAAGAAGGGCTACGTCCTCAAGGGCACCCCGGGCCTGGACCACATCCAGTCGCAGACCGCCTGGGCCAAGGGCGACGCCCTGTTCCTGCCCAACGGCTCCTGGGTGGAGAACGAGTCGGCCAACGTCATCCCCGCCGACTTCGACCTCGCCGTCTCGGCCCCGCCCGGCATCGACGGCAGCGACAAGATGCCCTTCGGCACCATCTGGGCCTCCGGCGGTGAGCCCTTCATCGTCCCGGCCAAGGCGGCCAACGGCGCCGGCGGCATGGAGCAGTTGCGCATCATGCTGAGCGAGGCGTCCTCGAAGAACTTCACCAGCAAGGTGAAGTCGCTGAGCGCCTACAACGGAGGCACCGACGGCATCGAGCTGACCCCGGGCCTCAAGGCCGGCGTCGCGGCGCTGGAACTGGCCGGCGACAACGTGGTGAACCCGCGCATGCAGGACTGGTACGTGCAGCTGCAGAAGGAGAAGATCGGCGTCTCCTGTCTGGGCGAGATGATGGCCGGCCGGCTCACCCCGGCCGAGACGATCAAGAAGATCCAGGGCTTCGCCGACGAGGCCGCCAAGGACTCGTCGATCAAGCACTACAAGCACCAGTGAGGACGTGCCGCCAGGGCCCGTCCCGCGCTCCGGCGCCGGACGGGCCCTGGCGGCGCCACCCGCGCGCAGATCGGGGTCATCAGCAATGCAGCACGGCAAGTACCGGTTCATCGTGGGGTTCCTGGCGGTTCCCCTGGGACTGTACGCGCTCTTCGTCGTCTGGCCGTTCATCCAGTCCATCTACTACTCGTTCACGGACTGGACGGGACTGAGTCCCGAGTTCGAGATGGTCGGCTTCGACAACTACTCGCGGATGCTCGACGACGACATCTTCTGGAAGTCGCTCTGGCACAGCGTCCTGTTCGCCCTGCTGGTGCCGCTGGTGACGCTCGGCCTGGCGCTCTTCTTCTCCTTCATGATCAACGTGGGCGGCCGGAAGCGGAAGGGCGGCCCGGTGATCACCGGGGTCCGGGGTTCCGGCTTCTACAAGATCGTCTACTTCTTCCCGCAGGTGCTCTCCATCGCCATCGTCGCCCTGCTGTTCCAGTTCGCGTACAACCCGGACAGCGGCGCGGTCAACTCCCTGCTGCGCGGGCTCGGCCTGGACTCCGTGCAGCCGCTGTGGCTCGGCGACCCGAACCTCGCGCTGTGGTGCGTGATGGCGGTGCTCGTCTGGTCGACGGTCGGCTTCTTCGTGGTCCTCTTCTCCGCGGGCATGGCCTCCATTCCGGCGGAGCTGTACGAGGCCGCGCTGCTGGACGGGGCGACCCGCGTCACGACCTTCTTCAAGGTCACCCTGCCGCTGCTGTGGGACACCGTGCAGTCCGGCTGGGTCTACATGGGCATCCTCGCGCTGGGCGCCGAGTCGTTCGCCGTCGTGCAGATCATGACGGTCGGACCCGGCGGGCCCGACTACTCGACCACCGTGATGGTCCTGTACGTGTACCAGAAGGCGTTCCGGGACGGTCAGGCCGCCTACGCCACCACGATCGGCGTCGCCCTGCTCCTCGTCACGCTGGCCTTCGCGGCCGTCGTGATGAAGCTGGGCCGGCGCGAGCGGCTGGAGTACTGATCAGATGAAGACGACCGAGACCCCCGCCCCCGTGCCGGCCGAGTCCGGCACGCCCGTCCTGAAGGCCGAGGCCGCACCCGGCGGCCTCAAGAAGGGGAAGAAGGAGGGCACCACCCTCAACGTCTTCTCCCACGGCGTCCTCGTGATCTGGGCGATCATGGTCGGCATGCCGCTGGTGTGGGCGGTGATGACCTCCTTCAAGGACGACGCCTCCATCTTCGGCTCACCCTGGTCGCTCCCGGACAAGCTGAACTTCGACAACTGGTCGCGGGCCTGGTCCCAGGCGCACATGAGCGACTACTTCCTCAACACGGTCCTGGTGGTGGGCGGTTCGCTCATCGGCACGCTGGTGCTCGGCTCCATGGCCGCCTATGTGCTCGCCCGGTTCGAATTCCCGGGCAACCGCTTCATCTATTACCTGTTCGTCGGCGGCATGAGTTTCCCGATCATGCTGGCGCTGGTCCCGTTGTTCTACGTGGTGGACAACATGGGGCTGCTGAACACCATTCACGGGCTGATCCTCGTCTACATCGCCTATTCGCTGCCCTTCACGGTGTTCTTCCTGACCGCCTTCTTCCGGACCCTGCCGAGTTCGGTGGCGGAGGCCGCGTTCGTGGACGGGGCCTCGCACACCCGGACGTTCTTCCAGGTCATGCTGCCGATGGCCAAGCCGGGCCTGATCAGCGTGGGCATCTTCAACTTCCTGGGGCAGTGGAACCAGTACATGCTGCCGACCGTGCTGAACACGGACCCGGACAAGCACGTGCTGACCCAGGGCCTGGTGCAGCTGGCGGTGAGCCAGGGCTACAAGGGCGACTGGTCGGGCCTGTTCGCCGGCCTGGTGATGGCGATGCTGCCGGTGCTGGCGGCGTACATCATCTTCCAGCGCCAGGTGGTGCAGGGCCTGACGGCGGGCGCCCTGAAATAGCGCCCCCGCCCTCGCGCGCGTGCCGCTCCCGGAGTCCCGGGGCGGCACGCACCCGTGTGTGCCCCTGTGTACCGGGCACCCGGATGCGGTTCAACCTCTTGACGGGAGGCGACCCGAACGGCTCAGCTTAGAGTTCACTAGTTGGACATGGACGGGGCCTCATAGAAGCGGCCCCGCGCGCAGGAGGTCGTCGTGGAGACTCCCGGGTCGCAGTCGTCGCTGCACCGAGCCAACCTGGAACGGGTCGTACGAGCAGTACGGCTCGCCGGGTCGCTCACGCAGGCGGAGATCGCGAGGACGACGGGCCTGTCCGCGGCGACCGTCTCGAACATCGTCCGGGAGCTGAAGGACGGCGGGACGGTCGAGGTCACACCCACCTCGGCGGGCGGCCGCCGGGCCCGCAGCGTCTCGCTGAGCGGGGACGCCGGCATCGTCATCGGCGTGGACTTCGGGCACACCCACCTGCGCGTCGCGGTGGGGAACCTGGCCCACCAGGTGCTGGCCGAGGAGTCCGAGCCGCTGGACGTCGACGCGTCCGCCGCGCAGGGCTTCGACCGGGCGGAACAGCTGGTCAACCGGCTGATCGCGGCCACCGGCATCGACCCCTCCAAGGTCGCCGGCGTGGGGCTCGGCGTGCCCGGTCCGATCGACGTGGAGTCGGGGACGCTGGGCTCGACCGCCATCCTGCCCGGCTGGGGCGGCACCAAGCCCGCCGAGGAGCTGCGGGGGCGGCTCGGGGTGCCGGTGCACGTGGACAACGACGCCAACCTCGGGGCGCTGGGCGAGCTGGTCTGGGGCAGCGGCAGGGGCGTGCGGGACCTGGCGTACATCAAGGTCGCCAGCGGGGTCGGCGCGGGCCTGGTGATCGACGGCAAGATCTACCGCGGCCCCGGCGGCACCGCGGGCGAGATCGGGCACATCACCCTGGACGAGTCCGGCCCCGTCTGCCGCTGCGGCAACCGGGGCTGTCTGGAGACCTTCGCGGCCGCGCGCTACGTGCTGCCGCTCCTCCAGCCGAGCCACGGCACCGATCTGACCATGGAGGGCGTCGTGCGGCTGGCCCGGGACGGCGACCCGGGCTGCCGGCGGGTCATCGCCGACGTGGGCCGCCACATCGGCAGCGGAGTCGCCAACCTCTGCAACCTGCTCAACCCGAGCCGGGTCGTCCTCGGCGGCGACCTCGCGGAGGCCGGTGAGCTGGTTCTGGGGCCCATCAGGGAGTCCGTGGGCCGCTACGCGATCCCCAGCGCGGCGCGTCAACTCTCGGTGCTCCCAGGGGCACTGGGAGGCCGCGCGGAGGTGCTCGGGGCGCTCGCCCTCGCCCTCAGCGAGATGGGCGATTCGACCCTTTTGGACGGAAGTGCGACCGGCGCTCTGTCCGCCGCCACCCCTGCCTTCACTTAGAGCACGGATGGCACCGTTGTCATCTCGTTAAGGATTTACTTCTTGACGTCGCACGTGTGGCCGAGTTGACTTCCAGCCACCTCGGCCGCAACGACGCGGCCTCGTCAGGGAGGTTTCTGAAGTGAACACGCGTATGCGTCGTGCCGCCGTCGTCGTCGCCGCCACCACCATGGCCGTCTCGCTCGCCGCCTGCGGCAGCGCCAAGGAGTCCGGCGACAAGAACGACTCGTCCGACTCGGCCGCCAAGAAGGGCGACGACATCAAGGTCGGGCTCCTCCTTCCGGAGAACCAGACCGCGCGCTACGAGAAGTTCGACAAGCCCTTGATCGAGAAGAAGGTCAAGGAGCTCACGAACAACAAGGGCGAGGTCGTCTACGCCAACGCCAAGCAGGACGCCACGCTCCAGTCGCAGCAGGTCGACACGATGGTGACCAACAAGGTCGACGTGCTGGTCGTGGACGCGGTGGACTCCAAGGCCATCGCCGGCTCGATCAAGAAGGCCAAGGACGCGGGCATCCCGGTCGTCGCCTACGACCGCCTCGCCGAGGGTCCGATCGACGCCTACACCTCGTTCGACAACGTCACGGTCGGCAAGACCCAGGGCGAGGCCCTCCTGGAGGCGCTCGGCGACAAGGCCAAGGGCGGCCAGATCGTCATGATGAACGGCTCCTCCACCGACCCGAACGCCGCCCAGTTCAAGGAGGGCGCCCACTCCGTCCTCGACGGCAAGGTGAAGGTCGGCCGCGAGTACGACACCAAGGAGTGGAAGCCGGAGAACGCCAACGCCAACATGGAGGGCGCCATCTCCGCCCTCGGCAAGGACAAGATCGTCGGCGTCTACTCCGCCAACGACGGCATGGCGGGCGGCATCATCACCGCCCTGAAGGCCGCCGGCATCTCCGACATCCCGGTCACCGGCCAGGACGCCGAACTCGCGGGCGTGCAGCGCATCGTCACCGGCGAGCAGTACATGAGCGTCTACAAGTCCTACCCGCAGGAGGCCGAGGTCGCCGGCGAGATGGCCGTCGCCCTCGCCAAGGGCGAGTCGCTCGACTCCATCGCCAAGGACAAGGCCGACAGCGCCACCACCAAGGGCATCCCGACGGTCCTCGTCCCGGTCGTCTCGCTGACCAAGGACAACATCAAGGACACCGTCGTCAAGGAGGGCTTCTACACGATCGACGAGATCTGTGGCGGCAAGTACAAGGCGGCCTGCGACAAGATCGGCCTCAAGTAAGCAGCCCCGCCCCCCGTACCGCCTGAGCGCGTACGGGACCGGCTGCACGCGGCTTCCTCCGGCGCCCCGCACTCACAGCCCCGCAAGCTACGCGGGGCGCCGGACGGAACACCCCCGCGGGCACTCCCCGCACCCCCACCCAGTTCTCTGTACAACCTCCCGCCGGGTCAGGCGGCGAAGGAGATGGTTCACGTGTCCGCTACGCCCGTGCTGGCGTTGCGCGGGGTCTCCAAGCGATTCGGTGCCGTCCAGGCGCTCACCGACGTAGAGCTTGAGGTCCACGCCGGTGAGGTGGTCGCCCTGGTGGGCGACAACGGAGCCGGAAAGTCCACGCTGGTCAAGACGATCGCCGGCGTGCACCCCATCGATGAAGGCGCCATCGAGTGGGACGGCAAGGCCGTCAGCATCAACAAGCCGCACGACGCCCAGAACCTGGGCATCGCGACCGTCTACCAGGACCTCGCGCTGTGCGACAACATCGACGTCGTCGGCAACCTCTACCTGGGCCGGGAGATCCGCAAGCGCGGCGTCCTGGACGAGGTGGAGATGGAGCGCCGGTCCCGCGAGCTGCTGGACACGCTGTCCATCCGCATCCCCAGCGTCCGCATCCCGATCGCCTCGCTCTCCGGCGGTCAGCGCCAGGTCGTGGCGATCGCCCGCTCCATGCTCGGCGAGCCCAAGCTGGTCATCCTCGACGAGCCCACCGCCGCCCTCGGCGTCGAACAGACCGCCCAGGTCCTCGACCTCGTCGAGCGGCTGCGCGAACGCGGGCACGCCGTCATCCTCATCAGCCACAACATGGCCGATGTCAAGGCGGTCGCCGACAAGGTCGCCGTCCTGCGCCTCGGGCGCAACAACGGCGTCTTCGAGGTCAAGTCGACCTCGCAGGAGGAGATCATCTCCGCCATCACGGGCGCCACGGAGAACGCCGTGACCCGTCGTGCGGCGCGCACCAATGGGGAGATCAAGAAGTGAGCATCGACAAGACCTCCACCCCCGCCGCGGACAGCGCGGCGGCGAACCCGGAAGCCGCTCCCGCCGCCGTCGCCGCGGTCGACCCGCGGCTGCTGGTGCGCGAGCAGGGCTTCGCGGGCTACCTCGGCGAGTTCAAGCGGAAGATGAAGGCCGGTGACCTCGGCTCCCTCCCGGTCGTCGTCGGCCTGCTGGTCATCTGGGCCATCTTCACCAGCCTGAACTCCAACTTCCTCACCGCCGGCAACTTCACCGACATGTCGGTGGCCATGGTCGGCACCGGCATGATCGCCGTCGGCATCGTCTTCGTGCTGCTGCTCGGCGAGATCGACCTGTCGGTCGGCTCGGTCAGCGGTGTCGCGGGCGCCACCTTCGCGGTGCTCAGCGTCACGCACGGGATGAACGAGATACTCGCCCTGGTGCTGGCCATCCTCACCGGCACGGTGGCGGGCGCCATCCACGGCTTCGTCTTCGCGAAGATCGGCGTCCCGGCCTTCGCCGTGACCCTGGCCGGCCTGCTGTTCTGGCAGGGCTTCATGCTCCAGGTCCTCGGCAGCAACGGCACGATCAACCTGGACTCCGAGGGCGTCGTCGCCAAGCTGACCAGCTACTACTTCAGCGACGTGGCGGCCGCGTACGGTCTGGCGGTCGTCGTGACCGCGGGGTACTTCCTCGCCGCGTACTTCGACAACCGCCGGCGCGAGGCCGCCGGGGTGCCGTCCCGGCCGCTGAACGAGATCATCGTGCGCACGGTGCTGCTCGCCGTGCTGGCCTTCGCCGTGGCGATCGTCTTCAACCAGTACAAGGGCCTGCCGCTGGCCGTGGTGATCTTCCTCGCGTTCCTGCTGCTCACGGACTTCGTCCTGCGCCGCACCGCCTACGGCCGCAAGGTCTACGCGCTCGGCGGCAGCGTCGAGGCGTCCCGCAGGGCCGGCATCAACGTGGACCTGGTCCGCATCTCGGTCTTCGCGATCGCCGGCACCTTCGCCGCGATCGGCGGCCTCTTCGTCGCCTCGAAGATCGCCTCCGCCAACCAGGGCGCGGGCACCGGCGAGTTCCTGATGAACGTCATCGCCGCGGCCGTCATCGGCGGCACGTCCCTCTTCGGCGGCCGCGGCCGCACCTGGGACGCGCTGCTCGGCGTCATGGTGATCATCTCGATCCAGTACGGCCTCGCCCTGGAGGGCATCGCCTCGCCGGTCCAGTACATGATCACCGGTGGCGTGCTGCTGGCGACCGTCGTCATCGACGCGGTCACCCGCAAGACGCAGAAGACGGCCGGCCGCGCCTAGGCGCCGCCACGCCCGTCACCGCTCCACCACCGCCCGCCCGGGTCCAGCACCCGGGCGGGCGGTTCGCCGTCCGCCCGCGCCCCGCCCGTCGCACCGGTCCCGGGGGCATCCGCGGCGCGGCCGCCCGGGGAAGTCGTAGAACGGACCGCCGATGGGTAAGGCCGAACGCGTGACGTACGACGCACCGCCCGGACACGTTCCGCCACGGCGGAACATTAGACTCGACAAGCCCGGCAACAGCTCTACTGCAAGGAGGCACGGGTGCCGCTGCTGACCCGCATCACGGGACCGCGCGATCTGGACCGGCTCAGCCTGGAAGAGCTGGACCGGCTGGCAGAGGAGATCCGCACCTTCCTCGTCGACGCCGTCTCCAAGACCGGCGGCCACCTGGGCCCCAACCTCGGCGTGGTGGAACTCACCCTCGCCCTGCACCGCGTCTTCGACTCGCCGAGCGACAAGGTGCTCTGGGACACCGGACACCAGTCCTACGTGCACAAGCTGCTCACCGGCCGCCAGGACTTCTCGAAGCTGAAGATGAAGGGCGGCCTGTCCGGCTACCCCTCGCAGGCCGAGTCCGAGCACGACGTCATCGAGAACAGCCACGCCTCGACCGTCCTCGGCTGGGCCGACGGTCTCGCCAAGGCCAACGAGGTCCTCGGCCGCGACCGCCACGTCGTCGCGGTCATCGGCGACGGCGCCCTCACCGGCGGCATGGCCTGGGAGGCGCTGAACAACATCGCCGCCGCCAAGGACCGCCCCCTCGTCATCGTCGTCAACGACAACGAGCGCTCCTACGCCCCCACCATCGGCGGCCTCGCCAACCACCTGGCGACCCTGCGCACCACCGACGGCTACGAGCGCTTCCTGGCCCGCACCAAGGAGGTCCTGGAGCGCACCCCGGTCGTCGGCCGCCCGCTCTACGACACCCTGCACGGCGCCAAGAAGGGCCTGAAGGACTTCATCGCCCCGCAGGGCATGTTCGAGGACCTCGGCCTGAAGTACGTCGGCCCGATCGACGGCCACGACCTGGAGGCCCTGGAGTCCGCGCTGACCCGCGCCAAGCGCTTCGGCGGCCCGGTCATCGTGCACTGCCTCACCGAGAAGGGCCGCGGCTACCAGCCCGCGCTCCAGGACGAGGCCGACCGCTTCCACGCCGTCGGCAAGATCCACCCCGACACGGGCCTGCCCATCTCCACCTCCGGCGCCGACTGGACCAGCGTCTTCGGCGAGGAGATGGTGAAGATCGGCGAGGAGCGCGAGGACGTCGTCGCCATCACCGCCGCCATGCTCCAGCCGGTCGGCCTCGACAAGTTCGCCAAGGCCTTCCCCGACCGCGTCTACGACGTCGGCATCGCCGAGCAGCACGGCGCCGTCTCCGCGGCCGGCCTCGCCCACGGGGGAGTGCACCCGGTCTTCGCGGTGTACGCCACCTTCCTCAACCGCGCCTTCGACCAGGTGCTGATGGACGTGGCCCTGCACAAGTGCGGCGTCACCTTCGTGCTGGACCGCGCCGGCGTCACCGGCACCGACGGCGCCTCCCACAACGGTATGTGGGACATGTCGATCCTCCAGGTCGTCCCCGGCCTGCGGCTCGCCGCCCCGCGCGACGCCGATCAGGTCCGCGCCCAGCTGCGCGAGGCCGTCGAGGTGGACGACGCGCCGACCGTGGTGCGCTTCTCCAAGGGCGCCGTCGGCCCCGCCGTACCGGCCGTCGGCCGCGTCGGCGGCATGGATGTGCTGAGCGCCCCCGGCACCGACACGCCCGACGTCCTCCTGGTCTCCGTCGGCGCCCTCGCGCCGATGTGCCTGGAGGTGGCGGACCTGCTGGACAAGCAGGGCATCTCCACCACCGTCGTCGACCCGCGCTGGGTCAAGCCCGTCGACGAGGCCATGGCCCCGCTCGCCGAGCGCCACCGCGTGGTCGTCACCGTCGAGGACAACTCGCGCGTCGGCGGCGTGGGCTCCGCCGTCGCCCAGGCCCTGCGCGACGCGGGTGTCGACGTGCCGCTGCGCGACTTCGGCATCCCGCCGCGCTTCCTCGACCACGCCTCCCGCGCCGAGGTGCTGGCCGAGATCGGGCTCACCGCGCCGGACATCGCCCGCCAGGTCACCGGTCTGGTCGCGAAGCTCGACGGCCGCTACGAGCGTGCGGGCGCCGAGGCGGACCCGGTGGAGGCCGCGCGCGACTGACGTACGACCGGATGGGCAGGTTCTCCACTCATCGGGGTGGTGAAACCTGCCCATCCGCGTGAATCCGCTCACGCCGGGGCATACGCAGTACGCCCCCCTCTCGATCATGTCGGGGACGACAAGCGTCGGAGGTAACCCCCGTGAGCAGCAGTCTTTTCAGGACCAAGAAGATCGAGCAGTCCATCCGTGACACGGAGGAGCCGGAGCACGCGCTCAAGAAATCCCTGTCCGCGCTGGACCTGACCGTCTTCGGCGTCGGTGTCATCATCGGCACCGGCATCTTCGTACTGACCGGCACCGTCGCCAAGGACAACGCCGGACCCTCCACGGCCCTGGCGTTCGTCGTCGCCGGTGTCGTCTGCGCGCTCGCCGCGCTCTGCTACGCCGAGTTCGCCTCCACGGTTCCGGTGGCGGGCTCCGCGTACACCTTCTCCTACGCCTCGCTGGGCGAACTGCCCGCCTGGATCATCGGCTGGGACCTGGTCCTGGAGTTCGCGCTCGGCACGGCGGTGGTGGCCGTCGGCTGGTCGGGCTACATCCGCTCGTTCTTCGACAACGCCGGCGTGACCTTCCCCGAGGCCCTGAGCGGCCGGGACGGGGCCGAGGGCTTCGGCTTCGACATCCTGGCCGCCGCCCTGGTGCTGGTGCTCACCGGCATCCTGGTCCTCGGCATGAAGCTGTCGGCGCGGATCACCTCGCTCGTGGTCGCCATCAAGGTGACCGTCGTCCTCATCGTGATCATCGCGGGTGCCTTCTTCGTGAAGGGCTCCAACTACGACCCGTTCATCCCGGAGTCGAAGCCCGTGGAGGCGGGGGCGGGCCTCGACTCACCCCTGATCCAGCTGATGTTCGGGTGGGCGCCGGCCAACTTCGGTGTGATGGGCATCTTCACCGCGGCCTCGGTCGTCTTCTTCGCCTTCATCGGCTTCGACATCGTCGCCACCGCCGCCGAGGAGACCAAGAACCCGCAGCGCGACATGCCCCGCGGCATCCTCGGCTCCCTGTTCATCTGCACCGCGCTGTACGTAGCCGTCTCCATCGTGGTCACCGGCATGCAGCACTACAGCGAGCTGTCGGTCGACGCCCCGCTCGCCGACGCGTTCAAGTCCACCGGACACCCCTTCTTCGCGGGTGTGATCAGTTTCGGCGCCGCCGTCGGCCTGACCACGGTGTGCATGATCCTGCTGCTCGGCCAGACCCGGGTGTTCTTCGCGATGAGCCGGGACGGGCTGCTGCCCCGCTTCTTCTCGCGGGTCCACCCCAAGTTCCGCACCCCCTACCGGCCGACCATCCTGCTCGGCGTGATCATCGCGATCGTCGCGGGCTTCACCAGCCTCAGCGAACTGGCCGAGCTGGTGAACATCGGCACGCTGTTCGCGTTCGTCATCGTCGCGATCAGCGTGATCATCCTGCGCAGGACCCGCCCCGACCTGCCGCGCGCCTTCCGCACCCCGCTGGTGCCGGTGCTGCCGATCG
The DNA here is from genome assembly GCF_043204535.1 of Streptomyces sp. NPDC047853. Taxonomy (NCBI): domain Bacteria; kingdom Bacillati; phylum Actinomycetota; class Actinomycetes; order Kitasatosporales; family Streptomycetaceae; genus Streptomyces; species Streptomyces sp. NPDC047853. The sequence continues at coordinate 140,061 of NZ_JBIDCI010000012.1, read as the reverse complement.
TGTCGGTCGCCGCCTCGCTGTGGTTGATGCTGAACCTGCCCGCCGAGACGTGGGTGCGGTTCGGCGTCTGGATGGCGATCGGTGTCGTCGTGTACTTCCTGTACAGCCGCACCCACAGCCGCATGGCCCTCGGCGAGGAGACACCGGCCGGCGGGCCGTCGAAGCCACCCGGGGGTGACGCCGCGGTGTGATCCGCCCGGTCACCTGCCGCTCCGGCCCGGTGCGTCCCCCTCCACGGGAACCGCCGGGCCGGACGCGTCCGCGGGTGCGGGGCGCGGTCGCGTGGGCCGGATCGCGGGGAGGGTGCAGTCGGGTCGGCCGGAGCGCTCGGGGGGTGCGGTCGGGTCGGCCGGAGCGTGGGGGCAGGTGCGGGGTGTCGTCACGTGGGACGCACCGTCCGCGGCCCCGCCACCTCGGCGCCCAGCTCCGTCACCCGGCGGCGCAGCTCCCGGTCGGCCGTCACGACCAGTACCGCACGCTCGCCCGCGACCCGGGCGACGAGCTCGACCATGTGGTCGTCCCCGCTGCCCGGCGCCGACTCCACCCGCACGCCGGGCACGGAGCCCACCCCGCGGGCGGCGCCCTCGACGACCAGGACGACCTCCACCGGGCCGGGCCGCCCCGGCACCCCGTCCGCCGCCAGCAGGTCCCGCAACCGCTCCGCGGCCCCGCGCCGGTCCCGCCACCAGCCGTCGGGCACCGACCCGACCACGTTCGCGGCGTCGACGATCACGAGCAGGGGTGCGCTGGCGTCCATGCCGTCAGGGTCGCACGAGGCCCTCGTGCCGGTCCGCACCCGCCCGACGCGGAACCGGCCGTCCCGCATAGAGTGGACGGGTGAACGGCGACTGGCTTCTCCTCGGCCGCGACGGCCGCCTCAGTGTCTACCTCCCGTCGGACGACGCCGCCCTGTGGCGTGCCGAGCGCATGCCCGCCGGGCCCTGGGAGGCCCCGCGCAGGATCGGCGGCGACCAGGAACTGCGCCCCGGGCTCTCGGTCGGCCGGGGCCCCGACGGCTACGCCCACCTGGTCGCCTGGCGGCCCACCGGGGCGGACCGGTCCGACCTGGTGCACACCACCCATTTCCGTCCGCTGCTCGCGCCGCTGGACTGGCAGCCCGCCGGTCACCCCAACAAGCAGGGCGACCGCACCGGCACCCCGGCGGTGGCGGTCGACGCGCAGGGACGCGCCCACGTCTTCGTCCGCAACGGGGGCGGCGGCCTGAGCATGGTGGCCCAGAAGGAGAAGGGCGGCTGGGACCCCTGGCGGGACCTGAAGGGACGGGGTGTCCAGGAGGAGCCCGCGGCCGTGACGGGGGAGTCCGGCAGGGTCGAGGTCTACGCGGCCGTCACGGACGGCATCCGGCACTGGTACCAGGAGAAGCCGGGCGCGCGGCCGGTGCTCGGTGAGGCCGTCGACGCGTCGGTCCGCCCGGGCTCGCTGCGCGCGCTCGCGACCTCCGAGGAGCGCACCACCGTCTTCTTCACCGACGCCGACACCGGTGAACTCCGCGCCTGGCGCCCCGGCGGCAAGCCGGTGCCCCTGGTGACCGCCGCCGGCCCGGGCCCGGTCGCGGCCGTCCGCTGCGTCATCGACGGCCACGACTGCACGCTCGTCGCCCAGCGTTCGACGGACACCGGCCGGGTCGTCTTCGCGGCCTATCCCTCGGAGCAGGAGGAGATGGGGGCGCAGTGGACGGAGTCGGGTCCCGCGCTGCCCACCGACGCGGTGGTGTCCCTGGCCCTGGACGCGGACGGCCGGCTGGTGGCGGCCACGCTCTGCCCCTCCACCGGCGAGCTGCGCCTCACCCGGCGCAAGGACGAACCAGGACTCGCGCTCGGCCCCTGGCAGACCGTCTGACCGGGCACCCGACCGTCCCCGACGGCTTCGCGACCGTCCCTCCACGGCTTGGTGACCGTTCCTCGACGGCTTGGCGACCGCCCGGTGGGGTCCGCCGACCACACCATGGGGAACTGGTGAACGAACCGCATATGATGTTGCGCGTTCCAGGGTCCCTGTCCGTGACCCGGCGGGCTTCAGGAAGGGGCAGCAGCCCATGCGGAGAAAGTCGGCAGCCCCCGTCGGCACCGCTCGCCAGGACGGGCCCGGCGCCCCGGAGCGTGCCGACGCGCCCGCAGCGGCCCACGGCGACTGGCTCACCCTCGGCAAGGACGGCCGCCTCAGCCTCTACGCGCCCGCCGACGGCGGCCTGGTGCGCTGGACGGAGACCGCCGTGGGCGGCCCCGACTGGAGCGGACCGCACGCCGTGTCCGCGCCCGGACTGACCCACCTGACGGTGGTGCAGGGCGCGGACACCTACGTCCACTTCCTCGGCCGCAGGGAGCGCGAGCGGGCCGACGGCGCGCTCGGTGTGGACGTCGTCCACGCGATCCAGTACCAGACGGGACTGGCCTTCACGGAATGGCGTTCGCTCGGCAACCCGCACCGCGACCGTGAGCAGGGCCGCCTGCTCGGGCCGCCGGTCGGGGCCGTGGCGGCCGACGGCACGGTGCACGTCTTCGTGCGGAACGCGCACGGCGGGCTGGCGCTGCGCCGCGAGTCGCCGAACGGCAAGTGGCGGGCGTGGGAGGACCTCCAGGGCGGCGAGACCGACGCCCTGCCCGCGCCGGTCGCCCTCGCCGGGGGGCGGCTGGAGGTCTGCGCCGCGTCCGCGTCGGGTGTCCTCGTCTGGCGCCAGACCGTGCCCGGCGGCGACTTCACCGGCCCCCGCGGCTTCGCCCTGCGCCCGCTGCCGGGGACGGTCACCGCCCTGGAGACCGGGCCGGACCGCGCCACGTTCTTCTGGACCGACGCCGACAGCGGGGGCGCGGCCGCGTGGCGGGAGGGCGACTGGCCGGCCGCGCTGGGCGGGGCGCCGGCCGGGCAGGGATACGCGTCCCTGCGTACGGCGGTGGACGGTTACGACTGCGTCGTCCTCGCCCACCGGGAGCGGGACGGCTCCGTGACGCTCGGCATGGGCGGCACCGAGAACGAGGCCGGCGGCTTCTGGTGGTACCCGCTGGGCGAGTCCTGCCAGGGCGTCCCCGCGCTCGCCCGGGACGGGCACGGGCGCGTGGTGCTGGCGCTGATCGGACCCGACGGCGCGCCGAAGGTGGCGCGCCAGGACGACGGCGCCGGCCTCTCCTTCACCCGGTGGCACACCCTTGGGGGCTGAGCGGCCGGCACCTTCGCGCCGTGGGGCCCCGGGTCAGCCGCCCGTCGCGGGCGACTTCTTGGCCGACTCGGGGATCTCGGAGTCCGAGCGGACGGCCTTCCACAGCTCGGTCGCCTGGGGCTCGGCGGCGACCACCCGGTTGGGGTCGGTCTTGTCGTACGCCACCGGCAGCATGACCGTCTCCATCGTCGCGGGGTCGACCCCGTTCATGCTGCGCCCGAAGTCGGCCAGGCTGGTCAGCGAGGCGAGTTCGGAGTCGGTGGTGAGCGCCGAGGTCAGCGTGTCGGCGATCTTGTAGGTCTTGGTGGGGCTGCCCAGCAGGTCCTGCTTCTTCACCTCGCTCAGCAGCGCGACCAGGAACTGCTGCTGGAGCCCGATGCGGCCGAGGTCGCTGCCGTCGCCGACGCCGTGCCGGGTCCGTACGAAGGCCAGGGACTCGGTGCCGTCCAGCGTGTGGGTGCCGGCGCTCAGGTCCAGGCCGCTGGCGCTGTCCTTGATGGGTTCGTCGACCGTGACGGGCACGCCGCCGATGGCGTCGACCAGTCCCTTGAAGCCGGCGAAGTCGATCTCCACGTAGTGGTCCATGCGGACGCCGGACATCTTCTCCACGGTCTTGACCACGCAGGCCGGACCCGCGGAGGAGTACACCGAGTTGAACATCACCCGCTTCGCCTCGGGCAGGTCGGAGCCGTCCGACCTGGCGCACTGCGGGCGGGTGACGAGGGTGTCGCGGGGGATGCTCACGGCGACGGCCTGCTTGCGGCCCTCGGGTATGTGCACCACCAGGGCGGTGTCCGAACGCGCCCCGGAGGCCTTGCCGGTGTCCAGCGAGGCGTTGGCGCCGGCCCGCGAGTCGGAACCGAGGACCAGCAGGTTCTGCCCCGAGGTCGGCAGCTTCTCGGGCCGGTCCTCGCCCAGGGCCTTGTTGAGGTCGACCCCGTCGATGTTCCCGTTCAGGCCGCTGTAGAGCCAGTAGCCGGTGCCCCCGGCGGCGAGCAGGAGGACGAGGAACGACAGCAGGACGATCCGTCCCCAGCGCCTGCGGCGGCGTGGCGCACGGCGACCGCCGTTCGGTGCGGCCCGGCGGGTGCGCCGGGGCTCCGTGGTGGCGGTATGGCTCATGGTGTTCGGTTCCTCTCCTCACGGGCTCCGCGGGGCGGAGTCGCAGGGGCCCGGGTGGGGGGAGGCCGGTCCACTATGCGGTCATGTCGTTGCGAGAACTATATGCGCTTACGCACAGTGATTTTACGAGCCGGAAACCTTATCGCGTCACAGCGATGTACGCCACATTAACTGGCCTTGACCATCCTTAAGGGTGACATAAGATGTGGCGAACCTGTGACCGTAGCGAGGGGGGCTTCGTCTGCGGTCAGGGGGACAGGTGAAGCCGAGGCGGTTGAGGGGACCGCGGGTGCACCAGGTAGGGGTGGGAAGTCCGTACGGGCCGTTGCCGGTACGGACTGTTGGTGGCCCGCTGGGCGAAATGTCTTGGTAGGAGTACGAGTTGGTGGATCATCCGCGTCTGAGCATCGTCGTGCCCTTTCAGGACGTCGAGACCTATCTCGCCGAATGCCTGGAGTCCATCGCGCGCCAGTCGTTCCGCGACTTCGAGGTGATCCTCGTCGACGACGGCTCCACCGACGGTTCCTCGCGCATCGCCGCCGACTTCTGCGCCGCCGACCCGCGCTTCCGCATGATCCGCCAGGAGCCGAACGGCCCGGGGCACGCGCGCAACACCGGGCTGCGCGCCATGCACCCCCAAGGTGAGTTCCTGGCCTTCGTCGACGGTGACGACGTCATCCCCGAGTACGCCTACGGGCTGCTGGTACGGACCCTGGAGGGATCCGACTCCGACTTCGTCTCCGGCAACGTGCAGATGATGAACTCCACCAAGAAGTGGCAGTCACCGCTGCACAAGGGGCCGATGCAGAAGAACCGGCGCGGCACGCACATCACCAGGTTCGAGGCGCTGATCTACGACCGCACGGTCTGGAACAAGATGTTCCGGCGGTCCTTCTGGGACTACCACTACATCGCGTTCCCCGAAGGCGTCATGTACGAGGACTCCTGGGTCAACATGTACGCCCACTTCCGGGCCGCCAAGGTCGACGTCATCACCGACATCGTGTACTTCTGGCGCCGGCGCGAGGGCGGGGCCGCGCCCTCGATCACCCAGCGTCACACCGAACTGTCCAACCTCCGCGACCGGGTCGCGGCGGTGCAGTCGGTCAGCCGCTTCCTGGCGGACCGGCGCTCGCGGCAGTACGAGGAGAGCAAGCGCAAGTACGACCTCGCCTGTCTGAAGTCCGACCTGATGCTGCACCTCAAGGTGCTGCCGGACGCGGACGAGGAGTACCGCCAGTCGTTCATGCGGTGGGCCAACGAGTTCCTCGACGAGACCGACCTCACCATCATCGACGAACTGCCCGCGGACGCCCGGGTCAAGTGGCTGCTGGTGCGCGAGTTGCGGCTGACCGAGTTGCTGGAGGTCATCGAGTTCGAGCGCCGGGGCGGGCCGATGCCGGTCCAGCGCCGCTTCCACCGCTACCTGAAGTACCCCTACCTCGGGGACCGCGGGGTGGGCCTCGACAAGAAGGCGTTCCGCCTCGACAAGGAACTCTCCCTGCACGGTTCGCTCAGCGGCGCCCGCTGGAGCACCAACGGCCACCTGCTGACCCTCACCGGCACCGCGTACGTGCGCTACATCAACGTGCACAAGCGGCACATGTCGGTGAAGGCGATCGCCCTGCGGAACAAGAAGCAGGGCCGCATGGTGATCACCGCGGCGAAGACCACCTACGCGCCGCAGGCCACCGAGTCCTCCAACCAGAATCGTTACTGCTACGACTGGGCCGGCTTCGAGGCCCGCATCGACACCACCCGCCTCAAGCGCAAGGGCCAGTGGGCCGAGGGGACCTGGGACGTGGCCACCGGCGTCCTCAGCCGCGGCCTGTTCCGCTACCGCGGCATCGACCGCGGCGGCGCGGGCAGCGCCGCGAACCCGCCGTACCGGTACGTCGACAAGAACACCCGCATCCTTCCGGTCTTCCTCCAGGGCAAGCTGAAGCTGCGGGTGGAGGTCGTGCGCTGCCGGATCACGTCCCACCAGGTGGTCGGCGACCAGCTGGAGCTGCGCGGCGTGTACCTCGGCCCGAAGGTGCCCGAGTGGGGCAAGCTCCGCGTGACCAGCCTGAGCGGCGCGGGCCAGCACGACGGGCGGGTCTGGTTCACCCCGGGCGGCGAGGGGTGGTGCACCTTCGCGGCCAGGCTGCCGCTGCGCTCGCTGGTGCCGGCCTTCCGGGCCGACGCCCAGGCCGACGCGGACATCCCGCAGTCGTGGAGCATGGGCAGCAACGGCTGGAAGACGACCCTCCACGTGGAGGGCCGCAAGGCGGCCCTCTACCCCGTCATGGCGGAGGAGACCCCGGACGGGCACTACCGCGTGCCCGCCCCGCTGCAGACCCGTGAGGGCGACCGGGAGGTCGTGGTCCACCGCAACGGCTCGGGCTACCTGGTGCTCTTCGAGCGGGCCACCCTCCCCACGACGACGGCGTTCACCTGGCACGAGGACGGCTCGCTGGAGCTCCGCGGCCGGTACCTGGCCGCGGACCGGCTGTCGCCGCGGGAGTACCAGGACGCGCACCTGGTGGTCCGCTCACGGGCGCACGGCGCGGAGCGCGCGGTCCCCGTGGAGTGGAACGGCAACGCGTTCCGGGCCGTCGTCCATCCGGCCGCCATGCGCACCCTGGCCGGCGACATCCCGCTCGCGGCCGGCCGCTGGGACTTCTTCCTGCGGCGCCAGGACCTGTCGGCGGTGGCCCGCGAGGACCGCCTCGAAGACCTGATGCTGAAGACCGAACAGGACCTCATCACCGCCCTCCCCGAGGAGTACGAGGAGGACGAGCGGCGCTACGACCTCCAGGCCGAGGCCTACGACCGGCTGTCCCTGCTGGTGCACTCGGCCATGCCCGACGACGCCCGCGGCCCCTACCGCCAGAAACTGCTGCGCACCAGGGCGTACCCGGCGGCCCGCCGGCAGCGGGTGCGCCCCGCGATCCTCTTCGACGCCTTCAAGGGCACCCAGTACTCGGACAGCCCCCGGGCCCTGCACGAGGAACTGCTGCGGCGCGGTACCGACCTCGAACACCTGTGGGTGGTCCGCGACGACCAGGTCGAGGTGCCGCACACCGCGATCCCGATCCGCATGTGGTCGCCCGAGTGGTACGAGGCCCTCGCCACCAGCCGGTACGTCGTCGCCAACAACCACCTCCCGGACTGGTTCCAGAAGCGGGACGGCCAGATCGTCGTCCAGACCTGGCACGGCACCCCGCTGAAGAAGATCGGCCACGACATCGAGTCCATCCACTTCGCCGACCAGCGCTACCTGGAACGGGTCGAGAAGGAGGTGCGGAACTGGGACATGCTGGTCTCGCCCAACAGCTTCTCCACCCCGATCCTGAAGCGCGCCTTCGGCTTCCCCGGCGAGATGGTGGAGTCCGGCTACCCGCGCAACGACATCCTGCGCCTGCCCGGCACCGAGCAGCGGGAGCAGGAGATCCGGCGCCGGATCGGCCTCCCCGACGGCAAGCGGGTCGTGATGTACGCGCCCACCTGGCGCGACGACCAGTACTACGCGCCCGGCAAGTACAAACTGGACTTCCGCATCGACCTGGCGGACGCCCGCGCCCGGCTCGGCGCCGAGCACGTGCTCCTGGTCCGCCGCCACCCCAACGTCGTGGACCCGGTCCCGGGCGCCGGCGACGGGTTCGTCTTCGACGTCTCCGACTACCCCGACATGGCCGACCTCTCCCTGATCACCGACATCATGATCACGGACTACTCGTCCCTGATGTTCGACTACGTCAACACCGGACGGCCGATCCTCTTCTTCACCTACGACCTCGAGCACTACCGCGACACCCTGCGCGGCTTCTACTTCGACTTCGCGAGCAGCGCCCCGGGCCCCCTCCTGGACACCTCCGAGGACCTGGTGTCGGCGGTCGAGCAGATCGACCGGATCCAGGACGCCTACGCCGAGCGGTACCGCTGGTTCCAGCGCGAGTTCTGCGACCTCGACGACGGGTACGCCTCCGCGCGCCTCGCCGACCGGATGCTGGTCGCGGGCGGCGACCTCGCGCCCGGTCAGGCGCAGGCACCCGCCGTCGGGACCGGCGACACCCGGCAGGCCGGGCGGGCCATGACACCGGTGCGGGGCATGGCCGGCAGCTGGTTCACCGCACCGCGCCGGGCGGTGCGGGCCCGGACCGCCGAGACGGAGCCGGCCGGGGCGGTCCCCGCGCAGCCCGGGCCCGCCACCGCGCCCGCCGCCGCCCCTCGGCAGGTGCACCTGCCGCAGCAGCACCCCCACCTGCCGCGGCTCACGCCGGCCGGGTCCGACCAGCCGGCCGACCCGTTCGGGCAGGCGCCTGCCGCCGAGGGCCGGACCTACGAGGGCGCGATCGTATGACGCCGACGATCCTTCCCGACGGCGGCCCCCGGCCGCGCGGCGCCGCCGCCGAAGGCACCGGCGCCCCATGACCGCGCCCTGGCCCGCCCCGTCGGCGCCCGGACCGTCCCCCGACCACGGGGGAGGAGCCGGGCGCCCCTCCGGCACGGCCTCAGCCGGTGTCCACCCGCATCAGCAGCGCCCGGTGGTCGGAGACCCCGGTGTCGCGCACCGCGCAGGAGGAGCGGGGCAACCCGGCGAAGAGGTAGTCCAGTTTGTGACCGGAGACATGGGTCGCACGGCCCGACCGGTCGGCGCCGGACGTCTGGTCGCACTCCCGGAACGCGTCGTAGGCGGCCGGGGGCCACACCCAGCCGGACCGGTTGCGGGCACCCGGCGGTCTCAGGTTGAAGTCGCCGCCGAACACGGTGCGCCGGCCGGGAACCGCCGCGACCAGCGCCTTCAACTGGTCGTCACGGTACTCCCAGCCGGGGTGCGCCCGGTCGCTGCCGGGAAGGCTCAGGTGGGCGTTGCACACCCGGACGTCGACGGCCGCGACGGTCGCGCACAGGATGCCGCGCCGCAGTCCGACCTCGGGCTGGCTGGTGGGCACGGACCGGACGGCGGACAGCGGGCGGTCCGAGAGGACAGCGAGCCCTGCCGTGCCCCGGCCGGGCCCCTCGCAGTCGATCGTTCCGGTGCGTCCGCCGCCGTCCCGCCAGGTGTAGGGCCGGAAGGCCGACTGCCAGCTCTCGCCGAGTGCCTCGCGCACCGACTCCGCGTGCGTGGCGCAGGCCTCCTGGAGGAGCACGACGTCGGCCCCGGCGCCGACGAGCCGCTCCACCGCCCGCCGCTTCTCCGGGCCGCTGCCGGTGTCCGCGCAACCCCACTGCCGCACGCCGCACATGTTCCAGGTCGCCACCGTCAGGAGGCGCTCGGCGACCGGCGGCCGTGTCGCACCCCTGCCGTCCCCCCTGCCGTCCATGCCGTCACCCGGGACGGTGCGCACCAGCACCGCCGCGAGGACCGCCGACACGGCGAGTACCGGGACCAGGGCGATCAGTGTGCCGCGCCGGCGCAGGCCGGGCGGAAGCGAGGGGGCCGTGAGAGGCATCCCGACATCATGTCCGATCAGGTGATTCGGAGCCAATCCGACGATCTGTCCCCGAAACTGGAGTGCCGTCCATGTCCAAAGCATCCTCGAGCGGGCGAAAGCTGTTCAACGGGATCGAGGCGTCGGGGACGTTCCCGGTCGAGTACCGGTTCTCCCACGCCAAGAGCGGCAACCGCCACCTCGTCGTGGTGTTCGCCAACTTCTCGGCCCCCGAGGACTACGGCTGGTCCAACGGCGTCTTCGACAACGTACGCGCCAACATCCTCTGGATCCGTGACCGCTTCGACGGGATGAACGCCTACTACCTGTGCCGGAACATGGACTTCGGCCTGGCGGAGTCGGTGCAGACCCTCATCTCGAACGTCATGCGCTCCCTCGGGCTCACCCCCGACCAGGTCACCCTGTGGGGCGGCTCCAAGGGCGGCAGCGCGGCACTGTACTTCGGCCTGCGCCACGGCTACCGGAACATCGTGGCCATCGTCCCGCAGTTCCTCGTCGGCGACGCCCTGGAGAAGCGGCACCCGAAGGTCTCCGCCTACATGCTCGGCGAGGGCGCGCCGGCGCACAACGCCCGGGTCCTGGACGCCCTTCTGCCCGACCTGGTGCGCAGCCGCGCCAACCCCGGCGCCAACATCTACGTCCTGTCCTCGCCGCAGGACGAGCACTACGCCGTGCAGGTGGAGCCCTTCCTGGGCATCTTCCAGGGCTACGAGAACTTCAACTTCCTGTACAGCGAGTCGCCCACCATCACCGGCCACGCCACGGTGACGCGGCGGAACGTCCCGGCGCTGGTCGGTCTGCTGAACCTGCTGGCGGACGGTTACGCCCCCCGCCTCGGGTTCGTCCGCCATGCCGCCGAGGAGTTCGACCGGGACCAGTCGGGCATCGACGCCTACCTCTCCGCCACTTCCAAGGTGCAGGACACCGACGCCTTCGCGCCGCCGGTGGTCACCTCACCCGGCTACCACGGCGAGGTCCCCGTGTCCGGCGTCCACTTCGCCGGGCTCGCCCCGGGGGCGGTGCGGGTGAGCATGTGGCGCAACGGCAAGTTCGTGGCGTCGCCGGAGGTCGCGGCCGACGGAACCTGGTTCTGGCAGCCGGCCAAGCCGTGGGCCCCCGGGAACCACCTGGTCAAGATCTTCGCGGTGGACCCGGCCGGCTTCCACTCGAGCCGGGTGGAGGTGCCCTTCACGGTGGTCGACGGTCCCGCCGCGGGTCCGGCCGTCCCCGCGCCGCCGGTCGTCACCGTGCCCGGCCCCGGGCAGGAGACGGGGACGTCGGTCACCTTCCACGGAACCGCGCCGGGCGCGGTCCAGGTGGGATTCCGGCGCAGCGGCGTCCTCCTGGGTGCGGCGGCCGTCGCGCCGGACGGCGTCTGGGCCTGGGAACCGGGCTGGACGTGGCCGGTGGGCCGGCACCTGGTCGAGGTCGTCGCGGTGGACGCCCACGGCGCGGAGTCCGCTCCGGCCCCGGCCGACTTCACGGCGCTGGACGTCTCCGTGCCCGCCGGTCACCTTCCGCCGCGGTACTGAGTACCGACGGCCGCCGATCACAACGACTCCACGAGTGGAAAGCCGCCCATGCCGAAAGCAGCGTCGAAGGCGCGTCAGATCATCACCGGGATCGACACGTCCGGTGCGCACCCGGTCGAGTACCGCTTCACCCACGCGAAGAAGGGGAACCGTCACCTGACGGTCGTCTTCGCCAACCTCGCGGCACCGGACGACTACGGCTGGTCCACGGGCACCCTCGACGACCTGCGTTCCAACATCCTCTGGATCCGCGACCGTTTCGACGGGGGGCTGACCTACTACCTGTGCCGGGAGATGGACTTCTCCGTCGAGCGGTCCGTCATCGACCTGATCGCCAAGGTCGTGTCGGCGCTCGGCCTGACCCCGAACGACGTCACGCTCTGGGGCAGTTCGAAGGGGGCCAGCGCGGCCCTCTGGTTCGGGCTGCGGTACGGCTTCCGGAACATCGTCGCCTGCGTCCCGCAGTTCCGCATCGGCACCTTCGTCCGCGAGGTGTATCCCAAGGTGGGGCGCTCCATGCTCGGTGAGGGGCTCCCCGAGGAGAACGCGCGGGTGCTGGACGCGCTCCTCCCCGACCTGCTGAGAGCGGGCGCGAGCCCCGAGGCCCACATCTACCTGGTGTCGTCGCCGCAGGACGAGCAGTACCGGGACCAGGTCGAACCCTTCCTGGACCTGCTCCGGCGCTACCCGAACTTCAACTACATCCACAGCGAGTCGCCGTTCGTGCGGGAGCACAACCAGGTCACCCTGCGCAACGTGCCGCCCCTCCTCGGCATCGCCTACCTGCTGGTCGAGGGCATCACCCCGCGGCTCGGTGTCACCCGGCACGGCTACGAGCAGCCGGACCGGGACACCTCCGCCATCGACGACTTCCTCGGCGCGACCGCCAAGGTCAAGGAGGGCACCACCTTCCAGCCGCCGGTGGTGGCCGTCCCGTCCGCCGGAGGTCGACTGCCCGCGACGGGTACCCCCTTCAGCGGCACGGCCCCCGGCGCGGTGCGGGTGAGCCTGTGGGAGAAGGGCAAGTTCCTGGCCTCGCCGCCGGTCGCCGCCGACGGCACCTGGTCGTGGGCGCCGGCCAAGCCGTGGGCCGCGGGGGAGCACCGCGTCAAGATCTTCGCGGTGGACGGGGCGGGCTTCCACTCGGCGACGACGGAGGTCCGCTTCACGGCCACCGCGGACGCCGCCCCGGGCCTGCCGCCGCATGCACCGGGCCCCGCCGCACCGGCGGCACCGCACGCGGCGCCGGTCGCGCGACCGCCGCTCGTCTCCCAGCCCGCGGCACACCAGCGGGTGCCGGCGACCGCGGTCGTCTTCCGCGGCACCGCCCCCGGCGCCGTACAGGTCAGGTTCCGCGGGAACGGCGCACTGCTGGGGGCGGGCGCCGTACGGCCGGACGGGACCTGGTCCTGGGAGCCGGGGCTGCCCTGGCCCGACGGCCCGCACCTGGTCGAGGCCGTCGCCGTCGACGCGGACGGAGTGGAGTCCGTGCCCACCCAGGTCCCCTTCGCCGTCGCCCCCACGGCCGCACCGGCCGGCTCCTTCACGCCGCGGTACTGACCACCGCCGCGACCGCCGTCGAACAACTCATGAGTGGAAGCCACACATGCCCACAGCACCGTCGCAAGCACGCGAACTGATCAACGGGATAGACACCTCCGGGGCCCACCCCGTCGAGTACCGCTTCACGCATGCCAAGGGCGGCAACCGCCATCTCGTCGTCGTCTTCGCCAACTTCGGCGTCACCGACGACTACGGCTGGTCGAACGGGGTCCTCAACCCGGTCCGGGCCAACATCCTGTGGATCCGGGACCGGTTCCGCGGCATGCGCAGCTACTACCTGTGCGAGGGGATGGACTTCTCCCTGGAGCAGTCCGTGATCGGGGTCATCTCCAAGGTGATGAACGCCCTGGACCTCACCCCGGACCGGGTCACGCTCTGGGGCGGTTCCAAGGGCGGCAGCGCGGCCCTCTACTTCGGCATGCGCTACGGGTTCGGCAACATCGTCTCCATCGTGCCGCAGTTCCTCATCGGCACCTACATCAGCACCGTCCACCCCAAGACCGCCCGCTTCATGCTGGGCGAGGGGGTGCCCGAGCAGAACGTGCGGGTGCTCGACGCGATCCTGCCCGACCTCGTGCGTTCGGGGGTGGCCCGGCAGGCCAACATCTACCTGCTCTCCTCGCCGCAGGACGAGCAGTACAGGGAACAGGTCGAGCCGTTCCTCCCGCTCTTCCAGGGATACGACAACTTCAACTTCGTCTACAGCGAGTCGCCCTACATCACCAAGCACTCGGAGGTCACGCGCCGCAACGTGCCCTTCCTGATGGGCCTCGTCAACATGCTCGCGGACGGCCTCCCCCCGCGGCTCGGCATGGTGCGCAACGGGTACGAGGAACCCGACCGCGACACCTCGGCCATCACCGCCTACCTGTCCGGCACCTCCAAGGACAAGCGTGCCGACCTCCCGCTGCCGGTGGTCACCCACCCGGTGCCGCACAGCGAACTGCCCACGGACGGTGTGTACTTCACCGGGACGGCACACGGCGCCGTACGCGTGAGCCTGTGGGAGCACGGCAAGTTCCTGGGCTCGCCGTCCGTCGCCGCGGACGGCACCTGGTCCTGGCAGCTGAGCAAGGCCTGGAGCAGGGGCAAGCACCAGGTCAAGGCCGTCGCCTGGGACGCGGCCGGAGGCCACACCAAGGGCGTCGTCGTCCCGTTCACCACGGTGGCCGGCGCCACCGCCGCCTCCGCGGGCGCGATCCCGGCCCAGCCCGCCGCGCGGTTCGAGGCGGCCCCGGCGGGCGGGCGGCCGGCGGCCCCGGCGGTCCAGTCCCCGGTGGCGTACGAGCAGGTGACGACGCCGGCCGTGCGGTTCACCGGCCTCGCCCGGGGGGCCGCGCAGGTGGGGTTCAGGGCGGGCGGCACCCTCCTCGGGGGCAGCCCGGTCGCGGTCGACGGACGCTGGGCCTGGGACTCCGGCTGGCCGTGGCAGGAGGGCCGGCACACGGTCGAGGTGTTCGCCGTGGACGCGGCGGGCAACGAGTCCCCGGCCACCCTGGTCCCCTTCGCCGTCGCCCACACCCCGGCGGGCGCGACGCCGTACGGCTACTGACCGCGCCCCCGAGGGCACACGAGAGGGCCCCCGCCTCAGGGCGGGGGCCCTCTCGTGTCGTACCGGAGTACGCCGCGCGGAACTACGCGGGCACGCTCGCCACGCCCGGCTCCAGGAACCGCTTCCCGTTCACCCGCTCGGAGACACCCTCACGGTCCAGGTACGGCGTGATGCCGCCCAGGTGGAAGGGCCAGCCGGCGCCGGTGATCAGGCACAGGTCGATGTCCTGCGCCTCGGCGACGACGCCCTCGTCCAGCATGAGGCCGATCTCCTGGGCCACCGCGTCCAGGACGCGGTCGCGGACCTGCTCCTCGGTGAGGACGGTGTCGCCCTGCTTGAGCAGCGCGGCGACCTCGGGGTCCAGCTCGGGCTTGCCGCTGTCGTAGACGTAGAAGCCGCGCTTGCCCGCCTCGACGACCGCCTTGAGGTTCGGGGAGACGGTGAAGCGCTCCGGGAAGGCCCGGTTGAGCGTCTCGGAGACGTGCAGGCCGATCGCCGGGCCGACCAGCTCCAGCAGCACCAGCGGCGACATCGGCAGGCCGAGCGGCTCGACGGCCTTCTCGGCGACCTCGACGGGGGTGCCCTCGTCGATGACGTTCTGGATCTCGCCCATGAAGCGGGTCAGGATGCGGTTCACGACGAACGCCGGGGCGTCCTTCGTGAGGACCGCGGTCTTCTTCAGCTTCTTGGCGACGCCGAACGCCGTGGCCAGCGAGGCGTCGTCGGTCTGCTCGCCGCGGACGATCTCCAGGAGCGGAAGGATCGCGACCGGGTTGAAGAAGTGGAAGCCGACGACCCGCTCGGGGTGCTTCAGCTTCGACGCCATCTCCGACACGGACAGCGAGGAGGTGTTGGTGGCGAGGATCGCGTGCGCCGGGGCGACCGCCTCGACCTCGGCGAACACCTTCTGCTTGACGCCCATCTCCTCGAACACGGCCTCGATGACGAAGTCCGCGTCCGCGAAGCCCTCGGCCTTGTCCAGGACGCCGGTGACCAGGGCCTTGAGGCGATTGGCCTTGTCCTGGTTGATCCGGCCCTTGCCGAGCAGCTTGTCGATCTCGGCGTGGACGTAGCCCACACCCTTGTCGACGCGCTCCTGGTCGATGTCGGTCAGGACGACCGGTACCTCCAGGCGGCGCAGGAAGAGCAGGGCCAGCTGCGAGGCCATCAGACCGGCGCCGACGACGCCCACCTTGGTGACCGGGCGGGCCAGCGACTTGTCCGGGGCGCCCGCGGGGCGCTTGCCGCGCTTCTGCACCAGGTTGAAGGCGTAGATGCCGGAGCGCAGCTCGCCGCCCATGATCAGGTCGGCGAGGGCCTGGTCCTCGGCGTCGTAGCCCTGCTGGAGGTCGCCGTTCTTGGCGGCCGCGATGATGTCCAGGGCGCGGTAGGCGGCCGGGGCGGCGCCGTGCACCTTGGAGTCGGCGACGAAGCGGCCCTTGGCGACGGCCTGGTCCCAGGCCTCACCGCGGTCGATCGCCGGACGCTCGACGACGATCTCGCCCTTGAGGACGGACGCCGTCCAGATCAGCGACTGCTCGAGGAAGTCGGCGCCCTCGAAGATCGCGTCCGCGATGCCGAGTGCGTGGACCTGCGCGCCCTTGAGCTGCTTGTTCTGGTTCAGGCTGTTCTCGATGATGACCGAGACGGCCTTCTCGGCGCCGATCAGGTTCGGCAGCAGCGTGCAGCCGCCCCAGCCGGGGACCAGGCCGAGGAAGACCTCGGGGAGCGAGAACGCCGGGAGCGCGGCCGACACCGTGCGGTACGCGCAGTGCAGGCCGATCTCGACGCCGCCGCCCATGGCCGCGCCGTTGTAGTACGCGAAGGTCGGCACGGCCAGCTGCGACAGCCGCTTGAAGACGTCGTGGCCGCCCTTGCCGATGGCCAGCGCGTCCTCGTGCCGCTTCAGCAGCTCGACGCCCTTGAGGTCGGCGCCGACCGCGAAGATGAACGGCTTGCCGGTGACACCGACGCCGACGATCTCGCCGTCCGCGGCCTCCTTCTCGACCCGGTCGATCGCGGCGTCGATGTTCGCCAGCGACTGCGGGCCGAGCGTGGTCGGCTTGGTGTGGTCGTGACCGTTGTCCAGGGTGATCAGGGCGAAACGGCCCGCACCCAGGGGGAGGTCGAAGTGGCGTACGTGCGCCTGCGTGACGACCTCGCCCGGGAACAGCTCGGCCGCACCCTTCAGAAGCTCTGCGGTGGTGCTCACTTGTCCCCCTCGAAGTGCGGGTTCTCCCAGACGACCGTCGCGCCCATGCCGAAGCCGACGCACATGGTGGTCAGGCCGTAGCGGACGTGCGGCTGCTCCTCGAACTGGCGGGCCAGCTGCGTCATCAGACGCACGCCGGACGAGGCCAGCGGGTGGCCGAAGGCGATGGCGCCGCCGTACTGGTTGACGCGCGCGTCGTCGTCGGCGATGCCGTAGTGCTCCAGGAAGGCCAGGACCTGGACGGCGAAGGCCTCGTTGATCTCGAACAGGCCGATGTCGTCGATGGAGAGGCCGGCCTGGGCCAGGGCCTTCTCGGTCGCCGGGATCGGGCCGTAGCCCATCACCTCGGGCTCGACGCCCGCGAAGGCGTAGGAGACCAGGCGCATCTTGACCGGGAGGCCGTTCTCGCGGGCGAAGTCCTCGCTCGCGATGAGGGAGGCGGTCGCGCCGTCGTTCAGACCGGCCGCGTTGCCCGCGGTGACCCGGCCGTGGACGCGGAACGGCGTCTTCAGACCCGCCAGGTTCTCCAGGGTGGTGCCCGGACGCATCGGCTCGTCGGCCGTGACCAGACCCCAGCCGGTCTCGCCGGCCTCCTCGTTGGTGCGGCGCACCGAGACCGGGACCAGGTCGGCCTGGATCTTGCCGTTGGCGTACGCCTTGGCGGCCTTCTCCTGGGAGCGCACGGCGTACTCGTCGGCGCGCTGCTTGGTGATGCTCGGGTAGCGGTCGTGCAGGTTCTCGGCGGTCATGCCCATGAACAGGGCGGACTCGTCGACCAGCTTCTCGCTGACGAACCGCGGGTTCGGGTCCACGCCCTCGCCCATCGGGTGGCGGCCCATGTGCTCGACACCACCCGCGACGGCGACGTCGTACGCCCCGAAGGCGACCGAGCCGGCCACCGAGGTGACGGCGGTCAGGGCGCCCGCGCACATGCGGTCGATCGAGTAGCCCGGGACCGAGGTGGGCAGGCCCGCCAGGATGCCGGCGGTGCGGCCGATGGTCAGGCCCTGGTCACCGATCTGCGTGGTCGCGGCGACCGCGACCTCGTCGATCTTCTTGGGGTCGAGACCGGGGTTGCGGCGCAGCAGCTCCCGGATCGCCTTCACGACCAGGTCGTCGGCGCGGGTCTCGTGGTAGATGCCCTTCGGGCCCGCCTTGCCGAACGGGGTGCGGACGCCGTCTACGAAGACGACGTCCCTGACGGTACGAGGCACGATGGCTCTCCTCCAGGGTGCGGGGTGGCACTGCTGCGGCACGCATGCACTGAGCGCGCGCTCAGGCCCATGCTACTTGTGGGTAACGTAGCTGCACAGTCCCCCCGGCTGGAGCGGCGAACGTCACACCGCCCGGGCACCGCTCCACCCTGGATCTTGGCCGGAACTCGCCGCCGCTCCGCCTACGACACGCCCTGATCCAGCGCCGCCACCAGCGCGGGCGTCACCTGCTCCACCTGCCAGGGCCGGGCCCCGTGGCCCGCGAGGGCCGCGCCCACGGACTCGGCGTCGACGGTCGCCGGGGGCTCCCAGCAGACCCGGCGCACGGTGTCCGGCGTGATCAGGTTCTCCTGCGGCATGTTCAGGCGCTCGGCGAGCGCCGTGACCGCGGCCCGCGCGGCGGACAGCCGGGCCGCGGCGGCGGGGTCCTTGTCGGCCCACGCCCGCGGGGGCGGGGGGCCGGTCACCGGCTGGCCCGGCTGCGGCAGCTGCGACTCGGACAGCCCCCTGACCCGGTCGACCGCGGCCTGCCACTGCTCCAGCTGCCGGCGGTTGATCCGTCCGAAGCCGTGCAGGGCGGCGAGCGCGTGCGCGTTGGGCGGGAGTGCGAGCGCCGCCTCGACGATGGCCGCGTCCGCGAGCACCTTGCCCGGGGAGACGTCGCGGCGCTGCGCGATGCGGTCCCGGGTCTCCCACAGCTCCCGCACGACGGCGAGCTGACGCCGGCGGCGCACCTTGTGCATGCCGGAGGTACGGCGCCAGGGGTCCTTGCGGGGCTCGGCCGGCGGGGCGGACGCGATCGCGTCGAACTCCTGCCGCGCCCACTCCAGCTTCCCCTGCCGGTCCAGCTCCTTCTCCAGCGCGTCGCGCAGGTCGACGAGGAGCTCGACGTCGAGCGCGGCGTAGCGCAGCCACGGCTCGGGCAGCGGGCGGGTCGACCAGTCGACCGCCGAGTGGCCCTTCTCCAGCACGAAGCCCAGGACGTTCTCCACCATCGCGCCGAGTCCGACCCGCGGGAAGCCGGCGAGCCGCCCGGCCAGCTCGGTGTCGAAGATGCGGGTGGGCACCATCCCTATTTCGCGCAGGCACGGCAGGTCCTGGGTGGCCGCGTGCAGCACCCACTCCACGTCGGAGAGCGCGGCGCCCAGCCCCGACAGGTCCGGGCAGGCCACCGGGTCGATGAGCGCGGTGCCGGCGCCCGCGCGGCGCAGCTGCACGAGATACGCGCGCTGGCCGTAGCGGTAGCCGGAGGCACGCTCGGCGTCGACGGCGACGGGGCCGCTCCCGGCGGCGAAGGCGGCGGTCACCTCGGCGAGGGCGGACGCGTCGGCGATCACCGGCGGAACGCCCTCGCGTGGTTCGAGCAAGGGGGTCGGCGCCTGAGTCACAGAAGATCCGGCGTCGTCCGGAGGGGCGCCTCCGGTGGTTCGCAGTGAAGGGTCTGCTGCGGTTTCGTGGGCGTCGGTCACCTGTCAAGGGTATCCGTGGATCGACGGCGCCCGCCGACGGAACGTTCCGTCGGCGGGCGCCGGGGGGTCGTAAACCAGTCAGGTCAGTGAAAGATCCGCGTCAAGGAGAGGGAGCGGAGGGGGCGGCGGGGTGGGGGGAGGGGCGAGAAGAGGAGGGGAGAAGAGGAGGGGAGAAGAGAGGGGGAGCGGTCGGGACGGGACGGAGCGGTGGGTGCGGACTTCGCTCAGTGGATGATGCCGGTGCGCAGCGCCACCGCGACCATGCCGGCCCGGTCGCCGGTGCCGAGCTTGCGGGCGATGCGGGCCAGGTGGCTCTTGACGGTCAGGGCGGACAGTCCCATCGAGACGCCGATCGCCTTGTTCGACTGGCCCTCCGCGACCAGTCGCAGCACCTCGACCTCGCGGCCGGAGAGCTCGCGGTAGCCGCCCGGGTGGCTCGGGGCACCCGGGGGACGGCGGTGCAGACGGGCGGCGGCGGCGCCGATGGGGGCCGCGCCCGGCCGGGTGGGGAGCCCGACGTTGGTACGGGTACCGGTGACGACGTAGCCCTTCACTCCGCCGGCGAGGGCGTTGCGTACGGCGCCGATGTCGTCGGCGGCGGACAGGGCGAGCCCGTTGGGCCAGCCCGCGGCACGGGTCTCCGACAGCAGGGTCAGGCCGGAGCCGTCGGGGAGGTGGACGTCTGCGACACAGATGTCGCGGGGGTTGCCGATGCGGGGACGAGCCTCCGCGACGGACGAGGCCTCGATGACGTCGCGAACACCGAGGGCCCACAGATGGCGGGTGACGGTGGAACGGACGCGGGGGTCGGCCACGACCACCATGGCGGTCGGCTTGTTCGGGCGGTAGGCGACCAGGCTTGCAGGCTGCTCGAGGAGAACGGACACCAGGCCTCCTGGGGAGTGGGACGGGGCCGGCTCGTGGGGGTGAAGCCGGGACGAACCGTGCTTTCAAGGTCACAGTCGTCTTCGGCACCGAACCCGTCCGCCTTTAGAGAATGATCACGATCTAGTGAGTAACAATCCGAGCAATTCGGACACGCGGTCGATCATTCGAAGATCAAACGGTTTCGCACTTTGTCGATAACGGGCCGAAAGTTGTCGTGTCGACAAAGTGACGGAACGTTTCCCGGGCCGGACGGGACCCGGGTGCACAGCAGGGGAGGGTACGGAGGAAGGAGAGAGAGGGAGAACCCGGAGGAAGCGCGGACCTAGCGCGACTGCGGGCCGCGGCGCTGCGGCAGCGTGACGATCGACGAGTCTCCCGGCGTGGCCGGCGGAAGGCCCGCGACCTGGGCCAGCAGGTCGCACCACGAGGCGAGGTGGGCGGTGGTGTCCGGGACGCCGCCCAGACCCTCGCGGGGCGTCCAGGACGCCCGGATCTCGATCTGCGAGGCGGACGGGCGGGCCGAGAGCCCACCGAAGTAGTGGGAACTGGCCCGCGTGACGGTGCCGCTGGGCTCGCCGTACGCCAGCCCGCGGGCCTGCAATGCCCCGGTGAGCCACGACCAGCACACCTCCGGCAGCAGCGGGTCCGCGGCCATCTCCGGCTCCAGCTCCGCCCGCACCAGCGTCACCAGCCGGAAGGTGCCCCGCCAGGCGTCGTGCCCGGCCGGGTCGTGGAGCAGCACCAGCCGGCCGTCCGCGAGGTCGTCGTCGCCGTCGACCACCGCGGCCTCCAGCGCGTACGCGTACGGGGCGAGCCGCTGGGGTGCGCGCGTCGCCTCCACCTCGATCTGCGGCCGCGGCCGCGCCGCCTTGAGCGCCTCGACGGCGGCCGTGAAGGCCGACGGTGCCGTGCTCCCCGTATCCCGGGCCCCCTCCTCTGTACCCTTCTGTTCGTCCATTCCGCCAGCGCCGTCCGACAGTCGTCCCTGAGCCGCAGCCATGCGGGGAAGATTAAGCGGAACAGCGCCTCGGCGCAGGGAGGGACACCCGCGTGCGGGCGCGATGTCCGGATCACGCGGCCCGGCGCGGGCGCCCCCGCGCCTCGCGCGCGCGGGCCCACCCGTGGTCCGGCGCGCCGGACGCGCCGTGCGAGACTTGCCGGTGTGAGTGCCAACCAGAGCCCCGCGGGCAAGCAGCCGACCGCCACGTACGACTCCGCGTTCCTCAGGGCGTGCAGGCGTGAGCCGGTGCCGCACACCCCCGTGTGGTTCATGCGGCAGGCCGGTCGCTCGCTGCCCGAGTACCTCAAGGTGCGCGAGGGCATCCCGATGCTCGAGTCCTGCATGCGGCCCGAACTGGTCGCCGAGATCACCCTCCAGCCGGTGCGCCGGCACGGCGTGGACGCGGCGATCTACTTCAGCGACATCGTGGTCCCGCTCAAGGCCATCGGCATCGACCTCGACATCAAGCCGGGCGTCGGCCCGGTGGTCGAGAAGCCGATCCGCACCCGCGCGGACCTGGCACGGCTGCGCGACCTGACCCCCGAGGACGTCTCCTACGTCACCGAGGCCTTCGGCCTGCTCACCCGCGAGCTGGGCGCCACCCCGCTGATCGGCTTCGCCGGCGCCCCGTTCACCCTGGCGAGCTACCTCGTGGAGGGCGGCCCGTCCCGCAATCACGAGCACACCAAGGCGCTCATGTACGGCGACCCCGAGCTGTGGGCCGACCTCCTGGACCGGCTCGCCGACATCACGGCCGCCTTCCTCACCGTGCAGATCGAGGCGGGCGCGAGCGCCGTCCAGCTCTTCGACTCCTGGGTCGGCGCCCTCTCGCCCGCCGACTACCGCCGCTCGGTGATGCCCGCCTCGCGCAAGGTCTTCGAGACGGTCGCCGGGTACGGCGTGCCGCGCATCCACTTCGGTGTCGGCACCGGCGAGCTCCTCGGCCTCATGGGCGAGGCCGGCGCGGACGTCGTCGGCGTCGACTGGCGCGTCCCGCTGGACGAGGCCGCCCGCCGCGTCGGCCCCGGCAAGGCGCTCCAGGGCAACCTGGACCCGGCCGTCCTCTTCTCCACGCGGGAGGCGGTCGAGACCAAGACCCGCGAGATCCTGGACGCGGCGGCGGACCTGGAGGGCCATGTCTTCAACCTCGGCCACGGCGTCCTGCCCACCACCGACCCGGACGCGCTGACCCGCCTCGTGGAGTACGTCCACACGCAGACCGCTCGCTGAGGCGTCCCGCGGGTCGCTCGGCCCGCGGCTCAGCCGACGAACAGCAGAGCGAGGGCCAGGGCGACGAGCAGCCCTCCGTAGAAGCAGGCGGGGGTGGGCGAGAACGTCGCCTTCAGCCTCCCCGCGCGCTCCCGGCCCGGTGCCACGTCCATGGTGAAGGGCTCCACGGCCGGCCCCGGACGCCGCACCCGGTCGTAGAGCCGCCGGAACAGCCGCTCCTGGTAGACGAAGTGCCCGTCGAGGAACCAGAAGGCCACGACGGGCACGAAGCTGACCAGCGCGACGGACGCGTCGTCGTTGCCGACCGCGAAGGCGAGCAGCGCGCCGGTGAGCGTCAGCGACCAGCCCTTGATCACGAACGAGTTGCTGCCCATCCGGGCCACCGTCAGCTGGATCAGCTCCAGATGCCTGATCCGGGCCTCGTCCAGTACCGGCCCGTCCACCGTCGCCATCGGTCCCCCCAAGCCGTAGACCCTGTGCCCCGGGGAGCTTACCCAGCCCCCCCCACCACCCCCGGCCAGGGGAGCAGCACGCCGACGACGAAACCGACCCTGAACGCTCGCGCGCGGGCGTACGTATGTCCACCCAACCGCCCGCGGTCCGGGGAAGGCGGGGCGCGGGGACGACGTGAGGAACAGGCGATGAGTGAACGGGTCACACCGGCACCGGTGATGCACGCCCTGCCCGACGGCGAGGCCGAGGTCGCCCTCGTGCTGCGGCTGCCCTGGGAGGACGTCGCCCGGCTCGGTCAGGAGGCCGGGCGGCTGGCCGCGCGGATGCAGCGGCCGGTGACGCTGGACGAGGCGGTGAGCCACCGGCTGCGCTCCGCGCGGGGCGCGGCGCACGCCAGACCGGCCGGCGAGCAGCCGCCCGCGGCCGGCGGCCCGGCACCGCTGCCCGCACAGGCGCCGGCGACCGCCCCGGCGTCGGTCTCGTCCCTGCCGTCACGGCCCCCCGCCGAGCAGGCCCGGCAGGCCATCGACCGGATCAACGGCACGGCGTAGCGGACCTCCTCAGGCCTGCTGCCCCACCGCCCTCGTCGCCTTGCGGGCGGCCACCAGCACGGGGTCCCAGACCGGTGAGAAGGGCGGCGCGTAACCGAGGTCCAGGGCCGTCATCTGCTCCACCGTCATCCCGGCCGTGAGGGCCACCGCGGCGACGTCGACCCGTTTCCCCGCGCCCTCGCGGCCGACGATCTGGACGCCGAGCAGCCGGCCGGTGCGCCGCTCGGCGAGCATCTTCACCGTCATGGAGGACGCGCCCGGGTAGTAGCCGGCGCGGCTGGTGGACTCGATGGTGGCCGTGACGAACCGCAGCCCCGCCCGCAGCGCGTCCTTCTCGCGCAGCCCGGTCCGCGCGATCTCCAGGTCGCAGACCTTGCTGACGGCCGTGCCGACCACGCCCGGGAAGGTGGCGTAACCGCCGCCCACGTTGGTGCCGATGACCTGCCCGTGCTTGTTTGCGTGCGTGCCGAGCGGGATGTGCCGTTCCTGCCCGGAGACCAGGTCGAGCACCTCCACGCAGTCGCCGCCCGCCCAGATGTTCTCGTGCCCGCGCACCCGCATGGCCCGGTCGGTCAGCAGCCCCCCGTGCGCCCCCAGCGGAAGACCGGCCGCCTCGGCGAGCGCGGTCTCCGGGCGCACGCCGATGCCCAGCACCACCACGTCCGCCGGGAACTCGGCCTCCTCGGTGGCGACCGCGCGGACCCGGCCCTCGTCCCCGGTGAGCACCTCGGTGGCCTCGGTGCCGTTCACCATGGTGATGCCCAGGCCCTCCATGGCCTCGTGCACCATGCGGCCCATGTCCGGGTCGAGGGTGGACATCGGCTCCCGGCCGCGGTTGACGACCGTCACCTCGTACCCGCGTTTGATGAGGGCCTCGGCCATCTCCACGCCGATGTACCCGGCGCCGACGACCACCGCGCGGCGGCCGCGCGTGTGTTCCAGCGTGTCGAGCAGCGCCTGGCCGTCGTCCAGGGTCTGCACCCCGTGCACGCCGGGCGCGTCGATGCCCGGCAGACCGGGGCGGATCGGACGGGCGCCGGTCGCGATCACGAGCTTGTCGTACGGCGTCCAGGCCTCCGTCCCGGAGTCGAGGTCCCGCGCGCGCACCCGCCGGCCGGTGACGTCGATCTCCGTGACCTCGGTGCGCGTCCGCAGGTCGATGTCCCGGGCGCGGTGCTCCTCGGGCGTCCGGGCGATCAGCTGGTCCCGGTCGGTGACGTCGCCGCCGACCCAGTACGGGATGCCGCAGGCCGAGAACGAACTGAAGTGACCCCGCTCGAAGGCGACGATCTCCAGTTCGCCGGGGCCCTTCAGCCGGCGTGCCTGTGACGCCGCGGACATCCCCGCGGCGTCACCGCCGATCACCACCAGCCGCTCTCCGGCCCGCCCGTTACCGCTCGCAGCGTTCATGCTCATGAGGAACACGCTACGGGGGCGGGGCCTTTCAGTCCTGGGCGCCGGTCCCCTCCCGGCGGCCGGGGCCGCCCTCCGGCGCGGGACGGGCCGTCGGCAGCGGCGCCGGGGCCGCGGGCACCCCGGCCGCAGGCGCCGCGGGCACCGGCGCCGCGCGGCGCGGCAGCCGGGGCCGCAGCACCCGCAGCCACAGCAGCACCAGCAGCGCCGCCACCACGGCGAACGGCAGCACCGCGCCGAGCGCCACCGCAAGCCAGCGCAGCATCGTCACGAAGGCGTCCCAGCCGCCGGCCAGCGCGTCGGTGAAGCCGGGGTCCTCGTCCTCGTCGGCCCGCTCGACCGGTGTCTCGGACAGGGAGAGGGTGAGGGTGGCGAGGCTGGTGCGGTCCTTCAGGGCCGCCTGCCGGGCGAGCAGCGCCTCCAGCTCCGCCTGACGGGTGCTCAGCTCACCCTCCAGCGTCACCACGTCGGCGAGCTTCGTCGCCCGGTCCATCAGCTCCCGGACGCGGGCCACGCTGGCACGCTGCGACGTCACGCGGCTGTCCACGTCCACGACCTGGTCGGTGACGTCCTCCGCCTTCGCGCGGCGTTCGAGGAGCTTGCCGGTGCCCTCCAGTTCCTCGAGCACCTCCTCGTAGCGCTCCACGGGCACCCGCAGGACGACCCGGGTCCGCTCGTGGCCCTCCTCGTCCCGGGTGGTGGTCTCGTCTCCGACGTACCCGCCGGCGTCCTCGGTGGCGGCACGGGCCGCGGTCAGGGCCTTCGGCGCGTCCTCGACCTGGACGGTCAGGGAGGCGGTCCGGATGACGTGGGCGGGTGCGAGCTGCGGCGGCGCGGTCGCCCTGGCGCCGTCGGCCCCGCCGCCCGCCGCGCCCGCCCGGTCCTCGGCACCCGCCTCCGCCCGCGCACCCTCCTGGGGCGCGGCCACCTTGGCGTCACCGCCCGCGTCGGAGTCGGCGCCCGAGCCGCTGCAGCCGGTGAGGACGAGGGCCGCGGCCAGCAGCAGGCCGGCCAGGGCGCGGGCGGGCGGCGTGGAACGCCGGGCTGCTCGTCGTACGTGCATGTGGGTACCCCCCGGGGTGTGTGACGACTGACGCTCCTTCGACGCGCGGAGGGCCCCCGACGACGGCGCGGAACGGTCCCGAACAGGTCACGGTCCGGACTCGCGGAGCCGGCACGGGCGACCGGCCTGGCGGCGTCGCTGTCGGTGCGGTCTGAGACGCTGGGTGCATGGACGAGAGCGAGACCGGCGTGAACCTGACCTCCGCGGACCCGGGGCATGTCGTCGTCGTCGGAGCCGGCATCGCCGGACTGGCCGCCGCCCACCGGCTGCTGGCCCGCGGCGCGCGGGTGACCGTGCTGGAGGCGTCGGACCGCGTCGGCGGCAAGCTGCTGCCCGGCGAGATCGCCGGTGTACGCGTCGACCTCGGCGCCGAGTCGCTCCTGGCCCGCCGCCCGGAGGCCGTGGGCCTGGCCCGCGAGGCGGGCCTCGCCGACCGCCTCCAGCCCCCCGCGACCGCGTCGGCCTCGCTGTGGACCGGCGGCACCCTGCGCCCCATGCCCAAGGGCCATGTCATGGGCGTCCCGGGCACCGCGGCCGCGCTGTCCGGGATCCTCTCCGCGGAGGGCCTCGCCCGCATCGAGCGCGACGCCGAGCTGCCCCGCACCGAGGTCGGCGACGACGTCGCGGTGGGGGAGTACGTGGCGGCGCGCCTCGGCCGCGAGGTCGTCGACCGCCTCGTCGAACCGCTGCTGGGCGGCGTCTACGCCGGTGACGCGTACCGCATCTCGCTGCGCTCGGCCGTGCCCCAGCTCTTCGAGGCCGCCCGTACCCACACCTCCCTCACCGAAGCGGTCCGCGCGATCCAGGGCAGGACGGCCACTTCGCCCGCGACCGGCCCGGTGTTCACGGGTATCGAGGGCGGCGTCGGCACCCTCCCGCTCGCCGTCGCCGAGTCGGTGCGCGCCCGGGGCGGCGAGATCGTCACGGGCGCCCCGGTGACGGAGCTGCGCCGCACCGCCCCGGACGGCTGGCGGATCGTCGCCGGCGACCGGGTGCTGCACGCCGGCGCGGTCGTCGTCGCCGTCCCCGCCGGCCCCGCCGCCGAGCTGCTGCGCGCCGAGGCCCCCGCCGCCGCGGCCGAGCTGGCCGCCGTCGAGTACGCCTCCATGGCCCTGATCACCCTTGCCTACCGCCGCTGCGACGCCGCCGCCCTCCCCGACGGCAGCGGCTTCCTCGTGCCGCCGGTCGAGGGACGCACCGTCAAGGCGTCGACCTTCGCCTCCCGCAAGTGGGGCTGGATCGCCGACGAGGACCCGGACCTGGTCGTCCTGCGCACCTCCGTCGGCCGCTACGGGGAGACGGAGATCCTCGGCCGCGACGACGCCGGCCTGGTCGCCGTCTCCCGGCACGACCTGGCGGCGGCCACGGGGCTGACGGCCGAGCCCGTCGCCGCCCGCGTCACCCGCTGGCAGGACGGCCTGCCCCAGTACCCCGTCGGTCACCACGCGCGCGTGGCCCGCGTCCGCGCGCACGTGGGCAGGGTCCCGGGCCTCGCCGTGTGCGGCGCGGCCTACGACGGCGTCGGGATCCCGGCGAGCATCGCGAGCGCCTACGCGGCCGTGGACCGGCTCCGGGGCGACTCGCGGGGTGTGGAGGAGCTCACCGCCCACCCGGTGCAGAGCCTGCACGGCGGAGCGGGAGAATAGGGCCATGAGTGACGACGCCTCCACCCCCGCCGCCGAGCGCATCCCGAACAAGGGCAAGCTGGCCAAGGACCTCAACGAGGTCATCCGCTACACCCTCTGGTCCGTCTTCAGGCTGAAGGACACGCTGCCGGAGGACCGGGCGGGCTGGGCCGACGAGGTCCAGGAGCTGTTCGACCAGCTCGCCGCCAAGGACGTCACCGTCCGCGGCACCTACGACGTGTCCGGTCTGCGCGCCGACGCCGACCTCATGATCTGGTGGCACGCGGAGACCGCCGACGAGCTGCAGGAGGCGTACAACCTCTTCCGCCGCACGAAGCTCGGCCGCGCCCTGGAGCCCGTCTGGTCGAACATGGCGCTGCACCGCCCCGCCGAGTTCAACCGCTCGCACATCCCGGCGTTCCTGGCCGACGAGACGCCCCGCGACTACATCAGCGTCTATCCGTTCGTGCGCTCCTACGACTGGTACCTGCTGCCCGACGAGGACCGCCGCCGCATGCTCGCCGACCACGGCAAGATGGCCCGCGGCTACCCGGACGTGCGCGCCAACACGGTCGCCTCCTTCTCGCTGGGCGACTACGAGTGGATCCTCGCCTTCGAGGCCGACGAGCTGTACCGCATCGTCGACCTCATGCGTCACCTGCGCGCCTCCGAGGCCCGTATGCACGTCCGCGAGGAGGTCCCCTTCTACACCGGGCGCCGCAAGGACATCGCGGAGCTGGTGGCCGGGCTCGCCTGATCAGGACGTCGGTGCCGCGGCCCCGGTCGGCCGCGGCTCCGGACGCGGGGCGCACGACGCGTCCCGCGCCGGGAGGCGGCCCTCCAGCAGGTACGCCTCCAGGTGCCCGTTGACGCACGCGTTCGCCCCGCCGGCGATGCCGTGCGTACCGGCGTCGCGCTCGGTCACCAGCACCGAGCCCGACAGCCGCCGGCGCAGCTCCAGCGCGCCGTCGTACGGAGTGGCCGCGTCCCGCTCCGCGGCCAGCACCAGCGTCGGCGGCAGCTCACCCGGACCGGTGCGCACGTCCAGGGGCCGCTGCCGGGGAGCCCGCCAGTAGGCGCACGGCAGGTTGGTCCACACGTTGTCCCACGTCTCGAACGGCGCCCGGCGCGCCAGCCGTGTGTTGTCCCGGTCCCACACCTCGAACTCGGTGGGCCAGGGCGCGTCGTTGCACTCGACGGCCGTGTACACGGCGTTGGAGTTCTCCGCCCCGGCCGCCCCCTCCGCGGTGCGGGTACCCGCCTGCTCGACCAGCGGCCGCGGGTTCCCCCGCAGATAGGCCGACAGCGCCTCGGCACGGTGCGGCCAGTAGTCGTCGTAGTACCCGGCCCGCAGGAACGCCCCCTGCAACTGCGCGGGCCCCACCGTCCCGCCCGCCGGCTTCGCGGCGAGCCGCGTGCTCGCCTCCTCGTAGCTGTTCTGCACCTCCCGCGCCGTGTCCCCGAGGCCGTACACGGCGTCGTGCTCGGCCATCCACTCCTTGAAGTCCGTCCAGCGGTCCTCGAACGCCTCGGACTGCTCCAGGTTGTTGCGGTACCAGACCTGCTCCGGGTCGGGGTTCACCACCGAGTCGAACACCATCCGCCGCACGCGCGAGGGGAACAGCTCCGCGTACAGCGCCCCCAGGTAGGTGCCGTAGGACGCGCCCACGAACGTGAGCCGCCGCTCGCCCAGCGCGGCCCGTACCACCTCCAGGTCGCGGGCGTTGTTGAGGGAGTGGTAGTGGCGCAGCGCCCGCCCGGCCCGGTCCGCGCAGCCGCGCGCGTACGCCTCGGCCTCGGCGGCGCGCTCCCGCTTGTACGCGTCCGACGGCCGCGTCGGGGCCGGCCGGGGACCCTTGAAGAAGTCGCCGGGGTCCTGGCAGGACAGCGGCGCGGAGGGCGCGACCCCGCGCGGGGCGTACCCGACGAGGTCGTACGCCGCCGCGATCCGCTTCCACGCGGGCACCATCCCGACCAGCGGGAAGTACAGCCCCGAACCGCCCGGACCGCCCGGGTTGTACAGCAGGGCGCCCTGGCCGGGCACCTTGCGCCTGCCGTCGTCAGGGTCCCCGTGGGTGGCCCGCACGCGGCTGACGGTGAGCCGGAGTTGCTCCCCGTCGGGGTGGGCGTAGTCCAGGGGCACGGTGACCGTGCCGCAGCGGACGGTGTGCGGCAGGCCCTCGGCCTCGGGGCACCCGCCGAAGTCGATGCCGGCCGCCGCCGCGCGCTCGGCGGCCACGGCGGTGCCGCGCGTCTCGGCGGCACCGGGTGCGGCCGGACCCGCCTGCGCCGGACCGGCGGTCAGGGCGGTCAGCAGCAAGGACCCGGCGGCCGAGTAGAGGGCGGCAGCTCGCATCGCGTATCCCTTCCATGCACACGGGGTGACACAAGGGATGGTTGGTTCGAGGGCGGGGCGGGGCAAGCACCGACGGCGGGTGTCGCCCTCGCGTGCGCCCGTGCGCCCCCGGCGCGTCAGCCCCGCGGGTCGTCGTGCCCCTCGGGGTGCTCGCCGACGTACCGCTCGCGGTGGGCGAAGGCCGCGCGCAGGTCCGGTTCGCCGATCGCGTGGACCCCGCGCACGGCGACCGAGGTGAGGTACGTGCGGTCGTCGGCGGTGCCGTCGGCCTGCCGCACCAGGCTGCCGATCAGCCGCTGCCCGGCCGGTGAGGCCCACCGGGAGTACGGGTGGACCTCCATCCGCGTGATGGCGAGGCATCCGAGGGTCAGGGCGAGGGGCAGCGCGAACCACAGGGCGATCAGCAGGCGCGGCTGGTCGGCGGGGAGTGGCAGCGCCGGCGCGGCGGCGCCCAGCGCGCACACGGCGAGGGCGGCGACGCGCACCCGCCGCACCCCGGCCGCGATGCCGCGCCCGTCGTCCGGCACGGCGAGGCCAGCGCTGACCAGCCGGTCGGCCAGGACCCGCACCGCGTCCGCGGCGGCGGCGGTGGACCGCACCGGCGCTATCCGGGACTGCCCGCCGGGGCCTATCGCCCCTATGACCGAGCGCTCCATGTCGTCGCGCCCGCACGGGTCGACGACGGTCGCCCAGCCGGTGTGCGCGAGCAGCAGGCGGCGCTGGCGCGCCATGGAGACCAGGGTCAGGTCGGCGACCCGCCGAGGGCCGCCGGAGAGGAACGCCGCCTCGTACAGCGTCAGCGCGTGCTCGCGGTCGGCGGTGTGCGGGCCGACGGCCGCCGCGCGCACCGCGGCCAGGCACAGCCGCAGGCACGCCAGACCGGCGATCGACCAGGCCAGCAGGAGGAGAAGCACCCAGAACATGCCGTACTTCTATGCCACAGGCTTTCGCCGGCGCCATGGCCTGTTCACATTTCGGGACGCAGTGTTGTGGGTATGTGACGTTCCGTTTGAGATGCCGGGCCGCTGTCAGCGACGCAGCAGAACGCGCCTGGTCGCACGGGCCAGCCGGGCCCCGGGCCGTCCCGCACGCGGCACCGGCCCCGACCGCTCCAGCCACCACCGGCGCAACGCATGGCGCGCCCGTTCGTCCTTCGGCCGGCCGTCCCGCAGCAGCTGTTCGACGAAGTCGAGGGCGTCCCGCCGGTAGCCGCCGGTCATCGGCCGGTGCTGGGCGTGGGCGAGGAAGGCCGGACGGTACTCCGCGCCGAGGATCACCGGCAGCTCGGGCGCGACCTTCGCGACCACGTCCGCCCGCTTGGCGGCGAGCGCCCGCGCCTGGACCCCCAGCCGCACCCGGTCGAACCCCTCGGGCACGGGGGTGCCGGCGACCAGCGCGGACAGCAGCGCGGTCTGCGCGAGGGCGAGCCGCTGCCGTACGGCGTCGCCGGCACCGGGCTCGACGGCCGCGGTGCGCGGCGGGGCGGTCCGCTCCGCGCCGGGCGGCCCGCCCGCCGCCCGGCCCTTGCCCACCGCGACCCGGATCGCCTCGACCTCGTCCTCCAGCTCCGCCGCGTCGGGGAAGTTCTCGTCGCGTTCCAGCAGGACGCCGGGGGGTGTGACGCGCGAGGCGAGGTCGGTGAGGATGTCGAGCACCGGCTGCGGCACGGCGTGGGCGTGGCTGTCGTGCCAGACGCCGTCCCGTTCGAAGCCGCCCGCGACGTGGACGTAGGCGAGGGCTTCGAGGGGGAGTTCGGCGAGGGCCCGGGCGGGGTCCTCGCCGCGGTTGACGTGGTTGGTGTGCAGGTTCGCCACGTCGATCAGCAGCCGCACGCCCGTCCGGTCGGCCAGCTCGTACAGGAACTGCCCCTCCGTCATCTCCTCGCCCGGCCAGGAGAAGAGCGCGGCGATGTTCTCCACGGCGAGCGGCACGGGCAGCGCGTCCTGTGCGATGCGCACGTTCTCGCACAGCACGTCAAGGGCGTCGCGGGTACGCGGCACGGGGAGCAGGTGCCCGGCCTCCAGCCGCTCGGACGCGGTCATCGGCCCCCCGGCCCGGACGAACGCGATGTGCTCGGTGACCAGCGGCGACCCCAGCGCCTCGGCCCGCTCGGCCAGCGCCGCCATGCGTCCGGCGTCCGGCCGCCCGGCGTCACCCAGGCCGAGCGAGACCCCGTGCGGCACGACGGTCACGCCCCGCTCACGCAGGCGCAGCAGCGAGTCGGGCAGATGCCCGGGGCAGAGGTTCTCCGCGACGGCCTCGACCCAGTCGATGCCGGGCATCCGCTCGACGACGTCCGCGATCTCCGGACGCCAGCCGATTCCCGTTCCCAGTCGCATGATGCGATCCATGGTTCCGTCCCCCTCCTGCGAACATGTCGGGGGTATCGCCCACCCCGCCGGGCCCGAACCCCGAGCAGGGCATGTTCAGAGCAACATCTGAGGTTCGCGGCGGCGGCACCGGTCAGCGCAGGCCGAGCCGCATCAGCACCCGGGGGTGTCCGGCCAGCACCGAGGTGGTGTCGGCGGCGTGGACGAACCCGGCCCGCTCGAAATTGCTCCGGATGCCCGCGTACGCCATGGTCGGGTCGACGCGGGCGCCCCCGTTGTCCAGGGGGTACGCCTCGACGGCCGGGGCGCCCCGGGAGCGGGCGAAGCCGACCGCCCCGGCGATGAGGGCGTGCGAGATCCCCCGCCCCCGGTGACCGGGGCGTACCCGGACGCACCACAGCGACCAGACGGGCAGGTCGTCGACGTGGGGGATCGTGCGGCTGCGTGCGTAGGAGGTGTCCGCGCGCGGCGCCACGGCGGCCCAGCCGACGGGCTGGTCACCGTCGTACGCGAGGACGCCCGGGGACGGCCCGGTACGGCACAGCGCCTCGACGAACGCGCCGCGGGCCGGGCCGCGCAGCTCGTTGTTCACCTGGGAGGGGAGGCGGTGGCTCAGGCACCAGCAGACGTTTGCCGTGGGCGACTTGGGGCCGAGCAGCGTCCGGACGTCCTCGAAGACCGAGGCAGGGCGGACGTCGACGGTCATGCGACCCACGATGCCACGGGGCAGGGTGCGACGCCCGGGAACCGCCCGCCCCGGTGCCCGCTCACCGCAACGCCGGATGGTCCGCCACCACCGTGCACGATCCCGGCGCGATCTCCGTGTACCCGGCGTCCCGGACCACGGGCAGGCCGCTCGTGGTGAGGGCGGGCCACCGCTCCGGCGCGGAGGTACGCACCGCCAGGGGGTAGCCGGCGTCCCGCCAGGCGGCACGGGCCGCGTCGTCCAGCTCCCACCAGGCGAGCTGGGCGCCGTGCCCGGCCTGCGCCATCGCCTTGCCCGCCGACATGTCCAGGCCGGGATTCATCCACAGGACGGGCACGGCGGGGTCCGCGCCGCCCGGCGGTTCCGGGTCGTCCAGGTCGGTGCCGGAGACCTGGAGGCGGGCCAGGTCCTTCGGCCAGCCGTCCAGCGGGACCGGCGGGAAGACCCGCACCTCGGCCGCCCTGCCGGTGACCGTGATGCCGGGCAGCGCCTCGGCCCGCCGCCACTCGGCGCCGCGCGCCCGTCGCACGACCTTGCGGATGCGCGCGTCCTGCCAGTCCCGCATCGCCTCCGCCCACACGCCGTCGCCGCTCGACCGCTCGTCGCCGAGCATCACCAGCACCGCCCGGGCCGCCGTCTCCAGCGCGTCGGTACGGGGCGGCGGCGCGGCGCGCTCGATGCGGACGACCAGCGGCAGGACGAACTGCGGTGCGAGGTCGCGGTCGCCGGGCCCGGGGCGGAAGGGGGAGTCGGGGAGGGGCGTCGTCGGCTCGTTGCTCACGCCCACCAGTCTGCCAAGCGCCCGGGGCGCGGGAGGACGGCCCCGGCGGATCAGCCCGAGCAGGCCGTCCGCTGGGCCTCCTGCCACTCGCAGCGCGGGCACATGGTGATCCCCTTGTACGACTCGGCGTACTCGGTCGGCTCCCGGCACAGCACGCACTCCGCGTACGGCGGGCCGTCGGCTTTCGGCGGCCGGGAGCCGTCGATCAGGCAGTAGTCGTTCGGGTCGGAGTCGTCGTCACCGCTCATACCTCCAGCGTAGGCCCGTCAGCGGCGGCCGTTCCCGGCGCCGATCAGCTCCGACACCTTGACGAAGCGGTAGCCCCTGCTCCGCAGCTCGGGGACGATCGTCCGCACCGCCTGCTCGGTGACCGGGGCGGCGCTGCGGGTGCAGTGCATGACGACGACCGACCCCGGCCGCACCCCGTCCAGCACCTGCCGGGCCACCGCGTCGGCGTCGGTCGCGAAGGCGTCCCCGCTCACCACGTCCCACTGCACGGCGGTGACCCCGGTGGCGGTCAGCGCCTTGAGGGCGCCGTCGTCGTAGCAGCCGCCGGGGAAGCGGAAGTACGGCATCGCCTTCGCCACCCCGGCCTCGCGGAACGCCGTGTACGCCCGCTCCACGTCGGCCCGCATCCGGTCCTCGGGCACGGTCGGCAGGCCGTAGCAGTCGTCGGTGTAGGCGTGGTGGCTGTAGGAGTGGTTGGCGACCTCGAACCGCGGGTCCCGGCCGATGGAGCGGGCCGCGTCCGGGTACTCCTCGGCCCACCGGCCGGTCATGAACACGGTCGCCGGCACCTTCAGCGTCCGCAGGGCCTCGATCAGCCGCGGGTTGTCGAACCGCTCGCCGGCCGCCGCCCGGGGCCCCTGGTCGGCGGTCATGTCGGCGTCGAAGGTGAGGGCGACGGTCTTGCCCCCGGCCCGCGGACCGTGCTCGAAGACGGGGGTCAGACCCGCGGGGCCGGGAGCGAGCGTCGGAGGCCCCGACGGGGCGGCCGCCTTCGAGGGAGCGGCGGAGGGCGCGGACGGGGCCGGGCGGGGCGCCTGCGGGACCTCGGCGGTCCCGCAGGCGGTGAGAGCGGCGCCCGCGAGGCAGAGAACGGTGGCACGTCGTACGAGAGCGATCACCGTACGAACGTATAAGTGTGTTGTTCGGTATGTATGACTATGTGGGGTGACGTGCCCGGGAGGTCACCCTCCCGGGTCAGATGTCCCGCCGCTCCAGCGGCTTCGTCGCCGGTCCCTCGATCACATTGCCGTCCGTGTCGAAACGGGAACCGTGGCAGGGGCACTCCCAGGCGCGCTCGGCCGCGTTGAAGTCGACCAGGCACCCGAGGTGGGTGCAGCGCGGCGAGAGGGCGTGCAGCGCGCCGGCCTCGTCCCGGTAGACCGCGAGCCGGTCACCGCCCGCCCGTACGACGGCACCCTCGCCCGGCGGCAGGGCGTCGACCGGGGGCGCGGGCTTCAGCCGGTCGCCGACGAAGTGGCCGGCCACCTGGGCCTGCGTCTTGAGGAACGTCGGCGCCTCGCGCACCGCCGTACGCAGCCGGCGCGGGTCGTACAGGGCGCTCCACGCGCACTCCTCGCCGGTGATCTGCGCGGTGAGCAGCCGGCCCGCCATCATGCCGCCGCTCAGCCCCCAGCCGCCGAACCCCGTGGCGACGTACGTGTGGTGCGCGCCCGGGTGCAGCGGGCCCACCATCGGCACGGTGTCGGTGGGGTCGATGTCCTGCGTGGCCCAGGCGTGGGTGAGGTCGACGCCGGGGAAGTGCTCGCGGGCCCACGCGGACAGGCGGTCGAAGCGCTGCCGGGTGTCGCCCGTGCCGGGGGTGAAGTGCTCCCCGGTGACGACGAGCAGCCGGCGGCCCGGGTCGTCCAGGGGCGCCGTACGGACCGAGCGCGTGTTCTCCTCGGGCGTGATGTACATGCCCTCCACGTCGCGGCCGGCCTCGATGCTCCCCGCCACCACCAGTTCCCGGCGCGGGGAGAGACGGGCGAACAGCAGGGCCCGGTCGAAGATCGGGTAGTGCGTGGCCACCACGACGTCCCGGGCGGTGACCGTCGCTCCCGCCTCCGTCCGCACACGGCACGGCTCGCCCTCGTCCAGTCCCTGCACGGTGGTGTCCTCGAAGATCCGCCCGCCGTGCGCCTCCAGGTCGTCGGCGAGGGCCAGCAGGTACTTGCGCGGGTGGAACTGCGCCTGCCCGGTGACCTCGACCGCGCCCGCGACCGGGAAGGGCAGCCCCGTCTCCGTCGTGAACGACGCCGGCAGTCCCGCCTCCCGCGCGGCGGCGGCCTCGGCCCGCAGTTCGTCCACCCGGCCCTCGTCGCGGACGTAGGTGTAGGCGCTGCGGGTCTCCCAGTCGCAGTCGATGCCCAGCTCGGCCACGACGTCGGCCGCGTGCGCGATCGCCTCCGACTGGGAGCGGGCGTACAGGCGGGCGCCCTCGGGACCGCGGGTGCGGCGCAGCTTGTCGTAGACCAGCGAGTGCAGGGCGGTGAGCTTGGCGCTGGTGTGGCCGGTGACGCCGGCGGCCACCCGCCCGGCCTCCAGCACCGCCACGCTCCGCCCGGCCCGGGTCAGCTCCCAGGCCGCGCTGAGCCCGGCGACGCCGGCGCCGATCACGGCGACGTCGACGTCGAGGTCCTCCGCGAGGGCCGGCCGGGGCGCGCCGCCCGGCGCCGTCTGCAACCAGTACGAGCCGTTGACCTGCGCTTTCTCCGTCATGAGGTCTTGAGTACCCCGTTGTCACGGCTTCAGTGGCCGGGCGTGCGTCCGCCGGAGGGACGGGGTCCCCCGGGCGGACGCGTCCGGCGCGCTCTACCTGCGCCAGGGCCCCGTCACCGCGAAGGTCGTGCCGGGCGTGTAGCAGTTGACGTACATCGTGTCGCCGTCGGGGGAGAAGGTGACCCCGGCGAACTCGCCCCACTCCGGTTCGTCCGGCGACCCGATGTTCTGGGCGCCGCGGGCCATCGCGTAGACCTCGCCGCGCCGGGTCACGCCGTAGACGTGCTGGGCGCCGTTGCCGTCCTCGCAGACCATGAGGCCGCCGCTGGGGGCCAGGCAGATGTTGTCGGGGGACTCGCCGGGCAGTTGGACGTCGGTGTCCGGGCCGAAGACGATCACCAGGGTCAGGCGGCGCCTCTCGGGGTCGTAGCGCCAGATCTGGCCGTAGTGGTCGGCCGCCGACCCCTCCGCGCTGCGGGCGAAGGAGGAGACGAAGTACACGCTGCGGCCGCCCCAGTAGCAGCCCTCCAGCTTCTGCGCGTGCGTGACGCCGCCCCGGCCGAAGTCCTGGTGCCGGATGGGCGTCCCGGTGGCCAGCGGGTCGGGTACGTCGATCCACTGGACGCCGTCGAACTCGGCGCCGGTCTCCTGGATCGACGACAGGTCGGGCACCCCGGGCACGCGCATCGCCTGGAGCCGTCCGCCCGCCCGCAGCGAGCCCCTGCCGCCCAGCGGCTTCTCGGGCAGGAACCGGTAGAAGAGGCCGAAGGGACGCTCGAACGCGTCCTCCGTCTCGTACACGACGCCCCGCCGCGGATCCACGGCGATCGCCTCGTGCTGGAAGCGGCCCATCGCGGTCAGCGGTACCGCGCCCGTGCGGCGCGGGTCGGCGGGGTCGACCTCGAAGATGAAGCCGTGGTCCTTGGTGTAGCCGTTGGTCCCCGCCTTGTCCTCGGTCTCCTCGCAGGTCAGCCAGGTGTGCCAGGGGGTGGGCCCGCCGGCGCAGTTGACCGCCGTCCCGGCGATCGCGACCCGCTCGTCACGGACGTGGCCCCGGGAGTCCAGGGTCAGGGCCGTGCAGCCGCCCTTGCCCTCCGGGTCGTACGTCAGGCCCTCGACCGTGGGGACCGGGATGCGGCCGTCGGCGCGGTTCTCGTGGTTGCGCACCAGGTGAACGCCGCCGGGCCGGCCGGAGGAACGCGCGGGGAAGGCCGCCATGCCGTCGTGGTTGGACGGCACCGGGCCCTCGCCCGAGCGCAGCTGGTCGCCCTCGCGGGACAGGACCCGGTAGCGGAATCCTTTCGGCAGATCGAGGAGACCGTCGGGGTCGGGGATCAGGGGGCCGTAGCCGGTGTGGCCGAGGGACTGCGCGGCGGCGGTGCCGGCGAAGAGTTCGGAGAGGGCTCCGGTGAAGGCGATGCCTGCGCCGAGGGCGCCGGTGCGGGCCAGGACCTGACGTCGTGTTGCGGACATGGGGCGACCTTCCTGTTGGCGGACAGGACTGTGACCCGCTGTGTCTATCACCTGACCGGAGTCCCGGGAACCACGCGCGTAGAACGTGTCCCCGGTGTCCCCGGGCGCCCCACGACCTCCACCGGTGCTTCACCGCTCCACGGGGTGCTCCTGTGCCTTCTCCAGGAACCGGAGCAGTTCCACCGGGAAGGGCAGCACCAGCGTGGAGTTCTTCTCGGCGGCGACCGCCACCACCGTCTGCAGCAGCCGCAGTTGCAGGGCCGCGGGTGTCTCGGACATCTCCCGGGCGGCCTCGGCGAGCACCTTGGACGCCTGCAGCTCGGCGTCGGCGTTGATGACCCGGGCCCGGCGTTCCCGGTCGGCCTCGGCCTGGCGGGCCATGGAGCGCTTCATCGTGTCCGGCAGGGACACGTCCTTGATCTCCACCCGGTCGATCTGCACACCCCAGCCGACCGCCGGGCTGTCGATCATCAGCTCCAGGCCCTGGTTGAGCTTCTCGCGGTCGGACAGGAGGTCGTCCAGGTCGCTCTTGCCGATGATCGACCGCAGCGAGGTCTGCGCCATCTGCGAGACGGCGAACCGGTAGTCCTCGACCCGCACCAGCGCGTTGGCCGCGTCGACCACCCTGAAGTACACGACGGCGTCCACCCGCACGGTGACGTTGTCCCGGGTGATGCCCTCCTGGGCGGGCACCGGCAGCGTCACGATCTGCATGTTCACCTTGTGCAGCCGGTCCACGAACGGGACCACCATCGTGAAGCCGGGCTCCCGCACCCGACCCGCGAGCCGCCCGAGCCGGAAGACCACCCCGCGCTCGTACTGCTTGACGACCCGGGCGGCCGAGGCGAGGTAGAGGACACCGGCGCTCCCCGCGGCGGCGGCCGCGGTCAGCAGCTCCTGGACCATGACGACCTCCTCGTCCAGAGGCGGACGGAGATCCGTGCCAGGTGGCGCACGGAGGTCCGTTTCATCCGCCTCTGTCACGATAGGCCCGACGCCCGGTCCGAGGCCATGCCCCGGACCGGGCGCCGTCACCGCAGAGGTGGTCCCGACGGCGGGACTACACGGCCGCCTGCGCCGGTTCGGTGACCTTCACGGGGTCCGTCCCGGTCGCGCTGTGCCGCTCGGCCCAGTTCTCCAGCGCGGTGCGGCAGGCGTGGTCCAGGTGGTGCAGGCCGGACAGGTCCAGCTCGACCGGCCGGTCCTGCGGCAGCGCCTCCAGGCTCTCCAGGATCTTCGGCAGCCGCAGGAAGGTCGCGTTGCCCGACAGGTGCGCCTGGACGGGGCCGGCGCCCTTGTCGACGACCTCCAGCTTGAGGTGCGAGGCCTCCCAGGCGGTCTTGGCCACGGACAGCGCCAGACCGATCAGCACGCCCTCGAACATGTTCACGGCGACGATGGACACGGCCGTGACCACCAGGATCAGCGCCTCGCCCCGGTGTCCCCGCCACAGCGAGACGACACCGCGGAAGGGGATGAGCTTCCAGCCCGCGTGGACCAGGATGCCGGCCAGCGCGGGCAGCGGGATCAGTGCCAGCGCGGACGGCAGCAGCGCGGCGAACAGCAGCAGCCACACCCCGTGCAGCACCCGGGACGCCTTGGTCCGCGCGCCGGCGCTGACGTTGGCGGAGCTGCGCACGATGACCGCCGTCATCGGCAGTGCGCCGAGCAGGCCGCACACCGTGTTGCCCGCGCCCTGCGCCATCAGTTCCTTGTTGTACTCGGTGCGCGGGCCGCTGTGCAGCCGGTCCACCGCGGCGGCGCTGAAGAGGCTCTCCGCCGACGCGATCAGGGTGAAGGCCACGATCGTGCCGAGCAGGCCCACGTTCAGCAACTCGCCGAAGGCGTCGGCGCCCGGCGGCTGGATGGAGTCCAGCAGGCCGTTGACCTCGACGGTCGCGACCGACAGGCCGAACGCCGTGGTGACCGCCGTGGCCAGGACGACCGCGGCGAGCGCGCCGGGCACGGTCTGCGCCCGCCGGGGCAGCCGCTTCCACAGCACCATCACCGCGACGGTGCCCGCGCCGAGGGCGAGCGAGGTGAGCGCCTCGGTACTGCCCAGCGCGTCGGACACGGCCCCGGGCAGACCGGTGATCTTGTCGAGGCCGGAGGCGGGAGCGGTCAGTCCGGCCGCCGAGTACAGCTGGCCGGCGATGAGCACGAGGCCGATGCCGGCCAGCATGCCCTCGACCACGGACAGGGAGATCGCCCGGAACCAGCGCCCCAGCCTCAGGGCACCCATCACGAGCTGTATGAGACCGGCGGCCAGCACGATCACGCCGAGCGCGGGCAGCCCGTACGCGTCGACGGCGCCGAAGACCAGCACGGTCAGGCCGGCGGCCGGCCCGGACACCTGGAGACTGCTGCCCGGCAGCAGTCCGGTGACGATGCCGCCCACGATGCCGGTGACGAGGCCGAGTTCGGCCGGGACGCCGGAGGCGACGGCGACGCCCACGCACAGCGGGAGGGCGACCAGGAACACGACCAGGGAGGCGGTGACGTCCTGCCGCAGGTGCGGGAACCTGCGGAGGTTCTCGGTCGGGGCGCTCATGCCGGCGCTCACAGCGTCTCGAACGCGTCGGTGTCCGCGCGGTGCGCGCGCACGGC
Source organism: Streptomyces sp. NPDC047853 (assembly GCF_043204535.1). Taxonomy (NCBI): domain Bacteria; kingdom Bacillati; phylum Actinomycetota; class Actinomycetes; order Kitasatosporales; family Streptomycetaceae; genus Streptomyces; species Streptomyces sp. NPDC047853. The sequence continues at coordinate 99,581 of NZ_JBIDCI010000012.1, read as the reverse complement.
GCCGGTGTGGACCTCGTAGTACCAGCCGTGCATCCGCAGCCGGCCCTCCGCCAGGCCGCGTTGCACGCACGGGTAGGAGCGCAGCCGCTGGAGCTGGGCGAGGACGTGGCCCTGGACGGCGTCGGCGACCGTCGGGTCGGCGGGGTCGCACGGCCTCGGCTCGTCCGCGGCGTGCGCGAGCCAGTCGCGCACGGCGGGTACGGCGCTCAGGTCGTCGCCGCGCACCAGCGCGCCGACGGCGCCGCAGTGCGAGTGGCCGCAGACCACGATGTCCGCGACCCCGAGCACCTGCACGGCGTACTCGATGGTGGCCGCCTCGCCGGAGGGGCTCTGGGCGCCGTACGCCGGGACGATGTTGCCCGCGGTGCGCAGCTCGAAGAGCCGGCCGGGCCGGGCGCCCGTGATCAGGGCCGGTACGACCCGGGAGTCGGAGCAGGTGATGAACAGGACTTCGGGCGACTGGCCTTGGGCGTGCCCGGCGAACTCCTCAGGGCGCTGTCCGTATGCGCGGGCGTTGTCGATGAGGGGCTGCATGATGCGGTGATTCCTCCTGGCGCGCGGTGGGGAGCGCGTCGGATGGGCAGGACGGTGGTGGGGGGTGCCGCCGGGCCCTCAGCAGCGGAAGACCTGGAGCGCCGCCGGCGAGAGGTCCGCCGCCCGTCTCGGCCGGTACTCGGCGGCGCCGCCGGACGGGTCGGGGGCGGACACCGCCGACGTGGCCTGCCGCGGCGGCGGCCACAGGAGGGCCTCGGGCTGGGGTGCGGCGGCGGGGCGGTGGCGGTCGCGGACGCGCGGGGCGGGGGCCGGTTTCCCGGAGCGCCCGGCGGTGTGGCAGGTGACGGTCTCGTCGTGCAGCACCGTGCCGGAAGGAGCGCCACCGGAACGGGCGTTGGCCACGGCCTCGCGGTCTGTGTGCGCGGATGCGAACGATGTTCCGGGGGTGAGGAACAAGAGCGCGATCAGGACGGCGGCGAGGAGCGGAATCAGGGTCCGGGCCGTCGTGCCTCGGAACATGCGCCCCCTCCAGGCCGTTCGTGTCGCTGGTCCATGACGGCGCAAGGTCAACGGGTCGTCAACACATGGTCAATGCGCGGTCAAGAAACACGTTAACCCTGCGGATTCGTTTGCAAGGTTAACGGAACGTTACGAGCAGGAGAGAGCCCGAAAATGGCGGGTGGGTTGGCGCGAACCGACCGCTCGTCAGGGCGTTTCGACCAGCCGGGCGGCGTCCCGGGCCAGTGCGGTGAGCCGGGAGATCGCCCGGAAGTACTTCTTGCGGTAGCCGCCGTTCAGCATCTCCTCGCTGAAGAGCCGGTCGAAGGGCAGCCCGGAGGCCAGGACGGGCACCTCGCGGTCGTAGAGCCGGTCCGCCAGGACGACGAGCCGCAGCGCGGTCGACTGGTCCGGCACCGGGCGCACCCCCGTGAGGCAGACGGCCGTCAGGCCGTCGGTCAGGGCGCCGTAGCGGCTGGGGTGGACGCGGGCGAGGTGGTCGAGGAGCGCGGGGAAGGCGTCCAGGGAGGCGCCCCCGGCGGTCTGTGCCGCGCGGGTCACCTGCTCGTCGGAGTAGGGCGCCGGGGCCTCGGGCAGGCCGCGGTGGCGGTAGTCCTCGCCGTCGATGCGCAGGGCGCGGAAGTGGGCGGACAGGCCCTGGATCTCACGGAGGAAGTCGGCCGCCGCGAACCGTCCCTCGCCGAGCTTGCCCGGCAGCGTGTTGGAGGTGGCGGCGAGCGCGACGCCGGCCTCCACGAGGCGGCCGAGGAGGCTGGAGACGAGGACGGTGTCGCCGGGGTCGTCGAGCTCGAACTCGTCGATGCACAGCAGGCGGTGCCCGGAGAGGGTGCTCACGGTCTGCTGGAAGCCGAGGGCGCCGACGAGGTTGGTCAGCTCCACGAAGGTGCCGAACGCCTTGCGGGAGGGTTCGGCGGGGGTGGCGTGCCACAGGGAGGCCAGCAGGTGGGTCTTGCCGACGCCGTAGCCGCCGTCGAGGTAGACGCCGCGGGGGCCGGCGGGGGCCTTGGGGGCCTTGGCGCGACCGAGACCGAAGAAGCCGCGCCTGCCGCCGCCCGCCCCCTCGCCGCCGAGTCCCGCGGCGAAGCCCTCCAGGACCCGTACGGCCTCGCTCTGGCTCGGCTGGTTCGGGTCCGGGATGTACGTGCCGAAGCGGACCGAGTCGAAGCGGGGCGGGGGCACCATCTCGGCGACCAGGCGCTCCGCGGGCACGTGCGGCTCGCGGGCGCACAGGGACAGCGGGGCGGAGGCCGCCCCGGCTATCGGGGTGGGGCCGGAGGGGCTGGAACCGGAAGCGGCGGAAGAGGAGGGCGACACGGTGGTCCATGGTAGGGCCTGTTCACACAGCGTCCCGCGCGCTCGCCGGCCCGTGCTCCGCCGGTACGGTTCGGGGACCGGCCGCGTGGAACACTGCACCGCATGCGACGCCTGTTCCCTGTGACCGATCAGACAGCCGGCCCGGACCCCGACGGGACCGACCGGGAGTGGAGTCTCGCCGAGCTGGCCGCCGCCTACGCCTATCCCGAGCCCGGGGGACGGCCGGACGGGCGGCCGGGGGCGTGGCTGCGGGCCAACATGGTCTCCACCCTCGACGGCGCCGCCCAGCACGACGGGCGCTCCCAGCCCATCTCCAGCGCGGCCGACATGCGCGTCTTCGGCACCCTGCGCGCCCTGGCCGACGTGGTGATCGCCGGCGCCGAGACCGTGCGCCAGGAGGGGTACCGCCCGGCCCGCTCGCGGGCCGACCTCGCCGAGTCGCGGCGGGCGGCCGGCCAGGCCCCCGTGCCCGCGATCGCCGTGGTCAGCGCCGGTCTGGAGCTGGACTTCACCCTGCCGCTGTTCACCTCACCGCTGGTGCCCACCCTGGTCCTGACCGGTGCCGCCGCGGCGCCGGAGCGGATCGCGGCCGCCGAGAAGGCCGGCGCCCGGGTGGTGATCGCCGGTGACGGCGTCGGCGTGGACCCCGCCCGTGCCGTGGACGCGCTCGTCGCCCTCGGCCACACCCGGCTGCTGACCGAGGGCGGCCCCCGGTTGCTGGGCCAGTTCGTCGCGGCCGGGGTGCTCGACGAGCTGTGCCTGACCGTCTCGCCGCTGCTCACCGCCGGGGACGCGCAGCGGATCGCCGGGGGGCCGTCGGTCGAGGTGCCGCGGCGGTTCGTCCTGGCCTCTTTGCTGGAGGAGGAGGGATTCCTGTTCAGCCGGTACCGGCGGGACTGACCCGGCCGGGGCCGGCGGGACCGAGGTAATCGGCGGAACAGGCGGAATCACCCGTTCCGCCCGGTCCGCGCCGGGCACACTGAATCCGGCAGTACCCGTGCGATCACGGGGCAGGATGGTTTCCGCAGGGTCCGGTACGGCCTACGGAGGGTGGGTCCCACGGGCCCGCGAAGGAGAAGGGGCGCCTGGTGTTCACAAGCGTTTTGATGATCGAGAAGGCCCTGACGTCCGCCGACGTGGAGTTCGTCACCACCTTGCACGGCGAGGAGCGGGTCGCCTTCCACGTGCTGCTCCAGCCGCGCGGCGATCAGGCGGACAGGCTGCTGAGAGCCATCGACGACGTCGCGCTCGGCGAGCTGGACGACGCCGTGCGGGAGGGCGAGACGCCCGAGGGCGAGGAGGCGCAGAGCGTCGGGCAGCGGGCCCTGGAGGTGTCCCTCACCGCCCTGCGCGCGTCCGGGGCCCAGGCGGTGGGCCGGCTGATCGAGGACCACCCGCTGGACTCGCTGAAGTCGCTGGTCACGGAGACCGGGGCCGACGAGGTGATCGTCCTGACCGACCCGCACTACGTGGAGGAGTTCTTCCACCGCGACTGGGCCTCGCGCGCCCGGCACAAGGTCGGCGTGCCGGTCCTGAAACTGTTCTCCCACAGCAAGGCATAGGCTGGGGCCGCGCCCCCGCCCAGGGGGCGCGCCCACCGACAGAGCACCTCTCTTACACCCGTCGCACCTCTGGGGAGAACAGCGCATGGCACCCGGCCTTCCTACCGCCATGGACCGACCGCACTTCATCGGCATCGGCGGCGCCGGGATGTCGGGCATCGCCAAGATCCTCGCCCAGCGGGGCGCAGCGGTGGCGGGCAGCGACGCCAAGGACTCCCCGACCGCCGAGGCCCTGCGCGCCCAGGGCGCGACCGTGCACGTCGGACACGCGGCCGAGCACCTCGCCGACGACGCCAGCTGCGTGGTCGTCTCCTCGGCCATCCGCGAGGACAATCCGGAGCTGGCCCGCGCCGCCGCCCTGGGCATCCCGGTGGTGCACCGCTCCGACGCCCTCGCCGCCCTGATGGACGGCGCGCGCCCGATCGCGGTCGCCGGCACGCACGGCAAGACCACGACCACCTCCATGCTGGCGGTCTCCCTGTCCGAGCTGGGCCTGGACCCGTCGTACGCGATCGGCGGCGACCTGGACGCGCCCGGCTCCAACGCCCTGCACGGCGAGGGCGAGATCTTCGTCGCGGAGGCCGACGAGAGCGACCGCAGCTTCCACAAGTACGCCCCCGAGGTCGCCATCGTCCTCAACGTCGAGCTGGACCACCACGCCAACTACGCGTCGATGGACGAGATCTACGAGTCCTTCGAGACCTTCGCCGGCCGGATCGTCCCCGGCGGCACCCTGGTGATCGCGGCCGACCAGGACGGCGCCCGGGAGCTGACGCGCCGGCTGGCCGGGTCGGTGCGGACGGTGACGTACGGGGAGTCCGAGGACGCCGACGTGCGCATCCTGTCGGTCGTCCCGCAGGGGCTGAAGAGCCAGGTCACCGTGGCGCTGGACGGCACCGAGCTGACCTTCGAGGTCTCCGTCCCCGGCCGCCACTACGCCCACAACGCGGTCGCCGCCCTCGCCGCCGGCGCGGCCCTCGGCATCCCGGCCGCCGAGCTGGCCCCCGCGCTCGCCGCCTACACGGGCGTCAAGCGGCGCCTCCAGCTCAAGGGCGAGGCGGCCGGAGTCCAGGTCGTCGACTCCTACGCGCACCACCCCACCGAGATGACGGCGGACCTGGAGGCCATGCGGGCCGCGGTCGGCGACGCCCGCATCCTGGTCCTCTTCCAGCCCCACCTGTTCTCCCGCACCCAGGAGCTGGGCAAGGAGATGGGCCAGGCGCTGGCCCTCGCCGACGCGTCGGTCGTCCTCGACATCTACCCCGCCCGCGAGGACCCGATCCCGGGCATCACCAGCGAGCTGATCATCGAGGCGGCCCGGGCCGCAGGCGCCGACGTGACACCGGTCCACGACAAGGCGGCGGCGCCGGCGGTGGTCGCGGGAATGGCGAAGGCCGGTGATCTCGTTCTCACCATGGGCGCGGGCGACGTCACCGACCTCGGACCGCGCATCCTGGACGAGCTGTAGAGAACCGCATTCACGAGGGGCTGAGACTCATGTCGTACGACGTCGAGAAGCCGGACGAGCAGTGGCGCGAGGAACTGGCCCCGGCCGAGTACGCCGTGCTGCGCCAGGCCGGCACGGAGCCCGCCTTCACCGGTGAGTACACCGACACCAAGACCGAGGGCGTCTACTCCTGCCGGGCCTGCGGCGCCGACCTGTTCACCTCCACGACCAAGTTCGAGTCGCACTGCGGCTGGCCGTCCTTCTTCGACCCGAAGGACACCGACGCGGTCGAGCTGATCGAGGACCGCTCGCACGGCATGGTGCGCACGGAGGTGCGGTGCGCCCGGTGCGGCTCGCACCTCGGGCACGTCTTCAAGGGCGAGGGCTATCCGACCCCTACCGACCAGCGGTACTGCATCAACAGCATCGCGCTGCGCCTCCAGCCCGCCGAGGGCTGAGCCGGCCGGTCAGCGGGCGGCGGCCGGCAGCGTCACGGTGAACACCGTCACGCCCGGTCCGCCGCCCAGCTCGATCGTCCCGCCGTGCGCCCGCACCAGCGACCCGGCGACGGCCAGCCCGAGGCCGCTGCCGCCGCGGTCCCGGCTGCGGGCCTTGTCCACGCGGTAGAAGCGGTCGAAGATCCGCTCCCGGTCGGCGGCCGGGACGCCCGGCCCCCGGTCCGCGACGGCCACCCGCGCCGCGCCGGGCGCCACGGAGAGCGTGACCGAGACCTCCGTGCCCGGCGGTGTGTGCACGGCGGCGTTGGTGAGCAGGTTGTCGAGCACCTGCCGCATGCGCTGCGGGTCCAGGCGCAGCGTCACCCCCGCCGGCCCGGTCGCCACCGTCAGCGGATGCTCCGGGTGCCCGGCCCGGAAGGCGTCCGCCGCCTGCCGTACCAGCTCCGTCAGATCCGCCTCCTCCCACCGCAGCGGCGCCTCCACCTCGTCCGCGTCCAGCCGGGCGAGCAGCAGCAGGTCGTCCAGGAGCACGCCCATCCGGGCCGCCTCCGCGCGCAGCCGGGCCAGGTGCCGCTCCCGTTCCCCGGGCTCGTCGGCCGCCGCGTACTGGAACAGGTCGGCGTAACCCCGTACGGACATCAGGGGGGTGCGCAGCTCGTGGGAGGCGTCCGCGACGAACCGGCGCAGCCGCCGCTCGGCCTCGGCGCGCACCGCCAGCGAGTCGTCGATGTGCTCCAGCATCGTGTTGAACGCGGTCCGCAGCTCGGCCACCTCCCGGCCGCCGTCCCGGCCGTCCACCCGCAGCGGCAGCCGGGCCGCCGACTCGCTCAGGTCGTGCGAGGCGATGCCGTGCGCCGTGCCCGCCATGTCGCTCAGCGGCTTCAGCCCGCGCCGCAGCATCCGCCGCCCGAACACCACCAGCGCCAGCAGGGCCAGGCCGAACGCGACCACCTGCACCGTGACCAACTGCTCCACGGTGTCCTCGACGTCCCCCAGGGGCGCGGCGCTGACCAGCACCACCCCCGGCTCGACCTCGCAGGCCCGCAGCAGATAGGGGCCGTGCCCGCCGATCCGCACGGTGCGGGTGAGGTCCTCGTCCGAGCGCGCCATCGTCCGCGCGAGAGCGGTGAGCGCACGGCTGTCGGCCGGCACCTCCGCGGGCGTGCGCAGATCGGCGGAGCCGGCGGAGACGTCGTACACGGCCGTGTACCAGCCGTAGTAGGGCTTGCGCCGGACCGTGCCGTGCTCGGCGGCGTCCTTGGACTGCACGACCTGCACCAGCTTCATCTGGTCGGCGAGCTGACGCTCCAGGTAGTCCCGCATGTACGCGGTCAGCACCGTGCCGACCACGGCGAACACCACCAGCGACAGCGCCCCGAGACCCAGCGCCAGCCGGGTCCCGAGCCGCAGCCCGCGGTAGGCCCGCCACAGCCGGCGTATCACCGGGCCGGCTGCCGGATCACGTACCCGAACCCCCGCACCGTCCGGATCAGCGGTTCACCGGCGCCGTCGGCGCCCTCGGCGTCCCCCAGCTTGCGGCGCAGCCGGCTGACGACCAGCTCCACCACGTTGGACCGGCCGCCGAAGCCGTACTCCCACACGTGGTCCAGGATCTGCGCCTTGGTCAGCACGGCCGGCGACTTGCGCATCAGGTAGCGCAGCACCTCGTACTCGGTGGGCGTCAGCGACAGCCGGCGCTCGCCCCGGCGCACCTCGCGGGTGTCCTCGTCCACCGTCAGGTCCCCCACCCGCAGCACCGACCGCCGCGGACCCGGCCCGGCGCTGCGCCGCAGCACGGTCCGCAGCCGGGCCATCAACTCCTCCACGGCGAACGGCTTGACCAGGTAGTCGTCACCGCCCCGGGTCAGTCCCGCCACCCGGTCGGCCACCCCGTCACGTGCGGTGAGGAAGACCACCGGCACCATCGTGCCCGCGCCGCGCAACCGGTCCAGGACACCGAAGCCGTCGACGTCCGGCAGCATCAGGTCGAGCACCACGATGTCCGGACGGAACCCGGCGGCCAGCCGCAGCGCCTGCTCGCCGGTGTTCGCGGTGACCGCCTCCCAGCCCTCGTAACGGGCGACGGTGGCCACCAGGTCGGCGATGGGCGGGTCGTCGTCCACCACGAGCAGTCGTACTTTCTCCACCCGCTCATACTGCGCCACCGTCCGCCCGCACCCCATACCGCGTGGGCCCGCGGACCGGGATCGACAGGAGAACGACAGGTACCCGGAGGCGGACGCGGAACGCCGGGGCCGCGCACGGCTGGGCGGCCCCCGGCGGGGTAGGTGGCCTCACGCGGCCGCCACGGGCCCGCAACACCGGACGTCTAGACTCTCCCGGCAACGACCCGTAGCGACCTGGCCAGAACTTTCCGCCCACCCGAAGGGTATTCGGCGTTTTGATACGGATGGATTCAGTCACCAAGCGGTACCCGGACGGCACCGTGGCGGTCGACCGGCTGTCGCTGGAGATACCGGACCGCTCGATCACGGTCCTCGTCGGACCCTCGGGCTGCGGCAAGACGACGACCCTGCGGATGATCAACAGGATGGTGGAACCCACCGAGGGCACCATCTCCCTGGACGGCGAGGACCTCCAGCGGCAGCCGGTCACCACGCTGCGCCGGTCGATGGGGTACGTCATCCAGAACGCCGGGCTCTTCCAGCACCGGACGATCCTCGACAACATCGCCACCGTGCCCCGCCTGATCGGCTGGGGCCGGCAGAAGTCCCGGGACCGGGCGGCCGAACTGATGGAGCGGGTGGGACTCGACGCCTCCCTCGGCAAGCGGTACCCGTACCAGCTCTCCGGCGGACAGCAGCAGCGCGTCGGTGTGGCGCGGGCGCTCGCCGCCGACCCGCCCGTGCTCCTCATGGACGAGCCGTTCTCCGCGGTCGACCCCGTCGTCCGCAAGGGCCTCCAGGACGAACTCCTGCGCATCCAGGACGAACTGGGCAAGACCATCGTCTTCGTCACGCACGACATCGACGAGGCCGTCAAACTGGGCTCCATGGTCGCGGTGATGCGCACCGGCGGCCGGCTCGCCCAGTTCGCGCCGCCCGCCGAACTGCTGTCCGACCCGGCGGACGACTTCGTCGAGGACTTCCTGGGCGCCGACCGCGGCATCCGCCGGCTCTCCCTCTTCCCGTCCGCGGGCCTGGAGCTGACGACCGGCCCGGTGGTGCGGATCGACGCCACCGCCGAGCACCTCGCCGCGGCCGACGCCCCGTACCTGTTGGTGACCGACGCGGACGGCAGGCCGCTGGGCTGGGCCGAGCCGCGGGACCTGACGCCCGGCGCCGTCCGGCCCGAGCGCCTCCTGTCGCACGGGCGGCCGTTCCGGCCCGGCACCGACTCGCTGCGGGCGGCCCTCGACTGCGCGGTGCTCTCGCCGACCGGCTGGGCCGTCGCCGTGGACGCCGACGGCCGGGTGACCGGCGTCGTCTCCCAGCAGGCCGTCGGCGACGCGATCCGCGCCGCCCACGTCGCGGGGGACGCGGAGGGGAGACCGGCGGCGCGGCCCGCCACCGTCTCCGTCACCGAGGCCGCCCCGTGAACGGCTTCTTCGACATCCCGAGCGACCTCGACAACACCTACTTCGGGCTGATCGGACTGCACCTGCGCGAGGCGCTGCTCCCGGTGCTGGCCGGACTGCTGCTCGCGCTGCCCGTCGCCCAGCTCTGCGTGCGGTTCCGCTGGCTGTACCCGCCCGTGCTCGGTGTGACCACCGTCTTCTACGCCATCCCGTCACTGGCGGTCTTCGTCGTCCTCATCGACTACACGGGCCAGACCGAGCTCACGGTGATGATCCCGCTGGCCGTCTACAGCCTCGTGGTCCTCGTCCCGGCGATCGTCGACGGCGTCCGGTCGGTGCCCGAGGAGACCCTCGCCGCCTCCACCGCCATGGGCTTCGGTCCCCTGCGGCGCTACCTCCAGGTGCAGTTGCCGATCGCCGTGCCCGCCATCCTCGCCGGGCTCCGCGTGGCGGTGTCGGCGAGCATCTCGCTGGTCAGCGTCGGCGCGCTCATCGGCAACCAGGGCGCCCTCGGCAACCTCCTCGCGGACGCCCAGAAGTACGGCCGTCCCGAACTGGCGGTGAACTCCGTCCTCACCACCGCCGTACTGGCGATCCTGTGCGACGCGGCCCTCGTCCTGGTCCGCAACCTGCTGACGCCGTGGATGCCCCGGGGCGGGACCAGGCGCCCCAAGGCGGCCGCCGTACGGCGGGGCCGGCCCGAGACGGAGAAGGCGGCGGCCCGGTGAACGTGATCAACTTCGTCAACGCCTTCTTCAGCGACAGCGCCCACTGGCACGGCTACGACGGCATCCCGCAACGCCTGCTGGAGCACGTCCAGTACTCGCTGCTGGCCCTCGGCCTGGCCGCCGCGATCGGGCTGCCCGTCGGGCTGCTGACCGGGCACACCGGACGCGGCGGCAACGCGGTCGCCTTCGTCGCCACCGCCGCCCGCGCGCTGCCCAGCTTCGGACTGCTGGTGCTGATCGCCGTCGCGGTCGGTATCGGCCTGCTGCCCGTGATGATCCCGCTCGTCGTGCTCGCGGTCCCGCCGATCCTGGTGACCACCTACGAGGCGGTCCGCTCCGTCGACCCCTCCCCGGTGGACGCCGCCCGGGGCATGGGCATGCACGAGTCGAGCATCCTGTTCCGGGTCGAACTGCCCGTCGCCCTGCCGCTGATCCTCAGCGGGCTGCGCTCGGCCGCCATCCAGGTCGTGTCGACGGCCACCATCGCCGCGTACGTCAGCCTCGGCGGGATCGGCCGGTACATCATCGACGGGCTCTACCAGCGCGACTACGAGAAGGTGGTCGGCGGGGCCACCCTGGTGGCGCTCCTGGCGCTCGTCACGCTCGCGCTCTTCTGGGCGGCGGAGCGGCTGGCGGTCTCGCCCGGGGTGCGCAGGCGCTGACCACGGAGCGGGGAATCGAACACAGTTGTGGAAAACGTAATCATGCCGTTCTTGACTGACCGACAAGTGGCTCGTTTGGATCGGTGGATGACTTCCACCGCCAAGAGCAGCAGGTCCAGGACGAGGCACACCGGCGCGGCGGCCGTCGCGCTCACCGCCGCCACGGCGCTGCTCGCGGGCTGTTCCTCCTCCTCCGACGACACCTCCGACAACCCCCTCGCCGGCGAGAAGGCGGAGGCCGGCACCGTCGTCGTCGGCTCGAACAACTTCGCCGAGAGCACCCTGCTCGCCGACATCTACGGGGAGGCCCTCAAGGCCAAGGGCCTCAAGGTCACCTACAAGCACAACATCGGCAGCCGCGAGACGACGTACGGCCTGATGAAGAACGGCTCGGTGACGGTGCTGCCCGAGTACAACGGCTCGCTGCTGGCCTATCTCGACTCGGGGGCCGAGCAGAAGTCGGCCGAGGCGGTGAACGAGGCGGCCAAGGGCAAGCTCGACCAGAAGCTGACGCTGCTGGAGTCGTCGCCGGCCGAGAACAAGGACTCGGTCAGCGTCAACGCCGAGACCGCGAAGAAGTACGGGCTCACCGCGGAGTCGACCCTCGCCGACCTGAAGGAGGTCGCGCCGGACCTGGTGATCGGCGGTTCGCCCGAGTTCCAGACCCGGCAGCAGGGGCTGAAGGGCCTGGAGTCCGTGTACGGCCTGAAGTTCAAGTCCTTCAAGGCGCTGGACGCGGGCGGCCCCCTCACGCAGTCGGCGCTGACCAAGAACACCGTGCAGGCGGCCGACGTGTTCACCACCGACCCGACCATCATCAAGGAGAAGTTCGTCGTCCTGAAGGACCCGGAGAACCTCTTCGGCTACGCGAACGTGACCCCGCTGGTGTACAAGGAGGGGCTCTCCGAGGAGGGCGTCGCCGCGCTGAACGCGGTCTCCGCCAAGCTGGACACCAAGACGCTCCTCGACCTGGACGCCCAGGTGCAGTTGGACAAGAAGGACCCGCTGGACGTGGCCAAGGAGTGGCTCGCGTCGGCCGGACTGGGCTGACGCCCGGTTCCCGACCGCCGTCACGGCGCCGCGGCCCCGGCCGCGGCGTCGATCAGCTGGTCGATCAGTGCGACGAGGACGTCCCGGCAGGAGGCCCGGTCCCGCGCGTCGCACAGCAGCACCTGCACGTGTGCCGGCAGCGCCAGCGCCTCCCGGACCGCCTCGGCCGGATACGGGTGCCGCCCGTGGAAGCCGTTGACGCCGACGACGAACGGAATGCCCCGCCGCTCGAAGAAGTCGACGGCCGCGAAGCTCGACTCCGGTCTGCGGACGTCGACCAGGACCACGGCGCCCAGGGCGCCGATCGCCAGGTCGTTCCACATGAACCAGAACCGCTGCTGACCGGGTGTGCCGAAGAGGTACAGCACCAGTTCCCGGCCGATGCTGATCCGGCCGAAGTCGAGGGCCACGGTCGTGGCCCGCTTCTCCTCGATCCCGGCGAGGTCGTCCACGTCCAGGCCCGCCGCGGTCAGCGGTTCCTCGGTCCGCAGCGGCGCGATCTCGCTCACCGACCCGACCATGGTGGTCTTGCCGACGCCGAAACCCCCGGCGACGAGGATCTTCACGGCGTCGGGCGCGGCGGCCGGGGGAGCGGGTGCCGTGGGCGCCGGAGCGGTGCGGTCAGAGCCGGCCAAGGCCGTCCCTCACTTTCTGCAGCAGGTCCAGATCCGCGTGGGCGCGGGAGACGAGGTGCGGCGGCCGGGCGGTGATCCGGCCCGCCTCCAGCAGGTCGCAGAGGAGGATCACGACCACGCTCACCGGCAGGTCGAGGCGTGCCGCGATCTCCGCGACGGCGACGGGCTCGGCGCACAGCCGCAGGATGCGCAGGTGCTCGGGCTGCGGCCGGGCGGCCCGGGCGGGCTGCGGATCGACCGCGGTCACCGTCGTGATGAGGGTGAAGTCGGCGCGGCTGGGCCGGGTCCGGCCGCCGGTCAGGGTGAACGGCCGCACGAGCCGGCCCCCCGCGTCGCCTCCGGTCACGTCACTCGCCGGGGGCGGCGGTGGCCCGCGGTGCCGCGCTCAGATGCTCGCCGATCTTCTTCACCAGCATGTTCATCTGGTACGCCACGACACCGACGTCGGCGTTCGGTCCGGTGAGGACGACGAGGTGGGCGCCCGGACCCGCCGAGGTGAGGATCAGGTAGCCGTTGGCCATCTCGATGAGTGCCTGGCGCACCGGACCACCGCGGAAGTCCATGCTGACGCCCTTGCTGAGGCTCATCAGCCCGGACGCGGTCGCCGCCAGCCGCTCGGCGTCGTCGCGCAGGAAACCGGTGGACTTGCTGACGACCAGTCCGTCCTCGGAGAGCACCACCGCCTGGTTCACGTCGGCGACCCGCTCCACGAGTCCGGTGAGCAGCTGGTCCAGCTCGGTGTGCGTGGCGGGGGAGGGTCGGGTCATGGCGTGTCCTTCGTCGGCGGTCGTCGGTCGGCGGTCGGAGTCGGGGGCGCGGCGGAGGAGAGAGCCTGCTCGTCGGCGGAGGGGCCGGTGACGGTGTCGTCGTCGGCGGCGGCGGCGGTGTCGGCATCGGCATCGGCGGCCTGGGCCCGCAGGGTGCCGCGCTGGAAACCGGCGAGGGACGAGGCGGCGCGCTCGGCGGTGAAGTCGGCGTAGCCGTCGTCGGCGGCGTCCGGACCGTCCGGGCCGGCGGCGGGGCCCTCGTCGCGGAGTTCGGCGGCCAGGCTCGTCTGCGGCACCCGGCGGGGCAGCGGGACGAGTCCGTCGGCCTCGGCGGGCGCGGCGGCCGGCACCGGACGGGCCGCCGGCGGGAGCCGCTTCACGGGAAGGGGACGGCCCTCCCCGGCACCGGACGCCACGCTCGCGACAGCCTCGGGAGCCGGTGCTCCGTCGTCGGCGCCGGGCCCCGCGACCGGGTCCGGCACCACGATGTCGTGCGGGAGGAGCACGATGGCGGTGGTCCCCCCGTACGGGGAGGAGCGCAGCGTCACGGTGATGCCGTGGCGGTGGGCGAGCCGGGCGACCACGAACATGCCCAGCCGCAGGTCGTCCGCGAGCGCCACGACGTCGAACTGCGGAGCCACGGCGAGCTGGGCGTTGAACGAGGCGTAGTCCTCCTCCGACAGACCCAGGCCGCGGTCCTCGATCTCGACGGCCAGGCCCTTGGCGACCATCGCGGCCCGCACCCCGACCGGCTGAGGGGCGGGGGAGTACGCGGTGGCGTTGTCGATGAGTTCGGCGAGGAGGTGGATCACGTCGGCCACCGCGGGCGGGGCGAGGGCCACCTCCTCGTCGGTGTGCAGCTCCACCCGCTGGTACTCGGCGACCTCGCCGACGGCGCTGCGCAGGATGTCGACCAGCGCGACGGGCTCGCGCCAGGTGCGCCGCGGCTGCTCGCCGCTGATGATCACGAGGTTCTCCTCGTACCGGCGCAACTGGCTGGCGGTGGAGTCCAGTTCGTAGAGGCCCTTGAGGATCTCGGGGTCGGTGTGCTCGCGCTCCAGGGCGTCCAGCTTGCCGAGCTGCATGTTGACGAGGTTCTGGCTCTGCCGGGCGATGCCGAGGATCACCTTCTGGAAGCCGCGCCGGGTGTCGGCCAGTTCGACGGCGGTGTGCACGGCGGTGCGCTGCGCCGTGTTGAACGCCTGGGCCACCTGGCCGAGTTCGTCGCGCCCGTAGTCCAGCGGCGGGGTCGCCGACTCCACGTCGACCTTCTCGCCCCGCTCCAGCCGGGCCACCACCTCGGGCAGCCGCTCCTCGGCCAGGCTCAGGGTGGCCAGCCGCAGCCCGCGCAGCCGGCGGGAGAGCGAGCGGGTGATGCGCCAGGACATGCCGACGCACAGCAGCAGGGCGACCAGGCCGCCCGCGCTGAGGGAGGCCGCGGTGATCAGCAGTCCGCGCGCCTCTGCGGCGCTGCGGTCGAGCAGTCCGTCCGTCTGCTGCCGGATCAGCGCCGCGTACTGGCCGGAGACCTTGTCCAGGGCGGTCGTCCAGCGCTGCCGCGCGTCCGGCAGGTCGATGCGGCCGTCCCCGCCCGCCGCGCGGGCCGCGAGCACCTGGTCCTCGACGGCCTCCAGGGTCCCCCACTCGGGGCTCGCGAGGATCCGCTCGGTCTGCGCCTTCGCCTCACCCCGCAGGGAGGGCACGATCTGGTCCTGGACCAGCCAGCGCCGGGTGTGGACCAGCTGGGCGAACTCCGCCCACTCCTCCTCGCCCATCCGGTCGGACGGCCAGGCCAGGGTGAGCCGGGCGTCCTCCTGGGACACCAGTTCCGCCGCGTGCTCCAGGGCGACCAGCGGTCCGGCCTGCGAGGTGAGGTCCCCGTCGTCGACCTGGGACAGTTCCTCGAAGGCGTGGATCTGCTCGTCGATGATCGACGTGTACTGGTCGAGCGCCTGGTCGGCGGTGATGTCACTGGGGTCGTCGACCTGGTCGCGGTAGTACTCGAGGCTGCCCACCGAGCCCAGCACCGAGTACAGCCGGTCCGCGACCCGGTCGGGCGCCCGCTCGATCGTCTCCGACCGGCCGACCAGCTGGGCCACCGCCGCGTCCGACCTCTTGCGCTGGGCGTCCAGTTCGGCACGGTCGCCGCCGGGACCCGCGAGCCACGCCGCCGACAGACTGCGCTCCTTCTGCAGCGCGAGCGCCGCCTCGGTGCCCATGGCGCCGGTGGACCGGCTGAGCTCCGTCTGCGCCCGCAGCCGCAGGCCCTCGGAGAACATCTGGATCGTCGTCACCCCCCACACCGTGGCGAGGCTGACGCCCGGGACCAGGGCCAGGAGGATCAGGGAGAGACGTATGGAGCCGAGGCGGCGCCGGGCACCCGTCCGTGCAGACATCGTCGTCCTAGGCGATCAGTGGGGAAGGCTGTCAGGTGTGCGCGGACGCGTGCGGTCACGCGCCCCGGTCACCGGGTGCCGCCCGCGGCGAAGCGCGCGACCGCGTCGGCGTTCGTCCGGGTCACGAAGGCGGGGCCGGTCAGGACGGGCGCCACTCCGCCGCCGCTGACGTTGCCGTTGGTGCGGTACAGCCAGAGCGCGTCCACCGCGAGGTAGCCCTGCAGATACGGCTGCTGGTCCACCGCGAACTGCACCTCGCCCCGCTTGACCGCGGCGACCAGGTCCTCGTCCAGGTCGAAGGTGGCGACCCGGGCCCTGCTGCCCGCCTCCGCCACGGCCTCGACTGCGGTGAGCGCGAAGGCCGCGCCGTTCATGACGACCTGGTCGATGCTGGAGTCCTGCCGCAGCCGCGCGGTGACGGCCGCACCCACCGCCTCCATGTCGGTGCCCTCGACGTAGAGCATCTCGGTCTCGCCCCCGAAGGTCTTCTTCACCCCGGCGCAGCGGGCCTCCAGGGCGACGTTGCCCCGCTCGTGGATGACGCACAGGGCGTGCCGGGCCCGGAGGTCGTCCAGCTTGTCGCCGACGGCCCGGCCCGCGACGCTCTCGTCCTGCCCGAAGTACTGGAGGAGCCCGGTCGGCCGCCAGGCGTCGATACCGGAGTTGAGCCCGACGACGGGGATCCCTGCCGCCTCCGCCTCGGCGACCGGCCCCTTCATGGCCTGCGGTTTGGCCAGGGTCACGGCGATGCCGTCGGCCTTCTCGCGAATCGCGTCCCGCACCAGGCCGGCCTGGTCGGCGGTGTCGGCGTCACCGGCGTACGTCAGGTCGACGCCGTCCTTTGCGGCGGCCGCCTCGGCGCCCTTGCGCACCCGGTCCCAGAAGGCGTCGCCCTCACCACCGTGGGTCACCATGACAATCTTCATCCGGTCGCCGCCGGACCCGGCCGCGGCGGTGGAGCCGTCCTCGTCCCCGCCGAGGGCGGAGCAGCCGGCCGCCAGCAGGCAGAGGGCCGCGGCGAGGGCGACGGCGCGCAGACGTCCGGGCGTGGGGGTGGACGGGGGAGGAGTACTCATGGGGGTTGCGGCACCTCGCTGTGCGGCCGAGCAGGAGGAACGGAGCGAGGGGGACCGGAGCCGCGTGACGGTGCGCCGACCGGGTGAACCTCGCCTGGCCGGAGCAAACCGTGTGTGACCGCCGGTAGTCAAGTGACCCGCGACCTGCCACGAGTTGTCGGTGCCGCATCGTGATGAACGGGACGGGTGAAACGTGAGTGAACGGATGGGGTCGCTCGACGCCCACCGCGCGCGCCCCGGCTCCCACGGCGGCGCACCCGGTGTCGGGGCCCGGTCCACCGGGGGGCCAGGAAAAGGCAGCTGACGGTGCGTTATCTTGTACGGGGGGTTAAGACAGGCGGCACGGCCTGTTGAGTTCCAGCCCGGGAGAGTCCAGCCGATGGCGAGGCAGCTACGCGCCGAACAGACCCGCGCGACGATCCTCGGGGCCGCCGCCGAGCTGTTCGACCGTCAGGGCTACGAGTCGACCAGCCTGAGCGAGATCGTGGCCCACGCCGGAGTGACCAAGGGGGCCCTGTACTTCCACTTCGCGGCGAAGGAGGACCTCGCGCACGCCATCATGGAACTCCAGTCCCTCACGTCGCGCCGGCTCGCCACGGAGCTGGACGGCAGGGGGTACACCTCCCTGGAGGCGCTGATGCGCCTGACCTTCGTGATGGCCCGGCTGTGCGAGGAGGGGCCGGTGCTGCGGGCCGGTCTGCGGCTCGCCACCGGGGGAGTGGCGGTGCGTCCGCCGCTGCCGCACCCCTTCACCGAGTGGCGCGAGATCGCCTCGTCCCGTCTCCTGGACGCCGTCCGGCAGTCCGACGTGCACCCGGACATCGACGTCGACTCCGTCGCCCACACCCTCGTCTGCTCCATCGTCGGCACCCGGGTGGTGGGCGGCACCCTGGAACCCGACGCGCGGCAGCCGCGCCGCCTGGCCGGGATGTGGCGCCTCCTCATCCGCGGCATGGTGCCGGTCACCCGACGCGCGCGCTACCTCACCCTGGCGGCCCGCCTGGAGCGGGATCTGACCGCCGCCTGACCTCCGCGGCCCACCTCGGCCCGGAACGGCCGGCCCCCTCGCCGGGCCCCGGCCGCGCACACCTCGGCGGTGCCGCCCGGCCCGAGCCTGCGGTTCAGCCGGTACCGGTCGGCGATACGGTGAGCCCCATGCCCGACACCCCGCCGGAGTCCGCCCCGGTCATCCTCGGCAACGAGCCGGGGTCCTTCCCCCACAGCGTGCTGGCCGAGCGGCACCCCGCCATCGTCCGCCAGGTGCGCGAGGCGTTCCCCCACGACCCCGAGCGACAGGCCGCCCTCGACGCGCTGCTCGCGAGCTGCGCAGGCGGGACGATCGAGCCGCTGCCCGACACGGCCGACGCCGAGGACCGGCGCCGCTGGGCGGAGTGGGGGACGGACCGGTACGCCGGCCGCTCCTGGTTCGACGTGCCCTGGCTGTGGGCCGAGAGCCACTTCTACCGCCGGCTCCTCGACGCCGTCGGATACTTCGGCCCCGGCCCCTGGCGCGGCGTCGACCCCTTCCGGCCCGCCAAGCTCGCCGAACTCCGGTCCGCGGAGACGGACGAGGAACTGGCCGCCCTCGACGACCTCGCCGGCCTGCCCGCCGAGGAGCGGACCCGGGCGCTGCTGCACGGCTCGCTCTGGGGCAACCGCGCGGACCTGAGCTTCCGCCTCTCCGGCAGCGGCGCCCGCGCCGAGGACCGAGCGGCGGCCCTGGTCGCCGACGACGGCGACGCCCTCCGGTCGCTCCTCCCGCCCCCGGCGCACGGGACCCCGGCCCCGGCCACCCTGTGCCTCGTCGCCGACAACGCGGGCCGCGAACTCGTCCCCGACCTGCTGCTCATCGCCCACCTCCTCGCCGAGGGCCGCGTCCGACGGGCGGTCCTGCACGTCAAACCGCACCCCTACTACGTCTCCGACGCCACGCCCGCCGACGTGCTCGACGCCCTGCGGCGGCTGGTGGCGGCGGGCGGAGCGGCCGCCTCCTACGGCGAGGGACTGTGGACCGCACTGACCGACGGCCGCGTCACCGTCCGCGCGCACCCCTTCTCCTGCGCCCCGTTGCCGTACGCGGACATGCCCGGCGACCTGCGCGCGGAGTTCGCCGCGGCGACGGTCACCGTCCTCAAGGGCGACCTCAACTACCGCCGCCTGGTGGGCGACCGGTACTGGCCGGCGACGACGCCCTTCGCGGACGTGACCGGCTACTTCCCGGGCCCCGTCGCCGCGCTGCGCACCCTGAAGTCCGACGTGGTCACCGGCCTGACCGCGCGGACGGAGGCCGCGCTGGAGGCGAGCGGGGAACGACGCTGGCGCACGAGCGGGACCCACGCGCTGATCCAGGTCAAGGGCTGAGCGGACGGCGCCACGGTAAGGACGGACCGGCGAAAGTTCCCGCCGTTCGCCCCGATTCACGCGATGGTGTGATCATGTGCCGCTCCGCGGATGTGCCCGCGGGGCCATGGGTAGGGCCCGGCCATGACGCAACAGCCCTTCGAACTCCCGCACTTCTACCTGCCGCACCCCGCGCGGCTCAATCCGCATCTCGACGAGGCCCGCGCCCACTCGACGACGTGGGCGCGGGAGATGGGCATGCTGGAGGGCTCCGGGGTCTGGGAGCGGTCCGACCTCGACGCCCACGACTACGGACTGCTCTGTGCCTACACCCACCCCGACTGCGACGGGCCGGCGCTCTCCCTCATCACCGACTGGTACGTGTGGGTCTTCTTCTTCGACGACCACTTCCTGGAGAAGTTCAAACGCACCCAGGACCGCGTCGGCGGCAAGGCCCACCTCGACCGGCTCCCCCTGTTCATGCCGCTCGACGTCTTCGCCCCGATGCCCGAACCGGAGAACCCGGTCGAGGCCGGCCTCGCCGACCTGTGGAGGCGCACGGTGCCGGCGATGTCGGCCGACTGGCGCCGCCGCTTCGCCGTCGCCACCGAGCACCTGCTCAACGAGTCCCTGTGGGAGCTGTCCAACATCAACGAGGGGCGTATCGCCAACCCCGTCGAGTACATCGAGATGCGCCGCAAGGTCGGCGGCGCCCCCTGGTCGGCGGGGCTCGTCGAGTACGCGACGGCCGAGGTGCCGGCCGCCGTCGCCGGGTCGAGGCCGCTGAGGGTGCTGATGGAGACGTTCTCCGACGCCGTGCACCTGCGCAACGACCTGTTCTCCTACCAGCGGGAGGTCGAGGACGAGGGGGAGCTGAGCAACGGGGTGCTGGTCCTGGAGACCTTCTTCGGCTGCACCACCCAGGAGGCCGCCGAGCTGGTCAACGACGTGCTCACCTCCCGGCTGCACCAGTTCGAGCACACCGCGTTCACCGAAGTGCCCGCGGTGGCACTGGAGAACGGCCTGACCCCGGCCGAGGTGGTCGCCGTCGGGGCGTACGCGAAGGGCCTCCAGGACTGGCAGTCCGGCGGCCACGAGTGGCACCTGCGCTCCAGCCGGTACATGAACGAGGGCGCCCGGTCCACCGCCGGTCGGCCGGCGCTGACCGGCCCCGGCACCTCCGCCGCGGACGTCGGCGCGCTCCTCGCCGCGGCGGCCGCCGGACGCGCGCGCCCCTACACGTACGTGCCGTACCGGAAGGTCGGCCCCTCGGTGATCCCCGACATCCGGATGCCCTTCCCGCTGGAGCTGAGCCCGGCCCTGGAGGGCGCCCGGCGGCATCTGTCCGAGTGGTGCCACGCGATGGGCATCCTCAGCGAGGGCGTATGGGACGAGGACAAGCTCGCCGGCTGCGACCTGCCCCTGTGCGCCGCCGGCCTCGACCCGGACGCCACCCAGGAGCAACTGGACCTCGCCTCCGGCTGGCTGGCCTTCGGCACCTACGGCGACGACTACTACCCCCTGGTCTACGGCCACCGGCGCGACCTGGCCGCCGCCCGGCTCACCACGGCCCGGCTGTCGGCCTGCATGCCGCTCGACGGTGAGCCGGTCCCGCCGCCGGCCAACGCGATGGAGCGCTCCCTGACCGACCTGTGGACCCGCACGACCGCCGGCATGACGCCCGGCCAGCGGCGCCCGCTGAAGGCGGCCGTGGACAAGATGACCGAGGCCTGGGTGTGGGAGCTGGCCAACCAGATCCAGGGCCGCGTCCCCGACCCGGTGGACTACCTGGAGATGCGGCGCGCCACCTTCGGCTCCGACCTCACGCTGGGCCTGTGCCGCGCCGGACACGGCCCGGCCGTTCCGCCCGAGGTCTACCGCAGCGGTCCCGTCCGGTCCCTGGAGAACGCGGCGATCGACTACGCGTGCCTCGTCAACGACGTCTTCTCGTACCAGAAGGAGATCGAGTACGAGGGCGAGATGCACAACGCGGTCCTCGTCGTGCAGAACTTCTTCGGCGTCGACTACCCCGCCGCGCTCACCGTCGTGCAGGATCTGATGAACCAGCGCATGCGCCAGTTCGAGCACGTCGTCGCGCACGAACTGCCCGTCGTCTACGACGACTTCCGGCTCGGCGACGAGGCGCGCGGCGTCATGGAGGGCTATGTGACCGACCTGGAGAACTGGATGGCGGGCATCCTCAACTGGCATCGGGAGGTGCCGCGGTACAAGGCCGAGTACCTGGCCCGGCGCACCCACGGCTTCCTCCCGGACCGGATCCCGGCCGTGCCCGTGCCCCGGCGCAGCCCCGTCCCGACGCTCTGACCGGCGTTCCAGTCTCACTCGTTCGTGGCTCGTCACGCGCCGGTGCGCCGGGTAGAGCACCAGCCGGAGGCGATCCATGGAACAGACAGCGTTGCGACCCAAGCCGATGCCCGGGCGGGAACCGCGGGCCGGTACCGCGCCGGCCGACGTCCGGCGCCCGCACACCGGCCGTCGGCGCCGCCGACGGCTCACCACCGTGCTGCTCGGCGTGTGCGCCGCCACCGCCCTGCTCCTGGCGGGCGTGGGACTCGGCACGGTGGGCGCCACGGTGATCGGCATGAGCGAACTGGCCGAGCTGCGGCGGCAGGCGGGTGCTCCGGGACCGGCGGCGGGGACGCCGGCGGACACCCGGGCCGCCGCGGCGCACCCGCCGGGCGGCCGGTCCCCCTCCCCGGCACCGGCCCCGGCCACCGCGACCCTCGGGGTGGAGGCCGTGGACGCAGAGAAACCGGGAGCCCTGGTCGTGGGCGTCCACGTGCCCGGCCCCGGCTACGCGGCCGGCCTGGTCCGGGGCGACGTGCTGCTGGCCGTCGGCACGGACCGCGTCGACTCGGCGGCCGACCTCGCGCATGCCGTGGCGCGCGTCCGACCGGGCAAGGAGGTCAAGCTCACGGTGCGCCACCGCAGCGGCGGCTACCAACAGCTGACGGCCTCGCCGGGCGTCGTCACCTGACCCGCCCCGCGGGCCCGCTCCCGGCGCACCCGCCCGGGCAGCCGGGCGACCCACCCGCCGCCCGGCACGGACCCGGCGACCCCCGCGTCCGCGGATGCCCCGGCGCACCGCACGCGCACGGCGCCGGGGGTCTCCCGGCGCACCCGCCCGGGCAGCCGGGCGACCCACCCGCCGCCCGGCACGGACCCGGCGACCCCCGCGTCCGCGGGGCCCTCGGCGCACCGCACGCGCACGGCGCCGGGGCATCCGAGGACCCGGACGGCGCGCCCCGGACGCCGTGGGCCGCCCGGCGCCCGGCCATCGGCGTGCGGTTGCCCGTGCGAATCGGCTCGCGTCACTCCCGCGCCGAGGGCAGGATGCTGCTCACAGCCCCGCCCTCGTCGCCCAGGAGGCCCGGATGACCGGCAGCACGCCCGCTGCTCACTTCACCACCGACGACTACCGGGCCCGCATGGAGCGCGCCGCACGGGCGGCCGCCGACGCGGGCCTGGCCGGGTTGCTGGTGGCGCCGGGACCGGACCTCGTGTGGCTCACCGGCTACGCGCCCACCGCGGCCACCGAACGGCTCACCCTGCTCGTCCTCGCCCCCGGACAGGACCCCGTCCTCGTCGTGCCGACGCTGGAGGCCCCCGACGCGGAGAAGGCCGTCGGCGCGCCCGCCCTGACCCTGCGCGACTGGACCGACGGCAAGGACCCCTACGCGGCCACCGCCGCCCTCCTCGCGGACTCCGGACGGTTCGGCATCAGCGACAACGCCTGGGCGATGCACCTGCTGGCCCTCCAGCGGGCGCTGCCGGGCACCTCGTACGCCTCCCTCACCGAGGCGCTGCCCATGCTGCGGGCCGTCAAGGACGCGGCCGAACTGGAACTGCTGGCCGCCGCGGGCGCCGCCGCGGACGCCGCCTTCGAGGAGATCCGGACGGTCCGCTTCGGCGGGCGCCGGGAGTCCGAGGTCGCCGCCGACCTCGCCGGTCTGCTGCGGCGGTTCGGGCACTCCCAGGTCGACTTCACCATCGTCGCCTCCGGCCCCAACGGCGCCAACCCGCACCACGAGGTCGGTGACCGCGTCATCGAGGACGGCGACATGATCGTCCTCGACTTCGGCGGCCTGAAGGACGGGTACGGTTCCGACACCTCGCGCACCGTCCACGTGGGCGAGCCCACCGACGAGGAGCGCCGGGTGCACGACCTCGTCCGGGAGGCGCAGGAGGCGGGTTTCCGGGCGGTGCGGCCCGGTGTCGCCTGCCAGGAGGTGGACCGGGCCGCCCGCGCCGTCATCGCCGACGGCGGGTACGGGGAGCACTTCATCCACCGCACCGGGCACGGCATCGGCGTCACCACGCACGAGCCGCCGTACATGATCGAGGGCGAGGAGCAGCCGCTCGTGCCCGGGATGTGCTTCTCCGTCGAGCCCGGCGTCTATCTGCCCGGCCGGTTCGGGGTACGCATCGAGGACATCGTCACCGTCACCGACGACGGCGGCCGCCGCCTCAACGACACCACGCGGGAGATGGTCACAGTGGAGTGAGCGGCGACCGAGAGAGCCCGAAACGCCCCGGCGGTACCCGCACGCCCCGGCAGACCCGGAGGACGACGGCGCGACCATGACCCAGGCACCGACACCCACCGCGGACACCGTCCGCCGACTGGTCCGTTCCCTGCTGGGCGGGGACGCGGAACCCGAGGCCGTCCGGCCGGCCGCGGAGGGCACCGTGCCCGCCACCTGGTGGGTCGGCGCCCGGCACGTGCTCCGGCTGGCGCCCGATCGCGAGGCCGCCGTGCGGCAGCGACGCGAGCTGCGGCTGCGCGAGCTGGTCCGCCCGTACGTCCCGGTCGCGGTGCCGGTCAGCGTGGCGCACGGCGAGTGGGCGCCGGGCCTGACCTACACGCTGGACGCCAGGGTGCCCGGCGGATCGGGCGCGGACCACGAGGTGTCGGCGCTGGGCGAGGCGGACCTGGCGGCGCTGCTCGGCGGGCTGCGCGAGGTGCCGGCCCGCCAGGCGGAGACCCTCGGCGTGCCCCGGGCCGTCCCGCGCTCCCTGGAGACGCTGCGGCAGACCGCCGAGCGCGTCGCCCCGCGCCTCGCGGAGGCCGACGAGTTCGACGCCGCCCGACCGGAGCGGCTGACCCGGGCGGCGACGGCCCAGCTCGCCGCCCAGCCCGGCGCGGCCGTCCTCGTCCACCGCGCGCTGGCCGGCGAGCACCTCCTGGTCGGCGCCGACGGCCGGGTGCGCGGTGTCCTCGGCTGGTCCGACGCGGTCTTCGGCGACCCGGCCGAGGACATCGCCGCCCTCGCGCTGTCCGTCGGCTCACCCGCCGCCGTCCGCGCCGCCACCCTCGCCGGTTACGGCGCCCGGCCCTGCCTGCGCGGCCTGTGGCTGGCCCGCTGCGACGCCCTCGTCGACCTCGCGGACGCCCTGCCGGGCGGGCCGCCGACGCCGACGGGCGCGGGCAGGCGGCCCCTGTCCCCGCTCAGGCTCCGCCTGCGGCGGGCCTGGGAACCGATCCTGCTGGAACGGGTGACGGAGCTGCGCGAGGACGACGGCACGGGCGGCACCGGCCCGGGGGAGTGAGGCGGGCGGCGCCTCACTCCTGCACGAGCACCACGCTCGACTCACCGGGCAGGCGCAGCACCCCGTCCGCGCCCGGCCCCTCCACGGGCTCCCACGCGGCGAGCACACGCGCGGGGCGGGCACCCAAGGGGATGGCCACCGGCGCGGAGCCCAGGTTGACGGCCACCCGGAGGTCACCGCGCCGGAAGGCCAGCCAGCGCGCGTCGGCGTCGTACGCCACCTTGGTGTCGGCCAGATCCGGAGCGGTCAGGTCCGCCCGCTCGTGGCGCAGGGCGATCAGCCGGCGGTACCAGTCCAGTACGCGCGCGTGCGGCTCGCGCTCCGGTTCGGACCAGTCGAGGCAGGAGCGCTCGCGCGTCGCCGGGTCCTGGGGGTCGGGGACGTCCTCCTCGCGCCAGCCGTGCGCGGCGAACTCCCGGCGCCTGCCGCCGCGCACCGCCTCGGCCAGTTCCGGGTCCGTGTGGTCGGTGAAGAACTGCCACGGTGTGCCGGCGGCCCACTCCTCGCCCATGAACAGCATCGGCGTGAACGGCGCGGTCAGCACCAGCGTCGCCGCGCAGGCCGCCAGCCCGGGGGAGACCAGCGCGGCCAGCCGGTCGCCCTGGGCGCGGTTGCCGACCTGGTCGTGGGTCTGGCTGTAACCGGTCAGCCGGTGCGCGGCGACGCGGCCCCGGTCCAGCTCCCGGCCGTGCCCCCGGCCCCGGAAACTGGAGTGGGTGCCGTCGTGGAAGTAGCCCCGGGTCAGGGTCTTGGCGAGCGCCGCCGACGGATTCCGCGCGAAGTCGGCGTAGTAGCCCTGCGACTCCCCGGTCAGCGCGGTGTGCAGGGCGTGGTGGAAGTCGTCGTTCCACTGCGCGTGCACGCCCAGGCCGCCCTCCGCGCGCGGGGTGATGATCCGCGGGTCGTTGAGGTCGGACTCGGCGATCAGGAACAGCGGACGCTCCAGGTCGGCGGCGAGGCCGTCCACCGCGGTCGACAACTGCTCCAGGAAGTGGCACGCGCGGGTGTCGACCAGGGCGTGCACCGCGTCCAGGCGCAGTCCGTCGAGCCGGTAGTCCCGCAGCCAGGCGAGCGCGCTGTCCACCAGGTAGGCGCGGACCTCGTCCGAGCCGGGTGCGTCCAGGTTGACGGCGACGCCCCAGGGAGTGTGGTGGGTGTCGGTGAAGTACGGGCCGAAGGCGGGCAGGTAGTTGCCGGAGGGGCCGAGATGGTTGTGCACCACGTCCAGGACGACGCCGAGGCCCAGTTCGTGAGCCCGGTCGACGAACCGTTTCAGCGCCTCGGGCCCGCCGTACGGCTCGTGCACCGCCCACAGCGAGACGCCCTCGTACCCCCAGCCGTGCCGGCCCGGGAAGGGGCACAGCGGCATCAACTCCACGTGCGTGATGCCGAGCCCGGCCAGGTGCTCCAGTCGCGCGGCGGCGGCGTCCAGGGTGCCCTCGGGCGTGTACGTGCCCACGTGCAGCTCGTACAGGACGGCACCGGGCAGCGGACGCCCGGCCCACTCGGTGCGCCACGCGTACCGTCCCTGGTCGACGACCGCGCTCCGTCCGTCCGGTCCGTCCGGCTGCCTGCGCGATCGGGGGTCCGGCAGCACCGGCCCGTCGTCCACCGCGAAGCCGTACCGCGAGCCGTCCCGCGCCTCGGCCTCCCCGCACCACCACCCCGGCCGCTCGGGATCGCGCTCCATCGCACGCGTGACGCCGTCGCACTCCAGCGTCACCCGGCCGGCCTGTGGTGCCCACACCTCGAACTGCACGGACGGTTCCCCTTCGTCTGCTCACCGTGATGTAGCCCGTCCATGGTCCTGCAAAAGCGATCTCCCCGCTGGTGAAAACCGCCGTTCGCGCCAGGTGTCGTGGCGCGCCGGGCGCCGGGCGGCCTCTCCCGTCTCCTGGACACCCCGGCCCGGCTGACCGACAATCACCAGCGTGACGTCGTCCTTCGAGTTCAACACGTACCCCGCGCGGTTGTCCGACGCGGAGCGCGACCAGGCGTTGAAGGTGCTCCGGGACGGCGTCGTCATGGGGCGCCTGTCGCACGACACGTTCGTCCGCAGGATGGAGCTGGCGCTCGCCGCCCGCCGCCTGGAGGAGCTCGCCGCGCTCACCGCCGACCTCCCCACCGAGGGCCGGCTGTCCCGGATGGTGTTCGGCACCGTCGAGGCGGTGTCCGGCTTCGGCGTGCGCCTGCGCAGGGCCTGGCAGGCCGAGCGGCTGCCCAAGCTGCTGCTGCCCCACCCCGGCACCGGTCACCCGCTGCGCATAGGGCGCGACCCGGCGAACGGGCTGCGGCTCACCCACGAGACGGTCTCCCGCGTGCACGCCGAACTGAGCCGCCAGGGCGGCATGTGGGTGCTGCGCGATCTGGGCTCCACCAACGGGACCACGGTCAACGGCCGGCGGGTCATCGGTGCGGCGGTGGTCCGCGAGGGCGACCTGATCGGTTTCGGCCAGATGGCCTTCCGACTCGCGGCGACCTGAGCCGGAGACAGGGTGGTCGAAGCCCAGCTCTGGCCTGGACTTTACTCGGAGTCGCGCATTCCGGTGGGCCGGGCCGATGGCGCAAATGCCTTTGCCTGTCGTGGTGTTGACGTGCCCCGCAAGTCGTGACTGACTGTGCGTACACCACGCACGCCAGGTGAACCGACGGACCGCATCGTGGAGGTGTGCCCTGCCGCCCCTCCTGCGCTACCCGACCGTGGACGAGCTGGGCGCCCGGGCCGCCGCGCTCGTCGCCCGCCACCCCCGGCAGGCCCGCCTGCGCCGCGTCGGCACCTCCCGCGCGGGCACTCCACTGCTGCTGCTCTCCGTCGGCCACGGCAGCCGCCAGGCCCTCGTCGTCGCCGGACCGCACGCCAACGAACCCGTGGGCGGCGCCACCGTCCTGCGGCTCGCCGAGCGGGCCCTGGCGGACCCCCGGCTCACCGAGGGCGCCGACGCCACCTGGAACCTGCTCCTGTGCGCCGACCCCGACGGCCTGCGCCGCAACGAGGGCTGGCTGGCCGGCCCGTACACCCTCGGCCGCTACGCCCGGAACTTCTTCCGGCCCGGCTTCCTGGAGCAGCCCGAGTGGCTGCCCGACGGCCCGGACCACGCCACGCTGCCGGAGACCCGCGCCCTGCTCGCCCTCCAGGACGAGCTGCGGCCCTTCCTGCACTGCTCCCTGCACGGCGTCGACGTGGGCGGCGGCTTCGTCGAGCTGACCCACAACCTGCCCGGCATCGCCCAGCGCATCGCCCACGCCGCGGCCCGGCTCGGCATCCCCCGGGAACTCGGCGCCTACGACACCCTGTACTGGCCCGACCTCGGCCCCGCCGTCTACCGCATCCCACCGCCCCGCCGCGGCGACCTCACCGCGGCCATCACCGAGGCGGCCGTCGAGTCCACGTGGTGCCATCCCCGGCGGTACGGGACCGTCACCGCCGTCGTCGAGGCGCCCATGTGGGGCGTGGCCGCCGTCGCGGACGGCTCGCCCCCGGCCGACCGGGACGCGGTGCTGCGCTCCGTGAGCCGCACCCTGCGCCAGGACACCCGTCGACTCCAGCGCGTCCTCGCCCGCATCCGGCCGCACGTCGCCACCGACCCGGACGCGGCCCACCTGCTCGCCCCCGTCGACGACTACCTGCTGGTCTGCCCCCGGCTCGCCGACGCGTGGGACCCCGACACCGACGACGGTTCGGACCGGTCCCTCCCGCCCATGAGCACCGCCCACCTGGTCGCCCTGCGGCTGGCCGGCCGGCGGCTGGCCCTGCGGACCGCGGGGCTGCTGCACCAGCTGGTGACCCGGACCGGGGACGATCCCACGGGTGTCCTGCCCGAGCTGGACCGGCTCGTCGACGAGGGCTGCGCCGACTACCGCGACGGCTGTGCGGCCCGCTGGATCCCGGTCGCGCGCCAGGTGGAGTACCAGACGCGGGTCGTCCTCGCCGCGTTCGAACTGGCCGCGCGGCACTCCACCGCGGGTTCCCGTTCGGGTGAGCCGGGCTGGGGTTCCGAGGCCGCCGTGCCGATGCACCTGGAATGACCCACACCATCACGGCGGGAGCGGCGCGGGCCGGTCTCCTGGCCGCCGCGGCCCTCCTGTTCACCTGCGCGGCACCGGCCCACGCCACCGCGGAGCGGCGACCGGCGGCCGACTGGCTGCTCCTCACCGTCACCCCGGGCGACGCCCGGGCGGGCGTCCCCGGTGCCCGGCCGGGTACCGGAGGCGGCGCCACGCGCGGTGCCCTGCTGCGGTGCGACCCGCCCCGGGGCCACGCCCACGCGGCCCGTGCTTGCGCGGACCTCGACGCGACGGACGGCCGCATCGACGCCATCCCGCCGCGGAAGGCCCACTGCCCGATGGTCCACGCCCCGGTGACCGCCCACGCGAGCGGCCGGTGGCGCGGACAACAGGTGGACTACACGCGGACCTTCCCGAACACGTGCGTACTGGCGGCGAGTACGGGGGCGGTGTTCGCGTGGGACCGAGTGGGGTGATCACGCCGGGCCGGTGACCGGCCGGGCGCGTCACCGCTGGTGCAGTGCGCGACCGGCCAGCGTGAGGAAGGCCTCGCCGACCGCCTCCGACAGGGTGGGGTGGGCGTGGATGTGGCGGGCGACGTCGGACGGCTCGGCGTCCCAGCCGACGATCAGCTGGCTCTCGGCGATCATCTCCGACACGTGCGGGCCCACCAGGTGGACTCCGAGCACCCTGCCGCCCTCCTGCTCGGCGACCACCTTCACCATCCCGCCCTGCCCGTGCACCATCCCCTTGGCGACCGCGGTCAACGGCATGACGTCGACGGCGACCTCGTACCCCCGCGCGCGTGCCTCCGCCTCGCCCAGGCCCACGGCCGCGGTCTGCGGCGCCGAGTACGTCACCCGGGGCACGGCCGCGTAGTCGACGGGCGCGGACGGCACGCCCGCCAGCGTCTCGGCCACCAGCAGGCCCTCGGCGAACGACGCGTGGGCCAGCCCGAGGGACGGCGGCGGCAGCAGATCGCCCACCACGTGGATTCCGGGTACCGCCGTCTCCAGCCTGTCCCAGTCGGCCGGTACGACGAAACCCCGGCGGTCGGTCTCCAGCCCCGCGGCGGCCAGATCCAGCCCTTCGGTGACCGGCGCCCGTCCCACGGCCACCAGGAGCCGTTCGGCCTCGACCGTGACCGTCTCCCCGCGCGAGGTGCGCACCCACGCGCGGACGCCGTCGTCGAGCACCTCGGCGTCCGCCAGCCGGGCGCCCACCCGCACGTCGACGCCGCGCCTCTTCAGACCGCGCGTCAGATGGCGGCCGACGTCCGCGTCCTCCAGCGGCACGATCCGGTCGGCGGCCTCCACGAGGGTCACCTCCGCGCCCATCGAGCGGTGGAACGAGGCGTACTCGACACCGATCGCCCCACCGCCCAGGACCAGGACCGACGCCGGCAGTCCGGGTGCGAACAGCGCGTCGTCGCTGGTCACCACGTGCCGCCCGTCCGGCGCGAGCCCGGGGAGCGTGCGCGGGCGTGAGCCGGTCGCCAGCACGACGCCGCGGCGTGCGGTGAGGTCGAGCGCGCCGTCGACCCGCACGGTCCGTGCGCCCGTCAGCCGGGCGTCGCCCCGTACCACCCGCACGCCCGCGTGGGCGAGGTGCGCCTCCACCCCCTTGTGGTTCCGGTTCACGATGTCGTCGCGGGTGGCGACGAGTGCCGCCCAGTCGACGCCGCCCAGGCTCGCCTGGACCCCCCAGCGCTCCCGTGCCTCGGTGATGCCGTCGACCAGTTCGGCGGCGTGCAGCATCGCCTTGCTCGGGATGCAGCCGCGGTGCAGACAGGTCCCGCCCACCTTGTCGCGTTCGACGAGGGCGGTGTCGAGGCCCAGGGCCGCGGCACGCAGGGCGGTGCTGTAACCGCCGGTGCCGCCGCCGATGACGATCACGTCGTGTGTGTTCATGCCCTCAGCCTCCGTCCGCCTCTTGTCATGAGTCCAAGGCAATGTTCTTGTGGATTCGATGCAGGGCCTTCATGACAGGTCCCGGTGACGGGCAGGGCGCGGGGTGGGGGACGGGGCGGGGATGAGCCTGCGGCAGATGGAGTACTTCCTGGCGGTCCTGGACGAGGCGTCCTTCACCCGCGCGGCCGAGGCCCTGCACGTCACGCAGTCCGCGCTCTCCCACCAGATCAAGGCCCTGGAGCGGTCGGTCGGTGGCGCCCTGCTGGAGCGCATGCCGCGCGGTGTGCGCCTGACCCCCATGGGCCGCGCCTTCCGGCCGCACGCCGAACTCGCCGTCCGCAGCGCCGCCCAGGCCCGCCGAGCCGCCCGCGCGGTCGCCGGGGCCGAGGGCGGCGAACTGCACGTCGCCGCCCTGCACTCGGTGGCCGTCGGCATCCTGCCCGACGTCTTCGCCCGCTGGCGCACCGCCCACCCCGGCGTCCTGCTGCACCTCCACGAGTACGCGACGACCGAGGTGCTCGAGGAGGAGGTCGAGCGCGGCACCGCGGACCTCGCCGTCGGCCCGGCGCCCAGCGACTGGTCCGGCACCGTCGTCACGGTCGGCGAGGAGGAGATCGTCCTCGTGGTGCCCTTCGACGACCGGTTCGCGGGCCGTACGACGGTGACGCTGCCCGAACTGGCGGACCGTCCCTGGGTCCGGTGTGCCATGGAACCCCTCGTCGAGGGCGAACGCTTCCTCGACCTGATGTGCGGACGCGCCGGCTTCCGGCCGCGCACCGCCGTCTTCACCGAACACACGTCGACGGCCGTCCGGATGGCCGCCGCCGGCGTCGGCGTCTGCACGGCGCCCTCGCACATCGTGCGCGGCGCGGTCGGCGAGGACTGCGTGGTCCTTACGCCCGACCCGCCCTGGCGACGCGCCCTCACCGTCTTCTCGCGCCTGCCGCCGACCGGCGCCGCCGAGGCCTTTGTCGACCTGCTGCGCGCGACGTGGCCGACCCCGGGCCCGGCTGCCCCGGCTCCGGGCCTGGCCTCCTCGGCGGCAGACCCGACCTCCCCGGCGGCGGGCCCGACCTCCCCGGCCGCCGCGTGCGGCGCTGTCCCCGCCGCCGCGCGGGGCGGCTGACGCCGGCTCCGGCGGGCCCGCCGCTCAGTCCGTGCCCTCCTCCGCCGCCCCCACCCGCTCCAGCAACGCCACCGGCACTTGCGCGAAAAGCTCCTTCACGCGCGCGTGCCCGGAGAACTCCCGCCCGGGTGTCAGCGCGTCGGCCCACCGGCCGGGCGGCAGCGGCAGCGTCGTTCCGCGCCAGCCGCCCGCCTCCGCCAGCCGCAGGGACAACCGGGTCACGGCGGTCACGACCTCCCCGGAGCGGGCGAACGCCAGGCAGTGCGCCGCCGCGGGGCCCTCGGCGGTGAGCGGCTCGTACGTCGCCGCCGCGCCGAACACCTCCGGCCGCCGCGCCCGCAGTGCCAACGCCGCCCGGGTCACCGCTTCCTTCGTTTCGGCGGTCCCGGCGTCCTCGTCGGCCCCGGTCCCCCCGTCCCCGGCGGGCGGGAAGCGTACGGGCCGCCGGTTGTCCGGGTCCACCAGGGCCAGGTACTCGCCCTCCGTGCCCTGGTAGAGGTCCGGCACCCCCGGCATCATCAGGTGCGTCAGGGCCGTGCCGAGGACGTTGGCCCGGATGTGCGGTTCCAGTGCTTCCCGGAAGGCGGCCACCCGTTCCCCCGGCGTGCCGCACGGACCCGCCGCCACGAACCGGGCCACCGCGTCCTCGTACGCCGGCTCCTGCTCCGTCCAGCTGGTGTACATCCCCGCCTCGCGGACGTGCTTCAGCAGCGCCTCCCGCACCCGCCCGCCGTCGGCGGGCCCCAGCCCGAAGACCGTCTGCCAGGCCGCCCACGCCAGCTGGGCGTCCGGTACGTCCTCGCCGGAGCGGGCGACCTCCGTCAGGACCTCCGCCCACCGTTCGGGAGCCTCCGTGAGCACCGCCAGGGCGGCTCGCACGTCGGCGCTGCGCTTGGTGTCGTGGGTCGAGACGACCGTGCCGGTCGCGGGCCAGTCGCGCTGCACGCGCGCGCAGTACGCGTGGAACGCGTCCGGGGACAGAGCCGGGTCGCCCGGGTTCCCGCCGACCTCGGTCGCCGACAGCAACGGCACGTAGCGGTAGAACGCGGTGTCCTCGACGGACTTGGCGCGCAGCGCCGACGCGGTCTGGGCGAACCGGGTCCGGAACTCCACGTGCTCCGGCCCCTCCCCGTACCGCCCGAGCAGCAGGTCCCGTACGACGTCGACCGCCCCGCCCTCCTCCCGCACCGGGAACGCGAGCCGCGCCTCGGCCGCCGCCTCCTCGGTGACGACGGACGCCGCGTCCACCGAGCCGTAGGGCCGGTACACCTCCAGCCGGACCAGCAGCTCCCGCAGGGCCGTGCGCAGCGCCCACGGCGCCCGGTCGCGCAGGGCGGGCTCCGGGGAGGCGACGCACAGCCGGTGCGCCACCCGCGTCAGCCGGTCCATCTCGGTGGCCAGCTCGAACGAGAGCACCTTGTGGGCCGCGCGGCGCACCGTCGCCGCCCAGTCCCCGCCCCGGTCCGTCCGCGGGGCGGCGAACCGGCGGTAGTGGCCGAGGAGTTCCCCGTAGCCCGCCGGGTCCACGAAGAGCGCGTCGATGTGCCGCAGGGCGTCGTAGCCGGTCGTGCCCGCCACGGGCCAGGCGGCCGGCAGCCGTTCGCCGTCCGCAAGGATCTTCTCCACCACCGTCCACCGGCCGCCAGTGGCCTCGTGCAGCCGCCGCAGGTACGTGTCGGGGTCGGCGAGGCCGTCCGGGTGGTCGACGCGCAGCCCGTCGAGCACGCCCTCGTTTAGCAGCCGCAGCACCGTGGAGTGCGTGGCCTCGAAGACCTCCGGGTCCTCCACGCGGACGCCGATCAGTTCCGAGATGCTGAAGAAGCGCCGGTAGTTCAGTTCGGTGCGGGCGAGCCGCCACCACACGGGGCGGTACCACTGCGCGTCCAGGAGCTGCGGCAGCGGCAGGTCACCGGTGCCGTCCCGCAGGGGGAAGGCGTGGTCGTGGTAGCGCAGTACGTCACCGTCGACCCGGAGGTCGTCCAGGACCTCGCCGACCGGGGCACCGAGCACCGGCAGCAGCACCTGGCCGCCCTGCGCCTCCCAGTCGATGTCGAACCACCGCGCGTAGGGCGATTTCGGGCCCTCGCGCAGCACTTCCCACAGGGCGCGGTTGTGGCGGGGGGACATCGCCATGTGGTTCGGCACGATGTCCGCCACCAGGCCGAGACCGTGCTCCCGCGCGGTGCGCGCCAGCGCCCGCAGTCCCTCCTCGCCGCCGAGTTCCCCGCGCACGCGCGCGTGGTCCACGACGTCGTAGCCGTGCTGAGAGCCCGGCACGGCCTCCAGCACCGGGGACAGGTGCAGGTGCGAGACGCCGAGCGAGGCCAGGTACGGCACGGCCGCCGCCGCGGCCGAGAAGGGGAAGTCGGGCTGCAGCTGCAGCCGGTACGTGGCTGTGGGCACCGTCGGGTCGGGTCGCTCAGGTGTCATGGAAACCTACGTACCCGTCTCACCGCCTTTCGTGTCATCGGCCCCTCCACAGGCGTACGCGCGCGTGACTAGCTTCGAGCGATGGGACGTGACCGGAGCACGGGGAACGGCGCACTGGATTCGTACCGGGAGGTGATCGGCCTGACGGGGCCGCTGCTGCCGGTGGTGTCCTTCCTGGGGCGGCTGCCGACGGCCACCGTCCAGTTCGGCAGTGTCCTGCTGATCGCCCGCACCAGCGGCTCGCTGGCCGCCGCGGGGCTGACCGGGGGAGCGCTCGCCGTCGGGCAGGTCGCGTGCGGTCCGCCGGCCGGCCGGCTCGCGGACCGGCACGGACAGCGCACCGTCGTCCTCGTCCTCTGCCTGGTCAACGCCGTCGCGATCGGCGCGCTGGTGGCGGGCGCGCTCGCGGGACTGGCGCCGCCGCTGTTGGCGCTCCTCGGTGCGGCGGCGGGGGCGAGCACGCCCCTGATCGGCCCGCTGGCCCGGGCCCGCCTGGTGGCGCTCGCCCGCCGGGCCGATGCTCCGGAGCCCACCGTGGGCGCCGCGCTCTCCTTCGAGAGCACCCTCGACGAGGTCTCCTTCGTCCTCGGTCCGGCGCTGGTGGGCCTCGCGGCGGTCCTGGCCCACCCGGCGTACGCCCTGACCGGTGCGGCCGTCCTGGTCGCCGGGTGCGGCACCGCCTTCGCCCTGCACCCCACGGCCCGGGCCACGGCCTCCCCGGCCACCGGGACGCCCGGCGGCCCCCGCGCCCGCCTCCCCATGCCCCGCGCGGTGCACGCCCTGAGGGCCTCGCTCGCCCTCCAGGGGGCGATGTTCGGGGCCTGCCAGGCGGGGATCACCGCGCTCACCGAGCGGCTCGGGAAGCCGGAACAGGCGGGGCTCGTCTATGCCGCCATGGGAGTGATGAGCGCGGTCGCGGGGCTCGCCATGGCCGCCGTGCCCGCCCGCCTCGGACTGCGGGCCCGCTGGCGGACGGCCACGGCCGCCGCGTGCGGCCTGTCGCTGCCGCTGCTGTGGACGGACAGCCTGACCGGCCTCTACCTGGTGGTCACCGTCCTGGGCGTCGCCTACGCCCCGCACCTGATCACCGTGTTCGCGCTCACCGAGCGGGCGGTGCCGCGGGCCCGGCTCGCCGAGGCGATGGCGTTCGCGACCAGCGCCCTCGTCGGGGGCCAGGCCCTGGCCCTCGCGCTCACCGGCCGCCTGGCCGAGTCCCACGGTCCGGTGGCGGCGTTCGCGACGGCGAGCGGGGCGGCCGCGCTCGCCTGCGCGACCGCGCTGGCCGCGCGCCCGGCGCCGTACGCCGGACGCGCGGGGGAGGCCCGGCGCGCACGCGTGGACGACGCGCGCGACCGGGCGCCCTCCTAGACGGGCCGCTGCAGGACCGTCATGCTCCGGTCCACCAGGGTCAGCCGGTCCCCGGCCTGTACCTTCGTCCCCGTCTCCCGCGGCACGCCCTCGGCCCGCGCGGTGTCGACGACCACCTCCCACTGCCGCCCGTGGTCGACCGGCACCACGAAGTCCAGCGGTTTCGGTGAGGCGTTGAACATCAGCAGGAACGAGTCGTCGGCGATGCGCTCCCCGCGCGGTCCCGGCTCGGAGATCGCGTTGCCGTTGAGGAACACCGTGAGCGCCGAGGCCCGGGCCGAGTTCCAGTCCCGCTGGGTCATCTCCCCGCCCTCGGGGGTGAACCAGGCGATGTCCGACAGCTCGTCGTGCGTCCCCTCCACGGGCCGGCCGTGGAAGAAGCGCCGCCTGCGGAAGACCGGGTGGTCCTTGCGCAGCCACACCATCGCGCGGGTGAACTCCAGCAGCTCGCGGCCCACGCCGTCGCCCTCGGGCCACGCCACCCACGCCAGCTCGTTGTCCTGGCAGTAGGCGTTGTTGTTGCCCCGCTGGGTGCGGGCGAACTCGTCGCCGTGGCTGATCATCGGCACGCCCTGGGAGAGCAGCAGCGTGGCGATGAAGTTCCGCATCTGGCGGGCCCGCAGCTCCAGCACCGCGGGGTCGTCGGTGTCGCCCTCGACGCCGCAGTTCCAGGAACGGTTGTGGCTCTCGCCGTCCCGGTTGTCCTCGCCGTTGGCGTCGTTGTGCTTCTCGTTGTAGGCCACCATGTCGTGCAGGGTGAAGCCGTCGTGGCAGGTGACGAAGTTGATGGAGGCCAGCGGACGGCGGCCGTCGTCCTGGTACAGGTCGGACGACCCGGTCAGCCGGGACGCGAACTCGGCCAGCGTGCGCTGCTCGCCGCGCCACAGGTCCCGCACCGTGTCCCGGTACTTGCCGTTCCACTCGGTCCACAGCGGCGGGAAGTTGCCCACCTGATAGCCGCCCTCGCCCACGTCCCAGGGCTCGGCGATCAGCTTCACCTGGGACACCACCGGGTCCTGCTGGACCAGGTCGAAGAACGACGACAGCCGGTCCACCTCGTGGAACTGCCGGGCCAGGGTGGCCGCGAGGTCGAAGCGGAACCCGTCGACGTGCATCTCGGTGACCCAGTACCGCAGCGAGTCCATGATCATCTGGAGTACGTGCGGCGACCGCATGAGCAGGCTGTTGCCGGTCCCCGTGGTGTCCATGTAGTAGCGGGGATCGTCGGTCAGCCGGTAGTACGAGGCGTTGTCGATGCCCTTGAAGGACAGCGTCGGACCCAGGTGGTTTCCCTCGGCGGTGTGGTTGTAGACGACGTCCAGGATGACCTCGATGCCGGCCTCGTGCAGCGCCTTCACCGCCGACTTGAACTCCAGCACCTGCTGGCCGCGGTCGCCCCAGGAGGCGTACGCGTTGTGCGGGGCGAAGAAGCCGATCGTGTTGTAGCCCCAGTAGTTGTTCAGACCCATGTCCACCAGGCGGTGGTCGTTGACGAACTGGTGGACCGGCATCAGCTCCAGCGCGGTCACCCCCAGCTCGGTCAGGTGCTCGATCACCGCCGGGTGCGCCAGGGCCGCGTAGGTGCCGCGCAGCTCCTCGGGCAGGCCCGGGTGCCGCATGGTCAGGCCCTTCACGTGGGCCTCGTAGAGCACCGTGTGGTGGTACTCCGTCCGGGGCCGCCGGTCGTCGCCCCAGTCGAAGTAGGGATTGACCACGACCGAGGACATCATGTGGGGCGCGGAGTCGAGGTCGTTGCGCCGGTCGGGGTCGTCGAAGTGGTAGCCGTACACCTCCTCGCCCCACTGGATCGAGCCGCTGATCGCACGTGCGTACGGATCGAGCAGCAGTTTGGCGCTGTTGCAGCGCTGCCCGCGCTCCGGGGCGTACGGGCCGTGCACGCGGTAGCCGTACCGCTGCCCGGGCATCACGCCCGGCACGTACGCGTGCCGGACGAACGCGTCGCTCTCCCGCAGCTCGACCGCGGCTTCCGAGCCGTCGTCGTGCAGCAGACACAGCTCTACTCGGTCGGCGGCCTCCGTGAAGACCGCGAAGTTGGTACCGGCGCCGTCGTACGTGGCACCGAGGGGATATGCCTCTCCAGGCCAGACCTGCATGAACACGACTCTTTCAGGTGTGGGGCGCCGGTGCGGACGCCATGGCTCCGAGTCTCCCCGAAAGTGAGGCGACCACCTAGCACGTACGTCCTCCTACCCACCCGTCGGCGATGTGCTCGATCCACGCCCCGGGGAGGGCGCCAGGGATTCTTCCCCGTACCGTGCGACGTCACCGCTATGAATCCGCTCACTCCACGGTGTCCCGGTGACCGGAACGCGCGTGTGGATCACGGAGGTTGGGGAAACCGGCCCGTCCATCGGGCTGCACCGCGGACCGCTCGCGGAGTACCCTTCCTTGATCGTTGGGACGGGGTCTCCCCGAAGGTGCTCCGGGGGAGCGGAAGGCGGTGCGCGGGTGGGCTCGGGAGGGCTGGAGCTGCCTCCTGGTGACGACGGTCACCAGGGGACCTCCACGGACGTCCCGCCCGGTGCGGTGTCCCTGGCACGGCCGATGAGCGCGGGCGCGATCGGCCCGGAGCTGGACTGGGACGCCGACTCCTGGCACGAGGTGCGCACCCGCGCGCAGCGGGCGGGCCGGGCCTACATCTGGCTCAACCTCGTCGAACAGCGGCTGCGCGCGGTCGTGGCCGCCGTCCTCAGGCCGGTCTACGAGCCCGTCCACGGCGACGACTGGGTGGTCGCCGCGGCCGGACCGGCGGGCCAGGAGTGGGTGCAGCGGGCCGTCGCCGTGCGCGAGGTGAGCCGCCGCAAGGGCTACCTGCTCGACCCGGCGGACGACAACGTGCTCAGCTTCCTCACCCTGCCGCAGCTGCGCGAGCTGATGGTGCAGCACTGGCCCTGCTTCGAGCCCTACGTCGACGAACGCCGGGACGTCGAACTGGCCCTGGACGAGCTGGAGGTCACCCGCAACGTGGTCTCCCGCAACCGGGCGCTGTCCGAGGCCGTCCTGAACCAGGCCGAGCGGGCGTCGGCGCGACTCCTGGAGGTGCTCGGCGCGGGCAGCGACGTGCCGTCCGCGCGGCGGCTGCCGGTCGACGCGGTGGAGGACCTGGTCGGCGACCGGTACGCCGACGTGGTCGCGGTCCACTCGGACCGGGTCCGGCTGCTGCGCCAGTTCCCCGCCGAGGACCTCTTCGGCAACGCGCGACGGGTGGACGCCCTCGGTATCGGCCTCAACCTGCTCGTGCAGAACTTCTCCGGCCGGCGCCTGCTGCGGCTGGCCGAGTCCGGCGGCCGGGTGCGGCTGCTCTTCCTGAACCCGGCGTCGAGCGCGATCAAGCGCCGCGAGCGCGAACTGGGCATCAAGCGGGGCGAGCTGAGCCGCGCCGTGGAGATGAACATCCTGCACATGCGCCGGGTGCGCGCCCGGCTGCGGGACCCGGGCGCGTTCGAGATCCAGGTCTTCGACGAGACACCCCGCTTCACCGCCTACCTGGTCGACGGGGACGGCGTCGACGGGATCGCCGTCGTCCAGTCCTATCTGCGCCGGACGCGGGGGATGGAGGCGCCGGTGCTGGTGCTGCGCAACGGGCGCAACGGCGGCAAGGTCGTGAAGTCGGACCAGCTCGACGAAAGCGGACTTTTCCCCACCTATCGCGAAGAGTTCGAGCTGATGTGGGCGGATTCGCGACCCGTCTCGTGAACGTCGGCGCCGGGCCGGGCGCGGGCGCAAGCGGAATGCGATCCTCTGATTGTCAGTGGCCCGTGGGAAGGTGGGGACCACTGGGGGACGCACCACCAAGAAGGGGGACCGCCCATGGGCTGGCACCGACAGCTGCTGATCGGCTTCGACCTGGAGACGACGGGCACCGACCCGCGCGAGGCGCGCATCGTCACGGGGGCCGTGATCGAGGTCGTGGGCGGGGAGCCGCGCGGACGCCGGGAGTGGCTGGCCGACCCCGGTGTGGAGATCCCGGCGGACGCGGTGGCGGTGCACGGCATCAGCAACGAGCGGGCGGCCACCGAGGGCCGCCCCGCCGACCAGGTCGCCGACGCCATCGCCGGTGTGCTGGCCGACCATTGGAAGACAGGGGTCCCGGTCGTCGCCTACAACGCGGCCTTCGACCTCACCCTGCTCTCCGCCGAGCTGCGGCGCCACGGACTGCCGTCCCTGCGCGACCGCCTGGGCGGCCTGGACCCGGCCCCCGTCATCGACCCGTACACCATCGACCGCTCCGTCGACCGGTACCGCCGCGGCAAACGCAACCTGGAAGCGGTCTGCCAGGAGTACGGCGTCCCGCTCGACGCCGCCCACGACGCCACGGCCGACGCCCTCGCCGCGGCCCGCCTGGCCTGCGCGATAGCCGACCGGCACCCCAAGGTCGCCTCCCTCGGCCCGGCCGACCTGCACCACCGTCAGATCGAGTGGTATGCCGAGTGGGCGGCGGACTTCCAGAGCTTCCTGCGCCGCAAGGGCGACGCCACGGCGGTCGTCGACGGCAGATGGCCGGTGCGCGAACCGGCCGACGAGCGGGTCTGACCCGGCCCCGGCCCGGCGGGCGAGGGGCAGTCAGAAGGGGTACCAGCGCACCGCCGGATCGCCGTCCCGCAGCGACGCCACCCGGCGTTCGAACTCGGCCAGGGCCTTCGGGTTGCCCGGCGCGTGCTGGGCGACCCACGCGCAGCTGGCCGTCTCCCGGGCGCCGCGCAGCACCGCGCAGCCGTCCCACTCGCGCACGTCCCAGCCGTAGGTCCCGGTGAAGCCGTCGTACGCCTCCGCGGGCAGCCCGTAGCGGTCCCGGCTGAGGGCCATCACCACCAGATCGTGCTCGCGCAGGTCGGCGGAGAAGGTCTCCAGGTCGACCAGGACCGGACCGTCGGGGCCGACGTGCACGTTGCGGGGCAGGGCGTCCCCGTGGATCGGGCCCCGCGGCAGACGGGGGGTGAGCGCGGCGGCGGCCGTCGCGAAGCCGTCGCGCCGCTCGCGCAGGAACGCGGCGTCCGCCGGGTCGATCACGTCACCCGCCAGCCGCAGCCAGCGTTCCACGCCGCCCAGCAGTTCGCGGGGCGGCAGGGCGAAGGAGGGGGAGGGCAGCGCGTGGACCAGCCGGAGCAGGGCGGCCACGTCCCGCGGCTCGGTGGGCCGCACCGGGTCCGGCAGCCGTCGCCACAGCGTCACCGGGTGCCCGTCGACGAAGAGCGCCGTGGGGTCGGCCGCCCGCACCGCCGGCACACCGGCCTGCTCCAGCCACACCGCCACGGCCAGTTCCCGGCGCGCCCGGTCGAGCAGCTCGGCTTCGCGACCCACCTTGACCGCCAGGTCACCGGCGACGAACACCGCGTTCTCGCCCAGCGCGAGCAGCCGCGCCTCCCTCACCGGGCCGGAGAGCACTCCCGCCGCGGCCAGCACCTCCCGAGCCCGTGCCTCGTCCATCGTCCCGCGCCTCCGTGTCCCTGTCCGTGTCGTCGGCCGGGTCCGCCGGGCCGGCCGGATCCGCCGGGTCCGTCCGGCCCGCGGGGTCCGTCCGGTCCGCCGCAATCCCGCCATCCGTCGGCCAGTGTCGCATTCGCACTGGTGGGAGGGTATGTCCGGGCCCTTGACGGGGCCCGGCGCCTTCACGACCATGGCCAGGCCCGTCCTGGCCGCGCGAAGGGGCTGATCATGTGACACCGGTGACCGATCCGAAGGGCCCGGCGCGCCGCGCGTCCGGCGCGAAGCGGCCCCGGCCCGGTCCCGACCACGGCGCCTGGTTCCTGGTGCTGCCCGCGCTGATCCCCATCCTGGTGCTCAGCGTCGGGCCGCTGCTCTACGGCGTCCTGCTGGCCTTCACCGACGCGCAGTCGGGACGTACCGAGCCCACCCGGTGGATCGGCACCCTGAACTTCCAGGACCTGA
Organism: Streptomyces sp. NPDC047853; assembly: GCF_043204535.1. Lineage (NCBI taxonomy): Bacteria > Bacillati > Actinomycetota > Actinomycetes > Kitasatosporales > Streptomycetaceae > Streptomyces > Streptomyces sp. NPDC047853. Next base: position 58,274 of record NZ_JBIDCI010000012.1, on the reverse strand, counting down.
TGCACGACACCCTGTTCTGGGAGTCGTTCCGCATCGGGCTGGTGTGGGCCGTGGGGGTGACGGTGCCGCAGTTCCTGCTCGCCCTCGGCCTCGCCCTGCTGCTCAACCAGAACCTGCGGCTGCGCTGGCTGGCCCGGGCCCTCGCCATCGTCCCCTGGGCGATGCCCGAGGTCGTCGTCGGCATCATGTGGCGGCTGGTCTACAACCCGGACGCGGGCATCCTCAACGAGACGCTGCGCGACCTCGGCCTCGGCGACGGCCGAGACTGGCTCAGCGGCCTCGCCACCGCCCTGCCCGCCGTCATCGTCGTCGGCGTCTGGGCCGGCATGCCCCAGACGACGGTCGCCCTGCTCGCCGGGTTGCAGAACACCCCGCGCGAGCTGCACGAGGCCGCCGCGGTCGACGGCGCCGGAGCCTGGCGCCGCTTCCGCACGGTCACCTGGCCCGCCCTCAGACCCGTCGCGCTCGCCATCACCGCGCTCAACCTCATCTGGAACTTCAACGCCTTCGCCCTGGTCTACGTGCTGACCAGCGGAGGCCCGGGCGGCCGGACCCGGCTGCCCATGCTGTTCGCCTACGAGGAAGCCTTCCGGTACGGGCAGTTCGGCTACGCGGCGGCGATGGGCTGCGTCATGGTGGCCGTCGTCTCGGTGCTGCTGGCGGTCTTCCTCGCCGGCCGGCTCAGGGGCGGACTCAAGGAAGGCGGCGTCGCATGAGGACCTCGACCGGTGCCCGCGCCGGGCAGTACGCCGCACTGCTCGCCTACCTCGTCTTCCTGGTCTTCCCGTTCCTCTGGCTGATCTCCACCGCGTTCAAACCGCCGCAGGAGCTGGCCGGTCTCCACCCCACGTGGATTCCGAAGGACCCCACCCTCGACAACTTCCGGCAGGCCTTCGACGAACAGCCGTTGCTGCGCGCCGCCCTCAACTCCCTGGTGGCCGCGCTCGGCGCCGCGCTGATCGCCGTGGTGATCGCCACCCCGATGGCGTACGTCATGGCCCGCCACCGCTCCCGGCTCACCAGGGCGGCGACGGGATGGGTGGTGGTCAGCCAGGCCTTCCCCTTCGTCCTGGTGATCATCCCGCTCTTCCTGGTGCTGAAGAACCTGCACCTGATCAACTCCGTGCCGGGACTGGTGATGGTGTACGTCGTCTGGTCGCTGCCCTTCGCGCTGTGGATGCTCACCGGGTACGTCCGGGCCGTGCCGCCCGAACTGGAGGAGGCGGCGGCGGTGGACGGCGCCGGGCGGCTGCGCACGCTCGTCTCGGTCACCGCGCCGCTGCTCGCGCCGGGCATCGTGGCCACGGCGCTGTTCGCGTTCATCACCGCGTGGAACGAGTTCTTCTTCGCGCTGGTGCTGCTGAAGACTCCGGAGAAACAGACCCTGCCGGTGATCCTCACCCACTTCATCGGCGCCGAGGGCGTCGCCGACCTGGGCCCGCTCGCGGCGGCGGCCTTCCTCGCGACGCTGCCCTCCCTGCTGGTCTTCGCCCTCATCCAGCGACGGATCACCGGCGGCATGCTGGCCGGGGCGGTGAAGAGCTGATGCGCACGAGGACCGCGACCCTGCTGCTCTCCCTCGCCCTGCTGCTCGCCGGCTGCACGGACGGCGGCGACGACTCCGCGGACGGCCGCGTCACGCTGCGCTTCCAGTCGCTCGCCTGGCAGGAGGAGTCCGTGGCGGCCACCAAGGAGCTGGTGCGCGAGTGGAACGCCACGCACCCGGACGTGCGGGTCGAGTACGTCCAGGGCAGCTGGGACAGCGTCCACGACCAGCTCCTCACCTCCTTCGAGGGCGGCGAGGCGCCCGACGTCATCCACGACGCCTCCGACGACCTCGCGGACTTCGCCTACGGCGGCTACCTCGCCGACCTCTCGGACCTGCTGCCCGAGCGGCTGGAGGCCGACATCCCGCGGCGGACGTGGGAGACGGTCACCTTCGGCGACGGCGTCTACGGCGTGCCCTTCCTCCAGGAACCGCGCGTCCTGATCGCCAACGCCGACCTGCTGCGGGAGTCGGGCGTGCGGATACCGACACCCGAACGCCCCTGGACCTGGCCGGAGTTCCGGCGGGTGACGAAGCAGCTGAGCGGCGACGGGCGGTACGGCGTGGCCTGGCCGCTCAAGGAGCCGGTGTCGGCCACGCTCAACCTGTCGCTGTCCACCGGCGGACAGCTCTTCCACCGCGGCGCCGACGGCAAGGTCACCGTCCGGTTCGAGGAGGCCGACCAGGTCGTGCCCCGCACCGTCCGCGACCAGGTCAACACCGACCACAGCGCCTCCGCCACCACCCTGGGCAGCGGCGGCTCCGACACCCTGCCGGGTTTCTTCGCGGGCAAGTACGCGATGGTGCCGCTCGGCTTTGCCTACCGCCAGCAGATCGAGCAGCAGGCACCCGACGGCTTCGACTGGCAGGTGCTGCCCGCGCCGGCCGGCGCCGAGGGGCTCGACCAGGGCGTCAGCCCGCAGACGCTGTCGATCGCCGAGGACAGCCCGCACAAGGAGGAGGCCGCCGCGTTCGTCGACTTCCTCCTCCAGCCGGACAACATGGTGCGCCTCGCCCTCGGCGACTGGATGCTGCCCACCGGCACCGAGGCCCTGAAGGACCCCGCCCTGCACACGGCCGAGCACGGCTGGGCCACCGGCACCGCCCTCGCCGCCCACCTGCGCCCGGCGCCCGCCCAGTCCGTCCGGGGCTACCCCGAGTGGAAGGACAAGGTGGCGACCCCGGCGCTCCAGGAGTACTACAGCGGGGCGATCGGCCTCGGCGAGCTGCGCGGGAGGCTGGAGGACGACGGCAACCTCGTCCTCGCCCGCTACCAACGCTGACCGTCCCGTGCCCGACCGTCGGCCGTCGGTCACCGGTCGTCGGATATCGGCCGTCGGCGGCCGTGACGCGGATAATCCGTTGCCCGGCCGCCGAGGCACCGCCTAGGGTCGGCTCCGTGGGAGCCTTCAACGCGATCTACCACTCCGGTCCCGGCCGGGGCTGCACGCACTCCGTCAGGATGCGTCGCCGCCCCGGAGCCCTGACCGGCCCGGGGACCCCCCGCCGCTGACGCAGCGCGGCGGGGCTGAGCCTCCGCATCTCCTTTCCCCCTCGTCCTCCGGTCAGGGCCTTCGCATGCCCTTCTCCCCTGCACGGAAGACAAGGACCGCAGGCCATGGCCCGCCCCACCCAGCGTGCCCGCACGCTCTCGCAGAACTTCCTCGCCGATCGCGCCGCCGCCTCGCACGTCGCCCGGCTGACCGCCCCCGACCCCCGGCACCCGCCGCTCGTCCTCGAGGTGGGCGCCGGCAAGGGCGCCCTCACCGAGCCGCTCGCCCGCCGCAGCCGGGAGCTGCACGCCTACGAGATCGACTCCCGGCTCGTCCCCGGGCTGCGCACCCGCTTCGCCACCGCACCCCATGTCCGCGTCGTCGAAGGCGACTTCCTCGCCGCGCGGGCCCCCCGGACGCCCTTCTCCGTCGCCGGGAACGTGCCCTTCTCCCGCACGGCGGACATCGTCGACTGGTGCCTCGGCGCACCCACCCTCACCGACGCCACCCTGATCACCCAGCTGGAGTACGCGCGCAAGCGCACCGGGGACTACGGCCGTTGGTCCCTCCTGACGGTCCGCACCTGGCCCCACCACGAGTGGCGCCTGAGGGGACGCGTCAGCCGCCACGGATTCCGCCCGGCGCCCCGCGTCGACGCCGGCGTCCTGCGGATCGAACGCCGCCCCGTCCCCCTGGTCCCCGGCGCCGCCCTGCCCGGCTGGTGGGATCTGGTCGAGCTGGGCTTCTCGGGAGTCGGCGGCTCGCTGCACGCGTCCCTGCGCCGGGCCCACCCCCGGCGCCGGGTCGACGCGGCGTTCCGGGCGGCCAGGCTGGACCCCGGGGTGCTCGTCGGCGAGGTGGCACCGGCGCGGTGGCTGCGCCTGCACGAGGAGCTGGCGGCGTGAGACGAAGCGATTTGCACGAGACGTATCGTCTTGACTACGCTCCGCGCATGCACGATCCCGCTCATATCGCCATGTTCTCCATCGCCGCGCACGGCCACGTGAATCCCAGCCTGGAAGTGATCCGGGAACTCGTCGCGCGCGGGCACCGGGTGACCTACGCGATCCCGCCGCTCTTCGCCGGGAAGGTCGCCGAGACGGGCGCCGAACCCAAGCTGTGGAGGAGCACGCTGCCCGGCCCCGACGCCGACCCGGACGCCTGGGGGACCACACTGCTGGACAACGTCGAGCCGTTCCTCGACGACGCGATCCAGGCACTCCCGCAGCTCGTCGAGGCGTACGAGGGCGACGAGCCGGACCTGGTCCTGCACGACATCACCTCGTACCCGGCCCGCGTCCTCGCCCACCGCTGGGGAGTCCCCGCCGTCTCGCTGTCGCCGAACCTGGTCGCCTGGGAGGGATACGAGGAGGAGGTCGGCCGGCCGACGTGGGAGGAGCCGCTGAAGACCGAGCGCGGCCGGGCGTACGACGCCCGCTTCCGCGGCTGGCTGAAGGAGAACGGGATCACCGAGGACCCCGACCCCTTCGTCGGCCGTCCCGACCGGTCGCTGGTGCTCATCCCGAAGGCGCTCCAGCCGCACGCCGACCGGGTCGACGAGAAGACGCACACCTTCGTCGGCGCCTGCCAGGGCGACCGCGCCGCCGAAGGCGACTGGCGGCGTCCCGAGGGCGCGGAGAAGGTCGTCCTCGTCTCGCTCGGGTCCTCCTTCACCAAGCGGCCGGCGTTCTACCGGGCGTGCGTCGAGGCGTTCGGCGAGCTGCCCGGCTGGCACGTGGTGCTCCAGATCGGCCGACACGTCGACGCCGCCGAGCTGGGCGACGTACCGGGCAACGTGGAGGTCCGTTCCTGGGTGCCGCAGCTGGCGATCCTCAAGCAGGCCGACCTGTTCGTCACGCACGCGGGCGCGGGCGGCAGCCAGGAGGGCCTCGCCACCGCCACGCCGATAATCGCGGTACCGCAGGCCGTGGACCAGTTCGGCAACGCGGACATGCTCCAGGGGCTCGGCGTCGCCCGCCACCTGCCCACCGGGGAGGCCACCGCCGAGGCGCTGCGCACCGCGGGCCTCGCCCTGGTCGGGGACCCGGAGGTGGCCCGGCGGCTGAAGGAGATCCAGGCGGAGATGGCGCAGGAGGGCGGCACCCGGCGGGCCGCCGACCTGATCGAGGCGGAGCTGGCGGCGGCCAGGAGCTGACCCGACCGGGGGAGGGGACGCCGAGGGCCCGCCGGTTCCACGGAACCGGCGGGCCCTCCGTTCGCTCTCGGTGCCCAGGAGGCTCAGACCCCGATCCGCTCGCCCCGCTCCCCGCGCTCGCCCTCGTCGTCCCGGGCCGCGGGCGCGACCGCCTCGGGCGCCTCGTCGTGGGTGAGGTCGGGCAGCCGGTGCAGCCACTTCGGCAGGTACCAGTTGCGCTCGCCCAGCAGGGCCATCACGGCCGGCAGCAGGACGCCCCGGATGATCGTCGCGTCGATCAGCACCGCCGCCGCGAGGCCCACGCCCATCTGCTTCATGGACTGCATGGACAGCGTGCCGAAGATGGCGAACACGGCGACCATGATGACCGCGGCGCTGGTGACGACGCCGGCCGTGGTGACCACCCCGTGCCGGATCGCGTCCCCGGTGGTCCGCCCGCGCAGCCGCGCCTCGCGGATCCGCGAGACCACGAACACGTGGTAGTCCATCGACAGGCCGAACAGGATCACGAAGAGGAACAGCGGCAGCCAGGAGATGATGGCGCCGACCCCCTCCGCGCCCACCAGCGAGGCGCCCCAGCCGTGCTGGAAGACGGCGACCAGGATGCCGTAGGCCGCGCCCACCGACAGCAGGTTGAGCACGATCGAGGTCAGCGCGATCGTCAGCGAGCGGAACGACAGCAGCATCAGCGCGAAGGCGAAGATCACCACGAACACGAAGACGGGCAGGACCGAGCCGACGAGCTGGTCGTTGAAGTCCTTCGACCCGGCGACCTGCCCGGTGATCGGGGCCTCGACGCCGTCGACCTCGCCGAGCGTCGCCGGCCGTACCTCGTCGCGCAGCCGGTCCAGGCTCTCGCCCGCCTTGTCCAGGTCCGAGCCGCCGACCAGCGGGACGTACACCAGGGCGACGTTCCGCTCGTCGTGCATCACGACGTCGACCGGGCCGCGCGAGGCCCCGGAGGAGACCGCCCGCTCGCGGAACTCGGCGAGCGCGTCCCTGACCTCGGGCGCGTTGATGTCGTCGGCCTTCACGACCACCTCGGCCGGGTCGGAACCGCCGGGGAAGGACTCGTTGACGCGGTTGTACGTCTGGACGATCGGCAGCGAGTCGCCGAACTCCTGGTCCAGCGTCAGGTTCTGCGTCTTCATGCCGAGCGCGGGCGCGGCGACGGCCAGCAGGGCGCCGGTCGCCACGGCGGCGGCGAGCACCGGCTTGGCGAGCACCCGGTCCAGGACGGCCGTCCAGAACCGGCTGCCCTCGGCGGCGCCGTTCCTCCCGCGCCGGCGCAGGAAGGGGAGGCGGCCCTTCTCGACCCGCTCACCCAGCAGGGAGAGCAGCGCGGGCAGGACCGTCACCGAACCGACCATCGCGACCGCGACGACCATCAGCGAGGCCAGCCCCATCGCCTCGAACTCGGCGATGCCGGTGAAGAGCATGCCCGCCATCGCCACGCACACCGTGACACCGGAGACGACGATCGCCCGGCCACTGGTGGCGGCGGCGATCCGCAGGGCCGTCTGCGCGTCGCGTCCGGCGGCGCGCTCCTCGCGTTCGCGGCGCAGGTAGAACAGGCAGTAGTCGACGCCCACGGCCAGACCGACCAGCAGCATCACCGAGTTGGCGGTCTCGCTCATCGGCTGGAAGTGGCTGACCAGCCCCATCAGACCCATCGTCGCCATGATCGCGGTGATCGCCAGCGCCACCGGGACCAGCGCCGCCACCAGCGCGCCGAACGCGACGAGCAGGATGCCGAGGGCCACCGGCACCGCGGAGTACTCGGCCTTCTTGAAGTCGTCGCCGAACGCGTCGTCGAACGTCTTCATCATGCTGGCGCCGCCGATCTCCTCGATCCGCAGCGAGCCGTGCTCCTCCTGGACGCCCTCGACGGCCTTCAGCACCGGCTCGACCCGCTCGCCCGCGGTGTCCGCCTCGCCCCGCATGTCGAACTGGACCAGTGCGCTGCGGCCGTCCTTCGAGATCGTCTTCGTGTCGTACGGGGAGGACACGCCGGTCACCTCGCCGGTGTCCTCCACCGCCGCCATCACCGCGGTCACCGCGGCACGGAACTCGGCGTCGGTGGCCTTCAGCCCGCCGTCCTTCGCCTGGACCAGGACGGTCTCCCCGGCCGGTTCCTCGATCCCGGCGTCCTCGATGATCCTCGCGGCGGTGTGCGTCTCGCCGCTCAGCTGGTCGCTGTCCTTGACGTCGACCCGCCCGGCCGCCGAGCCGAGCCCCATCGCCAGGACGACGAACAGCACCCAGATCCCCACGGCAGCCCATCGGTGCCGGGCGCTCCAGCCGCCGGCCCGGGCGGCTATGCCCCGCACCCGTGCTTCTTTCCCCATGACGGGCTTGCCCCCTTGTGAGCGGTGACAGCCCCCTGCCGTCACCTTCCTCCTCGAAGGTAGGGGCCGGATAAAGCCATCTCGTCGTGCTCCCCGGTGACCCGCGGCGGCGCCGGCTCATCCCCTTGTACCGACGTTCCTCACCGCTGAGGAGGACATGGTCCCCTACATCTATCGGGACCGGTCCGGGTGGTGACCGGGGCGCGGCGCCGCTTCCCCGCGTCTTTCGAAGAGTTGTTGAATAAGTCACAGGCGCGCGTAGTGGTTGAAGCCCGCGCACCGCATCGGCGAGAGTGGCGCGCACGTCCGCTCGGCGCGGACGCGGCCGTCGTGCCCACCCCCACGGGGCACGACGGCCGCCTTATGGTGTGCGCATGACGACGATGTACGCGGCGCTGCTGCGCGGGGTCAACGTGGGCGGCGCGAGGAAGCTCCCGATGGCGGAGCTGCGCGCCCTCCTGGTGGATCTCGGCCACGACCGTGTGAGCACCTATCTCCAGAGCGGGCAGGCCGTGTTCGCGTCCGGCGGCGACGAGGAGTCCCTGGCCGCCGAGTTGTCGTCGGCGGTCGAGAAGCGCTTCGGCTTCGCCGTGGACGTGCTCGTGCGCGACCACGCCTATCTGCAGGGCATCGCGGACGCCTGCCCGTTCCCGGCCGCCGACCTGGAGGCCAAGCAGCTCCACGTCACCTACTTCTCCGCGCCGGTGGACGAGGAACGCTTCGCGGCGATCGACCGGGCGGGTTTCCTCCCCGAGGAGTTCCGCCTCACCGACCGCGCCCTCTACCTCTACGCACCCGAGGGCCTCGGCCGCTCCAAGCTCGCCGAGGCCCTCGCCAGGCCCCGCGTGAACAAGGGCCTGACCGCCACCACCCGCAACTGGAACACCGTCGTCAAGCTGGTGGAGATGACCTCCGGCTAGCGCACCGACGGGTCCCCGGAGACGTACGGGCGCGAGGTCAGGCGCCCACCGCCGTCAGCACCGGCGCCCGCGCCCGGTCGTACCGGCGCAGCAGCACCCGCGCGACCTCCGGCGCGGGACCTAGGACGTCGGCCAGCACGTCGGCCCCGGCCGCGCCCCGCGCGATGCGGTCCGGCAGGAACCCGGGGGCCAGGACGTAGGGGGCGACGGCGACGCGCGGGCAGCCCAGCTCCCGCAGTTCCCGTACCGCGTCCTCGGTGCGGGGGAGGGATGCGGAGGCGAACGCAGGCCGCACGGCGCACCAACCGGTGTGCCGCCACTCCCGCGCGATTTCTGCGATCACTGCGATCGCCTCCGGGTCGGAGGACCCCGCCGAGGCCAGCACGACCCCGGTCGAGGACTTGTCGGCGGGCGTCAGGCCCGCCTCGTACAGGCGCCGTTCCAGCGCCGACAGCAGCAGGGGGGAGGGGCCGAGCACGTCCGCCTGCCGGATCCGCAGGCGCGGCGGCGCGTCCGCGAGGACCGCCGGGATGTCCGCCTTGGCGTGGAAGGCGCGGGTCAGCAGCAGCGGCAGCGCCACCACGTCCCGCACGCCCTCCGTCTCCAGGGACTCCAGCACGCCCTGCACCGAGGGCACGTTGAAGTCCAGGAAGCCGGTCTCCACCCGGACGTCCGGCCGCAGCGCCCGGACCCGGCGGACCAGGGCGTGCACGGTCGCGGCGTGCCGCGGGTCGCGGCTGCCGTGGGCGATGACCAGGAGGACCGGAGCGGACACGACCGTCGTCAGCCCTTCACCAGCAGGCCGCGGCTGCGCAGCACCCACCGCTCCAGCGGACTGAAGATCAGCAGGTCGATGGCGATGCCCACGGTCAGGATCAGCAGGATGGCCTCGAAGACCATGGCCATGTCGCTGGCGTTGCGGCCGTTCTCCAGCAACTGGCCGAGGCCCACCCCGAGGTCGGGGAAGGAGGCGATGATCTCGGCGGCCATCAGGGACCGCCAGGAGAACGCCCAGCCCTGCTTCAGACCGGCCACGTAACCCGGCAGCGCGGCCGGGAGGACGACGTGCCAGGTGCCCTTCAGCCCCGTCGCGCCCAGCGTGCGGCCGGCGCGCAGGAAGAGCGGGGACACCTGGTCCACGCCCGACACCAGGCCGTTGGCGATGGACGGCACCGCGCCGAGCAGGATCACCGCGTACATCATCTTGTCGTTCAGGCCCAGCCAGATCACGGCCGGCGGCACCCAGGCCACCGAGGGCAGCGACTGGAGCCCGGAGAGGATCGGGCCGATCGCCGCGCGCACGAACTTCACCCGCGCCACCAGCAGCCCCAGCGGGGTGCCGATCAGCAGCGCGAGGCAGAAGCCGAACAGACCGCGCGAGACGCTGGTCCAGATGTAGCCGAGCAGCTCGCCCTCCAGCCACGCCTGGCGGACCACGTCCCACACCGCGGACGGGGCGGGCAGCTTGGTCGGGTCGTCGACCACCTCGAAGGAGACGAGTCCCTGCCACACCGCCAGCACCAGCAGGACGGCGAGGGCGGGCGGCAGGATCTTCTCCACGAAGGTCTGCCGGAAGGGCTTGCGGCGCTGCTGCACCGTCTCCAGTGCGTCCAGGCCGGCCTCCAGACCGGCGAGGTCGCCGCCGTCCCCGGCGCCGGCCCCCGTGTCCTTCACCGGGCGGGTCGTGTCAGTGCTGGCCATGGCGGCGGATCTCCCCACGCAGTTCTTCGGTGATCTCGACGGACAGCTCCGCCACCTCGGTGTCCTCGATGCGGCGCGGGTGCGGGATGCCGACCGTCCACTCGCGGGCGATGCGCCCGGGGCGGGAGGAGAGCAGCACCACGCGCTCGGCGAGCCGGACGGCCTCGCGCACGTTGTGCGTGACGAACAGGACGGACAGCCGCGTCTCGCGCCAGATCCGGGTCAGCTCGTCGTGCAGCACGTCCCGGGTGATGGCGTCCAGCGCCGCGAACGGCTCGTCCATCAGCAGCAGCTTGCTCTCCTGGGCGAGTGCCCGGGCCAGCGCGACCCGCTGGCGCATACCGCCCGACAGCTCGTGCACCCGCTTGCCGTGGGAGCCCTTCAGCCGGACGAGTTCGAGCAGCTCCTCCGCCTTCTCCCGGCGTTCGGCCTTGGGCACGCCCCGCAGCTTCAGGGCGAGTTCGATGTTCTTGCCCGCGGTCAGCCACGGGAACAGGGCGTGCTCCTGGAACATCAGGGCCGGCCGCCCGTCCGTGGAGATCGCGCCGGCGCTCGGCCGGTCCAGCCCCGCCACCAGGTTCAGCAGCGTGGACTTGCCGCAGCCGGAGGCCCCCAGGAGGGTGACGAACTCGCCGGGCGCGACATCGAGGGTGATGTCGTCCAGCACGAGCTGCTGCCCGGCGGGGCCCGGGAACGACTTCGAGACGTGCTCGATCCGGGCCGCGTGCGTGACCGCCGCGGTGCCCTCGTCGGCCTTGGCGAGCGTCGTGGTCGTGGCCATGGTCGTCACCTCCTGGGGATGGTCGGGATCCGGCTACTTCGCGCCGAGACCGGCGTCGTCGACCGCGGGCCTGCCCTTGGCCCCGAGGACCTTGTTGAGCGGCCGGAGGTCGTAGATGCCCTGCAGGTCGGGCTCGTCCAGCAGGCCCGCCTTGACGGCGTGCTCGGCCTGGGCGTCGAGGGTGGCGGCCAACGGGTCGTCGGTGACCTCGATCGACTGCCACGCCGGGTCCAGGACCTCGGCCGGCAGGGCCTTGCCCGTGTCCTTCTCCAGCTGCCGGTTGGCCGCGGCCTTCGCCTCGTCCGGGTTGGCCTTGATCCACTCGTTGGTCTCGACCGAGGCCTTCAGCACGGCCTCGACGGCCTTCGGGTGCTCCCTGAGGAACTTCTGCGACACGATGATGTTCGTGATCACGAACTTCTTGTCCGGCCACAGCGTCGACTCGTCCAGCAGCACCTTGCCGCCCTCGGCGACCAGCTTGGACGCGGTCGGCTCCGGCACCCAGGCGCCGTCCAGGGAACCCGCCTTGTAGGCGTCGGGCGTGACCTTGTTGTCGCTGCGGACGACCGTCACGTCGCCCTTGCCGCTCTGCGCGTCGACCTTCCAGCCCTGCTCGGCGACCCAGTTGAGGAACGCCACGTCCTGCGTGTTGCCGAGCTGCGGGGTGGCGATGCGCTTGCCCTTGACGTCCTTCAGCGACTTGATCTTCTCGGGGTTCACCACCAGCTTCACCCCGCCCGAGGCCGAACCGCCGATGATCCGCAGGTTCTTGCCGCCGGACTTGGTGTATCCGTTGATCGACGGGGAGGGGCCGATCCAGCCGATGTCGATGGAGCCGGAGTTCAGGGCCTCGATCTCGGACGGGCCGGCGTTGAAGGTCGCGTACTTGGCCTCGGTGGCGCCCAGCGCCTTCTGGAAGAAGCCCTTCTGGTTGCCGACCAGGGCGGTGGCGTGGGTGACGTTGCCGAAGTAGCCGATGCGGACGGAGTCGAGACCGTCGATCTTCTCGGCGCCGGCGGCGACCTTCGCGGTGTCCTCGTCTTCGGCCTTGGAGCCGTATCCGCAGGCGGCGAGGGTGAGGAGCGGCAGGGCGGCCATGACCGCGAGGGTGCGGCGCAGAGCGGTGGTGGCAGGCACGGGAGGCTTTCCTCTCGTTGGCCCGGCGGTCACGCCTGTCGGTGGATCCGAGGTGTCAGGTCGTGGCCGGGAGGTCGGCTGGTCTTCGGCTGTGCGGGTGGGGGGTGCGGGCGCGCGAGCAGTGCGCGTACGTCACCGCGCACATCGCCCGACCCCGCCCTGCCCGCTGCCGAGGGAGCCGCTGCCGACGCGGCCGCCCTCCTTGGCGAACGTGGAGTAGAAGTCCGGGGAACGCATGGTCAGAAGTCCCACCCGTCGTCGTCCGCCGCGTCCTTGACCGGCTCCGGCGCGGCGAAGGACTCGCCGACCATCCCGGCGGTGAGCGTGGTGCCGTCGCTCGGGTCGATCAGGATGAACGACCCGGTGCGGCGGGAGTCCGCGTAGGAGTCGGCGGGCAGCGGCTCCGCGGTGCGGATCTTCACCCGGCCGATGTCGTTGGCGACGAGCTGACCGGGGTGCGGGTGCAGGGACAGGTCGTCGAGCGTGAGCCGGGCCGGGATGTCCTTGACGATCGCCTTCACCGTGCGGGTGCCGTGCTTGATGAGCACGCGGTGGCCCACGGTGAGCGGCGCGTCGGCGACGTGGCAGACCGTGGCCTCGACGTCCTGGCTGGTGGCGGGGGCGTCCTTGCTGGGCACGATCAGGTCCCCGCGCGAGACGTCGATGTCGTCCTCCAGCAGCAGCGTCACCGACTGCGGCGTCCACGCGGTGTCGACCGCGTCACCGAGCACGTCGATGCCGGACACCGTCGAGGTGCGGCCCGACGGCAGCACGGTGACCGGGTCGCCGACGCGGAAGGTGCCCGCGGCGATCTGGCCCGCGTAGCCGCGGTAGTCGGGGTGCTCGGCGGTCTGCGGCCGGATCACGTACTGCACGGGCAGCCGGGCGTGGCAGTGCGCCAGGTCGTGGCTGACCGGGACGGTCTCCAGGTGTTCCAGCACCGTCGGGCCGCCGTACCAGTCCATGACGGCCGACGGCTCCACCACGTTGTCGCCCGCGAGCGCCGAGATGGGGATCGCGGTGACCTCCGGGACGCCCAGCTCGGTCGCGTACGCCGTGAACTCCTCGGCGATGGCGGCGAACACGGGCTCCCGGTAGTCCACCAGGTCCATCTTGTTGACGGCGAGGACGACGTGCGGGACCCGCAGCAGGGCGGCGATCGCGGCGTGCCGGCGGGTCTGCTCGACGACGCCGTTGCGCGCGTCGACCAGGATCACCGTCAGCTCCGCCGTGGAGGCGCCGGTGACCATGTTCCGGGTGTACTGCACGTGCCCCGGGGTGTCGGCCAGGATGAACCGGCGGCGCGGGGTGGCGAAGTAGCGGTAGGCCACGTCGATGGTGATGCCCTGCTCCCGCTCGGCCCGCAGGCCGTCGGTGAGCAGCGCGAGGTCCGGGGCCTCCTGGCCGCGGCTGGCGGAGGCCCGCTCGACGGCCTCCAGCTGGTCGGTGAGGATCGACTTGGAGTCGTGCAGCAGGCGGCCCACCAGGGTGGACTTGCCGTCGTCGACGGACCCGGCGGTGGCGAACCGCAGCAGGGTGGTCTCGGACAGCTGCTCGACGGAGAGCGGCTCGACGGGTTCGGCGGTGCTGGTCATGGCTAGAAGTACCCCTCGCGCTTGCGGTCTTCCATCGCGGCCTCGGACATCTTGTCGTCGGCGCGTGTGGCGCCGCGCTCGGTGAGCCGGGAGGCGGCGATCTCGGCGATCACCTTCTCGATGCCGTCGGCGTCGGAGTCGACGGCCCCGGTGCAGGACATGTCACCGACGGTGCGGTAGCGGACCCGCCGCTTCTCCACCGTCTCGCCGTCCTTCGGGCCGCCCCACGCACCGGCCGTCAGCCACATCCCGGACCGGGCGAAGACCTCCCGCTCGTGGGCGTAGTAGATGTCCGGCAGCTCGATGCCCTCGCGGGCGATGTACTGCCACACGTCCAGCTCGGTCCAGTTGGACAGCGGGAAGACCCGGACGTGCTCGCCGGGGGCGTGCCGGCCGTTGTACAGGTTCCACAGCTCGGGGCGCTGGCGGCGCGGGTCCCACTGGGAGAACTCGTCGCGCAGCGAGAACACCCGCTCCTTGGCGCGGGCCTTCTCCTCGTCGCGGCGCCCGCCGCCGAAGACGGCGTCGAACCGCTCCGCCTGGATCTTCTCGGTCAGCGGCAGGGTCTGCAGCGGGTTGCGGGTGCCGTCCGGACGCTCCCTGAGCACCCCGCGGTCGATGTAGTCCTGCACGGAGGCGACGTGCAGGCGCAGCCCGTGCCGCTCCACCGTGCGGTCGCGGTACTCCAGAACCTCCGGGAAGTTGTGCCCGGTGTCCACGTGCAGCAGCGAGAAGGGGACCGCCGCGGGGGCGAACGCCTTCAGCGCCAGGTGCAGCATGACGATGGAGTCCTTGCCGCCGGAGAAGAGGATCACCGGCCGCTCGAACTCGCCCGCCACCTCGCGGAAGATGTGCACCGCCTCGGACTCGAGGGCGTCGAGGTGGGAGAGGGTGTACGGGCCCGCCGTCCCCTCCACCGCTGCGACGGTCGTCGTCATGCCAGTCCCCTTTCGGTGAGCAGGGCGTGGACCGCCGCGGCGGACTCCTGCACGGTCTGGTCCTGCGACTCGACGCGCAGGTCGGGCGCGACGGGCTCCTCGTACGGGTCGTCGACCCCGGTGAGCCCGGTCAGCTCGCCCGCGGCCTGCTTGGCGTACAGGCCCTTCACGTCGCGCACCGAGCAGACCTCGACCGGGGTCGCCACGTGCACCTCCACGTACGCCGTGCCGTTCGCCTCGTGCCGCTTGCGGACGGCGTCCCGGCTGTCCGCGTAGGGGGCGATCACCGGGACCAGCGCGGTGACGCCGTTGCGGGCGAGCAGTTCGGCGACGAAGCCGATCCGCTGCACGTTGGTGTGCCGGTCCTCGCGGCTGAAGCCGAGGCCCGCCGAGAGGAACTCGCGGATCTCGTCGCCGTCGAGCAGCTCCACGCGCCGGCCCTCCGCCCGGAGGCGGTCGGCCAGCTCGTACGCGATGGTGGTCTTGCCGGCACTGGGCAGACCCGTGAGCCAGACGGTGGCTCCGGTCGTCACAGGGTTCTCCTGAAGATCAGTGGTCGTCGTCATGTCAGCCGTGCAGTCCGCACTCGGTCTTGGAACGGCCCGCCCAGCGGCCGGCGCGGGCGTCCTCGCCCTCCAGCACGCGGCGGGTGCAGGGCGCGCAGCCCACGGAGGCATAGCCGTCCGTCAGCAGCGGGTTGGTGAGGACTCCGTGCTCGTCGACGTACGTCTGCACGTCTTCCTGTGACCACTTGGCGATGGGGGAGACCTTCACCTTCCGCCGCTTCTCGTCCCAGCCGACGACGGGGGTGTTCGCGCGGGTCTCGGACTCGTCGCGGCGCAGGCCGGTCGCCCAGGCCTGATAGCCCTTCAGGCCCTCCTCCAGCGGCTTGACCTTGCGCAGCGCGCAGCACAGGTCGGGGTCGCGGTCGTGCAGCCTCGGGCCGTACTCGGCGTCCTGCTCGGCGACCGTCTGCCGCGGGGTGAGCGTGATGACGTTGACGTCCATCACGGCCTCCACCGCGTCCCGGGTGCCGATGGTCTCCGGGAAGTGGTAGCCGGTGTCGAGGAAGACCACGTCCACGCCGGGCAGGGCGCGGGAGGCCAGGTGGGCGACGACCGCGTCCTCCATCGAGGAGGTCACGCAGAAGCGGCTGCCGAACGTCTCGGCCGCCCACCGGAGGATGTCCAGCGCGGAGGCGTCCTCCAGCTCGCGGCCCGCCCGCTCGGCCAGCGCCTTGAGTTCCTCGGTCGTACGCTCTTCCTGAACCGCCGTCATATCGGTTCCTCTCCCGTGGAGTTGGGCTGAAGACCCCGGGCGAGGAGCCCGAGGAACTTCAACTGGAATGCGCGGTTGCACGCCCCGCATTCCCAGGCCCCGTGTCCTTCCTCGTGGGGACGCAGGTCCTCGTCGCCGCAGTAGGGGCAGTGGAACGGCGCGGCGCGCTCGCTCATGACAGGGCCTCCTCGGTGGCGCGGGCCGCCCAGGTGGCGAAGCGCTCGCCGTCCTCGCGCTCGGCCTCGTAGCGCTTGAGCACGCGCTCCACGTAGTCCGGCAGCTCCTCCGCCGTGACCTTGAGGCCGCGCACCTTGCGGCCGAAGCCGGGCTCCAGGCCGAGGGCGCCGCCCAGGTGCACCTGGTAGCCCTCGACCTGCTCGCCCTCGGCGTTCAGGACCAGCTGGCCCTTGAGACCGATGTCCGCGGTCTGGATGCGGGCGCAGGCGTTGGGGCAGCCGTTGAGGTTGATGGTGAGGGGCTCGTCGAACTCCGGGAGCCGGCGCTCCAGCTCGTCGATCAGCGAGGCGCCGCGCGCCTTGGTCTCGACGATGGCGAGCTTGCAGAACTCGATGCCGGTGCAGGCCATGGTGCCGCGCCGGAAGGTGGAGGGCCGGGCGGTGAGGTCCAGCGCCTCCAGGGACTCCACCAGGGAGTCGACCTGCCCCTCCTCGACGTCGAGGACGATCATCTTCTGCTCGACCGTGGTGCGCACCCGGCCCGAGCCGTGCGCCTCCGCCAGGTCGGCGACCTTGGTGAGGATCGTGCCGTCGACGCGGCCGACGCGCGGGGCGAAGCCGACGTAGAAGCGGCCGTCCTTCTGCCGGTGCACGCCGATGTGGTCGCGCCAGCGGCTGGTCGGGTCGGCGGGCGCCGGGCCGTCGGTCAGCTTCCGCTTCAGGTACTCGTCCTCCAGCACCTGGCGGAACTTCTCCGGACCCCAGTCGGCGACCAGGAACTTCAGGCGGGCACGGTTGCGCAGCCGCCGGTAGCCGTAGTCGCGGAAGATGGAGATGACGCCCTCGTAGACGTCCGGCACGTCCTCGATCGGCACCCAGGCGTTCAGGCGCACGCCCAGCTTGGGGTTGGTGGACAGGCCGCCGCCGACCCACAGGTCGAAGCCCGGCCCGTGCTCGGGGTGCTCGACGCCGACGAAGGCCACGTCGTTGATCTCGTGGACCACGTCCAGCACCGGCGACCCGGAGATCGCGGTCTTGAACTTCCGCGGCAGGTTCGAGTACGCCGGGTTGTTCAGGACCCGGCGCTTCATCTCCTCCAGGGCCGGCGTGCCGTCGATGATCTCGTCCTCGGCGATGCCCGCGACCGGGGAGCCGATCATCACGCGGGGCGTGTCGCCGCAGGCGGTGACCGTGGACAGGCCGACGCCCTCCAGCCGGTTCCAGATCTCGGGGACGTCCTCGATCCGGATCCAGTGGTACTGGACGTTCTGCCGGTCGGTGAGGTCGGCGGTGCCGCGGGCGAACTCCTGCGAGATCTCGCCGATGACGCGCAGCTGCGCGGTGGTCAGCGCGCCGCCGTCGACGCGCACGCGCAGCATGAAGTAGCTGTCGTCCAGCTCCTCCGGCTCCAGGACGGCCGTCTTCCCGCCGTCGATGCCCTGCTTGCGCTGGGTGTACAGCCCCCACCAGCGCATGCGTCCGCGGAGGTCACTGGGGTCGATCGAGTCGAAACCACGCTTGGAGTAGATCGTCTCAATACGTGTCCGCACGTTGAGACCGTCGTCGTCCTTCTTCACCTGCTCGTTGCCGTTGAGCGGGGTGAAGTGACCGGCTGCCCACTGACCCTCGCCGCGGTGACGGCTCACCTTGCGGCGGGGGGTCGCGGCAGCAGGATTCGGCGGCGTGGCGGCCATGGATGACACGTCCTTCGGGGCAGGCGGAAATGCGGCTCTGACCTGCGCGTGTGCGCGCACGGGCATGATTGCGCGGCGTTGCGCGGGAATGAGGCGACTGCGGGGATCCGGTAGTGCTGGAGGAAGCTCTCAGCGGCCCGGACAGATGGCGCTGGACATGCGGCCGAGGTCGACGTGCCGCCGACTCACCAAGGCAATTCCAGTTCCAGGCATGACGGAAGCCTGGCACGACGATCTGAACACCGTCCAGCTTTGTCCACGATGCAGACACCCTTGTCTCGTACAGCGAGACAAGGGTGTTGTGGGTCACATGGTCGTCGGCCCCCGTCGACGCCTGGTCAGGGCCGAGGCACGGTCAGGCGGGGAACGCTCCGGGCCACGGCCCGGGAGTGGCGACGTCCGGTTCCTCCTCGACCTTGGTGTCGAAGAGGCGGAAGCCGCGGCGCTGGTAGTTGTCCAGCGCGAACGCGCCGTCCTTGCTGCACGTGTGCAGCCACACCCGCTTGGTCGCGGCCAGGCCCGGCCAGCGGTCCGCCAGGTCCCAGGCGCGGGCGGTGCCGTACGACAGCAGGTGACCACCGATGCGCCGGCCCCGGAAAGCCGGAATCAGGCCGAAGTACTCGATCTCCACCACCCCGTCGTCGCCGGACGACAGCTCCACGTACCCGGCGGGGGTGCCGCGGTCGTGGGCGACCCAGGTCTCCACCCCCGGCCGCTCCAGGTGCTCCCGCCACCGCGCGTGACTCCAGCCGAGCCGGTCCGTCCAGCGGATGTCCCCGCCGACCGAGGCGTACAGAAAACGGCTGAACTCGGGGGAGGGCACCTCGGAGCGGACGATCCGGACGTCCCCCTCCGGTGCGGCGGCCGGCAGCAGATCGGTCGGCGCCGTCTGCTCCAGGGACCAGGTGGTCACGGCGATGTGGGTCATGGCGGTCAGGGAACCATCCGCGCCGCGCATCTGTCATCTCCCGTCCGGTCCCCCGGGGCGGGCGTCAGTCGAGCGCGTCCTCGATCGACGTCAGCGGCACCGCGAACAGCATGCGGCCCGACTGGGACCAGATCTCACCGGTCGCCTCCCAGTACGACAGGGAGCCCGCCTGTCCGCTCCAGCACCGCTGCGAGCGGTCCGCCCCGCACTCCACGGCCCGGGCGGCGTCCGTGTCCTGGCGCCACAGGGTCCCGCGCCCGTCGTCCCCGCCGGCCGCGCGGCCCAGGTACCAGTCGGCTCGCGTCGCGCCGGGCGCGCGGTGCGAGAGGACGCCGCCCACCTCGGCCGCCCCCGTCTCGTACGCCTCCACCGCGTCGACGTGTCCCGCGGAGTCGACGGCCGGCAGTCCGGCCCGGGCGGGATCGGCGCTGAACGCGTAGCGCCAGAGCCGGGTGGGGCGGTCGCCCTCGGCGGGCACCCGCTCGCTCGCCACCAGGCTGACCGGGGCCGTGCCCCGGTCCAGGGAGATCGCGGCGGGACGCGCCGCGCCGGAGGTGTCGGAGAGCCGGTACGAGGCGACGGCGGGCAGGACGTACGGGTGGCCGCCCGCCGCCCAGCCGCCGGGCACCCGGCCGACCGCGTCCGCGTCGGTGGTGGCGCGCTGGATCAGGTCCAGGTCGTAGACGTACAGCGCCTCTCGACCACCGGCGCCGGTGGTGACCAGCAGCTTGTCCTGGTACCAGACCATGCCGGAGACGGGGGAGGCGAGCCCCCGGTAGTCGTGCCCGCGGTCGACCGGGACGGCGAGGAGGGCCGAGGTGTAGCCGGGCCGGTCGGGAGCGTCCGCGTCGACGAAGGAGACCCGGGCGAGGCCGCCCTCGGGCGTACCGTCGTCGCGGGTCCACGCGGAGAGGACCACGCGGTGGGCGCCCCAGCGGCCGTCCGCCTCGGCGTCCCCGGAGGTGGTGACCGCGCCCGGCCGCCAGCCCTCGGTGTCGGCCGGGTCCCAGCAGTAGGCCCGGGTGGCCGCGGGGAGGACCGGCAGCGCCTCCCGCTCACCGGTCGTGCAGTCGGCGGCGTCGCGCAGCGTGCGGTCGGCGGAGCCGAGGACGGTGGCGACGCCCACCGGTTCACCCATCGCGGCGGAGAGGCGGTCGAGCCAGGGGCGCGGTACCCGGTGCTCGGTCAGGCGCAGGGCGTCGGTCCGGGTGGCGGAGGTGAGGGGCTCGAGGGCACCGGGGTCGTCGGCGACCGTGGCCTGCGAGGCGCTGATCATCGTGGCGGCGCCGGTCAGTGCGAGGGCCGCACCGGCCAGGGCCGCGCGCAGCGCCCGGCTCCGCCTGCGTCGGCGGTGTCTGCCGCGGTGCTTCATCAAACCTCCACAGGCACCGGACCAACTGGGCTCGACGGTGGTCGCGTTGACCGGGGAGCGGCTGGCGCGGTCCGTAGAGGATGCTACACAGGTGGGCGGGTCCGCGGACGCGGACGCTGCAAATATGCGAAAACGTAGCGTCTCGGTGCCCTGTGCCCTGTGCCCTGTGCCCTGTGCCCTGTGCCCGGTGCCCTGTGCCCTGTGCCCTGTGCCCGGTGCCCGGTGCCCGGTGCCCGGTGCCCGGTGCCCGGTGCGGGCGTGCCCGGGCGTGCGGGACGCCCGGCGGGTCGGGCGCTCCGCCCGGGGCCGAGGCGGGCGGTCAGGGCGCCGGGCGTGCGGCCCGGTGCGCCGTCACCGTCGGGGCCGTGGAGTGGGGGAGGAGGTCACGGGGGTCGTCCGGGAGGACGAGTTCCACCTCCGCCGAGGCGCAGAAACGATACGGCCGGTGTTCCAGACAGGCCCCGAGGTACCTGCGCACCCGGGACATCTCGGCCCGCACCGTCACCGTGCGCGCCGGGTCGCCGAACAGGTCCTCGGCCAGCTCCGCGGCACTGCGACCGCCGCGGTGGACGGCCAGCAGGTACAGCAACTCCGCGTGCCGGGCGCTCAGTCCCCGCGTCCACGCCTGCGCGTCCCCCAGCACCCGGACCGACCAGCGGCGCGGCTGCCCGAGGTCCAGCACCACCCGGACGCCCCCGCTCGGCACCGGCTCCTCGGCCGCCCGCACCAGCCAGCCCTCGCCCAGCGGCTCCACGGTGCACGCGCCGAGCGACGGCAGCCACCGCCGTCCCGCCACCGGGGGTCCGGGCAGCACCACCCGGTCCAGGTACGGCATCCCCGTCACCGCCGCCGACCAGCCGTCCCGGTCCGTGACCAGGGCCCGGCCGTCGAGCCGGGCCAGCACCGGCGCCGCCACCGCCCGCAGCCGCTCCAGGGACCGCACGTGCAGCTCGCGCAGCCGGGCCTCGGCCAGCTTGGCGACCGAGTCGACCCAGGCGAGCGTGGCCGGATGCATCGTCGTCAGCGGCCCGCTCACGTCGACCACGCCGAGCAGCCGGCCGCTGCGCGGATCGCTGATGGGCGCTCCGGCGCAGGTCCAGGTCGCCTGGGACCGCACGAAGTGCTCGGAGGCGAACACCTGGACGGGCCGCCGGGTGACCGCCGGCGTCCCCACACCATTGGTCCCGACCACCTCTTCGCGCCAGTCCGCCCCGAGTTCGAAGCCCAGCCCGTCGGCCTTGCGCAGCACGGGCGCGCTGCCCTCCCGCCACAGCAGCCGGCCCTCGTCGTCGGCGACCACCATGATGTGCTGCGCCACGTCCGCGACGGACAGCAGGCCCTCGCGCAGGACCGGCAGCACGTGCCGCAGCGGCGAGGCCTCCCGGCGCCGCCGAACCTCGTCCAGGGGCAGCAGCCCCGCGCGGAAGTCGTGCTCCGGGTCGACGCCGCTGCGCAGCATCCGCTCCCAGGACTGCTCGATCACCGGACGCGGCGCCACCGGGGCCCGTCCGCCCGAGAGTCGCGCGGAGCGGACCTCGCTGAGCATGCGCGCCGCGCGCGTCGTGTCGACGGCGGCGAGCCGCGTCACGTCCCTCGGCGAGAGCGCCACTGGTCCCGTCCCTCCCGGAAGCCGGATGTCCGTCTGGTGGGGGCCGCCTGCCCGTGCCCCGCGGAACACGGTCCGCACACGGCCGGCAAGTTGCAACCCCCTGCAACCCTGGTGGACCGCCCGGCCGGTGTCCAAACTGGAGTCACGCCGCCCCGTGCGGCGTACGCGGCCCGAACGGGCCCGTGTGGCGGGGGTGGTGCCGTGTCGGCGCAGCACCACCCCCGCGCCACACGGGCGCGATCAGGCCACCGGGCGGGCCCGCTCCACGACCGACGCCAGATCGAGCGTCGGCGGCAGCGTGCCGAAGGCCATGCCCCCGTCGCCGCCCAGCCGGGCCGCGCAGAACGCGTCGGCGACCTCGGGCGGCGCGTACCTCACCAGCAGCGAGCCCTGGAGCACCAGCGCCAGCCGCTCCACCAGCCGCCGCGCCCGCCCCTCGGCGGCGGCCCCCAGATCGGCCAGTTCCGTCAGCAGCCCCCTGATCGCCGCGTCCAGGCGGTGGTCGGCGCCGCGCGCCAGGCCCACCTCCGTCAGGTAGGCGTCCATCGCCAGCGGTTCCCGCCCGAGCGCCCTGAGCACGTCCAGCGCCTGTACGTTGCCGGCGCCCTCCCAGATCGAGTTCAGCGGCGACTCGCGCACCAGCCGGGGCAACCCGGACTCCTCGACGTACCCGTTGCCGCCCAGGCACTCGGCGGCCTCCACGACCACCGGCGCGCACCGCTTGGTCACCCAGTACTTGGCCACCGGCACCGCAAGCCGCAGCAGCGCACGCTCGCGCTCGTCACCGCCCTCGGCCGCGTCCTGGGCCGCCGCCAGCCGCATCGCCAGCGTGGTCGCCGCCTCCGACTCGACCGCGAGGTCCGCGAGGACGTTGCGCATGAGCGGCTGGTCGACGAGCTTCGCGCCGAACGCCTCCCGGTACGTGCAGTGGTGCACCGCCTCGGCGACGGCCCGCCGCATCAGTCCCGCCGACCCCAGCACGCAGTCCAGCCGGGTCGCCGCCACCATGCCGATGACGGTGCGCACCCCGCGCCCCTCCTCGCCGACCCGGCGCGCCCAGGTGCCCGCGAACTCCACCTCGGCGGAGGCGTTGGACCGGTTGCCCAGCTTGTCCTTCAGCCGCTGGATCAGGAACACGTTGCGGGTCCCGTCCGGCAGGACGCGGGGCACCAGGAAGCAGGTCAGCCCTCCCGGGGCCTGCGCCAGCACGAGGAAGCCGTCCGACATCGGCGCCGAGCAGAACCACTTGTGCCCGGTCAGCTCGTACGTGCCGTCCTCGGCCAGCGGGCGGGCGGCGGTGGTGCCCGCCCGGACGTCGCTGCCGCCCTGCTTCTCCGTCATGGCCATCCCGAACAGGACCCCGGCCTTCAGCGGGGCGGGCCGCAGCTCCCGGTCGTACACCCGGGAGGTCAGCCGCGGCTCCCACTCCGCGGCCAGCTCCGCGTCGGCGCGCAGGGCCGGCACGGCCGCGTGGGTCATCGACAGGGGACAGCAGCTGCCGGCCTCCACCTGGGTCCACATCAGGAACCCGGCGGCGCGCGTCACCTGCCCGCCCGGCCGGGACCAGGCCGCGGTCAGGCCCGCCGCGACGCCCTTGCCGAGCAGCCGGTGCCACGCCGGGTGGAAGTCGACCTCGTCGACGCGGTGGCCGTAGCGGTCGTGGGTGCGCAGTCGCGGGGGGTTCTCGTCGGCCTGTACACCCCACTCCCGGCTCTGCAGGGACCCGCAACTGCGGCCCAGGCCCGACAGCTCGGCCCGGGCCTCCTCGCGCAGCTCCGGTGCCAGGTGCCGCTCGACCGCCGCCGTCAGCGCCCGGTCGGTGGTGAAGACGTCGTGGCCGACCAGCGGCGGGGCCTGATTCGTCACGGTGTGGGTACTGCCTGCCATGACCGTGAACCTACCGTGCCGGCGACCGGCGCGGCGGCGGCACCGGCCGGCGGGCGTCCGCGGATGAGTGCGGCCCCCGGCTGCGGATACCTTTAGGGCGTGCAGCCAGCAAGTGAATCCCCCGAACGGCCCTCCGGCCGGCTCCATCGCGCCCGGGTTCTGTACCGGAACGTCTCCAAACGCAGGACCGCCTGGCTGCTGCTCAAGGACACCGTCAACTCGGGCATGGAGTACCGCATCCTCGGCCTGGCCGCCGAGGCCGCGTTCTTCACCCTGCTGTCGGTGCCTCCCCTGCTGCTGAGCGTCCTCGGGCTGATCGGCTACGTCGACCTGTGGATCGGCGCCGACACCACCGAGAGCCTGCGCACCAACATCCTGGACGCCTCCCGCGCGGTGCTCTCCGAGCGGGGCGTCCAGCAGATCACCGAGCCGATCCTGGACGACGTGACCAAGGGCGGCCGGCCCGACGTCATCTCCATCGGATTCCTGTTCGCCCTGTGGTCGGGCTCCCGCGCGGTGAACGTCTTCATCGACACCATCACCGTGATGTACGGCCTCGACGGCGTCCGGGGGATCGTCAAGACCCGTCTCATGGCCTTCCTGCTGTTCCTGGTGGCCCTGCTGATCGGGTCGGTCGCGCTGCCGCTGATGGTGGCCGGACCCGACGCCGTGGTCCGGATCGTGCCGTGGTCGACGACGGTCGTCCAGGTGCTGTACTGGCCGGTCGTCATCATCCTGTCCGTCGCCTTCCTGACCACGCTGTACCACGTCTCCGTGCCCGTGCGCTCCCCGTGGATCGAGGACGTGCCCGGCGCGCTGGTGGCCCTCGCGATGTGGGTGCTCGGCAGTTTCCTGCTGCGCATCTACCTCACCAGCACCGTCGAGGGACCCACCATCTACGGTTCGCTCGCGGCGCCCGTCGCCGTGCTGCTGTGGATCGGCGTGTCGGCGTTCGCGGTGCTGGTCGGGGCGGCGGTCAACGCGGCCATCGACCGGGTGTGGCCCGCCGCCGCCACCGCGGCCGCCCGCGAGGCCAACGAGCGGCTGCGGCAGGCCCAGATCGCCGAGTACGTGGCCCGGGCCGCCGCGACCGGCGAGGCGGACCCCGACATGCCCTCCGAGTTCCCGGAACGCTGGTCCCGCTTCCTGCCGCCCGAGGACGTCACGGCCCGCCTGCGGGCCCACGTGAAGAACCACCCGCCCGCGAACCACGACAAGCCGGAGGCCTCCTGACCGGCCGAGGCCGTCCCCCGGATCGCGAGATCCCCCTACCCGGCGGCCGTCCCTAGGCGCGGCCGGACGCCCCCGGCTCCCACGTCCCGGCGGCCACCCCCTCGCGCACGAAGTCGCTGAAGTCCCTCGGCGCGCGCCCCAGCACCTGCCGCACCCCGTCCGACAACCGGGCGTTGCGGCCGTCGAGCAGCGTGCCGAACAGCTCCACCAGGAACGCCGCCTCCTGCGCCGGCACCCCGAAGCCGACCAGGTTCCCGCCGTACTCCCGGGCCGCGACGGCCCGGTACGTCAGCGCGCGGCCCGTCTCCTTCGCGATCTCCGCGACCGCCTCGGCGAAGGTCAGCAGCCGGGGCCCCGACACCTCCAGCACCCGCCCGGCGTACCGGTCGCCGGACACCAGCGCCGCCACCACCACGTCGGCCACGTCCCGCAGGTCCACGAACGGCTCCCGGGCCGCGTCACCGGCCGGGAACACCAGCTCCCCGCTCCCGCGCAGCTCCTCCGCCAGCGGACCCTCACCGAAGTTCTGCGCGAACCAGGCGGCCCGCACGACCGTCCACCGCGTGTCCGCCCCGGCCAGCGCCTCCTCGGCGGGCCGCGCCTGCTCCTCGCCCCGCGCCGACAGCAGCACCAGCCGCCGTACGCCGAGCCCCGCCGCCTCCCGGGCGAAGGCCCCGACCGTCGCCGCGGCGTCGGGGGCGCCTACGTCGGCGGGGTGGACCACGAAGGCCGCGTCGGCGCCGCGCAGGGTGCCGGCTCAGGTCGACCGGTCCCACCAGTCGAACCCGGTCGCCCGCGACGCGGCCCGCACCGTCAGCCCGGCCGCCCGTGCCGCCCCGGCCACCCGGCTGCCGGCCCGCCCGGACGCCCCCGTCACGACGACCGTCATGTCCCCTTGTGCACTCGTCCTCGTCATGGCACCAGTCAACGGCCGGGCGCCCCGCGTTCCCATCGCCGAACGGCTCGCCGGCATACGCGTGCGTCTACGCTGTGACGCCATGGACGCACTCGCCGGCCTGCTGGAGGGACCCCGCGCCCGGGGCGCGTTCATGATCCGCGCCTGCTTCGACCCGCCGTGGGCCGTACGCGTCGAGGACCGGGCACCGCTGACGGTGATGCTGATGGTCCGCGGCGACGCCTGGATCGTGCCGGACACGGGGGAGCGGCGGCGGCTGCGCGCGGGCGACCTCGCCATCGCCCGCGGCCCCGACCCGTACACCTGCGCCGACGACCCCGGCACCCCGCCGCAGGCGGTGATCCTGCCGGGCGGCGCGTGCAGCCACCCCGACGGCCGCCCCCTCAACGGCTCGATGGACCTCGGCGTGCGCACCTGGGGCGACCGGGCCGACGGCGACGCCGTGCTGCTGATCGGCACGTACCTGGTGCGCGGCGAGATCGGCGGCAGGCTGCTGGACGCCCTGCCCCCGCTGCTGTCCCTCACCTCCGACCAGTGGGACTGCCCGCTGACGCCGCTGCTGACGACGGAGGTCATCCGGGACGAACCGGGCCAGGAGGTCGTCCTGGACCGGCTCCTCGACCTGCTGGTCATCGCCGCGCTGCGGGCCTGGCTCGCCGGGCCCGAGGCCGAGCCGCCCGCCTGGTACCGGGCGCTGGGCGACCCGGTCGCGGGCCGGGCGCTGCGGCTGCTCCAGGACGACCCGGCACACCCCTGGACGGTGGCGTCGCTCGCCGCGAAGACCGGCGTCTCCCGCGCCGCGCTCGCCCGGCGCTTCACCGACCTGGTGGGCGAACCGCCGATGGCCTACCTCACCGGTTGGCGCCTCGCGCTCGCCGCCGACCGGCTGCGCGACACCGACGACACCCTCGGCGCGATCGCCCGGCAGGTCGGCTACGGCAGCGCCTTCGCCCTGTCCACGGCCTTCAAACGGGTGTACGGCGTCAGCCCGCAGGAGTACCGGACACCGGCGTAGCCTGGCGGGCGTGTACGCGGAACGGGCGTCCCGGCTGACCGGCGCGGTGGTGTGGACCCAGACCCCGGTCGCGCCCGGCACCGGACGTGTCCTGCCCGACGGCTGCATGGACCTGCTCTGGCACGACGGCCGGCTGCTGGTGGCGGGCCCCGACACCCGCGCCCACGTCACCGACGGCGCCCCCGGCCCCTGGGCGGGCGTCCGCTTCGCCCCCGGTACCGCCCCCGCCCTGCTCGGCGTCCCCGCCCACGAGCTGCGCGACCGGCGGGTGGAGCTGACCGACCTCTGGCCCACCGCCCGGGCCCGTCACCTGGCCGCCCGGGTGAACGCGGCCCCCGACCCGGCGAGCGGACTGGAGGAGGCGGCGCTGTCCCGGGCGGCCGGCACCGGGCCTCCCGACCCGCTGCTGCGCCGGATCGTGGCCGCCCTCGAAGCGGGCCGTCCGGTCGCCGCGACCGCCGACGAGCTGGGCGTGGGGCCCCGCCAGTTGCACCGGCGTTCCCTGGCCGCCTTCGGCTACGGGCCCAAGACCCTGGCCCGCGTGCTGCGGCTCCAGCGTGGCCTCGCCCTGGCCCGCGAGGGCGTGCCGCTCGCCGAGACGGCCGTCCGGGCCGGCTACGCCGACCAGGCGCATCTGGCGCGGGACGTCAGGGAGTTGACGGGCCTGCCGCCGGGGCGGCTACTCGGCCGGGGCGGGTAGCGGCGCGAACAGGTCGACGCCGTGGCCGTCCGGGTCGTTCAGCACGGCGTACCGCTGGCCCCAGGGGGCGTCCCAGGGTCCGCGTTCGCCGTGGCAGCCGGCGTCGGTCAGCTCCGCGTAGAGCGCGTCAACCTCGGCGGGGGTGTCGCACAGCAGGGCGAGCGAGTGCCGCCCGCCACCGGCCGGCGGCTGCCAGCCGGGCGTGAAGGAACGGACGGACGCCTCCGTGTCGAGCAGCAGCCGGGTGCCGCCCGGCAGTCGGGCCTCGGCGTGGGGCTGGTCCCCGGCGTCCTCGGGGAACGCGAGACCGAGCCGGCGGTAGAAGGCCACGGAGGCGGCCATGTCGGAGACGATGATGCTGAAGGCGTCGAATCGTGCGGTCATGGGGCCACCGTAGGCGGGGCGCGCGGGGCCGGTCTTGAAGGAATCGGACACGCGTCCGTCGGCCGACGGACGCGCCGCGGTGACGGCTGCCGCGCCTCAGAAGCCGCTCAAGTCCCTTCCCCCGCGCCGGGCACGTCCCTGATCATGGCCGCATGTTCGGACGCGGCAGGCAACAGGAACTCAACGTGCTCGTCCTGCGGGACGCGGACGTCATAGCCCACGGGCTCCGTCAGGCGCTCGCCGAGGCGACGCCCGAACAGCGGCCGGGACTGGAACGCGCCGCCGCCCTGGCCGAGCAGGCCGCCGCCGCCTCCGACGCGGAGCTGCGCGCCCGCTGGGTCCGCGAACGCTTCGCCCGGGCCGGCTACGAGGGCCCCGCCGACTCCGTCCAGGCGGTCAAGGTCCTGCGCGAGGCCGCACCGGGCCTCAGCCTGCTCTCGGCCGTCCAGCTGGCGAAGGACGCCGCGGCGCACCGCCCCTAGGGCCGGTGGGGCTCCGCGCGCCTCCCGTCCGCTCGGGATCGGCGGGATCGGCGGGATCGGCGGGTCCGGCGGGATCGGCGGGTCCGGCGGGATCGGCGGGTCCGGCGGGGTCCGCGGTCGGCCGGGCCTGACGGGGGGAACGTCTGTGCGGCAGGATGGGCGCATGCCTCGTCCCCCGCGCGTCCTGCCGGTGCTGCTGCTGGCGCCGTTGCTGCTCACCGCCTGCGGCTCCGAGAAGGCGGACACCGAGACCGTGGCCGTCTCCTCCGTGGGAGCCCGCGAGGCCACCGGCCCCGGCCCCGACCGGGGTGAACTCGACGCCCGCGCACATGCGCTGGGCGTGGCCCCCGAGCTGGTCCGCGTCATCGAGGCCCCCGGTTTCACCCTGGCCCAGCAGTCCGTCGGCGTCCTCGGCGACGACGGCTTCTCCGCCACCTGGGTCTCCGCCGGGACGGGGGCGCAGCTGCGGCTCGCCGTCGACCGGGGCTCGATCACCGTCGGCACGTGCCCCGAGCAGCCGGTCGGTGACATGTCCGGGGAGCGCACGACGTGCGAGCGCGACGGCGCCACCTGGTACCGCACCGGCGCCGGGCGCCACGAGTACGCCGTGCCGGGGGAGGGCCACGTCCTGCGGGTCTCCGCGGAGGTGGACGCCGTACCGCGTGGCGTGCTGCGCGAGGCGGCTGTCACCGCCCACCGCCCCGACGCCGCGGAAACCGCCCGGCTGCTGCCCTCCGCCGACCCGGCGCCCGGCACACCGGTCGAACGCGGCGACCTGCCCCCGGTCGGCGACGGGGCGCCCGACAACAACGTGGACGTGGGCGGATGACGCGGCCCGGCGGCGGGACCGGGGACCGCGACCCGGCGCCCCGGCTGCTCGTCTGCACGCGCACCACCGCCTACCGCCACGACTCGATCCCGGACGGGGTCCACGCCCTGCGCACCCTGGGGGAGTTCGAGGTCGATCACACGGAGGACCCGGCGGTCCTGGAGCGGCCCCTCGACCGGTACGGCGCCGTCGTCTTCCTCTCCACCAGCGGCGAGGTGCTCACCCCGGCCGGACGGGACCGGCTCGCCGCGTACGTCGAGGGGGGCGGTGGCTTCGTCGGCGTGCACGCGGCGGCCTGCACCGAGGAGGACTGGCCGTACTACGGCGAGCTGCTCGGCGCCCGTTTCGACCGGCACCCCGCCTGCCAGCCGGGCCGGGTGCTGGTCGAGGACCCCGCCCATCCGGCGACCCGGGAGCTGCCGCCGGTCTGGGAGTTCACGGACGAGTGGTACGACTTCCGCACCAACCCGCGCGGTGCGGTCCGGGTGCTGGCCCGCGCCGACGAGTCGTCGTACGAGGGCGGCGGCATGGGCGCGGACCATCCACTGGTCTGGTGCCGCGAACAGGGCGCGGGCCGCGTCTTCTACACGGCCCTCGGCCATACCGCCGACGCCTACCGCGACCCGGTCTTCCGCGCGCATCTGCGGGGCGGCGTCGAGTGGGCGGTCCGCGCGGCCCGGGGTGGCCGGCAGCGATGACCGGCTCACGGCCGCGCTATCCGGGCAGCGCCCCGCTCCGTTCCGCCGCGCGGTGGCGCGAGGCCAGGCGGGAACCGGACTCGCGACGGGCGGAGCGGCGCAGGAGGGGCACCGCGAGGAGGAAGCCGAGGACCGCCCAGGCGCCCAGGACCAGGGCGACCAGGGGCAGTTCCCAGGAGCCGGCCGCCTCGGCGGTCCGCGCCGAGTCCGGCAGCAGCGCCGAACGCAGGCCCTGGGCCATCCACTTGAGCGGGAAGACGGAGGCCACCTGCTGCACCGGCACGGGCAGCGAGGTGATCGGGAACACCGCCCCGGAGGTGACCAGCAGCCCCATGGTGGGCAGCATGATCAGGGCCAGCGCCTCGCGCGGATTGGGCAGCACGGCGCCGATGGCCGCGCCCAGCGGCACGACGGCGAGCAGCCCGAGCGTGGTGACCCACAGCAGCGTCAGCCAGCCGGCCGGCCCGTCCGGCAGCGGTCCGTCCACCAGGAGCGCCGCGCTCGCCAGGAGCACGACCAGGGTGCCGGTCGCGGTGGCGGTCACCAGCAGGCACTTGGCGACGAGGTAGGCCGGTATCCCGCCGGGTGTCGCGCGCAGCCGCAGCAGCGCGCCCTCCTCCCGCTCGGTCACCAGCATCTGCGGGACGTTGATCAACCCGATCTGGAAGAGCAGGTAGGCCGCGAAGCCGGCCAGCACCAGGTGGGCCATCGGGGTCTGGGTGCCCGGCACGTCGTCGCCGATGTAGGCGGCGATCACCAGCGCGACGACCACGTTGGTCACGTGGCCGGACATCTCCTTGGGGTTGCGCAGGAGGTGCCGCAGTTCGATGCCGCCGCGCAGGAAACCGGCCCGCCAGGGGCGGCGGTGCGGGCGGTGCGGTGCCTGCGGGGCGACGGCGCCGGTGGTGTCGTCCGCCTCGGGGGCGCTGTCCGTCACGTGTGTCTCCCTCATGCGGCCTGTGCCTCCCCGTCCGGGGAGTCGTCCGGCGACCCGTCCGGGCCGTCGGCGGACCCGTGCACCATGTGCAGGTAGGTGTCCTCCAGCGTCGGGCGGCGCACCTCGAGCCCGGGGATCGGACCGTCCGCGTCCCGGTGGAGCTCCCAGACCAGCCGTGAGGGGTCCTCCGTGCGCTCGCGGCGGGGTATCCCGTCGCCGGCGGTCCAGCGGACCTCGGCCTGCGAGGCGGCCCGCCGGGCCAGGTCCGCGGGTGTGCCGCAGGCCCGGATGCGGCCGCCGACCAGCATGGCGATCCGGTCCGCGAGGCGTTCGGCCTCCACCAGGTCGTGCGTGGTGAGCAGGACGGTGACGCCCTCGTCGCGGGCCAGCCCCTCGACGAGGAGGTGGAAGTCGTGCCGGGCCTGCGGGTCGAACCCGGTGGTCGGTTCGTCCAGGAAGAGGAGTTCGGGACGGCCGACGATGCCGAGCGCGACGTCCAGCCGCCGGCGCTGCCCGCCGGACAGCCGGTCCACCTGCCGGCCGGCCTGGTCGGTGAGGCCGACCAGGTCCAGCAGCTCGGCCGGGTCGCGCGGGTCGGGGTAGAACGTCGCGAAGTGCCCCAGCAGCTCGGCGACCCGCCAGCGGCGGTGGTCGCGCCAGGACTGCAGGACCAGCCCGATCCGGCCGCGCCAGGCGTCGTCGCCCCGCTCCGGGTCCGTGCCGAGGACGTCGACCTCGCCGGCCGAGCGCCGCCGGAAGCCCTCCAGGATCTCCACCGTGGTGGTCTTCCCGGCGCCGTTGGGGCCCAGCAGCGCGAAGACCTCGCCGCGGTGGATGTCCAGGTCGATGCCGTGCAGGACGGCGGTGCCGCCGTACGACATGGCCACGTCACGGGCGTGGATCACGGGCCGGCCGGACGGGTGCCGTGTCATCGCCCCGCCTCCGAGTGCTGCCGCGGGGGAACCGGGTCGGCCGCGGCCGGGGGACCGGCGGCGTCGACGATCGCCCGGAGCGCCGCCACGTGCCCCTCGAAGGCGGTGCGGCCGCGGTCGGTCAGCCGCACCTTCGTGCGCCGCCTGCGGCCGCCGCCCTCCTTGAGCAGTTCCAGGTACCCGGCCTCTTCCAGGGTGTGCAGCTGCTTGGAGAGCGCCGAGTCGCTGAGCGAGAGGCTGTCGCGGACGAACGCGAAGTCCGCCCACTCGGTGGCCGCGAGCAGCGCGACCACCGACAGCCGGGTGGCGGGATGGATCAGCTCGTCGAAACCGGAGGGGATGCTCATCGCCCCGCCTCCGGACGCGATTCCGCCGCGCCCCGGCCGCGCAGGGCACCGGCCGCCCAGCGGCTCGCCGGGCCCACGAACAGGACGAACACGGACGCCGAGACCGTGGCCTGGACCAGACCGGCGGGCAGCGGCGCCAGGGACTCGACCATGCGGCCGGACAGCAGGACCGTCCCGCCGGTCACCACCGCCCCCGCGACGAGTGTGGCGACGGTCCGCCAGGTGAAGCGGGAGTGATGCAGCAGCAGCCGGCTCCCGCGGTGGTGGAGGACGGCCAGGCCGCCCAGCAGCACCACGTACGCCGCGACGGCCAGCCAGACGCCCCACGTGGGCGGGTCCAGGCGCAGGCCGGCCAGGAACACCCACATGATCGCGGCGGTGGCCCAGGTCGAGGCGAGGCCCCCGCCCGCCGCCCGCTCGACCTCGTCGTACACCCGCTCCTGCGGCACCCGGATGCGCTGCAGGTCCTTCCATGCCTGTTCGGCATCGACCGATGTGCTCACAGCCCTCGCCCTCCCGTACCTGGCTTACTTGCCTACTGGGAAAGTAAGCCATGACTTTCCCAGTAGGCAAGTCGGTGGGATGGTGGGCCGTTCTGGGCCGTTCTGGACCGGTCAGGGGCGAGGCTGCCCTAGGCGACGAAGGTGGCCACGGTGTCCAGCCCCGCGTGCCGCAGGGTGCGGTGCACCGCCGGGCGGGCGCCGCGGACGGTGAGGGCGGCGGGTTCCGGGGCCCGGGTGGCGGTGCGCAGCAGCGCGTAGGCGCAGGCCAGGTCGATATGGGTCAGGTCGCTCATGTCCAGGGTCCATGCGCCCGGTCGCCGCAGTCGAGGGTCGAGGAGCAGCTCTTCCAGGAGGCCCAGCGCGGGCGCGTCCAGGGCACCGGAGAAGGCCAGAACGGCGTGCCGCTCGTCGGCCTCGGTGATCGTCACGGGGGCGGACCGGCTCGGGCGTAGGGGATCGACGGTCACGACGGCCTCCTCGGCGGCACAGTGCGGGCGGGCGTGTCTCCCATTGTCACCCCGTGGCGCCCAGCGGGACGGGTCGAGGTCACCGGGCGAGGAACGCGGCCGGGGCCTCCGGCGCGCCGGAGACCGGGCCGGCGGTCAGGACGTGACCTTCGAGTCGCTCAGGACCAGCATGTCCGGGGCCTCCAGCGTCCAGGTGCTGACCCTTTCCCCCGACGGGCAGCAGTTGGCGTCCGACTGCCGGTACCACAGCTCGGTCATCGTGGCCTTGCCCGACGTCAGCCTCGTCGTGGACACCAGGGGCGGATGCGGGCCGGACGAGTCGTCCTGCGTGTCCAGGGTGCCGAGCGCGTACAGCCGGCCGTCGCGCGCGGTCAGGACGATGGCCGCGAAGACCAATTGCCCGGCCGCGGTGCCTCCCCCGTTGTCGCAGCCGACGGCGACGGCGGCCTCGTCGCGGCCGTCCCCCGTGACGTCCCCGTACGTGGTGAGGTCGGGGAGCTGTGCCACGTGGACCCGGCCCCAGGTCTTCGAGTCGGCCTCGCCCTCGCTGTCGGTGAGGGACACCGTCCCGGCGATCTCGCAGAAGTCGCCGGGCAGCACCGCGTGCGTCCAGTCGACGTCCCGCAGGTCGGCGGGGGCGGGCCCGAGAGCGGAGGGCGGGGCGGCAGGGGCGGCCGGGGGCACCGGGGCCGAGACGCTGGACGCCGTCGGCGCCGGGGTGACCCGGGGGCCCTGGTCGGGGGGCGAGCAGGCCGCCGCGCACCCGGCGGCGGCGAGGGCCACCAGGGCCCGTGTCACCCGTTTCGTCATGTGCTCGTCTCCACGGTCGGCTCCCGTTCGATGCAGGGTGGGCTGTAGGTGCGGTCGGGCAGGTACTGGATCCACTGTTCAGGCGTGATGGGCTCCGACTGGGCACACAGCTG
Source organism: Streptomyces sp. NPDC047853 (assembly GCF_043204535.1). Lineage (NCBI taxonomy): Bacteria > Bacillati > Actinomycetota > Actinomycetes > Kitasatosporales > Streptomycetaceae > Streptomyces > Streptomyces sp. NPDC047853. The sequence goes on along the minus strand of NZ_JBIDCI010000012.1, from coordinate 24,350 downwards.
CTGCTGGATCGTCGACGGCTGCGCCTCCCACATCTGAGTGGTCCCGCCGGTCGACACCGCGAGGGTGTGGCCGTCCGGACTGAACGCCATGCCGTCCGTCCCCGCCCCCACGGTCAGCACCGCGGACTCGCGCAGGTTCTCGGTGTCGGACACGTCCCAGATGCGCACGGACCCGTCGGCTCCGCCGCTCGCCGCCGTGGCGCCCTCCGGGTGGACGGCGAGGTCCTCGACCGCCGTGCTGTGCCGGGTGCTGGAGCCCAGCCGGTCGGCCCGGTCGCCGCGGACGCGCCACGCCGTGACCGCGCCGTGGGAGTCCCCGACGTACAGGGCCCGGTCGGACGCCGCCAGGGAGGTGGGGCGGGCGGCGCCGGTCCGCAGGGTGGCCGCCTTCCTGGGCTCGGCCGGGGTCGAGATGTCCCAGACCTGCACGGCGTCCTGGGCTTCCGTGACGGTGGCGAGCCTCTTGCCGTCGTCGAGGAAGACCGCGGGGGACCTGGTCGCCACCGGCAGCAGCGCCAGCCGCCGGGGTTCGCGCCCCTCGGTGCTCCACAGGCCCAGGCGATCGTCCTCGTCGGCTGCCACGAGGTCGCCGTCGGGGCTGAACAGCACGACGTCCGCTCCTTGTTCCATGGCGGTGGTCGTGAGCTCGCGGGGCTTCAGGGGGTCGGAGGTGTCCCACATCTTCAGGGGAGTCCCGGTGGCGAGCGTGGTCCCGTTCGGACCGAAGGAGACCTGTTGCCCGCCCACGTTGAACGTGGTCAGCGTCGACAGGCGGTACGGCTGCGTGGCACCGTCGACCCACCACAGCGACGAGGGCGAGCCGAGGGCGAGCACGTGACCGTCCTTGCCGAACGGCTGCTTCGACAGGTGGCCCTCCGGGAGGAACACCCGGGAGGACGAGCGTTCCGCCTCGGCCACCCTCCACAGCCGTACGGTGCCGTTGAGATCGTCGGAGCCGTCGTCGGCGCGGGTCGCGCCGTCCGAGGCCGCGGACGCCAGCGTCCGGTTGTCCGGCGCGAACGCCAGTCCCTTGACCGTTCCGGAGTGACCGGTGAGCCGTGCTCCCTGTGCGGGACGCAGCGGGTCGGTCATGTCCCACAACTGGATCGTGCCGTCCCCCGCTCCCGTCGCGAGCGACTTGCCGCTGGTGCTGAAGGCGAGGGAGTCGACGCCCAGGGAGGAGCGCGCGCTGAGCAGCGCCGCCCGGCTCGGCCGGGCCGGGTCGCTCACCTCCCACAGGCGTGCGGAGTCCTCCTCCCCGCCGGCGGCGAGGAACTGGCCGTCGGGGCTGAACGCGAGCGCGCGGGACGGGCTGGTCGTCGTGGACTCCACGGTGAGCCGGCCCTCGTCGGACAGGCTCATGAGCCTGACCTTGCCCGCTTCGTACGACGCCGCTACGAGCGTTCCGTCGGGGTTGACGGCGATGGTCTCGGTGATGCCCGCCAGCACGGTGCCCGACAGTGAGTCCGTCACCTCCGCTTCCGGCTTCTCGAAGTCCACGACGTGGGGCACGGCGCCGTCGGTGATGACCGCCAGTCGCCGCGTCCGCCCGACGAACGCCAGGCCTCCCACACCACCGTCGTCCGGTCGGACCGTCGAGACGAGACGCGGCTCGCCGGCCCGGCTCACCGACCACAGGCGTACATGGCCGGAACCGTCACCCACGGCGAGCACACCGCAGTCCTGGCCGAACGCCACGGCGGTGGCGGAGCCCTTCACGGTCCCGGCCAGACCCAGACGACGGCTGTCGTCGGTGCTGTACAGCGTCACGCCGTCGTCCGCGGCCGAGGCGAGGACTCTGCCGAACGGACAGTAGGCGACGCCGTTCGAGGAGCCGTTGGTGGGCAACACGTCCGGAATGGCGGCGCTGGCCACGAGGGCCCCGTGGGCCTGAGCGGTCGGCGCCATCCGATAGGCCTGCACGAGCAACTGCCTGGCGAGGTCGGGCTGGGTGTCCTGGATCGAGGCGGCCTCCGCCACCAACTGCCGGGAGGTGGCGACGAGCTGGCGCTCGGCGGCCCGGTCGCTCTCCTCGTTCGCCCGCACCCCGGCGACGACGGCGATGCCCAGGAGCACGGCCAGGACCACGCTGATGACGGTCACGGTCTGTCTGAAGCGCAGTTGACGCCGCAGATGGGCCCCGATCAGCTCGGTCTTCGACCTCTCCCGCACCGGTGCGACGAACTCCGCCACCGCCTGCACGAGTTCGGTGTGGCGCGGCGAGATCCGCTTGTGCTCGCGCAACCACCTCAGGTCGACCCACCGGGGCTCCTGGGTGAAGGCCCCGGCCACCTCCTCCCGGGGCAGGCAGTCCGTCCTCTCCCAGCCGAAGTCGCCCCGTTCGGCGTCCCAGGCGATGGTGCCGGCGGTCAGCGCGATCAGGATGCGGTCGCTGCTCCGGTGTTCGAGCCACCACCTGATCTCCTTGCGGACCCACGGTGACACGGCCGCCTTGGGGGACGCCATGACGATGAGCCAGGCGGACTCCTCCAGCGCCTTCTCGATGTCCGCCCACAGATGGGGGCTCGCGGACAGATTCGTCTTGTCCCGGAAGACGCGCAGGTCGCGGGAGCGGTAGAACGGACGGCCGAAGTGCTCGACGGCTGCCTGGAAGGCCGTGGCGGGCCCGTCGTCCAACTGGTGGCTGTACGAGATGAAGACGTCGTGCTGATGGACACGTTCGCCGGCCTGCTCCATGCCGTTCCCCCTTGCGCGCGGCGTCCCCCGACGACCGCCCCTGCGCGTGCCAGGAGAGTAGCCCCTCCATCACCCCCCATACAGTGATATGCCGCAAACTCCGCCCTCGTCCCACGGCGCACGCCGGGCTTCCGTGACCCCTGCCGCGTCGCCCCCGGCCTCGTCTACAGTTCGCCCAGGGCACGCACACGGACGGTGAGGTGGGGGATGGCCGACGCAAGGGCGGCCAGGGTCACGGGGACGCTGGTTTTCCGAGCCCTGGTGTCGATGGTGATCGGCGCCGGACTGGGCCTCGGTGTCTACTCCGTCAGTCACGCCAACGGCACCTACCTCTTCGCCGTCACCGGAGCGCTGACCGGCGTCGTCGTGGCACTCGGGCTCGACGCCTACCGCCGGGCGGGCCGGTTGACCGAGGTGCGGGTCACCGTGCCGCAGCTGAGTGAACTCACCTTCGTGGTCAACAACGACTCGCGGCAGGTCTCCTGGCAGTTGTTCATCGAGTCCGTCACGCGGGTGTCGGTCCAGCCCCTGGACGACGACGAGGGTCTGCTCCGGGAGGCGCTGACGTCGCTGTACGGGCTGTTCGCCACGACCAGGGAGACCCTCAAGGCCGGTCGTCCGTCGGTCCACGCGAACAGCGGGCTGACCGTCGAGCACCTCGCCGTCACGTTCCTCAACAACGAGCTGCGACCGTTCCTCACCAAGTGGCACCCGCGCCTGCAGGCCTTCGAGCAGAGCCATCCCGGGCGTCCTGAGGAGGAGTGGCCGGGGGCGGCCGACTGCCGCGCGGATCTTCGCCGTGTGCAGGCCAACGTCCGTCAGTACGTCCTCGCCTTCGCCAAACTCGCCGGCGTGAGGGACGCGCAGGCAATGATCGAGGGGTCACGGATTCACCCCTGACACACGCCCGTTCAGCGAGTCACCAGGCGAGGAACGCGGCCCAGGCCTCCGGGGCGACGGTGATGCGGGGGGCGGTCAGGGTGTCGGTTTTGGAGTCGCGGATGTGGATGGTGGCGGGTTCGTAGGCGACTTCCAGGCACTGGCCGCCTTCACTGCCGCTGTAGCTCGACTTGAACCACTCAAGTGCGCTGCCGCTGCTCATGCTTCTCCCAGAAGACGGTCCAACAGGGCTCTTGTGTCCTCGGTGTTGAGGGCCTGCGTTCGCAGCATCGCATATTTCTGGGTCAGAATTCCCACCCCGTCGGGATCGGCGATCAGCTGGCTGCCGCGCTGGGTTTCCATGTAGGCGAGTCGCTGGTAGTCGGGAGTCTCCAGGAGGACGAAGGGGCCGTCGAGCCCCGCGTGCGAGGTGCGGCCGAGGGGCAGGACCTGGAGGGTGATGCCCGGCACATCCACGCATTCACGCAGCTTCCGTACCTGCTCCGTGTACACGTCCTCCCCGCCCAAGCGATCCCGCAGGGTGGCTTCCCAGATGACGAAGCTCGTGGTGGGCGGCACCTTGCGGTGCAGGATCTCCTGGCGCTCCATGCGCTTCGACACCAGGTGCTCGATCTCGTCCGCGTCATAGACGGGTACGCGGCTGCGGAACACCGCTCGGGCGTACCCGTCGGTCTGCAGCTGGCCGGGCACGGCCAGGCTGTCGTAGACCGAGATGGCGATCGCCTCCCGCTCCCGGTCCAGGAACTCCTCCGCCCACAGGGGAACGAGGTCCACCTCCGGCATCCTGCTCAGCGCGGTCGACAGCGCCCCCTTGGTGTCGAGGAGTTCGTCGAGCTGCTCGGCGAGATCCGGCTTGAGTGGGCGTCGGCCCTGTTCGATCGACGCGATCTGCTGCTCGCCGATGACGAACCGTTCGCCCAGCGACCTCTGGGTGTGGCCGGCGGCCTGGCGGTAGAGGGCGAGCAACGCGCCCACCATCTTCATCGCGGAGGCGTTCCTCCGTGTCGTCGTGCTCATGAGGTCGAACTCCCCACCCGGGCGCGTACGTTCACCGTCGCGCACCCGTACGGACCGGCTGTACGGCTGCACGCACTGTCCCATGATGACCACGGAGCGTGACACTCGTCACGTGAACGACGAAACTCGATCCCCCTCCTCACGTCAGCGCTTCTACACCCGGGAGCGTCGATCCGTACCCGCCGCGCGGGCGTTCGCCCGCGAGGCGCTCGACGCGTGGGGCGTGCGCGGGCGCACGGACGACGTGGTGCTGTGCGTCAGCGAACTGGCGACCAACGCCCTGGTGCACGGTGTGCCGCCCGGCCGCGGCTTCCTGCTGCGGTTGCTGCTCCTCGGCGATGTCGTCCGCGTCGAGGTGCACGACAGCGGGGGCGGGGTGCCCGCCGTGCCGTCCGGGCCCGGCGGGGAGTCCCGGGAGGGTGGGCGCGGGCTGCTCCTCGTCTCGGAGCTGGCGGACAAGTGGGGCGTGGGGGAGCGGACTCCCGGCAAGATCGTGTGGTGCGAGCTGGGTGCCGCTCGGGGTGGGGGAGGAGTGGCCGTGGGCCACCCGCTTCCTCGTCAGTGTCACGGGTGAGGAGCGAGCGGGCGGCCTCGCGGCCACTCCTTCAGCGGGGGTCTCGCTCCCGGCCCCGCCAACGGGCGCTCAGCACCCCGCCGCCGGCCACCGCCAGGCCCACGATCGCCCCGGCCGCCACCACCCGACCCGGTCCGGATCCCGTACCGGTCACCGGGAGCGCCGCGGCGACCCCCACCACCCCGGCCCCGGCACAGGCCGCCACCGCCTCGGTCCACACGCGCACGCGTCCACGCCCCCACCGCCACGGCCACGTCTCGCTCGACACCAGGTAGGCGACCGACAACCCGACCACGCAGGCAGCCTCCCACCAGGCCGGATCACCGGACGCGGCGATCACCACCACACCCGACGCCAGCACCGTCGTCCGGTGCCGCGGCAGGCGGTGGGACCAGCGCGTGGACTCCAGTGACGGCCGTCGGTCCGGCGAGGGCGCCGCCCACAGGGCGAAGAGCACCGCGCAGCCGAGAGCGAGCGCCTCCGGCACACTGCTCACCGTCGTCCACGGGCGCCACGCCGTCACGACGGCCGCCGCCCCGAGCACCCGCACCGGCACGGTGCCGGCCCAGTACCCCAGGTACGCGCGCGCGCCGACCCGGGCCTCCGGCACCGTCATCCCGCGCGCCCCTTCCCGCCGACCCGCTCGATTCCTCTCCCGCCGACGCGCCCCGACAGAAGCGGTGCCAGCGCCAGATCCAGCGGCTCACCCACCGTGTGCCGCAGCACCGGCACCCCGCTGTCCCGCAGGGCGAAACGCATCGCGTCCCGCTCCGCGCGCCACAGGCGCAGCCCCAACTCACCGGCGGCGTCGTCCGGTTCCACCTGCGGATCGCCGCTCGGGATCTCCACGACGACCGGGCGGCGCCCCCGCTGCTGGAGGTCCCGCAGCACCTTCAGCACCCGGGCGTCGCTGAGCGGGGTGAAGACGTAGACGAGGGCCCCCTCCGGCAGGGCGGGCGGCGGCAGCCGCTCCAGACCGGGCGCGTCGAACCGCCGGTCCTTGCGTACGCCGAGGACGCTCTCCACGATGCGGTAGAACGCCGCGTCCCCGGTGCCCGGCGCCAGCCAGCGTGTGGTGCCGCCGGTCGAGACGACCCCCACCCGGTCGTGGGTGCGCAGGTAGGCCCGGGCGAGTCCGGTGGCGGCGCGCACCGTCTCGTCCAGGGACGACACTCCGGTCACCGGGTCGACCACGTCCCCGAACGCGTCGATGAGCATCACCGTGTCGGCGGCCCGTTCGGCCGCGAACCGGTGCAGCTGGACCGACCCACGCCGGGTCGTCGACGGCCAGTGGATGCGCCGCTGCCGCTCCCCGGGCACCCAGGGGCCCACGCCGACGACCTCGACGCCCTCCCCGGCCTGCGGCGCGGCGTGCTCGCCGAGCCGCTGCGGCAGCCGTGCCGGGATCGGCGTGAACCGCGCCCGGGTGGCGCGCGGGAACACGGCCACCTCGGCCGCCGCCACGCGCACGGTGCGGCGCACGGTACCCCCGTCGTCGTACACGTCGAGGTCCACCGGGCCGAGCGACCAGCGGCCCCAGTGCAGCGCGGTGTGGCGCAGCGTCACCGTGGACCGGCCGACGACGACCTCGTCCAGCCGCAGGCCCGGGCCGAGCGTGACACCGGGGTCGAGACGGACGGCATCCCCGTCGTGGGCCACCGAGATGCGCAGGGTGACGGTGTCACCCTCGAAACAGCGGCCCGGTGCCACGGTCGTCGACGCCTCGACGTGCCGGGCGAAGGCCCGGGGCAGGGCCAGCGCGAGCAGCACCAGCGGGGCCGCCGCGAGGGCCAGCAGCCAGGCCCGCCCGGTGAGCAGCGCGGCGGACAGCGCGACGACGGCGACGGTCAGCAGGCGCAGCGTCCGCTCGCCGGGGCGCGGACCGTCGGGCGGCGGGGGCGGCGGCTGTGCCGGTGCCGTGCGCCCCTCCAGGGCGCGGAGCACGGCTGCGTGCGGCGGCACGGGAACGGGCGGGGTCACGACGCGACGGCGGCGGCCGTGCGCCGTGTCGCCGGTGTACCGACGCTGCCGACGATCTCGCGCAGCACGTCGTCCGTCGACACCTCGCGCACCCACAGCTCCGGCCGCAGCGACACCCGGTGGGCCAGCGCGGGCACCGCGAGGGCCTTGACGTCCTCCGGGACGACGTAGTCACGGCCGTCCAGCACGGCGCGGGCACGCGCGAGCTGCACCAGGGCGAGCCCCCCGCGGCGAGGCGCCGATGCTGATCTGGGGATGGTCGCGGGTCGCGCCGACGAGCGCGACGGCGTACTCCAGCAGGTCGTCGTCGATCTCCACCCGCTCCACGACGGCCCGCCACGCGACGACGTCGGCCGGCCCCGCGAGACGGTCGAGGACGGCCTCGGGCGCGGCCCGGTCGATCCGGGCCCGCAACATCGCCAGCTCCTGATCGCCGGTCAGATAGCCCATCCGCACGCGCAGCTGGAACCGGTCGAGCTGCGCCTCGGGCAGGGAGTACGTGCCCTCGTACTCCACCGGGTTGGCGGTGGCGATCACCAGGAACGGGTCGGCGAGCCGCCGGGTCTCGCCCTCCACGGTCACCTGCGACTCGGCCATCGCCTCCAGCAGCGCGGCCTGCGTCTTGGGCGGCGTCCGGTTGATCTCGTCGGCGAGCAGGAGATGGGTGAAGACCGGGCCGGGGTGGAACACCATCTCGCCGGTGCGCTGGTCGTACAGCGAGGTTCCGGTGACGTCGGAGGGCAGGAGGTCGGGCGTGAACTGGATGCGGCGGAAGTCCAGGCCGAGCGTGCCGGCGAAGGACCGCGCGAGGAGGGTCTTGCCGAGCCCCGGCAGGTCCTCGACGAGCACGTGGCCGCCGGCCAGCACGCCCAGCATCACCAGTTCGAGCGCGTCCGGCTTGCCGACGACGGCCCGGCCCACCTCGCGCAGTACGGCGCCGGCCTGCTCGCCGACCTGCGCGGCGGTGCGGAGCCCGGGCGTGGAGTCAGTCGTCACGTCGCTTGTTTCCTCACGGGTGCGGGTGCGGGTGCGGGTGCGGGTGCGGATGTACGGGCGCGGGGCGCGCCGAGTGTTTCGAGCCGGTCGACGAGGCGGCGCAGCACGTCGACGGGGACCTCGCCGTCGGGCCCGGTGCGGGGCGGCTCCGGACCGAGCCACGGCCACAGCTCGGGGCCGATCAACTCGGCCGCCCGCTCGGGCTGCTGGTCGAGCGAGACGTGGTGGTGCTCGGCGAGCGCGGCGGCGTACAGGTGGCGCAGCTCGGGGCGGAGCACGGCACGGTAGTAGAGGGCGCCGTCGGGGCCCGTGGCGGTCCCCACGTTCCGCCGCCACTCGCCCATCCCCGGCGCCCGCGTGCGCAGCAGCCCCACCTCCTCCCGGCGCGCGGAGTCGAACGCGGCCGCCCCGGCGACGTACCGGGTGACGACCAGCGCCACGACGGTCAGCAGCACCAGGAGCGCGCAGGCCGCCTCGAACCCGTCGAGGAGCAGGACGAGCAGGACACCGGAGCCGGCGACCGCGCCACCGAGCAGGCCGAGCCGGCCCCGGGTGAGCAGGTCCCCTGCCGCGGTCCCTTCTCCGCGCGGGTTCACCGCGTCCCCTCCCCGTCCCGCAGCAGTGCGGCCATCTCCTCCAGGGCGCGGGCCGCGGCCTCGCGGTGCGCGGTGTCCATCGGGTGCGAGGAGTAGCGGGCCTCGCGGAAGAGCGCGGTGAGGCGCGGTGCGGCCGGCCCGGGGGCGAGACCCGCGCCGGCGGCCCGGGTGAGCAGGTCGGCGGGGCTGTCGGAGGCGTACCGCCGGACGCCGGAGGCGACGAGGGCGTCCTCCATCGCGGCGTAGCAGGAGATGACGTCCGCACGGGCGTCACCGGTGTCGGCCAGGGCGCGGCGGCCCGACCGCACGGCGGACAGCAGCAGGCGCGCCTCGTCGTCCTCGGCCACCGTGCCCGCGAGGTCGGGGCGGTGCGGCACCCTGAGCCCGAGCCGCCGCAGCCGTCGTACGACGGTCCGTGTGGCGATCACGGCGACGACCGCGGCCAGCAGCCCGAGCACGGCGTACAGCGGCAGCGACGGAAGGCCCGACGTGTCCCCCGAACCCCCATCGGTCGTCGGCCCGCCGGGACCGGCGGTGGGCAGCCGCGTCGGAAGGGGCGGCGGCGGGTCGGACTCCGTGCCGTCGGGGAACCGGTGCAGCACCAGAGCCAGCACCCCGATGACGCCCGCCCCGGCGAGCAGCAGCCGTGCGGCGACCTCCCGCAGCCGCTCCTCGCCCGGCGACAGCGCGGCGCGGTAGGAGCCGAACCGGCCCCGCAGGCGGGTGACGGCCCACACGACCACGGCCGTCCAGCCGAGGGACGACACGATCACGACGCCCCCGTGGCCGAGCGGCCCCCGGCCGGCGTGCAGCAGTCCCTCCGAGGGCCGCAGTGCGAGCGCCGCCACGGTGAGCGCCCCGACCACCCCGACGGCGACCACCGCGCCGGGCACCGCCCGCTGCCTGCGCCGCTCCCCGTGTTCCATGGCTCCCCCCGCCGAACACGCCGCTGTCAAAGATCAGTGCACCGAGGCCCCGGCATCCGCGCAGTCCGCGTCCCCCGACGGCCGTGCCACCGACAGCCGGTCACACCGGCGCCAGCGCCGCCGCGACCGACCTGATGGTCCGCGGCCCCACCCGGCAGCAACCGCCGATCAGCCGGGCCCCGGCCGCCCGCCACCGGCGGACCTGCCCGGCGTCGAACGACGAACGCCCCTCCCAGGCCCGCGTCCCAGCGTTCCAGGCCTCGCCGCTGTTGGGGTAAACGACAACTGACTTTCCGGTGACACGCGCAGCGGTCTCCACGGCGCCGGGAACGTCCTCGGGCGCGCAGCAGTTCACGCCCACCGCGACCACCTCCGCCGCGTCCGCCGCCAGGGCGAAGGCCTCCTCCAACGGCTGACCGGCGCGGGTGCGGTCGCCCGCGACGGTGTACGACAGCCAGGCCGGCACGCCCAGTCCACGCACCGCCCGCAGCAGCGCCTCGGCCTCGGCGGTGTCGGGGACGGTCTCCAGGGCGAACACGTCCGGCCGGGCGGCGGCCAGCGCCTCCAGCCGGGGACGGTGGAAGCGCTCCAGCTCCGCGACGCCGATCCCGTACCGGCCCCGGTACTCGGAGCCGTCGGCGAGCATCGCCCCGTAGGGTCCCACGGAGGCCGCCACCCACAGCGGGCGGGCCACCCGCGCCCGGCGTGCGGCCGCCCGCGCCGACTCCACGCTGAGCGCGAGCAGTCCGGCCGCCCGCTGCGGGCCGATGCCGTGCCGGGCGAAGCCCTCGAACGTGGCCTGGTAGCCGGCGGTGATGGCGACGTCCGCCCCCGCCTCGAAGTAGGCCAGGTGGGCCTCGGTGAGTGCGCCGGGGTCCTCCGCGAGCAGTCGCGCCGACCACAGGTCGTCACTCAGGTCGTGGCCCGCCGCCTCCAGCTGGTTGGACATCCCGCCGTCGAGCACCAGCGGGGGGCCGGAGGCGAGGGCGTCGGTGAAGTCGCTGGTCATGGAGACGAGGCTAGTCGGGCCGCCGGCGACCCGCTGAACGGTCCCGACCGGCACGCCCGCGCCCCGCAGGTCAGGCCCGCAGCCGGTGCCGCATCTGCGTCAGGCGCCGGTCGAAACGGACGTTGTACCAGGCCAGCCACCCCACGGTGACGACCGACAGGACGAGCATCCCACTCCCGGCGGTGACCGACCCGGTGGCGAACCACAGGGCGGACGTGCCGAAGAAGATCAGGAACAGGAGCGGGAAGGCCCACCAGCGGTGGCGCCGCAGCCGTCGTTGACGGGAGTCGACCAGCGCCGCCATGGCCTGCCGGCGTCGCGGATCCTCGGGAGGCGGACCGCCCTTGAGGATCCGCCGCTCCATGGCGGGTACGTCGTCGGGCTCGGCACCGGTGTCCCGCGCGTCGTCGCGGCGGCGGCGCCGGACCAGGAACACGACCCAGGCGCTCATCGCGGCGGCGCCGACGAGGGCCGACGGCCAGGCCCCGGCCCCGTTGAAGAGCAGCCGGACCACGAGGCCCGCGGCCAGCGCCCCCAGGCCGATCACCCACAGGCTGTCCCGCCGGAGCCGCCGCGGACGGTCGGCGTCCCGCTCAGGTCTCTCCATGTCCAACCCCCCAGGTCCGTAGCACCTCTTGGTGACGTCACGTGCGTGTGCGGGTACCCGCGCGAGGGGCGGGGACACTCCGGTCGGCGTCGGACGGAGCGGGGACACTTCGGCCGGCACCGAAGCGACGGGCCCCTAGCGTCGGGGACATGAGCGACACGCACACCGCCCCCCGCACGCCCGCCACAACCGCCCCCACGCCCACGCCCGCCGACACCGTCACCGGCATGGTCGACCACGTCCTCGCGCTCGCCGCCACCTGGACCGGCTGGGACGGGCGCCCCACCCAGGTCGACGGCCGCGTCTACACCCCGCACAAGGCGATCCGGCGCGTCGCCGACCACATGGTCGACCATCTCGCCGAACTGGTGGCCCGGTCGGCCGGTGAGGAGACGCAGCCCGACCACTGGCACGCCTCCCTGATCACCACGGAGGCGGACCGCGCCCCCTTCACGCGGGAGGACCTCGACGAGGCCCGCAGCCGCCTCACCCGGCTCGCCCGCATCTGGGCCGACCGCCTCGACGCGCTCACCCCCGAGCAGCTCGACCACTCGCCCGGCGAGGGCTGGAGCTTCCGCGAACTCGCCGCGCACCTCGCGGAGTCCGTCTACTACGCCGACGCGGTCGGGGACCTCTCGTGACCGCCTTCGCCGCCCTGCACCGCGCCGGTGACCCCCTGCTCCTGCCGTGCGCCTGGGACCACGCCTCCGCGGTCGCGCTCGCCGGGCGGGGATTCGGGGCCGTCGGCACCACCAGCCTCGGCGTCGCCGCGGCGGCCGGGCTGCCCGACGGGGCCTCGGCGACCCGCGACGAGACGCTGCGGTTGGCCCTGACCCTGGGGTCGGAGCCCTTCCTGCTGTCCGTGGACGCGGAGGACGGCTACGGCGACGACCCCAACGAGGTGGGGGAGTTCGCGCGGGAGCTGGCGGCGGTCGGGGCCGTCGGCATCAACCTTGAGGACGCAGCGGGCCCCGCCGACCGGCACGCCGCGAAGATCGCCGCGGTCCGGTCGGCGGCCCCCGGCCTGTTCGTCAACGCCCGCACCGACACCTACTGGCTGCGGGCCGGCGAGGACGACGGCCGTGCCCGGGAGACGGCGCGGCGCCTGGAGGCCTACCGCGAGGCAGGCGCCCACGGCGTCTTCGTCCCCGGCCTGACCGACCCGGGCCGGATCGCGGACCTCGTCGCCCACCTCGACGTACCGCTCAACGTCCTCCACTCGCCCACCGGCCCCTCCCTTCCGCACCTCACCGACCTCGGGGTGCGCCGGGTCAGCCTCGGCTCGCTGCTGTACCGGCGGGCGCTGGGCGCGGCCCTGGAGACGGCGCTTGACATCGCCGCGGGCCGGGTCCCGGGCGGCGCGGCACCGACGTACGACGAGGTACGGGCCCTCATCAGGTGACGCCGGGCTCCTCGCGCGGCCAGTGGACCAGGGCCATGTGCAGGGCGTCGACCGCCTTGTCCCAGGAGGCCCGCACGTCGCGCGGGGCGCCGAAGCCGCCGGCCGCCTCCAGGGCGCAGTAACCGTGGAAGGTGCTGCGCAGCAGGCGTACGGCGTCCGTGAGGTCGGGTTCGGTGAGGCCGTAGGCGCGGAGCATCCCGTAGGTGATCTCGGCGGTGCGGCGCAGGGCGGGGGAGTCGGCGACGAGGTCCTGGTCGACGCGGATCTGGGTCGCGGCGTAGCGGCCGGGGTGGCCCAGGGCGTACGAGCGGTAGGCGCCCGCGAAGGCGGCGAGGGCCTCCCGGCCGGCCCGGCCGGCCACCGCCGCCGCGATCTCCTCGATCAGCTCGCCGCCGGCCAGCAGCGCCACCCGGACGCGCAGGTCCTGGAGGTTCCTGACGTGCGTGTACAGGCTCGCGTCCTTGACGCCGAAGTGCCGGGCGAGCGCGGAGACGGTGACGTTCTCGAACCCGTCCCGGTCGGCGAGGTCGGCGGCGGCCGCGACGACACGGTCGGTCGTCAGACCCGCTCGGGGCATGGGCCACCTTCCGGTTTCCTAGGGTTCCTAGGTTTCATGCTAGGGCAGGCCGGGCGGCAGGCGGGGCTCACCCGGGAGTCGTTCAACGTTCACCTTCTGCCTCGATCCTCCTCACAGCCGCGCACCGCGGCGGTATCCAGGAGGACTTCATGGGGCACGGACACGGACACGGCCATCACCACCACGGGCACGCGCACCCGCACGACCACGGCGACGAGGCCGCGCCGGCCCTGCCCGCAGCCTTCGACACCAGCGTCCCCGACGAGGCCCTGAGCCCCGCGCAGCAGTCGCGCCGGGGCCTGCTGCGCCGCGCCGGCCTGCTCGGCGCCGGACTCACCGCCGGCACCGTCCTGACCCGGACCGCGCACGCCGCCCCCGCACGGGCCGCGGGCAACGGACGCTCCGGGAAGGGCTTCCTCTGGCTCGCCGGGGACCACCACATCCACACGCAGTACAGCAGCGACGGCAAGTACCGCGTCGTCGACCAGGTCCGCCAGGGCGCCCGCAACGGCATGGACTGGCTGGTCATCACCGACCACGGCAGCACCACGCACGCCAGGATCGGCGTCGAGAAGGTCAACCCGGACATCCGCGCGGCCAGGGCCGCCCACGAGGACACCCTCGTCTTCCAGGGCCTGGAGTGGAACATCCCGGCCGCCGAGCACGGCACGGTCTTCGTCCACCCCGGCCGGGGCGAGGTGTCCGTCCTCAAGCAGTTCGAGACCGACTACGACGGCAGCGTCAAGGGCGCCGGCGACTCCACGCCCGCCAACGAGGCCCTCGCCGTCGCCGGCCTCTCCTTCCTCGCCGACCAGGTGAAGCGGCGCAAGGTCAAGGACGCCCTGATGCTCGCCAACCACCCGGCGCGCAAGGGCATCGACTCCCCGCACGAGATCCGCGCCTGGCGCGACGCCACCTCCGCGCACCACCAGATCGCCGTCGGCTTCGAGGGCGCCCCCGGCCACCAGGCCGCCGGCCTGCCGAAGCCGCTCGGCGCGGGCGGGGCCCGCGGCATCTACGACGGCAGCCCCGGCGTCAACTCCTTCCCCGGCTACCCGCTGGAGAGCTACCGCACCTGGGGCGGCTTCGACTGGATGACCGCCACCGTCGGCGGCCTGTGGGACAGCCTCCTCGCCGAGGGCCGCCCCTGGTGGATCACCGCCAACTCCGACTCCCACCAGGTGTACGCCGACACCGCCGCCCGCGGCGGCGGCGACTTCAACGCCAACGGCCGGTACGACGACCCCGTCTACGCCGGGAAGATCGACATCGGCCAGGGCGACTTCTGGCCCGGCCAGTACAGCCGCACCCACGTCGGCTCCGACGGCTTCTCCTACGCCGCCGTCATGGACGGCATCCGCGCCGGCCGCGTCTGGGTCGACCACGGGCAGCTCGTCAGCGGCCTCGACGTCCGCGTCTCGGGCGGCAGCCGGTGGGCCACGCTCGGCGGCGCCCTGCACGTCCGCAAGGGCACCCGGGTCACCCTGTCGATCGACGTGGCCCTGGCCGGCGGCCCCAACTGGGCCGGATTCACGCCCCGACTGGCCCGCGTCGACGTCATCCAGGGCGACGTCACCGGCCCGGTCGCCGACCAGGACACCTTCACCACACCGACCGCCCGGGTCGTCACGTCCTACGAGGTGAACAAGGACTCCGGGACCGTCCGGCTCACCTACGACCTCGGCCGCGTCGACCGCCCCGTCTACCTGCGCACCCGCGGTTCCGACGGCAACCGGTCCGCCGTCGGCGCACTGGGCGCGAAGGTCGACCCGGCGGGCCCCGCCATCGACGTCGTCGGCGACGCCGACCCGTGGCGCGACCTGTGGTTCTACTCCAACCCGGTGTGGGTCCTGCCCTCGTGACACCGCCCCGGCCGCCGTACGCCATCGGCATCGACACCCACGCGACGACGCTCCGCGAGGCCGACCACCTCCTCCAGGCGCTCGCGGCGGAACTCGCCCTCCCCGAGGACGTCTTCGGCTGCACACACCTGGTCCGGGACGGCCGCCCGCGGGTCGTCCTGTCCCTGGCCGCCGATGCGGAGCCGGTCCTGCGCGCCGCCCAGGACCGGCTCACCACCCAGGGGTACGACGTACTGGACGGCGCCCCGGACGCGGTCGGCCGCGCCGTCCTCTTCCCGGGGGCGGCCGGACTCACCGGCACCCTGACGCTCGCCGAGCTGCTCGCGCGCACCGCGATCGACGAGGTGACCGTGCTGGGTACACCGGACGCGCCGTCCCCGGACACGCGGCTGGTCACCCGGGAGCACGTCCGCCCGCAGTGGCGGGACGGACGCCTCGTCCTGGCCGCCATGCCCGCCGCGGGCGGCACCCTGGTGCCCTTCGAGGACCCGGACCCGACGCCGTGCTGCGCGGACCACTGAGGTCCGGGGACTACCGGGAACGGGTGCCGGTGCGCAGGTCGGCGAAGAGCCCCCGCGCCCTGCTCCCGTCCGGCAGGGTCCAGGAGCCGGCGACGTGGCCCGCCGTCCCCGGCGCCGGGCCGGGCGCGCCGTCCGCGGTGGCGCGCAGCACCCGGTGCAGGCGCAGGACCGAGCCGTCCGGCGCGTGCAGCTCGGTGCCCGACGCGTCGTCGGTGGGGGGAGTGCCGAAGTCCGTGGGGGCAAGGCCGGCACCGGTCCAGGAGCGGGTGACCTCCCGGTCGGGGACGTTGCTGGTGTCCTGGTCCTGAGCCGACACCCGGCCCTCGATCAGCGCCGGCAACTGCGCGGCCAGCACCGGGTCGTGGCAGCCGTCGTAGGCCCAGCGCCGCCCCAGCACCCCGTGCTCCATGGTGCCGACGAGGGCGTCCTCGGCCCCGTCGAGGGGGGCGCCGCGATAGGTGAGCGGCACCAGGTAGCTGGACGGGCGGGGGCCGGAGACGTCGGTGACCACGAGGAACTCGATCCCGACCTCGCCCTGCGGGTCGTCCAGCCGGAAGCCGCCGGCCCTGGCCAGCTCCGGTTCACCCGCGCCGGAGTACCACGGCCGGGACGGCAGCCAGGCGGCGAGCAGTTCCAGCTTGGTCGGACTGAGCGAGGTGCGGTGGATGACGGCCATGCCGACAGTCCCCTTTCGTCGACCGTAGGTGATGATCACAGACCGTAGGTGGTGATCGCAGACCGGAGGTGGTGATCACACCTTGCCATCCGCCGGGCCGGCGCGGGCGGGAGTCGCTCAGCCGCCCAGCACCCCGCGCACGAACGCGTTGGTGAACTTGCCCGCCGGGTCCAGGGCCGCGGCCAGCGCCCGGAAGTCGTCCAGCCGCGGATAGCGGGCGCGCAGCTCGTGCGCCGGCGTGGTGAACACCTTCCCCCAGTGCGGCCGGGCCGCGAACGGGGCCAGCGCCTCCTCCAGTCGCCGCACCACCGGCAGTACCGCCGCCGTGTCGTCCACCCAGGTGAAGTGCACCGCCACGGTGTCCCGCCCGTGGGCCGGGCTCAGCCACTGTGCGTCGGCGGCGACCGTGCGCACCTCGCAGGTCTGGAGCACCGGCGCGACCGTCGCCCGTATCGCGTCGATCGCGCGCAGGGCCTCCACGGCGTGCTCGCGGGGCATCAGGTACTCGGACTGCAGCTCGGCGCCGCTGCTGGGCGTGAACGCGGCGCGGAAGTGCGGCAGCCGTTCGTGCCAGGGTCCCGGCACACCGAACTGCTCGGTGCAGTTGACCGCCGGCATGCCCGGCACCGGATGCATCTTCTCGGCCGCCGGAGCGGCGTACGGGAACGCCGGCAGCGGCTGGTCCGTGCGCCGCTTCAGCCACACCTGCCGGAAGCCCGGCGCCCGCCAGTCGGTGAACAGGCTCACGCTGTACGCCGCCGACATCACCGCGTCGAAGGATGCCGCGTCCAGCCCGTCGAGCGGCAGTTCGGTGAAGACGTGCTGCTCGACGTCGTAGGCCGCCTCCAGATCCAGGGTGAGCGAGGTCACCACGCCGAGCGCGCCGAGCGAGGTCACCGCGCCGCCGAACCGCTCGTCGCCCCGCGCGACGGTCACCGTCGACCCGTCCGCCGTGACCAGCTCCACCGCACGCACCGCCGACGCCAGCGAGCCGTTGCCCACTCCGGAGCCGTGGGTGCCGGTGGCCACCGAACCGGCGACCGAGATGTGTGGCAGCGAGGCCATGTTCGGCAGCGCCAGCCCCCGCTCGTGCACCCGTCGCGCCAGCTCCGCGTAGCGGACGCCGCCGCCCACCCGGACCGTACGGGCCGCCGTGTCGACGTCCACCTCGGCCGGCAGATCGGCCAGCGACAGCAGGACGCCCCCGGCGCCCGGCTCGGCGATCTCGTTGAAGGAGTGCCCGCTGCCCAGCACCCGGACCCGTGCGCCGTCCGCGACCAGGGACCGCAGCGCGGCCGTCGAACGCGGCCGCGACAGCTCCCCGGCCGTGAAGGTGATGTTGCCGGCCCAGTTGGTCACGGTGATGTCGCTCATACCGCGGAAACCTACCCGGCGCGCCTGAGGGGGCCCCGGGCGGGAAGCCGCACCGGCGGGGGCATACCGTGAGAAGTCGAACGCCTGAGCCGGGAGGAGACACGGATGGGCAGCGGCAGCCGCACCGCGCTGGTCGAGGATCTTATGGAGCGCTTTCCGCACGTACCGCGGGAAGCCGTCTTCAAGGAGGACCTGCTCCGCGGCGGGGTGGCCTTCGACCCCTCCGCGCTGAGTGACAACGAGGACGGCGAGGTCAAGCCGAAGTCGTACTTCATCTTCTCCTTCGACCACGGCACCCTGCCCGAGCTGGGCGAGGCCGCGCTGCGCCGCCCGCCCGAGGAGATCATCCTCACCGGCGGCCCCTACGACCTGCGCCGCACCGTCGTCTCGGTCCGCGTGAACCCGTCCTCGCCGTACCGCGTCGCGGCCGACGAGCACAACCAGCTCGGCCTGTACCTCGACGGCAAGCGGATCTCCGACGTCGGCGTGCCGCCCATGCCGGAGTACTACCGACACAAGCTCGCCAACGGGAAGTCGGTCATGGAGGTGGCTCCCACCATCCAGTGGGGCTACCTGATCTACCTGACCGCCTTCCGGGTCTGCCAGTACTTCGGCGCCAAGGAGGAGTGCCAGTACTGCGACATCAACCACAACTGGCGCCAGCACAAGGCGGCGGGCCGCCCGTACACCGGTGTGAAGGACGTCGACGAGGTCCTCGAAGCGCTGGACATCATCAACAGGTACGACACGGCGAAGACCTCCACCGCCTACACCCTCACCGGCGGCGCGATCACGTCGAAGGTCCAGGGTCTGGACGAGGCGGACTTCTACGGGCGCTACGCCAAGGCCATCGAGGAGCACTTCCCCGGCCGCTGGATCGGCAAGGTCGTCGCGCAGGCCCTGCCCAAGGACGACGTGCAGCGCTTCAAGGACTACGGCGTCCAGATCTACCACCCCAACTACGAGGTGTGGGACGAGTACCTGTTCAAGATGTACTGCCCCGGCAAGGAGCGCTACGTCGGCCGCGACGAGTGGCACAAGCGCATCCTGGACTCCACCGAGGTCTTCGGCGCGCGCAACGTGATCCCGAACTTCGTGGCGGGCGTCGAGATGGCCGAGCCCTTCGGCTTCAAGACCGTCGACGAGGCCATCGCCTCCACCACCGAGGGCCTGCGCTTCTTCATGTCCCGGGGCATCACGCCCCGCTTCACCACCTGGTGCCCCGAGCCCACCACCCCGCTCGGCAAGGCCAACCCGCAGGGCGCGCCGCTGGAGTACCACATCCGGCTCCTCCAGGCCTACCGGCAGACGATGGACGAGTTCGGCCTCTCCTCGCCCCCCGGCTACGGCCCGCCCGGCGCCGGCAACGCGGTCTTCTCCGTCAGCTCCTTCATGGACAGCCTGCCCGAGGACGCGCCCGTCGAGGTGTGAGCCGGCGTGCGGACCGGCGGGCGGCACACCGCGCCCGCCGGTCTTCGCCCTCCCGCTCCTCGTCCCGACCGGCCGCTTGTCAGTCGTGCGGAAGACGTGCGAAGCTCTGCGCTGCCGCGAGACCCGGCCCCAACTCCTCCGACCGTGTGGCGAGTTGGCCTCACCCGTGGACGCAGGAGTCCGATGCCCGACCTGCCGACCCTCAAGGACGCCGCCGAGGCCGCGCTGCTCGCGGAGTGCCGGGACACGGTCCTCTCCTACGCCGCCCTGTGCACGACCGGTCCGGAGGCGGCCGCCCGGCTGGCCGCCGAGGCGTTCACCCACGGCCTGCGCGAGGTCCGCGCCGCCGGTCCGGCCACCGCCCGCCCGCCGTCCCGGCTGCCCCGCACCGCGCTGCTCCTGACCGCCGTACGCACCACGGCGGCCGCCTGGGAGGACGGCGGCCGGGGGCAGGCACTCGACCCCGGACTGCGGCAGTGGCTGGGCTCCGCCCGGTCCGCCCGCTACACGGGACCGCCGCCGCGTCGCCCGCTCGCGCTGCGCGGCCTCAAGGACATGCAGGAACCGGACGCGGAGCTGCTGTGGCTGGCCGACGTCGAGGTCCTGCCGCCGCCGGTGGTGGCCCGCCGCCTCGGCCTCGACCCCGCCAGGGTCTCCGGGGAGCTCGCCCAGGTGCGCCGGCTGTTCCGGGACCGCTGCCGACGCGGCCACCTCGACGCGCCACCGGCCCCGCCCTGCCGGGGCTACGCCCGGCTCCTGGACGCGGTCACCAGGTCGCCCGCCGCCGACGTCCCCGACGACCTCTCCCGGCACCTCGCCGACTGCCCCGACTGCGCCGAGGCCGCCGCCTGTCTGAGCCCGCACGACGACCGGCTGCCCGCGGCCCTCGCCGCCGGAGTGCTCGGCTGGGGCGGGCTCGCGCACCTGGAACGCCGCCGCCGCGACGCCCGGGCGCGACGCGCCGCCGGGAGCCAGGCCGACGACGACCGCGCCGACGGGGCACCCGACGGCGACCACCGGACCCGGCTCGTCCGCGGCGGCCTCCTCGCCACCGCCGGCCTGGTGTCCCTGCTGGCGCTCACCGTCACCCTGGTCACCTCCCGCGGCACCGCCGACGACGCCGCGGCGCCCACCGGCACCGCGGACCGCCGCCCGGTCGTCATCCCGCAGCCCGCGCCGCCGCGGGCGGACAGCCGGCCGACACCGGAAGGGGCGCGGGCCTCCACCGGTGCCACCGCACCGGTCGTGGACCGGACCCCGCGGAAGAAGGACCCCGACCCGGCACCCCAGGGCACCGCCACACCCACGGCACCCACCGCGAGCGCCGGGGAACCGACAGGCCCCGACCGCGCCCCGGCCCCGGACCCCGGCACGCCCGCCCCCGCCGCCTGCCGTGTCCGCTACGACCTCGTCAACCAGTGGCCCGACGGCTTCCAGGCCACCGTGAGCGTCACCACCACCCGCGCCCTCGACTCCTGGCAGGTCGCGTGGACCTTCCCCGACGGCCAGCGGATCGGCCAGATGTGGGACGCCGGGTACGCCCAGACCGGCGCCCGGGCCACCGCGACGGCCGCCGACCACAACGCCTCCGTCCCCGCGGGCGGCCGCCTCGCCTTCGGCTTCATCGCCTCCTGGCGCGGCAGGAACGCCCCGCCGGACGGCTTCACGCTGAACGGCCGGGAGTGCGAGAGCGGGTGAGCGCCCGACGCCCGCCGTCCCGGCCGGAAAACGCGTTGACGGGCCGTGGTGGGGACGGGCTACTGTGGCGGCACGTCACGCGGCGATCGCCGCGCGGTGAGGAACGTACGAGTGAGGAGGTGTCGACCGATGGCTGTCATTGCGACGGGCGCTGCCCGCATCCAGCAACCCATCACGTCCACCTCCGTGGCCGCCGGCCGCCTCCGGGCCTCCTGAGTCCCCGCGCCGGGGCCGCCCCCCCGAAGGGCAACCCCTTGTCTTCCACCACCCCGTTCACCGCTCACTCCACCCTGACCCCCTACGGCTGGGACGAGGACTGGGCCGACGCCTTCGCCCCGTACGCCGCCGAAGGGCTGCTGCCCGGCCGCGTCGTCCGGGTCGACCGCGGTCAGTGCGACGTCGTCACCAGCGACGGGACCCTGCGGGCCGACACCGCGTTCGTCACCCCGCACGACCCCCTGCGCGTCGTCTGCACCGGCGACTGGGTCGCCGTCGAACCCGACGGCACCCCGCGCTACGTACGGACGTACCTGCCGCGCCGTACGGCCTTCGTACGCTCCACCTCCTCCAAGCGGTCCGAGGGACAGATCCTCGCGGCCAACGTCGACCACGCCATCGTCGCCGTGTCCCTCGCGGTCGAACTCGACCTCGCCCGCATCGAGCGGTTCCTCGCCCTCGCCTGGGAGTCCGGGGCGCAGCCCCTGGTCGTGCTCACCAAGGCCGACCTCGTTCCCGACCCGGTGACCCTGGCCCACCTGGTCCAGGACGTGGAGACCGCCGCGCCCGGCGTGACGGTGCTGTCCGTCAGCGCCGAGCACGGGGAGGGGCTCGACGTCCTCGCCGCCGTGGTCTCCGGGGGCACGGCCGTGCTGCTCGGGCAGTCCGGTGCCGGCAAGTCCACCCTCGCCAACGCGCTGCTCGGCGAGGACGTCATGGACGTGCAGGCCATCCGGGACGTCGACGGCAAGGGCCGGCACACCACCACCACCCGCAACCTCCTCGCCATGCCCGGCGGGGGAGTGCTCATCGACACCCCCGGGCTGCGGGGCGTCGGGCTCTGGGACGCGAGCACCGGCGTCGGGCAGGTGTTCGCCGAGATCGAGGAACTGGGCCGCGACTGCCGGTTCCACGACTGCGCCCACGAGAGCGAGCCGGGCTGCGCCGTCCTCGCCGCCCTCGACAGCGGCGAGCTGCCCGAACGCCGGCTGGAGAGCTACCGCAAGCTCATGCGGGAGAACCAGCGCATCGTCGCCAAGACCGATGCCCGCCTGCGCGCCGAGATCCGCAAGGAGTGGAAGCGCCGGGGCGCCATGGGCAAGGCGGCGATGGAGGCCAAGCGGGGCCGCGTGCGGTAGCGGCGCCACCCCTCCTGCGACGCGATGTCCGATTTCCGCCAGCCCGGTCCGCCGGTCTGGCGGAGACTGGACAGCGTGACGCAGAACGTGAAGGAGCGCGCGGAGCCCGCGCGGCGCGAGAACAGCGGTAACGGGGACGGCGCGTACGAGGACAGCGCGTACGAGGACAGCAGGTACGAGGCGGTCCGCAGCCGGGACGCCCGGTTCGACGGCGCCTTCTTCTTCGCGGTGGAGACCACCGGCATCTACTGCCGGCCCAGCTGCCCGGCGGTCACCCCGAAGCGGCGCAACGTGCGGTTCTTCGCGACGGCCGCCGCCGCCCAGGGCTCGGGCTTCCGGGCCTGCCGGCGGTGCCGCCCGGACGCCGTGCCGGGCTCGGCGGACTGGAACGTCCGCGCCGACGTCGTCGGCCGGGCCATGCGGCTGATCGGCGACGGCGTCGTCGACCGCGAGGGCGTCGCCGGACTCGCCGGCCGGCTCGGCTACAGCGCCCGCCAGGTGCAGCGGCAGCTCACCGCCGAGCTGGGCGCCGGGCCCGTGGCCCTGGCCCGCGCCCAGCGGGCGCACACCGCGCGCGTCCTGCTGCAGACCACCGGCCTGCCGGTGACCGAGATCGCCTTCGCCGCCGGCTTCGCCAGCGTGCGGCAGTTCAACGACACGATCAGGGCCGTGTACGCGGCCACCCCGAGCGCGCTGCGCGCCGCCGCCCCGGCCCGTGACCGGCCCGCCCGCCGCGGCGCCACCCCCTCGGCCGGCATCCCCCTGCGGCTCGCCCACCGCGGCCCCTACCAGCACGGCCCCGTCTTCGACCTGCTCCAGCACGAGGCGGTGGCCGGCGTCGAAGAGGTGAGCGGCCCGCCCGGCCGCCGCGTCTACCGGCGCACCCTGCGCCTGCCGTACGGCACCGGGATCGTCGCCGTCGACGAGCGGCCCGGCGGACCGCGCTCCGGCACCGGCGGCTGGCTGGACGCCCGACTCCACCTCACCGACCTCCGCGACCTGACCACCTCCGTGCAGCGGCTGCGCCGGCTGTTCGACCTGGACGCCGATCCGTACGCCGTGGACGAGCGGCTCGGCGCCGACCCCCGGCTCGCGCCCCTCGTCGCCGCCCGCCCCGGACTGCGCTCACCCGGCACCGCCGACCCCGGCGAACTCGCCGTCCGGACGGTGGCGGGACGGGCGGAAGCCGAGCGCCTGGTGCAGCGGTACGGCAAGACGCTGGACGCGCCGTGCGGCGCCCTGACCCACCTCTTCCCCGAACCGGCCGTCCTCGCCGGCGCCGAGCCGGGCGGCCCCCTGGGCGCGCTCGCCGCGGCGCTCGCCGACGGCGCCCTGCGCCTGGACCCCGGCGCCGACCGGGACGACGCCGAACGCGCGCTGCTCGCCGTGCCCGGCATGGACGCCCGCACCGCCGCCGTCGTCCGCACCCGCGCCCTCGGCGACCCCGACGTGGCCCCGCCCGGCACCGCCGTGCCCGACACCTGGCGCCCCTGGCGCTCGTACGCCGTGAACCACCTGCGCGCAGCAGGAGAGTGGGAGCAGCACCGATGACCACCACGACCGGCACCGCCATGACCTACTGGAGCGAGGTCGACAGCCCCGTCGGCCCGCTGCTCCTCACCGCGGGCCCGGACGGGGCGCTCAGCTCCCTGTCCGTGCCCGGGCAGAAGGGCGGCCGGAGCGTCCAGGACGGCTGGCGGCAGGACGCCGGGCCCTTCCGGGCGGCCCGGGAGCAGCTCGCCGCCTACTTCGCCGGAGAGCTGCGGGAGTTCCGGCTGCCGCTGCGCGCCGAGGGCACCGCCTTCCGGGAACGCGTGTGGGCCGCCCTGGACGACGTGCCCTACGGCGCGACCACGACGTACGGCGAGATCGCCGCGCGGATCGGCGCCTCCCGCCCCGCGGTCCGCGCGGTGGGCGGCGCGATCGGTGCCAACCCGCTGCTGATCCTGCGCCCCTGCCATCGCGTGATCGGCGCCGACGGCTCTCTCACCGGATACGCGGGCGGCCTCGAACGCAAGACGCGGCTGCTCACCCTGGAGGGCATCCGGCCGGCTAGCTGTACTGACCCGTGAGGTTGGGGACGCGGCTGGCGGGTGGTTGGCCTTTCAGCGCGGTGTGTCCGCGGTGGTGATTGTAGGTGTGCAGCCACTGC